>NZ_KB893110.1 GCF_000373985.1 Desulfobacter curvatus DSM 3379
CGATGCCTTCTGAAAGAAGGAAAGGCGGAATTTTCCCAAAAAGGAGTGGGCGGAACAACTTCGGCCGACCTTTTATTATTTATGCGTCAGCACTGCCTGAATGATATTTCACTTGATAAACGGTACGGAACCCTTTGTGGTTATACACAAAAAGAATTAACGGTTGTATTTGATCAATATTTAAAAGATGTTGACCTTAATCTGCTTAAATTGTGGTACAATGGCTATTGCTTTTTATCCGACCCGGTTTACAACCCCTTTAATATTCTTCTTTATCTGGATAGGAAACAGTTCAAACCCTATTGGTTTGAATCTGGAACTCCTACATTTTTAATTCACCTCATCAGGGAAAAAGCCATTCCCGCAGCATTTCTGGAAAAAGTCAAAATTACGGACACCTTTATGGGAAGCTTTGATGTTGATTGTATTGAGCCGTCCCCCCTTCTTTTTCAAACCGGCTATTTAACCATAAGAAAAACCATACCTTATCCTGGAGGTATTTATTACAAATTAGGATTCCCGAATCATGAGGTCAAATATGCATTCAATGATGCTTTGCTGGCTGATTTAACCCGGGCCGGCCAGGAAAAGGATCAAACCCAATTGAACATGCTTGATATTCTGGCATTAAATGACCTGGATAGTCTGAAACAAAGTTTTTATTCCTTTTTTGCATCAATTCCTAACGACTGGTACCACAAAAACGATCTTGCCGGATATGAAGGTTATTATTGTTCCATTGTTTACTGCTACTTCACAGCCCTATGATTGGATGTAAGGGCAGAAGAAACAACCAACCACGGTCAATTGGACATGGCGGTTCTTTTTAATGAAAAAACATGCATCTTTGAATTCAAGGTAAACGAACTCACAGATTCTTCACGGGCTCTGGCACAGATCAAAGAAAAAAAGTATCATGAACAATATACCGGCAGAGAAATTTATCTTGTCGGCATAGAATTCAGTAAGGAGGGCCGCAACATCACACGGTTCGAATGGGAAAAAATTTGAAAAAATACCTATTGTGAATAGGCCGTTTCAGGGAAATCATAAAAGATCTCCATAAATTGTTCGAGTCCCCCGCCTGGAGTGGGGGACTATAAAATTAATCAAGCAATAGATCGTCACCGCCAATACTCCAGCTATCTTGGATTCGGATCTCTCCATCTATATCCTCGGAAAATTCAGAAGATAAATCCAGTCCGGAACCGACTGCAATTGAATCAGGCTGAAGGTGCAAGTCAATCTGTTCGTCAGTGGTAGAGGTAAACAATATATCATCAAGCGTCATGTCAATCAGATTTCCTGTGGTGTCCGAAGATATATTGTTTGAAAAATAATCCTCATCAATATTGGTAAAACACTCTGTTGCCGTACCTGATTGGTAACAAATATTGTTTGTAATTGTTAAACCGTTATAATATTTGCCTCCAACAATTCCACTGAAACTACCATCAATGTATATGCTGTTGTTATATATTTCATGGTAGTAGCGGTCATTTGTTGGTCCGCAGTCAATGGCACCATAGGCTGAGTAAAATGAGTTCTCATTGATGAAAAAATTATTGTACACCTGAATTTGTTGATAGTCCCCCAGATAAAGATGGCGGTATCTGGCGTTAATGACAATATTGTTTTTAAAAATAGACTTTTTTCCGCCCTTTTGCCAAGCACCCAGTTCTACGTGGGAGCCATTACCCATGAGATTAAAAATAATTCCATCCACAACAGTATAGTCGGCATGGATTCGGATGAAATCGGTTAGTTCAATGGCAAATCCGGTGTAATTGCCATTGGCATCTTTCACCATACCGTTGTGCCGTTCTGCCGGGGGCGTATATATATTCAAGTGATGGCTATCATCCGTTGTCCAGCCTTCCAGAACAAACGAATCTGAAAGGCCGTCAGGCCAATCATTATAACATTCAATGTCGATTTCCTTATTGGAGGCGACCAGATCCTTTTCAACGTATTCGAATTGAAGATCGGATAAGGAATTATAGCATGGGCCTGGGGCTGTTGAGCAATTTGCTTTGATTTTTACCGGGCAATTCACCACACCATCTGCGTCCGTATCCTCATCTGGAACACCGCATCCACAGATTCCAGGTTCAGTTTTCAAAGGATCGTCGGGGCATAAATCAGTCCCAGTCCCGGCAGAGCTTTCCACGGAAATGAACGCTTCTTTGGTTTCCATATCCTGCTGACCAACATCGTTTGTGACTACCAGCGAAACCGAATAGATTCCGGCATCGTTATAAACCGCACTTGGGTTTTGACTGGTACTTGTGGAAGGCGTTCCTCCATCAAAAGTCCAGAACCAGGAGGTTGGATTATTTGTAGATAAATCGGAAAAGTTCACTGTCAATGGTGCCGTACCTGAAGATCGGTCGGCTGTAAACGCCGCAACAGGAATATCTCCGGTACAAGCAATGGTTTCAGTGGTTGGATGGGTGATTCCACCATTGCAAGTCATATTTGTTTTCGTCCAGGTGCGGACAAACGTCCCGTTTGTCTGACATTCTCCGTCAGAGTAAGACCAGTCGCTTTCCGTGCATTCAGAACAAACCCCGCAGTCATCGGGACAGGAGATGCATGTTTCCCCCTCATCACAGACATTGTCACCGCAGGGTGCCATATAATTGCAGCTTTCAGTGAGGACCGGATTGCCTCCGGAACATCCCTCAGGCAATGACGCAACAATGGTTCTGGATCGGTTACCGCCGGATTGACATTCACCCCAGTCAGAATAAACAAACTCCGTACAAATGGGAACCGACTGGGTGACGATGCTGTAATCCGTGATGCCGGCAATCTGTTCTGCGGTTAAGGTCCGACCCCACATTTTTACTTCATCAATGATACCGTTGAAGAAATAGGCGAGGCCGCTTTTTGCTCCGATGAGAAGGTTATTGGCATTATCCTTACCGGGTACTGATTCGTAACTACCTTGATATACACCGTTCAGATAAAAATCTGTAGATGTGAGATTGCGAACAAGGGCTATGTGCAGCCACTCGTTTTCGCGGTCATGCAAAATATTTTCAACCCGGGGATACCCGGTTCCGCAGGCGTATAAGTTATCCCAAGCATTATACATGCAAATAGTATTGGTTCCCCCGCCATTGTTCTTACTGACTATATAACTTGAGTTGTACCAATCCTTATTTGAATAGACCCATGCTGCGATGGTAAAAACAGGCGTACTGAAATAGTCATTGTTCATCACCTCAATATAATCATCAACACCATCGAAATAATAGGCTTTGCCAGAAACTCCATATCTGTCGGCAGTCAATGTCGGCTGGCTCTCTCCTGAAGTACTGCCGTGGTTACCCAGACCGGAATCATCGTTCATGTTGCCGTTAAATTTCATGTCCAGGATAACACCGTTGATACTGTCCGGATCATAGACGAAAACGGGTTGAATCGTATGATCACTGGTGATTCCTTCCAATATATAAGTGTTGACATATTTTATGTCTGTAGAATCACCATCAATAAGGATGTCGGAAACCACATACCCATCATCCGGTGTAATCGTAAATGTGCGGGAATCACCATCCTGTGCATAAACCGTCCCATCTGGAGAGATGGTCCCGTGGTCACAGACCTTGGCATCTATTTTGTGGACCGGAACATCCGCCTCACTGACTTCCAGAATGAAAAATTTTGAATACGAACGTCCATGGCTGTCCGTCAATTTGATTTCCACGGTATTTTTCCAGCCGACATCATTTGGATCCGGAATCCACTCAAAAGTGTGTACATGGAAAACGGTACTGCCTTTCATGTCTTCTCGCTTAATTCCGGTATCTCTGGATATGTAACCATCCGGTGCGTTGATGAATTCCACGGTATACGAGTCACCATCCTCAAATTCATCAACGTCACCGGCATAAAATTCAAAATAGAGACGCTGCCCGACTTCGACAAAATTGGTCTGATGGTTGCTCATCGAAGTACCGTTTTCCTTGTACATGGCTGAATATATATACGGCGCCCGGTTTTGATCCTGCACGGTAATTGTTACCTGCTCGGTAATGGTTTGTTTTCCGTCGGTGGCTGTGATGGTTATCGGATAAGTACCGGCCTCATCATAACCCGGTGTCCAATTAACTGTTGGCTTCACCTCAATACCATACCCCGGCAGATATGTATGATCATAACCGTTGGCAAGAAGCTCTTTGAGGATAAGTTGATCAGCTATTTCGTTAATATAATATTCGATATAAGTGTATCCTTTATATCTGTTTTCCGTGCCCTGTATATCACTGCCAGCATAGGTCAGCACAGATTCTCCGTGCTTCACAATTATGCCTGCATCCGTTGCATCGTTTGGATTCAAACCGTGAGCGGTTTCCCAGTTGTCGGGCATTCCATCGTTATCCGAGTCAAGGGGCGCTGTTCCTGGGGACAGGCCCTCCATAAGTCCACCCGTCGGCATTTTTTTGCCCCAATGACCTGTGCGATCTTTAATGTCCTGGACATTTCTCCGGGTGACAGCATCTTTCGGCAAAGCACCGGCATGGGATAGGACCAGACCATAAGCAGTCTCGGCGGTCTGTGTCGTGACCCTGGCCGCAGGATATTCATCTTGAGCACGATATTCACCTGCACTGGAATAGGTGGTCAGACCGATTCGGATTGAACGATCAAAAATATCGAGGTAGCCAGAAGGATCGTCGTACATATCAAAATAGCTGCCCCCATCGTAAATCAAGGCGCGTCCCAACTCAATCCAAGGCGCCACCCACACCGTGGAATCGTTGAGTTTAGGGTCGTTAGGGCCGGCTTTGAAATAATTTTCGGCATAATTGACTTTAAACAATTCTCCAGGTCTCTGATTATTCTCAGTTACAGGATGAAAGATACCGGCTGTGGAAAAGTTGTAGATCACATTGTTTCGATGATCCAGCACTTCCACACCGGAAAGAGGCGCTCGTCTGCTGTGATGGGCAAAAAAATTATGGTGGGTACTTAAATTAACAGCATCATAACCGACGATCATGCCATAATTATGAGTTGGTTTTTGAAGGGGGGTGGTTCCATTGTCATGCTCCTCTTTATTGGAAGCAAGGTCGCCGTCAAGATCATCCTCTGGGCGAATATCTGTGAGGTCATTGATATTGTCTGTTGAATCGGCATCAATCACCTGCTGTTCCCACCAGTCCAGCAATCCGTCACGGTCTGAATCGTATCCCGGGTCCCACGCCGGATCGTATTCTGAACCGGCAACCAATGGATTGGTTCCGTTGTGGTACTCTTCGATATTGGTTACCCCGTCACCATCAAGATCCCCGTCCGCCACAACATCTAAAATATAATCATCGATATCATCGGTGGTGCTGAAATCAAGTACTTTGGCCTCCCAGAAATCATACATGCCGTCTTCATCTTTATCGATGTATACTTCCCAAGGCCCCCCGTATCCGGCAGACTCTTCGATTCCGCACCATTGAACCGAACCATGGTCCAAATTGGATAAGTCAAAATTTTCATCGTTTCCCCAGGCACCGGATACATGATCAAGGATCGTATTGCTTCCGTAAGCAGAGATGCAGTCACCGACACCGTTGCGATGATAGGGTGTCCGGATACGTAAGAACCTGACGACGGCATTATCTGTTGCTTCGCCACCGTCACCTTTGGTCAGACTCAGCTGCCCCTCAATTGTAATACCGGCTCCCGGCGCCGTCTGGGCCGCAATGGTGACCGGGGCATTTTCCGTATAAAGTCTTGCAGATTTAGGAATAATCCATCCACCAAATGGTTTTGCCCCTTTAATAACACCACTCACGTCGAAAACAATAATGCGCGGGCCATCCGTCATCAGGGCTTCGGCCAGACTTCCCGGCCCCTCCCTGTTCAGATTGGTGACTTTAATCACTTTCCCCCCACGTCCGCCTGATGCTCGGGCTCCAAATCCTTCGGCACCAGGAAACGCGGGGATGGGATAGAACGTCCGGTCATCCGGCAGGCCGGTAACCGTCCATTGGACATCCGGCCCGAAACCCGAAGGCGGAAGCAATGAAAAATCAAGCATCTCTCCTTCGCTGACAGTCAGCACGTCATCCATTTGACCCATTGTGTAGGTTGGGGTGTCTGCATATAGGTTTGAAGTTAATATAAAGATATAAAGCGCCGTAGCCAGACTTTTCAAAAATTTTTTACAAAACATACTTTACCTTTAATCGTAATACATTGAAAACCTGTGCCAATAAACTCGAATGTTCCGTGTTTTGTTTATATGACAGTCTCAATAAGTTATTAAATTACTTTCATGCTTTGTTGTGGGTGAGCCTGGATGCTGATAAATCAGATCAGCCCATGTCTGTTATTGTGGAAATAGCTTTTTTTTTCTTATGCGCCGGATCATTACCACTAAAAAACTAAAGACCAAAAGTCCCCCCGCAATCGTCATCTGCATGGGAAGACGGCCGGATTTTTGAGACGGCTCAATCCATTTTGCTTCAGGGAGGACTATATCCTCAAAATCAGTACCATGGTTCCATGGGGTGTAGGCCCTGGGCCCGACATTCTTCAATTTATCTGACTTTGATCCGATCCGCATTTCTACCGTCCCAAAATTAAGCAAGTCAGGATATACATCATATATTCCGTTAAGTTCCATCGTAGGCAGATCCGGTTTTTTATCTGATTGAAACCGATACCATGCATTTCCTGAAAAAGAAAAGGTTTCCGGCTGGGTATTGGGCCCGATGTTAAAAAAAGCCCGGACGCGTCCATCGGTCACCACCATGTTGGCCTCGAAAAAACCTTTCCGGCACAAGATAAAATGACTATTTTTTGTTTCCTGAAGAATTCGGCCGACATATTTTTCCGGAAGGTAAAAAATATTATGATGCACATGGGAATTGCGGCTGGTCACCCATGCGATGTGCGCCTCTCCGCCGATGAATTTGTTTCCCGCGATAATTATGTTCTCAGCTTCAAAATTTGTATTTTGGGGTCTAAAATAAGGCTTCCCTGTATTTCCGCCTATGCTGATGGTTCGTTCTCCACAATTGATAAACGCATTATTCTCAACCAAAACCCGGCTGGAACCGCCTTTAATTTGTATGGCGTTTTTGGTTCGATATCCGGGTACCCCCTCAAAAGTGCAACCCTGAACAACCCCGTTATGGCATCCCACAAAGTCAATGCCTGAACCTCCCCATCCCTGCATTCTACAATTTCTGACGACAAAATAATCCACGCCTGACATTTTGATGGCATCTATATTCCCTGTTTTTCCTATCTCACTTATTTGAAGATTTTCCAGAATGATATGATGAGAAGGTTGCGCATAATTACCTCCGTCATCAATATTGATTCCATTGTCGGAACGTCTTTCGATCCTGATGTTTTTTATCTTTACATATCCTACCCGGCTCATCTTCACAGCTCCGCCCCGGCCTTGAAACACGGGAGGAAACTCAGGATCGTTTCCGGCAATCACAATGGGGCGCTCTTTTGTCCCCTGGGTGTTCTTAAGGCCAAAACCACCATCATAAATCCCTTGGGTAATTAAAATTTGGTCGCCGGGTTTTGCTTTAGAAAGAGCAGACCTGAGAGAGGTGAGATCAGACACCTGGATTATTTGATCCCCGATTTCGGAATTTTGATCATCCCCATCAAACGCATTTGCAGACACAATCGAACTTGCCCCTAACAATAGGAGAGAAATTATCTCTCCCCAAAAAAAGAAAGTTTTCATAGGATCACCTCTTTATTTATGATACCAGTTTTTTATAGACCTTGATAAAATGTCGAGGCCGAATTTTTTTTAAATCCTGCAGGTTCAAATGGGAAAGCACCGGCAAAACCTTGTTCACCCGGAATGCCTCACGGTCATAGGTTGTCTGTGTCACTCCCGAATCCAGAAGACGGTTGGCTTTTGCAATACATTTTTTCCCCCAACCGGTTTTATCAATTTTGATACAAACACCGTCATCATATACGGGGACCTGTTCCGCGTTGAGTAGGCGGTCTTTGCTGAATTCACACATAAATATGCAACCAACCCGCTCAAATCTGTTCCAGTTCAGATAGTCTCCGCTGTCCCAGTAGACATGACTGGACATAAAATTTCCAAGAGAGTAAATCACAGGCATATTTCCGACCATCTCCATGCCCTGAACCACATGGGGATGATGTCCAAGCACCAATGATGCACCGGCATCGGCAAAAGCCTTGGCCTGGTCCATCTGGGCCGGTGAAGGAATCCGAAACCGCTCCATGCCCCAATGGGGAGAAACAATGATATGGTCCACTGTCTGTTTTAATTCATTTATTCGACGGCACACCTTTTCGGTTTCAAGTGGTGTTACGCCGCTGTTGCGTTCCCCTGCAAACCGGTCTATCCCACTGGATCTGTCCACGACGCCTAAAATGGCCAGTCGTATTCCTTGAATATCGTATACAACCGGTTCTATTGCCTCGTGAATGTTTAATCCTGCCCCGCACCACCTGATGTCGATGCCGGACAACATTTCCCTTAAACGTATGAAACCCTGATCATAACAGTCAAAGGCATGGTTGTTTCCCAGGGAGACACAGTCAATTCCGGACTGTTCAAGAGAAAGAATCTGAGGTTCCGTTGTCAGCACCCGGGGTTCTGTGGGAATCTTTTCATCCCCTTCAAGAGTGCATTCCAGATTGGCAACCACCAGGTCACGCGACTTAAAAAGGGATTGAATTTCATCAGAGAGTGCTTCAAGGCCTCTGCCAGGCTGGTCACTGGACCGGGCCGTCAACAGAAGATCTCCGACTGCAGCAAATTGTATTGTTGTATTTTTCATCTATACTCGCATCTCGACATTTTTCGGACAAAGTCTGACCACGGCACCTAGGCAGCCCCCTGCTGCAAAGCAATAAATATCTGTAGCAGAGGGATATCGCGATGCAAGAAAAAGCTGGCCGCCTTCCTGAAGTATACCAAGAACAGCACAAAAAAAAGCTGCCGTCCACATACCGTAACCGGCCTGTTTAAACCACCCAAATCGTATCTTTAACAGATATACCAGTATGGCCGTCAAAAATATACTTTGAACAAACAATCTGGCATGGTTCAGGGTTGCTCCCATAGCATAGTCGTATAAGGGAAGTAGTTTTAAAACAGACGGCAGCCTTGCTGGTATCAGTTCTATACGCCAGTTAAAATCAAAAGGAAACCATGCAAGATAAAAAATATATAATAGTATCAGGGCAATCCCCCAATTTAATTTCTCAATATTTTTCCGTTTCCCGGATAAAAGTCCTATTCCCAATCCACCAATACACCCCAGCCATCCTGAAATCACATTGGCAGCATTAAAAAAGCGGGACACAATGAACAGTTTCCCCACTTCAAGAGATAAACAAAATAGGCTCACAACAAAAAACGCCTGGGCTAACCTTAAAAATCGAAATTTATTTTCCAGGCAAGAACTGAAAAGCAGGGTCAAACACCCATAAACCAATCCGACTTTAATCACCCACCAATGCCAGGGATGAGCTGCAAATCCCAAATCCAGAGAAAAAAGAGACCTTTTAAAATTCCGGCCCACTTGTGTCAGCAGAATCGTGGGCATAAACGGAGACAGTGCATCTGCCGCCATCAATCCGGCAAGTATCAGAGCGGCGATGACTACTGGCTTTCTCTGCCAACTGTTTTTCAACCAGTTAATGCCGGAAATCCACACCTTTTTTCCTGCAACCAACCCCAAACAACTTCCCGCTGTCCCACTAATGGTATTCAACAGCCAGTCAGAGCCGCTCGCCACCCTTGAAATAGTAAATATTTGGAGCATTTCGATAGAAAAACTTATTAGAAAACAAATAATACTTGACGCTATCAAAGAAAAAAATGAATTAAAATTCGATAACCTGAGGCGAACAGTTATCATCCACCCCAAAGGTGTATATAATACCAGATTGCTGAGCACATCGGAGCCGCTGATCCTGGCTCCCGGATTGAAAGGCCAATAACTCCAGAATAATCTATATTGCCCGCTCCAACTACTTTCAAACGAAAAATCAAAGGGCATTAGGCTGGCATAAATCAATAATATTGCATATCCCGCCCCCAAGACTGATAGCAATGACACATGAAATCTATCGTAGAATTTACACATTAATTTATTTTAACAGAAATTAGTTTTTTCTTTTTGTTTGAAACTCGTTAATACTAATGTATCATTAATAATTTTGCCAGATAGTTGAAAAAGACCGCCTTTTGTTTAATGCGTCAGATTTATCAACGGCGATTGCGTAAAAATTATGAATGTTATTTTCAGGCGTTACAATCCATTCGTAAGGAGGATTCTGTATTGCCGACAAACCTTTGCCATCCATGAATAACTGCACATAATTTAAACCGGAACGATCTTTTGAATTTACGATAATTTTCAACTGATTATTATCGGATACAATAGGAGATGCCACCTCAACAAAAGGAGGAAAGGTATCTAAACTATCTTCTGTTGTGATTTCCAAACAGCACTCTTTATTGAATTCGACCTTAATACCATTTTCTTCAGTTAGTTTTCCCCCGATAAAAAATCTTTCACCATTTTCATCCGTCATTACTGCCTTTTTAATCTTTGGCCCCCACCATTTCAATTTAATAACGACAGTACCACTATTTTCTGATACAATTTTATAATTGTTATCATTCACTTTCTTTGCATAAACTTTTGAATCTGAAACATTTTGAGCCAATAGGCAGGAGCTATCCCGTATCGCCCCAAAGGTTTGAAGTCGAGGCTCAATCTTTAATTGTCCGGCCTCAATTATGCCTCCCGAAGATAGGACCGGTGCCCATTCATTAAAAGACAATGTTACACCTGCTTTTGCTGACTGTGTTGAAAAACTGGCTACCGCCCAAAAAAGACCCAAATTTTTTACTGGGAACAATGTCGCCGCCCAATCTTTTGGAAGATTTGTAATCCGGATTTGATTTGCATCTGATCTCATCTGCTTTAAATCAGGTGTATTAGCATTCGGTTTTAAAACGGCTGCTATTTCTATGATCAGATCCCCCTCATTTACTTTTTTCCTCAAAGGAGACGCGTAAACCACATCCATTTTGTCAAGGTAAGACTCTGTCCGCGCCCAATTTTGACCAATTCTCCGGGCACCAGAAACAATCTCCTCTCCTCCTGTAAACAGTAAACCTAATTTGTTATCCAGACACCACCAGTTGCTCTTAGCGTCATTTAAAAAAGGAATCTGTTTCTTTCCATGTTCATAACTTATTGGGCGAGAAGTTACAAAATTATCACGTTGGTAAAATGAAACAGGGAGGCCGGAATATTTTATAAAACCATCTTTTTTGCTCCATATTTTTAAGAAAGTTATGGAAGGCCCTCTGTCAAAACAAAAAAAGGCCTGCTGTTTTGTTGCTAATTTAGAACTAGTTTGCCCAATAGTTGAAAATCCATCATCAGACAACTCTTTTTCCATTCGTTCGATTTTTGGTATATCAAAGCGGCCAAATGATAATATTGCTACAGACATTGCAGAAAAAACGAAAACTCCTGAAAGAAAAATAGAGTTGATGACGATGGATTTTTTATTAGAAATAAAACTAATGATTATACCGCCTGACAAGACCATAACGCTTGCGATCCCAGCAATTTGAATTCTTTGGATATTTCTTATTGAAACAAGGCGCAAATAGAATGGTTCCAATGTTTGGCTATGGAGTTGCAATACTGTATTTAAAACTAAAAAAAGAAAAATAAGAAGGAACGCAATTCTTAAAAAAGTGCGATTATCTGGTTTATTGAACAACATAAAAAAACTTGAAATGATAATTATGGCAAATACCCATACAGCACTAAAAATTGATCGAAAATTTAAAAATTCAATCCAAGGAGTCCTTATCATAAGAAAGATGGATACAGGTATGATTAGCAAAGAAAACATAAAACTGTTTGTTACTTGAGTTATAGGCACCTCACGTGCTGGGCTGATTTTTTCTCGTTGCCATACAAAAATACTTCCACCCAACATCCATAAAATGCCCCAGAATGCCAAAATAAATCTAGGTATAACCGCTCTTGGAACTTGCAATGGCAAAGTGAAAAAGAAATCAACTGCACCAATGAACAATAGAGACTGCAAAAACAGGAAACATAAAAAAGTAAAAATACGAAGCTGAAAGCTGTTTTTCACGGTAAGATACGAGGCAATCGCACAGCTGATAGAACAGACGAATAATACCAAATAAATAGACAACGGGCGATGTTCTAAAATAGAACCACTCAATGAATCAGATGTATTATAAATCAAAGGTTTTTTTAATCTAAGCGGAATAACCTGTCCTCCAGCCCCTGAAGATTCGGGTTCTCCATGATCACTTCCCCAAACAAAACTGGTCCAAGAATTGTGACCGCGAAAAATGATTGCACGAAGTGTGTTGAAGTAGTGGCAGCCATTCAAATTTTCAGCAATGCCTTGTTCAACTTTTATGGGGGGATGCAATTCGTGCATAAGAAATGCCATAGCAGCTTTAGCCCATGAACCGCGATGATAATCATACTGACCAATAGCCTTAGTGTGCTCTGCCAGAATATCGGCAGCATTTTTTTCTAGTTCTATTGACGTAGAATCGTTCTTTATTATGCCGCCATAACAAAAAGCCAATAATCCGGCACCATAAGAACTGTCATATTCTGGGGATCGTAGATGGTTGATCACACCAGACTTAGTCGATAAAATCATGGCATATTTATAGACTCCATCAAACCCGTTGCCATTGTATGTATATGTTTCAGGCACATCCAATCCGGTTAGTTTTGACAGAATTTCAACATAGGATCGACCCTCAAAGATTAGATCAATTCCGTACCATACACTTGGATGGTTATGATGGAAGCTTGAATAGTCAGAGTTCAAGTTGGCACCGGAGGCTATGGATTTAACCTTCTTACCTTCTACAATTTCATCGGAAACCAAATCGTTAACTGTGCTGACCATATCAATTCCGGCACCTGTAATAAATTCCCAGTATTTATCATTATCCGGATGTTTACTCAGAAGAAATGCAGCCCCAATAGTGCTGCTTAAATCTTGTTTAACCTGATCATGGTTACCGTTTCCTTTTGGGGTTGATGAGCGTGTCAATCTCCCTTTAATCCCAGTACCGGCGAACACTTTGCCGAGCTGGCTTCTGGTTTCTTTTGTCAAATCAGGCCAAATCAACGCTGCCCCCACACTGAGATAGCCTAACAAATCCTGTCGTAGCCCCCATTTTCTGTGCCATTGCTTTCCATCGCGAATATCATCCCTTGCCTCAGGAAGAAATGGAATTGGTTCTGAAACATAAGAACTAGTTAAACAGATCCATCGAATGGTTTTCACAAGGTGATCAAAAATTATTTTTCTACTATAATGACCTTGTCCAAAAAATTCTTTAGGAGAATATTTCAGGAGGACGGCATAGCTCAAAACAACCTGACCATTGCCGGGGATAATACAAAGCGTATGATAGGATTCGTTTCTTGGGTGAGTCCAGTTACCATAGTCTCTGAGATCAAAAAAACCCGTATTCGACGTCGAAGAGGTTTCTTTATAGAATGGTTCAAAACAATCTACCCCATTTTCTAAAATTTCAAGATACTTATTTTTTAATTCATTTTCTGATGAAATAGCTTGTGTCGTATTTATAAAAGGCAATAAAATTATAAAAAGCACCATAAAAGTACTGTTTTTATAATTTAATAGTTTACCCATATTTGAAACCCCATTACCAAATGGTTTACATTTTTGTAATTATATGCAATTCAATGCCGAGCTAAAATTAAAATGCTATTTATAGTTCAAGGAATTACCTAATGAAATTCATTATAGCTGTTGACTGCGAAGGTCCGGCCTGCGTTGTAGGTAGCCCCGGCAAAGCCCTTACCGTTTCCCGGGACTATGCGTTTGCCTGCCGGGAGGCCACCCTTGAAGTCAATGCCGCTGCCCGGGGGCTATTTGATTCAGGCGCAGAAGAGGTCTGGGTCTGGGACAGTCACGGTCAAGGCCTTAATATTTGTATCGATCAGCTTGACAAAAGGTGCATGCTTATTCTGGGAAAAGGATTTGCCCGTCGGTTTCCCGGGCTGGACAACCGGTTCTCAGGGGTCGTAATGATTGGGTACCACGCTATGGAAGGAACACAAAATGCCATACTGGCACATACATACAGCTCAGAGGCTTACAAAAATATTCGGGCCAATGATCGGACTGTCGGGGAGATTGCACTGGATGGTGCTGTGGCAGGGGAGTTCGGTGTACCCGTAATCTTCGTTTCCAGCGACGATAAAGGATGCCGGGAGGCTTTAGCCTTCATGCCGTGGATAGAAACGGTCATAACCAAACAGGGGATGGGAAGGAACTGCGCCTTGAGCAAGCACCCCCATATGGTTCAGGAGGAAATTTACTCAGGTATCTGCCGGGCAGTGAAAGATATACAGAAGACGAAACCGCTGAAATTTCAGTCACCGATCCATCTGGAAATTGATTTTAGAACCGTTTTCCAGACCGTTAAAGCATTAGTATACAGACGCCGGGGATGGTGGCCCACCGGCCCAAAAACAATAGTTAAAGAACTTGGCAGTATGCTGGAGTGGAATTGTTAGGTAAAGGACTGTTCTTTGTAAAGCTGTTCAGCTACTTTACTGATGACCGGCCGGTATTTTCCAGAAGGCGCCGGTTCAATATCGTCGACTATTTCCACATGGATCTTGTCGTCACTGTTTAAACGGGTTTGAGCCAGTTTTCTGACCTGGTCTTTACCGTCTTCAGGGAATCTGGTGTCCACAGCAAGCCGGATTCTAATCTCACCCAGTTCTTCCTGGACAACCTGGAATTTAACAATGCCTTTTACCATTCTGGCGATATAGATAAAAGAATACCCAACCACCCATTTTCCCGTTTTGGTTACAATAAATTCCACAGCTCTGCCGCCGCTTATTTTAACTGAGGACAGTTTTCTGCCGCAGGCGCACTCTTTTTGTGAAAGTGTAACAATATCGCCTGTCCTGTAACGGATTATAGGAAACGCCTTGCCTACAATATTAGTGATAACCAGTTCTCCCTGTACAGCAGTGGGTTCAAGGGTTTCAGGATCAATGGTTTCAAGGATCACCTGCTCATCCATGCAGTGCATGGTCCCCTGTTCGCATTCGTGCCCTATGAGTCCTCCTTCTCGCAACCCGTAAGAGTCAAACACCGGCACTCCGAACGCTTTGCTGATCAAATCACGGTCAACATCCGAAAGCATTTCAGACGTGGTAATAATTACATGAAGACCGCGATCTTTCAACCGGTCAAGATCAATCCCCATGGCCTGGCACATGGAAACCGTCAACACAAAAGTGGAAGGATATCCAAACAGGCATTTGGGCTTCCATGCCATCCAGTGGGAGACATATTGCCGGACCCGTTCCTTATTCAGTTCAAAACCGTTGGATAGCCCGTCATTAATAAGAAAATCCCTGAACTGCTTGATCTTGTCCTGTTTGCTCAATTCCACAGGGGATCCCCAGTAATACATCTCTTTTTCTCCCCTGCGGACACCAACCCATTCATGGCCCCGCATCCTGGCTGCATTGATGTGGGCTTCTCTGCTGGAAGACGTATAGAATTCCAGAGCTTCATTGGTAGAGCCGCTGGTCCGCACTAATTGAACACGTTTACCCTCGTTTCTCCAAACCATCTGCTCTCGTTTTTCACGCAGGGTATCTTTTTCCAATAAAGGGAATTGTTGCAGATCTTTTAATGTCCGGATATCGCCAGGCTTGATCTGCATGGAATCCATGAGTTCTTTCCAATAGGTGGTATGGATATATGCGGCATTAATTAAGGCATTTAATCGATTCTGCTTTAATTCCTCCATTCGGTCCTTTGACCACCATTGACTCTGATTCAATTCATTAAGGATTTGGAAGCTGGGGCGTCCCAGTAAACGCTCCTGTAAACGAAATATATTTCTGGCAATAGCGGGTATCATTATTCAAATTCTTTCATCCGCAGATCACGCAGATTTCCGTAGATAATTAACAAATTTTTTATCGACAGAACCCGTATCTGCGGATACAACAAGTTAAAAAAAGTAGAAATTATTTAATCCCTGGACAACCTTCCGGGTCAATGCCCTAACCGGCTTGTTGATCAGGCTGGGTTTGACTGACTTCGGAGAATATCCCTCTTCTTTGACCATTTTTCCCAATTGAGAAAATGTTCGGTCTGGATACCGTGTCTTGTTATCAGCCAGCCATTTGCAGAATTTTTCAAACCGCCGGGTGACAATCCGGTTCAGTTTTCCACCATTATACTGTTTATCCTTTACTTTGAACAGGCTGAAACTGTGCAGAATCAAAACAGCATCCGCCCCGGCATCACAGATCATCTTTACAGCATCCCGGCACTCTTCAAAGGATGATCCCATCAAGTCCACAGGCTTACTGGGATAGAGTCCGGGCCAGTTTGGCTGGCGAAATCCGGACAAAGCAACCTCAAGCACATCTCCATACCATTTTGAACCGTTATACCTCTCTTTGTCTTTAAACAAGCACTGCCCGCCCACATAGGGAAAAGTATAACTGCTGTCCATCCATATTCCGGCTTTGGGAAGAGCTTTTAGAGTATCGTCAGACGCCCCCATGTTTCCTGCCCTAAAGGCAATAGGGTTTTGGCCTGTCCATGCGGTAAGCTTGTCAGCACCTTCTGAAACCATCTGCTGCTGAAGTTCCAGGGGCAGTTCTGCAATCTGGTCCGTCATCTTGAAGGGCTTTCCCTGGCGCTGGAGACCGTAATGATAGTGACCTGGATGGACATGGAGCTGCACGTCCTGGCCGTGCGCCATCAAATAGTGACAAACCGGTTCTGTCTCTCCCGGATATCCAAGTTCTTCGTTAAATGGTTCCAGAAAAAACGTGGCTTTAACATCATATCGATTCAAAATTTCACAGATCAGCGGGATACCGAATTGCCTGGTACCATATTCCCCCATCATGCCTTTTGACGGTGGGATCGGCTTAAGATCGGTACCCCAGGCCCCGCCCATGCTACACTCGACATCAAATGTAACTAATATACCCGGTTTCATTATTCAAATTCTTTCATCTGCAATGTCCAGATTGCTAACAAGCATTCTTTAGCTATATACTTACCGGCAACTATCTGCGTAAGCTGCGGATATAATCAATGCTTACGATCCTGAGATACCGGATTGCCTATAATATCATGCCCCTGGGCCCCCAGTTTCTTAGCCATCTGAAAAAAATCAACCATAAAAGGCTTAGGATCTCTAAGCATAAACGCATCATCCTTTGTCCAGGGAAAACAGTTCCACAAAAATTTCAAAATAGTCTCTATCTTTCCAAGACGCGTTTGGCCCGGAGGCAATTGATCCCCCCGGATCATACCGATCATCCAGTTGGCGTCCCCACCAAGAATCCTGGATCTCAATCCCAGCCGGTACTTTGTTTTTTTCATTTTTTCTGGCTCAAAATGACTCTGCCAGAAAAGAAAAGAAGTGTTGAAACCTGCCATAATCAGAGTCGGTGTTCCCCCGATAAATCTTGGGTTAATTTCAAGAAAAATGTACTTGTCGGTTTCAGGATCGTAATGGAATTGAACCCCGCCCAATCCTTCGTATCCAATGGCCTTAAACAGCTTCACCGCATCATCAATCAAAGGCTGGTGTCTGCAGCTGATTCGTTGGGTGGTCACCCCTCCGGCCAGGGGCATGTGGTGTTCACCAATATAATCCCCCACCATAAACGGCTCTCCTTTGTACATCATCACCTGAACATGGTCTTCTGCCCCGGGGCAGTATTCCTGAACAATGATGTTATCTGCACAATCCCGAACCTGGTTATAGACAGTCTGGAGCTGTGCTTCATCTTCTGCATAAGCGGCTTTCCAAGGTGCCTGCCCTCCTTGAATGTTCTGTCTTCTGGTCCTGAAAACCAGAGGAAATTTCAATGCATCTTTATCGGACATGAACTGATCCAGAAGCATACCTTTAGCGACAGGAACGCCCAATTTTTGACATAAATCATGCATGTAATCCTTGTCCGTTGCTTTATCGAAAACTTTCCGGGCAGGAGAGAACAGATGCACATCCGGCTCAAATTGATCCCGAACATCTATAAAAACATTATGGTATGCTTCTGCTACAGGCATAATGGAACCTACATCCAGCAATTTGACCAGCTCCTTGATTTCATCAATAAAGCCTGGGCTGTAGGTCGGGGACTCTATGACCCATGCACTGGTGGAGTAGCGGCTGTGAGCCGGCTGTCCATGCTTTGATTTTACAATGGAATGAACCGTCAGGCCGTTCATGGCCAAGTTCCTGACCACCCAGAGTCCCACCTGGGTATCGCCGACAATGGCAAGAACTCTACGCCTTCTGTCATGCTCCTTGATTGTCTCTTTGATAAATGGTTTTACGGCATACATACTAATATTATTTATAATAACCTGTTATATTAATGCGTTATAAATTTATATTCCCGCGTATCGCAGGGCCGATTATTTTTGTAACTTTTATGGGTAGTTTCTTCCATACATTTATTGCTGTTTTATATTTTGGCGTGTCGACATTCATATTGTTCATATTGGAAAATCGCTGATTTCCCATCGGTATGTGGTACCAGAACAGAGGATGAGAGGTGGCTCCCCATTTCTCTTTAAACACATAAGTGCCCCCATCTGGTGACGATCTACCAAAATCAAAGCTTTTAACGCCATTGTCACAGGCATGCTTTAACAAACACCAATATTGAAGTGTATTCGCTCTTAAACTACTAAAACACTTTAAAGAAGACGCCCAAGGATTAAAAATTACTTTTTTGAATTCTATCACAAAAATCCCCGATATGGGGCGCTTGTCGTGATATACCACCCCAATTTTCACCATATTTGGAAATTCTGTGCAAATATTTTTAAATAATTGTTTCGAATGAACAGGAGAACCAAGATCTCGCATATTTACAGCAAAAACTTCATAGAAGTCTTCTATTAACTCACTTGAACCAATTATGCATTTTAATCCTGCTTTAATCGGTTTTTTGATTTTGTTTCTAAACTTTGAGTTAAAGCTCTTCAAAAGAGTATCAGATGATTCCGGCAATTGAAGCACCATTCTGACTTTATGTCCTGCCAGTTTTGTTACAGGAATGATTTCATCCTTTTTGCTAAGGAATTTTCCTTCATCCAAAAAGTTTAGCTGCTTGGATTGACGCAATTCTATAGATTCCGCGTTTAGTTGGCGTCCTAAATCCAACGCAAAATCAATCAGCATTGATTCAACGTTCTCATCATTCGATAAAATACCACTAATGTCTACAAAAGGCAGAGAGACAAGGGAATTACCAAAAAGAATGTGTTTTAAATGTACAAGAGGTAATATTCCTACTATTTTTTCGTTTGAATCAGTGGCTGCCAAATAATAAGTTTTATGACCATATGTTTTCTCAATAACATTTTTCCATCCCGACAGATGATATACATTGGAATCAGGATGAGACAAAACATAATTATCCCAATCTCTAAAAGGAAAAGATTTATACTGTTTAATTTTCATTAACTAATGGTCCTATCCGGGTATCAAGAAAAACTAAATTCACGTTTTGATTGAACGGTTTTAAGTTACCCCAATTAAGTTTGATATAAAGCCTGTTGGAAACCGTTTTACTCTCCAGCTACTTCTTTAAACACCATTTGGACTTCAAGAGCTACCTGTTCCCATGACCGGACCCTGCTATTCTCGAGCACAGATTTAGGATCCCATTTTGTAGACAAAACCTTTTTAATACTTTCTTTTAATGGCTCAACCTGTTTTCTGGGTACAATGCAACCGGCATCAGGAACCGGTAGAATATCGCGCACAGCGCCTACATCTGTTGCGATCACCGGTGTGCCGCAGGCAAGACTCTCCAGAACGGCATTCGGGCAGCCTTCTCTATAGGAGGCCAAAACACTGGCATCAGCTGCACTGAAATACCTGGCCACCTGGTCATATGGTTGGGGGCCTGCAAGTAAAATACGCTTTTTTACACCTGATTTTTTTGCTTCTGCCATGATGGTCTCATGGGTCCCCCCCTGAGCAGGACCGCCTACAAGAACCAGGCATACATTTTCGGGCAAACCGGCAAGCGCCTTAATCATCTCATGGTGTCCTTTGCGATGACCAAGATGAGCCACCGTAACCAATATTTTTTTATCTTCAGGTAGGCCCAGTGACTTTCTGCAGGCGTTCTTGTCTTTGATATTGAAATTTTCGGCATCCACTCCATTGGGAATGATACTTATCCTTGCTGGATCTGCGCCCAATTCAATGGCCGCCTCGGCCAGGCCGCTAGAAACACTTATCACCGCAGATGCCCCCTTCAGAGCCTCAGCACACTGCCGGGCCTGGGAAGGTTCTTTCATGCATTCAAATAGCTTCCCACGTAACGTAATCACATATGGGATCCCAAGATGTTTTGCTATTAGGGAGATAGCGACCCCGTCCGGCCAAACAAAATGAGCGTCCAAGATATCAGCCTGCCGGGCACTACAAAATTTTTTAACCCAGGGCAAAATCCCCCTGGCGTAAAATCGGGCGTCATTGTTCTTAAATATTTTAGGTGTATAAAAAAACCGGGGTCTTGAAATTTCAAGCCCCTTCCAATTTTCATGGACAACCTTTCCACCAGGAACCAGAAAGGGAAACCATGGAATCGGCGAACAAACCTGTAAATCAACAAACTTTGATAGCGCTTTAAGACGTTGAAAAACAAAAATCCCCCAATTGGGATTGACCTTATTGGGAAAGCAATATGAAAAAGAGAGAATTTTCACAACTTAATTATATATACAGAACAACTCTGTTAATAATTTCGATTTATTGGTGGACAGACATTGCCCATATTAGTAATGGATCATCTTGGTGACTATATTTCACTCATGCGTATAGTCTACCGATACCGGTCTCACGCCTGTATAATTGCTGGTAGGCTTTCATCATGCCATCATAGCTGTATTTATCCAAGACACGTCGTCGGCCTGCCTGACCCAGGGCTGTTAGGACTTCCGGTTTTTTTGCCAAATGAAGAAGCGCCTCAACCAAGGCATCCTCGTTTTCGGGAGGGATTAGACTGCCAGCCCTTCCATTATTCAAAACGTTAGGGTGTTCCGCAACTGCGGTTGCAAGTACTGGAACCTCGCAGGCCATCGCTTCGAGAACGGCAAGGGATAACCCCTCGCCGGAGGTGGAGTTGGACACAAACACATCAAGCGAATTCAGAAACCGGCAAGTTTCGTTGATGTTTCCCAGGAAATGCACTTTATCTGTTATTCCGAGCGATTCGGATAGGTTTTCCAGTTGTTCGCGTAAAGGTCCGCTGCCAGCCAGCGCCAAGTGCGCGTCAATTCCTGCGGCATGAAGCTTGGGAAGGGCTTGCAGAACCCCGGCATGGTTTTTAAAAGGCATAAAGCGAGCCACCATTCCGATGAGAAATTCGATACTGGACAGGCCAAATTGTTCGCGCAATTCTTGTCTTGGGGAACTAAGTCGTCGAAACTGTTTAAGGTCTACGCCGTTGGGAATTACATGGATTTTGTTCCTGGGATACTTAACGATATTTGTCATCCTGTCCGCAACTGCATCCGAGACGGCAACGACTTGATTCAGCATTCCCCAACCAGCACGTTGGGCGATAATGCGTCTGCGTCGACGGTCGGTTGTGCTGTGCTCTGAGTGGATTACTGCCGGCACACGTGCCAGTTTGGCCGCAAAGATGCCTTCCAGCAATGTGCCCCATGCATGTGAATGAAGGACGTCAATCTTCCGTTTCCGCAACAGTCGTGCGAGTCTAAAAGGAACCGTGGGGTCGTTGCCGCAATTCTGCCGAACACATAGTAGATCCACACGGTCGGAATCGACTCGGCTTTCCATGGCACCTCCCGGTTGAAGAACACATATGGACGTTGAAAATTGATCTTGTGGAAGATGACTGCATATGTCAATAGCAAGCTTCTCCAGGCCTCCCATGCCCAAGTTCCACACAAGTTGCATAATATTGATACGATTACCTGAAAATCGCCTACCTTTCATAATAAATCTCCAAAATAGTAGAATAACCGAAAACAAGACACCGGACAAACACAGTCGAAATCTTTACCTCTGCAGGCTACAGAAAACGTCCAGCGGCTGAAGTACATAGAGAACAAATATAGGTTCAGTCCGTTTCAACATCATCTTTTGTTGGACTCATGCCGGCGATGCGGACCACCTTTCCCGGGATTCCGACTACAGTGGCGTTGTCGGGGACATCGTGGATTACAACTGAGTTCGCACCGATGCGAACATTATTTCCAATACGAATGGCACCTAATACCTTGGCGCCGACACCGATGAAAACATCGTCTCCAATCGTGGGGCACCCTAATTCACCTTCGTGGCCGATCCGGTTTCCGATGGTCACCTGGTGCTCAAGGGTCATTCCGCGACCGATCACGGCACCGCTGGCAATCACGATTCCGTCCCCGTGGTAGATACGCAGGCCGGGACCAATGGCAAGGGTGTTGATCTCAACATAGGCTTTGAGGCGTAAGTTGGCGATCCACATCAGGGGGAGGTTGCGCAATCTCTTGCGATTACTCCATTGATAATGGCGAAGAACCAGGATGCGGAAGAAGAGCGGTTCCTTCCAGGCCAAGCTAAAGATCTGAAACCAGAGCCGCGCAGGTCCGGACGCAGTCGCCTGCCCGTGCAGTCTCCGGACATCTTCCCGAATAGTATCTAAGTCAATCATGGAAGTTCCTCAAATTAGGTGTCCCTGCCTGAATCTACGATGAAATTGGTGGGACCATACCCAAAATCAGGTCTGCGGTCAACCTTGAAAAGCGATATCCAATACCCAATGAACATCAGTTTCTATCCTCCAATTTTTTCGGAACAAATTTTCAAATAATGGTGCCGAACTATCAAAACTGGATATATCATATATCAGTCCAGTCGATTCCTTTTCATCAATTCGTTTGGGCTTATTCGTTTTTAGAAGAAGTTCCTACAATTCGAGATCTCCAAACCAACAGATCGTCTGAAGAATAAGATTGGAATTCCTTTGCAATAGGTAAATTGGAAATATCTTCAAGATTCCCTCTTCTGTTCATTTCATCAACAACTGAAAAACCACATTCTTCATATATATTTCTGTAATCAGAGACCCTAAGCCGGTTATGATAGTGAAAACTATTATTGTATTTGGTCCATTCTTCATTGGAAAATTTTAAAAAATTAAATACACCTATAGAACCGTCAAAATCTGCGTAATGGTCTGCAAGATCAATCAAATGACACATGATCCCATTTTGTGATGAGATTTTTTTAAACCTTTTAAATATTTTTTTTAATGCCTCAGGTTCTATATGTTCGAGTACACAATTTGATACAAAAAAATCTATTTTATTTTTTGGAATGGACACATTCGATGCATCTCCGACAATTATATCAATATCAAATTTACCCAAGACAGAAACATCTATTCCGCCTTTGCAATGATTTATTATTTCTTTCATTTTTTTTATTTTTTCTTCTCGTGCAAATGGCAATAGATTCTTTAAGTGTCCATTTTCAGCATACCTGGCAAAAAATTTTAGGGTTTCTTGCACTTCATTATCAGAAATTAGAGGCTGTATATCGACAGAATATACATGAGAGGCCCCACATAGCCATAGCCCGATAGGAACGATCGGATGCCATCCTGTGCCAAGTTCTAATGCCGTGAATGGTTCTTTAAAAATTAGAGAGTTTTTCCGGGATAAATTAATATGCTCTGCACATTGCTTCAATTTGGTTTGAAATCTTTTATCATTTAATATTAATCTTTTTGTAATTCGCTTTTGCAAAAATCTATTTAATTTTTTACCGTAAGGAATGCACGATAATATTGATTGCATTAACGCTTTAACTTCCCACTTTTTCATGGCAATGACCTCTCTGAGTTTGAAACTTTTTAGAATCTTTTTTGGGGCTGGACTATAAAAACTAATTAATCAGATTTAACGTTTCTCTTCATGTTCCTTTTGACATTATCATTTCACGCTTGAATAGCTGATCTATCTTGGGATTGAAAATCCAAGTCGGTTTACACTCACCACCAGCCTAATGAGAGCTTTGAATAATTCCCTTTTTTGTAAATTTCAACATTACAACGCTCTGATTTTATAAGGCTATGTTCCCTTTAGATGTTGAAAACCAATTAAAGATAGATGGTTAAAGGTGTTTCCATTTTAGAGCGTCAACGCCTGTTAAAGCAGATTCAAAGCCTTACTACAGCGGTTTTTGACATTATCAGGCATTAGTTTCAACAATTAAAGGGAACATAGCCTTAAAATACAAATCACTTCGCTTGGGCTGGATTTCGATAGCCTTGTTTATATACCTTGAGAGTCTAAAGTTCTTATCGATGAATAGTTGAAAAATGTCAATTTTTATTTTACGCACTCACATTTTAATCAAACAGGCTATAGACAGAGAAATGTACGCGCCCTTAATGGTATGTAAATATTATTTGACATACGTATTTTAATCTATTAT
>NZ_KB893111.1 GCF_000373985.1 Desulfobacter curvatus DSM 3379
TTCTGACTTAAATTCGAAAATGTCTTTACCGTCTCGCGAATCTGTTCAAGTTCTGCGTTTTTAATCTGCCGACCACACTGGCTTATCACAGCGTTTTCTCCTCAAATGTAACGTTTCGATTNGTGGGTGAACTCACACACATCCACGTTACATTATCAAAAGACCTGCAGAGTGTCTATTATAATTTTGCGACAAAATAATTTTAGATGTCGCTCCGCCCCCCTGATATCATTGATAATAAATTTTGATGCGTCAGCGCTGCGGTACGAAACGGGCAGTTGCTTTTTCCAACTTAACGTAATAAGGTTCTTTTTAAAAAAAATTCTGTCGGAAAACAAAATGTACTCATATAGATATATGACCGGATTAAAATATATTTTAATCATCTTATTCGTATCTATTTCTACGACGGGCACCTGTTGGGCAGGCAGCCCACCCAAACAGGTTGTCGTAGCTGTGGGCACGGACAGCACCCCCTATTATTTCCTGGATCAGGAGAACCACCCTGCAGGCCTGGTGGTGGATATCTGGAAACTTTGGGCCGGTAAGACCGGAATACAAGTTGTTTTTAGGCCCGTCCCCTTTTACCAAACGCTTATATCCGTACAAAATGGAGATGCCGATGTCCATGCCGGGTGTTTTTTCAGCCGGGAAAGAAACAAAACCCTTGATTTCATTGAGCCTGTAGTGAAGGTCAGGACCCATTTTTTTGTGAAAAAAAATATCCTGGGCGTAAAGCGGCTGGAAGATTTACGTGGTTTTCGCATTGGCATCATCAAGGGAGATGCTGCCATTGATTACCTGAAACAAAAAATGCCTGATGCCACACTGGCCGTATATCCGGATAACCAGGCCCTGTTTGACGCTGTTAAGTCGGGTGATATTCTTGCGTTTGTCAAAGATACCAATATCGCTTTGGCCATGCTCAAACAAAAGGGGATACTGAATCAGTACCGGTATTTTGACCAGGAGCCGCTTTACGAAGCCGACTGGCTATGCGCCGTGCGTAAAGGGAATAACGCCCTGGCCGAAATTGTACGAAAAGGGATGCAGGACATACCACAGGCTGACAAAGCCGCTGTTTTTCGTAAATGGACCGGCAGATCCCAGGAACAGGAGACCAATGTATTGACCATTGCCTGCTGCAATGAGTGCCCGCCCATGTCCATGATCAGCGCTGCGGGCCATCCGTACGGTATGCTGGTGGATGTGTGGCGGCTGTGGGCAACTAAAACCGGCCGGAAAATAAATTTTAAGTTTTTCAGCTGGGAAGAATCCCTAAAAGCAGTTGAGGATGGAAGGGCTGATATCCATTCAGGGCTCTACAAGTCAAAAGACTTGGAAAAAACCATTGCCTTCTCCAGAACCTTTTACCGGATAGAAAGCGGTTTCTTTTATAAACTAGGTCCGGATGCGCCCAAAACACTGGCCGATTTACAGGGAAAAGTTGTCGGCACAGATGCCGGTACCACTCAGTTAAACCATTTACAGGCAAGCGACAGAGTCTTTCTGGTGCAGCCCACGGATCAGGATCTACTCCAGAAAGCATCCCAAGGCGCCTTTGACATCTTTTTTGCAGAACTGCCTTATGTCTCGGCCCAGCTTGAACAAAGGGGAGAACAGGGCAAATACGGCCTTTTACGCCAGGGAAAAATGACGCAACCCATCTATGCGGGTGTGGCAAAAAATAATCCAACGCTTTTAGAGACGGTCAACAAAGGCCTTACCGACATGTACTATGTTGAACTGGCTGATATCGAGGCGCGCTGGATCAAAGATCCTTTACTGAGACGGCTTGGGAACAACGCCATGCCCAATATCCTGACCCAGGAAGAAAAAGCCTGGCTGAAATCCCACCAGGTGATCCGGCTGTTAGGAGACGCCGGCTGTCCGCCCATTGGCTTTGCAGATTCAACCGGCCGGTATAAAGGGGTGGCGGCTGACTATGTCAATCTGATCGGACGCCGGCTGGGCATCCGGTTTGACGTCATCAGCGACTACACCTGGACCCAGATGGCGGATCTGATAAAAGCGGGTAAGGCAAACGGCATCACCTGTATGGTCAAAGAAAAGGAGCGGGAGCAGTGGCTCTCATTCAGCACGCCCTATTTTGTCAGCCCCTATGTCATTGTGACGAACAAACAGACGCCTGCCATTTCCGGCATAGAAAATCTGGCCGGAAAAACCCTGTCCATTGAAGAAGGCTACTTTCTGCAGTCCAGGTTGAAGGCACAATATCCTGAAATCATGCTTAAACCGGTTAAGAATACGGCCGAGGCCCTTGAGAATGTGGCGAACGGGACAGCCGATGCCTATGTCGGAAATCTTATGGTAATTAAATACCTGTTAAATAAAAAGGGTATTAATACTCTCAAAATTGCAGCACCGGCACCCTGGCCGGCATCCAGACTTTGCCTTGGCATCCGCAAGGACTGGCCCCTTCTGATTTCATCCATTAACAAAGCCATTGAAAATATCTCCCAGGAATCCCATCGGCTGATCAACCAGCACTGGATGGAAGACTTTGAGGATGCGGATCAGAAAACCATGCTCCTGCTCTCACACGAAGAGAAAGAATGGTTGAAATCCCATCCTGCCTTACGGCTGGGGATTGATCCTGCCTGGCCACCGTTTGAATTCTATTCCCAGGAGTACGGGTATTCAGGCCTGGCTTCTGAATATATCAAAAAAATTGAAAAACAGCTCAATATCTCCCTGCAGGCCCAGACCGGCCTGACCTGGCAACAGGCGATGGACAAGGGGCGGCAAAAAGAGATTGATCTGTTTCCCTGCATTACCCCCAGTCAAAAGCGGGCCCAGTTTCTTAATTTCACCAAGCCATATCTGTCTTTTCCCATGGTTATTGCCGCCAGAACGGATTTTCCTTTTATCAGTGGACTTGACGATCTGGAAGGCAAGACAATTGCCGTGGTGAATGGCTATATATCCCAGGAAATTCTCCAAAAAGATTTTGGAAAACTTAAACTGTTACCCGTTGAATCGGTAAGCGAGGGCCTAAAGCAGGTCAGCCAAAACAGAGCAGATGTATTTGTGGGAAACCTTGCCTCCATTACCTATTGCTCCAAACAGACAGGACTGACCAATATCAAAATTTCCGCTGTGACCCCCTACGAATTTGAACTCTCCATGGGGGTACGAAAGGATTGGCCCCAACTGGCCTCCATCCTTGACAAAATTTTGGCAAACATGCCGGAATCTGAAAAAAACAGAATTCGGGATGACTGGATCCGCATGCAGTTTGAACATCAAACCAACTGGACCCTTCTGTGGAAATGGATTCTGGGCATGACCCTTGTCTCATGTACCATCCTGGGCATTATTCTTTTTTCCAACAATAGACTTAAAAAAGCGGAAGCCTCTTTGAGGGAGAGTCACGAAAAATTGGCCCTGGCCGTGGCCGTGGCCAGGGAGGAAAAGCAGAAAGCCCTGGCAGCAGACCAGGCAAAAAGTCAATTCCTGGCCAATATGAGCCATGAAATCCGGACCCCCATGAATGCGATCATCGGTATGACCCATCTGATTATGAAAACTCCCCTGGATACAAGGCAAACGGATTACGCGACCAAAATTGATACCTCGGCCAAATCCCTGCTGAACCTGATAAACGATATCCTGGATTTTTCCAAGATTGAAGCCGGCAAGATGGACATGGAAATTGTGAATTTCAGCCTGGATGAAACCATGGAAAAACTTGCCGGTCTGATTACGGTCAAGGCCGCTGCAAAAAAAGATCTTAAAGTGCTGTTCAAGGTGGATCCCCAAATCCCCAACAACCTGAAAGGTGACCCCCTAAGGCTGAACCAGGTCCTGGTCAACCTTGGCAACAATGCAGTGAAGTTCACGGAGAAAGGTCACATCATTGTGTCGGTGGATCTGCTTGAGAGGCAAAAAGATCGGGTGATTTTAAAATTCTGCGTTAAAGACAGCGGAATCGGTATGACACCGGAACAGCAGAAAAAACTGTTCAAAGTGTTTAGCCAGGCAGATGCCTCCACAACCCGGAAGTACGGCGGCACAGGATTGGGGCTTGCCATTTCAAAACGGATTGTCGAGATGATGGGTGGACAAATTTCCCTTGAAAGTACATCCGGAAAAGGCAGTACCTTTTCTTTTACCTTGCCCATGGCATTTGGCCCCCAAAAGGCCCCCAAACAAAAAAGTGAAAAACAAACGCTTTCCAGAACTGTTCTGGGGGCCAAAATTCTTCTGGCAGAGGACCACGACATCAACCAGCAGGTTGCAAAGGAAATTCTGGAAAGCGCCGGATTTTTTGTCCGGATCGCAAATAATGGAAAAGAAGCCCTTTCCATGGTTTTGTCCCAGGATTTTGACCTGGTTCTCATGGATCTTCAAATGCCGGTGATGGACGGGTACCAGGCGACCCGGGAAATACGGCGGCATAAAACCGCCAAGGATCTGCCCATTGTGGCCATGACGGCCTCTGCCATGCCCCGGGACCGGGAAAAGGCCATGGCTGCGGGCATGGATTCCCATGTGAGCAAGCCCATTGATTTAAACGAACTGTTCCAGACCCTTTCCCGATGGATAAAGCCTGGAGACAGACCATTGCCAAGGGGCTTTGAGCAAAAGCAGGAGAAAGAGAGCTCCCTGGTTGATGTTCCGGGAATATCCGTACGCCGGGCCCTTTCCCGTATGGACCAAAATGAGGTACTCTACCTGGACCTGCTGGAGAAATTCAAACAAAGTTATGCACACGCCGACCGGGAATTAAAGACGCTCATTGAAAAAGGACAGGATGCGGATGCCCGGCGGCTGGCCCATTCCATCAAAGGTGTGGCCGGCAATGTCGGCATGACGGACCTGCAGGCGGCCGCAGCCGACCTGGAAACCGCCTTCCGTGACAGGAGGTCATCTGAATACGACACCCTGATGGCTCTGTTTTCCCAGGCGTTGTCCCTTGTTTTGTCTTCGGTGGATCAACAATTGACGGGTGCCATTGTCAAGGATGCCCCGTTGCCGGAAAATAAGGAAATCAAATCCGAAAAAGAACTGGCCCTGATGTTGGTTGACCTTGCCCTGTTTGTAAAAAAACGGGAGGCCAAGCCGGCAAAAGACCGAATAAAAAAAATGAGCAACCTGGCATGGCCAAAGCATATGGAGTCTGATATAGCAGAGCTTGATCGCCTGATTTCCCGGTACCAATTCAAACCGGCGGCACAAATCCTTGAAAAGATAATGGTGAAATTGGAAGATGTAGGATAAATTATGACCGACTTATCTCAAATGCGCGTACTTGTTGTAGATGATGTTGAAACCAATGTGGATATTCTGGTGGAAGCCCTTGGCGACGATTACCGGGTCAGTGTGGCCATGGACGGGGAATCAGCCCTGGAACTTATTGAGGAAGATCCACCGGATATTATTCTTATGGATATCATGATGCCCGGCATAGACGGATACGAAGTGTGTGAAAGGCTTAAGTCCAAAACCGCCACCCGGGATATCCCCGTGGTGTTTCTGACGGCCTTGTCCGAAGAGGAAAATGAGGCCAAGGGACTTGCCTTAGGGGCGGTGGATTATATTACAAAGCCCTTCAGGGCGGCACTGGTCAAAGCCCGTGTTAAAAATCATCTGGAATTGAAACAACACAAGGACCATTTGGAAAGCCTGGTCGCCAAGAGAACCCGGGAAGTATTGTTAACCCAGGAAATCAGCATGGAAAGCATCGGCATTCTGGCTGAATTTCGAGATCCTGAGACCGGTGGGCATATCAAGCGGACCCAACATTACATCAAAGCGCTTGCTAACCAGCTTAAATTTTTACCCAAGTTCAGTCAAATACTAGATGAAGAGACCATTGACCGGATCTATAAATGTGCACCGTTGCATGATATCGGAAAAGTTGCCATACCTGATGCCATCCTTAAAAAACCCGGGAAACTGACCAAAGAAGAATTCGATGTGATGAAAACCCATACCATGCATGGATATGAGGTGTTGCTGTCCGGCAAAAGACGTCTGGACAAAGGCGATTATCTGAACTGCGCAGGCTCCATTGCATTGACCCACCATGAAAAGTGGGACGGCTCCGGCTATCCCCGAGGACTTTCAGGAGATAACATCCCTGTGGAAGGGCGATTGATGGCCATCGCAGACGTTTATGATGCGCTGGTTTCCAAAAGGGTATATAAGCCGCCTTTTCCCCATTCCCAAGCCATGGCCATTATTCTTGAGGGAGAGGGAAAACATTTTGACCCTGAGATGGTGGCGGTGTTTAAACACCACGCCGAAACATTCAGAGCCATTGCCATAGAATTTGCAGACCATGATGATGAAATCAAAACGTTGCAGTGCTAAAGGGATACATATAAAGGGAAAATTATGGGGCAGGAGCAAACAGCCATACATAAACAGTCAGTGATGGTGGTTGACGACTGCGAACCGGATATTGACGCACTGGTGGCGTGTTTAAGCGGCAACTACCAGGTCCGGATCGCAACGGACGGGGACAGTGCCTTGAAAAGTATCCGGGAGGATGTGCCTGACATCGTACTGTTGGACATCCTTATGCCGGGGATGGACGGTTTTGAAGTATGCCGGAAAATCAAGGAAGATCCCGGGCTAAAAGACGTACTGATCATCTTTGTCAGCAGTCTGACCGAAGCTGTGGATGAAACCAAGGGGCTGGAGATGGGGGCTGTGGACTATATTACCAAACCCTTTAACTTTGCCGTCATTCGCGCCAAGGTAAAAACCCACCTGGAGCTGGCCCTGGCCAGAAAGGAACTGGCATACCAGAACCGGATTCTTAAAGAAAATATTGAACTGCGTGAACAAATGGAACAGATTTACCGCCATGATCTGAAGAACCCGATTCAGGCGGTGTTGGGGGTCGCCCAGATTATGAAGCACTCTGAAACTCTGGAAAAAACCACCCGGCAAAATCTGGCCCAGGAACAAATTAATGCCTGTTTTACCATGATTGATATGCTCAACCGGACCATGGTGCTGCATAAAATGGAGCAGAATGTTTGTCCGGTAAATGTGGCCCGGGTGGATGTCATGCCTGTTTTTGACCGCATCACCATGGTGTTTGGCAGACAGATGGCAAAACGGCAGATCCGGTTGAGCATATCAATCAACGCAGATCCTGCCGATACCGGCAGGCCCTACATAATTTCATGCGATGAGATGCTTTTTTACATCATGATTAATAATTTATTCTCCAATGCCCTGGAGGCCTCCCCTGACGGCGGAACCATTGCCATCCGGATGCTTGGCCCCAAACAAAACAATATCAATATAGAGATAGAAAACCAGGGGCTTATCCCCGAGCCCATCCGTGATAAGTTCTTTGACAAATTTGTTACTTACGGCAAACCCCAGGGCTCCGGTATTGGAACCTATTCGGCCATGCTCACGGCACAACTGCATGGTGGAAGCATCAACTTCTCTTTGTCCGAGCAGGCCGGTACCACCACGATATGTGTGTGCTTACCCCAGTAAGGAAAGTGCCGTTTATAAGAAAGTTCCAATAAGTTGTTGAATTACTTTTTTACTTTGTTGTGGGCTACACCTCGGTGCTGATATGTCAGGTCAGCCCATGGCTGTTATTGGAAAAGTCAAAAAATGCGATACCCAGGATATCTTGAAAAAAAATTTAATTTCCCCGGGTTTTACCGGGTAAAACTGGCTTTGCCGTCCATGGCACTGCCGGATCCGGCAAAGGATCTGAAAGCACAACTGGACCAGGCGCTGGATCAGTCACCCATTGAACCCGGGCAGACCGTGGCCGTCGGTGTGGGCAGCCGGGGCATTAACAAAATTGCGGCGATGGTGAGGCAAATCTGCCGGAGCATCAAAGACAAAGGGGCCCACCCCGTCATCATCCCGGCCATGGGAAGCCACGGCAGTGCCACCCCAGAAGGCCAGGAAAAAACCCTCGCTAAATTAGGCGTGACACCTGACGCCTGCCAGGCAACCATTGCCTCACAAATGGATGCGGTTGAAGTGGGCCGCGTCTTTGATGCAGTGCCTGTCTACTTTTCAAAAAAGGCCATGGAAGCGGACCACAGTATCTGCATTAACCGCATCAAGCCCCATACCAAATTCAAAGGCGATGTGGAAAGTGGGCTTTACAAAATGCTTGTGGTGGGCATGGGTAAACACAAAGGCGCTTTGACCTATCATAATTTTGCCCTGAAATACGGATTTCATAAGCTTCTCAAAGCCATGGGCGATACGATTATTGAACAAACCAACCTCTGTTTGGGCATCGGTGTGGTGGAAGACGCCTATGACCAGATAATGAAAATTGAGGTGATACCGGCGGCCCAAATCAGCACCCGGGAGCCGGACCTTTTAGCCTTGGCCAAAGCCCATTTTCCCAGCCTGCCGTATAAAAATCTGGACCTGCTGGTGGTCCGGCAAATCGGCAAGGAGATCAGCGGATCAGGCATGGACCCCAATGTCACCGGCAGAACCTGTGATTTAATGGAAGATGATTTTTCCCAAAGCCTTTGTGCCAAACGGCTGGTGATCCTGGACCTGTCCCCAAACACGGCGGGCAATGCCATCGGCTTAGGCAATGCGGACATCATCACCGAAAAAGTATTTGCCGGCATGGATTACCAGGCCACTATCATGAATGCCTTGACTGCCATGTCCCTTAAAAAAGCGTCCATTCCGGTCCGGTTGCCCAGTGAGGAAAAGGCCATTCAGGCAGGATTCCAGACCATTGGTCCGGTGCCCCCTGAAAAGGTCCGGGCGGTGATTATCAAAGATACCATGCATACAACCGACTTTCTTGTCAGCGAAGCCCTGGCCCGTGAAACCCAAAAATTGTCCTACCTTAAAGAGATGGCCCCCTGCCGGATCGCATTTTCTTCTTCCGAAGAGCTTGTTTGGTGATCAGGCAATGCCGTACCGGACCAGGGCAGAGTTGACGATATGGTTGATCAGGCTGCGGTAATCTTCCATTTCTCCTTTTTCCGATGCATGGTGAAGGGTGTAAAGCTGGGGCGCCCAGCTCTTCGCTGGTTTAAGGCCCGGGATACCGTTTACCTCAATGATTTTTACATTTCCCTGGCTGTCCAGGCGCATGTCGGCCCGGACATGGTCCCGGCAGTTCAACGCTTTCATTGCCTTGACGGTAACATCTATGAGTTTTTCGGAGATTTCACCGGCCGGCTGGATTCTGGTGGCACCTACACCCCGCAGACTTGCCTTTAGGATGGGGTATCTGCCAAAAAGTTTGGGGTCCACTGTGATCATACCGGGTAAGAACTCCTGGTATGCGCCGTTACCCAGCATCAGCACCGTATATTCCTGGCCCGGCAGGTATTCCTCCACCAGGGCGGGTTGATTATAATTTTTATGGATAAAACCCACCTGGGCTTCCAATTCTTCGACGGTGTTTACCACGCTGTTATCGCTAATTCCTACAGATCGGCTTTCATACGTTGGCTTGACAAAGGCCGGGAACACCAGATCCGGCAGGGGGTGACCCTGTTCAATTTGGTAATGGTAGGGAATGGGAACGCCTGCCTTGCCCAGGAGGTTGTGGGTGGCGGTTTTGTGAATCAGCGCCTTCATGGTGGCCGCATCCGGGCCGATGTAGGGAATCCTGCGCTTGTCCAGGATGTCGGCTACCCACTCTTCACCGTTGCCGCCCATGCCGATGGTGGCTTCGTTTTCCGTTACATGGTACAGCGCACTCCAGACCAGATCGAATTTGCAGGAATCAAGCTTTTGGATTAATCCGTCCATGTCTGATACGAATGCGATGTCGGAAGATTTGCCCGACCCCCTGATGGCCTTTGCAATTTCCTGGGTTACGGCCATGTTGCCCCAGCCCTGGGCATCCCCGCCGGGACTGGTGATCAATAAAATACGGTGCATGTTTTGCCTTTTTATATGAAAGTCTCCAGCAAGTAACTGGATTCTTTTTATCTTTGTTGTGGGCCGAAGTCTGGGTGCTGATAGACCAGGTCGGCCCATGGCCGTTATTCAATCTCTACGCGGAACAGCTGCCTGTCCAGCCGATAGTTTTTCAGGGCATCGGCCACATCCGGTGAAACCTTGGACAGCAGTCGCTCATAGGCTTTGATCCCTGCGGGTTTCCATGAGACCCTGGATACAATATTTATGGATATCTGCGGTGATCCGCCGGGAATAATGCCCTGGCAGGCCACATCGGTCATGGCTTCGTTTGGGTTTAAAACTTCTACTTTTCTGTTGGTATGGCGGGCCAACGCATTTTTAAAAATGTTTTTACAATACCCAAAATGGGTGCAGCAAAGCCCGGCATACACAGTGGACCCGGCATTTTTCAGATTGTGGGCTGCCTGGGCAGCAAATTCATCAATCAACGTTTTGACCTCGTTACTAAACGGGGTCCGCTCAATTTTACCTGCAAGGGCCAGGCATCCCTGGGTGATGATACGTTCCGGGGCAATCCCACGGTCAATTAAAGCCTTTTTATGGCTGTTCTCATGGATGGTGATCGGGGTGGCAAAAATTACGGCACTGGCTGACACATTTCGGGTCAGGGCATTATAGATCATCTGAACTCCATGGTCCACGATGCCGGTGACGGGAATTGTCGTCTCTTTTGCAAACCGGGTAAACGGATAGACCACGGACAATGTGTTACAGGCAATGTAAATGTGATCGGGGTTATATTTGGCCATGGCTGTCATGGCATTGTGAAACACCTTGGCCCGGGCCGCCGGATTCGGATAGTGCCTGTACCCTTTTTCCTGTTCAGGCCAGGCATTGAAATACACCAGGTGAATGCGCTCGTACCGTGCATCATTGGCAAACCTTGCGGCCATGCCTGCACACACGGAAAGTCCGCCAAGTCCCGAGTCGGTCACAAGCAGGGTAATCTTTTTTTTATCACTCATTTTCCATCTGCCTTGTCAGCCACTCCCGGGCCAGGTCCCGGGCCCAGGCCGGGCTTTGTCCCATCTTGTCCTGCACCACACGGGTGAGCAGATCTTTCCAGTGGTGAAAATGCTGGGCCGTGGTTAACCGGTTTCTGAACATGGCCGCTGCCTTGCCCGGGGTGTCTTCCAGTTTGTTTAACATCATGTTGACTTCATTTCTGAATCCGGAGACTCCGTAATAGTCCAAAAAGCCCTGCCAGGCCTGCCTACTGCCTTCGGGTGTAGATAGAGGCTCGCTGATCTGCGTGAACCGTTTGAAAAAATAATCCCGGTCCGGCCCTGCAAGCATCTGAAGGCCCTGCTCATAAATCCGGTAGGGTTCAATATCCAACCCGGCCAGCCCTTGTTTGCTGATATGCAGGCGCACCATATAGCCTATTTTTCGCCAGAAAAAGTTGGTGGGTTGGTAAAAGACAAAATTTCCCAGGCTGCAGCACACCGGCGTTTTTCCATGGAAGAAAAGCCCCTGGGGCACATGGGGATGATGGCCTATTACGGCGTCGGCACCGGCATCTGCCAATTCCCTGAAGGCGTTTGTTACGTATTCCGGCGCAAAGGGGATATATTCCAAGCCGCAATGGGCCACGACGATCACGGCATGAAGCGTTTGGGATGTCTCAGTTTTTAAATTTTTGATGCGGGCACAGGCACCTCCAATGTCCCACCCGGCCACCCCCGGTCCGGAGTCGGCGGTTGTCAGATCTTCACCTTCGCTGATGTTGACAATGGCAATGCGAATCCCCTTGGCTTCCATAATCAGAGGCGCTTCAGCCTCTTTTTTGGTCATGCCGGCACCTGTGCGGGCTATGTTGTTGCGGTCCAGGACCTTGGCGGTTTGTCTGAATGCATCAACACCAAAATCAAACAGGTGGTTGTTCCCCAGGGTGACGGCAGAAAGAGGTACGGCGGTCAGGCCCTTTACATGGCGGGTATTGCCTTTGAATACGGTCCCACTTTTACATACTTCACTGCCGATATCGCTTAAAGGGGCTTCCAGGTTCACAACGGTTAAATCGGCGTCTTGCAACACCGGCAGCACATCGCCGTATATGGCCTGAGGGTCGGATTCAATTAAAGGGGCAAAGGCCCGGATGGGCGCCCAGTCCCCGGTAATGATCAGGGAAGCTGCATCTGTTGGTCCGGCATCCCCGGACCATGATCCGGATTGAAAATTAAAGGGGTTGGTGTCCGGCATGGGCGGCTTCCTTTTACATGTATGACACAGGCATCCGCCCGGTCAGGCCCGTGGTGACCTCGTAATTGATGGTCCCGGTGAGACCGGCGATGTCGTCCGCCGTAATCCGTTCAGTGCCCTGGGTGCCGAGGATGGTGACATCCTCTCCGGGTTTAACCCCCGGAATATGCCCCACGTCAATCATGGTAAAATCCATGGTGACCCGGCCCACGATGGGCGCCCTTTGGCCTTTGACCAGCATCTGTCCCTGGTTGGACAAAAGCCGGCTGTACCCGTCTGCATACCCGATGGGCACCGTGGCAATCACTGTGGGGGCTGTTGTGACATGGGTGCAACCGTAGGAAACGCTGAAATTCTCCGGCACGGCTTTGACATAAATGATTTTTGACGTGATGGACATGATCGGCGCAAGTGTATGCCGTGTGATGTCCACCTCATGAGAGGGGGCCATCCCGTACATGGCAACGCCCGGACGCACCATGTCAAAATGGGCTTCGGGCAATTCAAGAACCGCGGCGGAATTGGCTGCGTGGCGGATTTGTGGGCGGATTCCCATATCCGCGAGCATGGCAACCATTTCATTAAACCGGGCCAGTTGTTCTTTTGCATGGGTTTTATCAATGACGTCGGCTTTGGCAAGATGGGTGTAGGCACCTTCCACCTCAAGATTTTTTAAACCTGCAATGTCCCCGATTTGACGAATGCCTGCCGTTTCCCCTGATTGTCGGGTAACCACGCCGGGATGAAGAAACCCCAAACGTCCCATGCCCGTATCCAGCTTGATATGAATTTTTAAGGTGGCATTTAAGGATTGGGCCGCAGCGGACAGGCCTCTGGCTGTCTGAATATCCGCCACGCTTGCCCGGATGCCGTGGGTCACAAGAAACGAAACCTGCTCGGGCAGTGCTTCTCCTAAAAGAAGGATGGGCGCGGTGATCCCGGCATCTCTCATGGCAACGGCCTCCGAGATCCGGGCCACGGCAAGAAAATCGCTTCCGTTTTTCAGGGCGGTTTTTGCGCACTGTATCCCGCCATGCCCGTAGGCATTGGCCTTGACCACGGCGCAGAACCGGGCATCGGTTGGAATCAGGCGTTTCAGGGTTCGAACATTCTGTCCAAAGGCGGACAGATCCACCTGCACCCGGCTTTGGGGCTCAAGGAACGATTGTGCATGGGAAGGATTCATCAGTGCACTTCTCCAAGGCCGTATGCTGTTGTGTATGCTTTCCATCCCGCCATCAGGGCACATGTTTTTTCTCCGGGTTTACCGTCGGCTATGACTGTGTCGTCCACCTGGATGACGGGTACGATCTCTTTGTTGGATGCCGTGATAAACACTTCATCCATGTCGGCTATATCTGCCTGGGGAATAAAATCCAGAACAATGTCATATTTTTTTTCCAAAAGTTCCAGCACGGCACCCCGGGTTACGCCGGGCAGAATGTCGATGGGCGGGGTGATCAGGGTGGTGCCTTTGAACGCGAACAGGTTGGTGGTGGTGCCCTCAAGCAGGCGGTTATCCTTGTTTTTGTAGATGGCCTCAACAGCGCCCTGGCTGCGGGCCTTTTGCTGGGCAAATACGGCTGACAGATAGTTGCTGCTCTTGGCTTCGGGGATAAACCTTTCCATGTCCACGGTGATGATTTTGGTGCCCTTGGTGTACCACCAGTCCGGCAGTTCGTGCTTGGGCGTGGCCATGACCATGAGAATACCGTTTCCCTGGGGGGTTACACCGTCAGAACTGATGCCACCCGTGTAGACGATGCGGATATTTTCTTCTTTGTGGTCCGGATTTTTTTCTATGGTCTGCATGACAATGTCGCAGATCTCTTTGTTGGAATGGTTCAGTTCAAGTCCGATATGCCGGGCGGAATTTTCCAGACGTTCCACATGTTTTTCGAGACGAAAGGGGCGTTTGTTATAGGTGATCAGAAAATCAAATACACCAAATCCCCTTAATACGGTGATGTCTTTTACAGAAAGCGTGGCCTCGTCTTCAGATACGAATTTGCCGTCAATATAATAAGTGTCCATGGGTTGCTCCGTTTATTGCGAATGTGCCTTTACTTGCGGGTAGGTAATTGTCTGTCCGAGGCTTCAGGCGTGTGCTTATAGTTAACAGATATAGAATATGGTGATTGGCGTCAATGAGGAATTGCCGCAAGACCATAAAGATTATTAAATACATTCTTTTTAATTAAAATCGGATTTTATCCAGATTTCTTCCACGCAAAGCACAGCTTTCTCTTTGAAATTATGTTCCATGTTTGCGCCAAAGCACCCGGCATTTTCCCCGAAAACCAGGGCTGGGTTCAACGGGCCTGTACCCCTGGCTTTTTTAATGGCATTGATCTTTTCCCACCAACGCGCTGAATTTGTTGTTTTGTCTTCACTGAAAACAAGTTCAAAGCCGGCTTTTTGGGCATATTCTCCAAGATCTTGACGGGAACAGAGCATGGAGGCCGCCGCATTACCGGCCCAGGGAACAGGGTAAAGGGGGGCCGGCCCAGGGCCATCCACAATCTCGTGCAGGATCAGCTTACCCCGGGGGGCCAGCACCCTTGAAAATTCGGCAAACGCCTTTGTTTTATCTTTTATGTTGAGTAATACATGCTGGCATAGCACGGCATCAAAAAAGTTGTCTGGATAAGGTAACGCCAGCAGGGACCCTTGTTTCAGGTTTATGGTTCCGTCCTGTGTAAAACCGCACCACTGGTTTAACATATGTGCGGTCTCAATAAAATCTTTGGACAGGTCAATGCCATGGACAACAAGGCCGAAATTTTTTACCAGAAGCCGGGATGTGCCGCCAATGCCGCAGCCTGCATCCAGAATGGTCATGCCTTTTTTCAGTCCGGCCTGCTCCACAAGTTCGATGGTCGCAGGGGCTGCACCTGTATGAAGCTGGTCAACCGGGGCAAGATCCCGCAAGGTGATCTCTTCTGGATTTTTGCCTGCCTTTTCAAGTCCCTGACGAATTTTTGACCCGAGCACCGGGCAGGTATAATGGGCTTTGGCAGAATTATTCATATGTTTTTCCTTGTTAACGCTCCTAAAATTGTTGAAAAAAGCCTATATTTAAAAGCGTGTTGTTGTCAAACCAAACAAAGTCATAACCTTTTATTACACAGGTGTAAAACCCATGATGCTTGCAGGAGATATCGGCGGCACAAAAACCATTCTTGCGGTTTATGCCGACAGGACAAACGTGCCGGCAAATCCGGTTCACGAAGCCCGCTTTAAAAGTGCCGATTATCAATCTTTTGAAACCATTGTTCAAGAATTTTTAGATCAGACCGGTTTCAACCCCCAAGCGGCTTGTTTCGGGGTGGCAGGACCGGTAAAAGACCGTCATTCCCGGATCACCAATCTGCCCTGGGAAATCAATGCCGGTAAAATTGAGCAGGCCTGCGGCATCCCCAAGGTCTTTTTGATTAATGATTTGGAAGCCATTGCCGTGTCAGTGCCCCATCTGAACAAAGACAATTTTTTTACCCTGAACCCTGGAGAGCCTGATCCCAAAGGAAACAGGGCGGTTATTGCGCCGGGCACGGGCTTAGGGATTGCCTTTCTAATCTGGACAGGCGCGGGGTATCGTGCCTTTGCCAGCGAAGGGGGGCATACAGCCTTTTCTCCACAGGATTCCCAGGAACTTAAGCTTCTGGAATTTTTAACCCGGCGGTATGGCCACGTCAGTTTTGAACGGGTGTGCTCTGGCAGTCAACTACCTAATCTTTATGGTTATTTTTTGGAAAAGAATGTTTTCACGGAACCTACCTGGCTAAGGGAAAAGCTGGATGCGGCAGCGGACAAAACACCGGTGATTGTGGAAACTGCCCTTGAACACAAGGCCGATATCTGCGAAGCTACACTGGACGTATTTGTCCGCACCCTTGGTACGATCATCGGCAATATGGCCGTGACACTTCTGCCCACAGGCGGTATCTATCTTGGCGGCGGCATACCGCCGCGTATCCTCAAAAGACTGGCCCGGCCCGATTTTTTAGGCCGCATCGCTGACAAAGGACGGTTTTTTTCATTGTGCGCCAGTATGCCCATCCATGTGATTCTTGATCCCCAGGCGGCGTTGTATGGTGCGGCCTGGTATGGGTTTGAGAAAGGGTTGTAGGGTGGGCCTAAAAAGCATGTCCTTCCTAACGATTCATTGCTTTTTTGCCTTGATTTTATATATTGATGTTTTTGTCTAATTGACTACAGATAAAGGATTGAATAGATGATTTATGTAGCGTTGTATTTGGTTGTGGGCGGTGTGGCCGGTGTACTGGCCGGACTTTTAGGCATTGGCGGCGGCCTTATAATTGTACCCATGCTTACTTCAGTTTTTACGCACCAAAACGTGGCCCATGAAGTCATTGTGCACATGGCTCTGGGCACGTCTTTGGCCAGTATTTTGTTTACGTCGGTTTCCAGTATGCGTTCCCATCATAAGCGCGGCGCTGTGGTCTGGCCTGTAGTATTCAGAATCACGCCGGGTATCCTGGTGGGGACATTTACAGGTACCTGGATTGCCTCCATGCTCTCTACCAATTTTCTTAAATGTTTTTTCGGCATCTTTTTATATTATGTGGCCACCCAGATGCTCATGGGAATAAAACCCAAACCCACCCGGGACATTCCCGGCACAGCAGGCATCTTTGCGGCCGGCAGCGTCATCGGCATATTTTCAAGCCTTGTGGGTATTGGCGGCGGTACCCTGTCCGTGCCGTTTTTGACCTGGTGCAATACCAAGATCCACAAAGCCATCGGCACTTCCGCAGGTATTGGGTTTCCCATTGCCGCAGCCGGGTTCCTGGGATATGTGATCAACGGGCTTGGTGCTCCTAACCTGCCGCCCTACTCCCTGGGGTTTGTCAATCTTGTTGCACTGGCAGGTATTGTTGCCGCTTCGGTACTCACGGCACCCATTGGGGTGAAACTTGCCCACAGCCTGCCCGTTGACAAGCTCAAACGTGTTTTTGCCGTGCTGCTTTATGTGGTGGGTACAAGGATGCTGATCTCTGTGTTCTGGTGATCGCAGGTTTTGATCTGCCAGCCATCCACCGGCATATTAAACCCATTCCGTTAATTGAGACTTTCTTATAAAAAACGAAAAAAGGAGGATAACCAACCGAGTCGATTATCCTCCTTTTTTTATTATGCATGCCGGGGGAAACGGTGTTTACCCCGGCTTAATGTGCTTTAGCAATCAGCTATTAGCCTTTGAAGGTTGCTTTGAACTGAGCCAGAGCGCCGCCCAATTTCAAGGTGGGGATCACGTCTGTGTCAAAAGCACGTTCCAGTTCAAGTTTTTCGCCGTTGACTTCAAGGAACAGATCGCCGGCCAGGTCTGTGGCATCAAAGGATACCGTGTCGCCCTGGGTGATCTTGTCGTAGTCAGCCGGGTTCTTGAAGGTCATCGGTACAATACCGAAGTTAACCAGGTTGGCCACATGGATACGGGCAAAAGATTTAACGATAACCGCGCGGATACCAAGCCATCTTGGGCAAAGTGCGGCATGCTCACGGGAACTTCCCTGGCCGTAGTTTTCAGCGCCAACGATGATGCCTTCTCCGCCTGCGTCTCTGTGAGCCACAGCGCGTTCGGCAAAGGTGCTGTCAACCTGGTTGTAAGTGGCCTGCATTGCGTATTCTTTAACATTGGAGCGCAGGGGCAGGAATACACCGGCAGGCTGGATGTCGTCAGTACTGATGTTGTCGCCAAGTTTCAGCAGAACTTCGCCTTTAACAACGTCAGGCAGCGGAGTGAACTCAGGCAGCGCCATGATGTTGGGACCGCGAACAACGCCTTCGGACTTGTCGGCTGTATCCGGCATGATGAAGGAGTCGGTGTCGATAACCGGCGGAATAACGTTGATGGCGATGTCTTTTGCTTCAGGAACGGTGATAACACCTGTCAGAGCACTGGCAGCCGCAACAAGCGGGCTGATCAGATGACATTGGGCATCGTCAGTACCGGAACGTTTCGGGAAGTTACGGTTGAAGGTTCTCAGGGTGATGCCTTCGCTTGGGGGGGAACCGCCCTGGCCGATACAAGCGCCGCAACCATTTTCCATGATTCTGACGCCTGATTCAAACATCATTTTGATGTAACCGGCATCAGCCAGCTGCATGGCAACAGATCTGGAACCCGGATAGAGCATGGTGTCAACTTTAACTCGTTTGCCTTTAAGGGTTTCTGCGAAAGTAGCGATGTTTTCAAAGGAGCTGTTGGTACAAGAACCGATGCACACCTGATGAATTTTAGTTCCGGCATGATCTTTAACTTTTTCAACATTACCCGGAGAGGGATAGATGGCGATCAGCGGTTCGATTTCAGACAAGTTGATGTTGATTTCAGCATCATAGGATGCGCCTTCGTCAGCGCCCATTTCGGTGTAATCACCACCGCGGCCGCGGCTTTCCAGGAATGCTTTGGTGTTTTCATCACTTGGGAAGATAGAGGTGGTAGCACCCATTTCAGCGCCCATGTTGGTGATGGTTGCACGTTCTGTCAAAGACAGGGTAGCAACGCCGGGGCCGGTATATTCAAAGATAATGCCCTTGCCGCCTTTTACGGAGACAATTTCAAGCATCTTCAGGATAACGTCCATGGCCATGCAGTTTTTGGCCAGCTGGCCGGTCAGGTTAACCTTGGTCACCTTGGGCATGGGCATGGTGTACATACCGGTAGCCATTGCCAGAGCAACGTCATATCCGCCTGCACCCATGAAGATAGCACTGCAACCACCGGCGTTTACGGTATGGCTGTCAGCGCCAACACCTGTCATACCAGGTTTAACGAAGTTTTCCATGTTGGTGAAATGACAGATACCGGTGCCGGGGGGTGAAAAGATGATGCCAAGTTTGGCGGCAACTGTTCTCAGGTATTGATGGTCATCCGGGTTTCTGAAGCCGGATTGAAGCATACTGTGATCAACAAAGTTCACAGCAAGGGGCTTTACCTTATCAACGCCCATGGCTTCCAGCTGAAGCATACACATGGTACCGGTGGCATCCTGGGTGAAAGCTTCATCGATCTTGATTTTGATCAATTCCCCGGGTGCCGGCAATTCAGCAGGCTCAACCAGGTGATCCTTGAGGATCTTATGTGTTAAACTTAAAGCGCTCATTTTACCTCTCTTCGTTTATGGTTATGATTAATGCCCCCCGATCCAAACGGAATTTAATAAACCTATTAAACCGAGGATTTAAATCTTTATCTCCGGTAGTACGATTATCCGAGCTGCAAGTACGCCACTCATGCTTTTAGGATAGGAAGATGCGTTTTGTCAAGAAATATTAAATATGTTGGGGTTAGTTGTTGGTTTTTGTAAAATTTTATGAATTCGCATCGAAAAAGCGAAAGCGGCTTTTGATTGATTTATCATCATTGGGATATGCCATAAGAAGACGATTTTGGGGCGTGATCTCACCAGGAATTTTTTTAGTCATCACCGTATACCCTTTGCAAGCCAGTTTGAAAGCCCTTGTGGCATCCACGGCCAGGGGACCGTCCATCCAGCCCTCAAGGCCACCTGTATCGCAGGTGTCAAGATCATGGCAGCATGGCAACACCGCAAGTTTTGCCCTTGCTGACGCGGCTTTTTCGATCACCGTATCTGTCAGCGTGCCGCAGGCATGTACGGATACGACAATATCCTGGGAAGATAGTTCTACCCGCTCAAGAGGCATCCGGCTGAAAAAAATTCTATCCTTTAACCGGGGCCATGTCTTGATCAAATTCCGGGAGAGCACGTTTGCATTTTCCGGAATATTGGTGTCAACGGCAAGGGCATTGGGAGAGGTATCATCTAATAGTAGTAAAATATGAGAAACCAGACCATGGCCGCAGGCCAGATCAACGATTCTGCCACCCCGGAATACTCTTCTGATCCGTTTTGCCACCTCCCATGCTTCATAAAGTTCTTTTCTCGGCAGTGTCTGGGACCGGCATACTGCCCTCGCAATTCTATCAAAAAGAGTATCTTTGGGAAATAACGCCTGCTGATGAATGGTGAGCCTGTTTTTTGAAGATTTTTTCATATTAAAACGCACAATACAAAGATACATGTAAAAAAACAAGGGAGCGTAACAGTCAATTATATGATATTTATTTGACTTGACGATGATTAAACGATGGGGTTCAAGATGTCATCTTTCCATGAATTTTCTACAAGCCAATTGGTGAATATACTATTTGATAAAGTCCGACTAAACTGAAAAACTATCCGGCATGAAAACAGAGCAACAGACAAGGGTTCAGTTGATTGACAAACAGCTTGAAAAGGCGGGATGGAATATTGATGATCCCACCCAGGTTGTACAGGAATACGATATCCTTGTTGATCTTCCTGAGGGCGTTGCCGAAACACAAACACCTTACCAGGGACATCAGTTCAGTGACTATGTCCTTTTGGGGAAAAACGGTACCCCACTGGCTGTTGTGGAAGCAAAAAAAACGAGTAAGGATGCAGGCATTGGCAGGAAGCAGGCAAAACAGTACTGCTACAATATCCGGAAGCGGACCCGTGGACCTTTGCCGTTCTGTTTTTATACAAACGGATTGGAAATTTATTTCTGGGACCTTGAAAACTATCCACCCCGAAAAGTTATCGGCTACCCTACGTTGGATGATTTGGAGCGGCTGAATTATATCCGGCAAAATCGTAAACCGCTTACCCGGGAATTGATAAACATGCAGATTGCCGGCCGGGATTATCAGATCGGGGCCATCCGTTCCGTCCTTGAAGGCATTGAGAAAAAGAAACGATCATTTCTGCTGGTCATGGCAACTGGTACCGGAAAAACCCGCACCAGCATTGCGTTGGTTGATGCCCTGATGCGGGCCGGCCATGCGGAAAGAATCCTGTTCCTCGTGGATCGTATCGCATTGCGGGAGCAGGCGTTGGACGCCTTTAAAGAACATCTGCCCAACGAACCCAGATGGCCCAATGTGGGTGAAAAGCTGATACGTATGGATCGAAGAATTTATGTTTCCACATATCCCAGCATGCTCAACATCATTCGCAATGAGAACCAGTATTTATCTCCATATTTTTTTGATTTTATATTTATTGATGAAAGCCATCGCTCCATTTACAACACCTACGGCGAGATTCTGGATTATTTCAAGACCATTAATCTGGGAATGACGGCAACCCCCACGGACCTGATTGACCACAATACCTTTTCCCTGTTTGAGTGTGAAGATGGACTGCCGACATTTGCCTATACCTTTGAAGAGGCGGTTAACAATACGCCGCCGTACCTGAGCAACTTCCAGGTGATGAAAATTCAGACCAGATTCCAGGCAGACGGCATCAGTAAACGAACCATTGCGTTGGAAGATCAAAAAAAATTGATGCTGGACGGCGTGGATATCGAAGAGATCAATTTTGAAGGCACCCAGCTTGAGAAAAAGGTGATCAACCGGGGAACCAATACCTTGATTGTGAAAGAATTCATGGAAGAATGCATCAAGGATCAAAACGGGGTGCTGCCGGGAAAAACCATTTTCTTTTGTTCTTCAAAGGTCCATGCCCGGCGCATGGAAGAGGTGTTTGATACACTTTTCCCGCAATACAACGGGGAGCTTGCCAAGGTCATGGTGTCTGATGATCCCAGAGTTTATGGAAAAGGAGGACTTTTAGACCAGTTCACCAATCAGGATATGCCCCGGGTTGCCATCAGTGTGGATATGCTGGACACAGGCATTGATATTCGGGAGATTGTCAATCTTTGTTTTGCCAAACCGGTCTATTCCTACACCAAATTCTGGCAGATGATCGGCCGGGGCACCCGTCTTCTGGAACCGGCCAAAGCCAAACCCTGGTGCCTTGAAAAGCAGATTTTTTTGATCATGGACTGCTGGGATAATTTTGAGTATTTCAAGCTGACGCCGGAAGGCAAGAAGATTGATCCGGGCCTGCCGCTGCCGGTCAGGCTGTTTGGTCTCAGACTGGACAAAATTGAAACCGCGATGCACCTTGCCGAAGAAGACATTGCCCAAAAAGAAATCTTCTGGAAAGATGTATCCGATAACGCATTGGATCTTCTTGTGGAAAAGCTTGGTCCTTTGATGAAGTTCAGGGAGAAAGGCAACCCGGTTTCACCCATTGAACTGGATCTCAAAGACAAGGTAAAGCAAAAAGAATATGTTGAATTCGGGCCAGAGCATGAGGCCGTCAGCATTACCAGGTATAAGGAAATGGTAGAGGCAAAAATTCTGGCCCTGATGGAAAACAACCCGGTGCTTTTAAAAATTAAAGAAAACAAGCCGGTTTCTCAAACCGATATGACCTTGAAACTCTGTATGGTGCATTGAGCCAGAAAGCCTTCAAGGGAGAACTGGATCTCAGCCTGATTCCAATCACGGTGGAGTTGAAACCAAAGGATATTATAACTGGTGTACCTCAAGTCGGAGAACCGGTACTGACAGTTCAAGACAAACCGGATAAAGCCTCGGAAAACAGGGAGCAGATCCTGCACCGCCTCTTTAACGGGTTTATATCCGATGCGAAAAACGGCGCACTGTCCCTGGACGATTTCTGGTTGGAAGCAGAAGAAAAGTTTATGGAGTCCATGGATGAAGATGCACCACCTATAGGTGTGGCCGATTACGACCGGGTCCGGGACTGGCTCTTTGAAATGCTGGCCCAGGGCAAGGTAGCTCAGGTGTTTAACGAACAGGAAAACCGCATGGAGATTCGCTCTGTCTCATGATCCTTTTGCGGTTGAAAATAAACGAACCGTTCCGGTGCCTGCAGCAGGGATTTGAGCTTTATTTTTAAACTGAATGGGATCGAAGCGAAAGCCGGGGAGGGTTTGCTCCGTATGTGCTGGCCGGACCAAACGGCAGCGGGAAATCCAATGTACTCGAAGCCCTGGCAGCCATTTTTTACCATTTGGCGTGCCAGTACCTAACCATCCGCCCGGAGGGCTTTGATTATGACGAAGAGGAGAACCCCCAAGGATTCCGGGACGAGAAATCCGTGCCCAATGCCTTTGAACTGGAGTATCTGACCGTCCCGCCGGTAACTCCGGAATACGGGGATCAAAAGGTGCTGGTCCATATCAAGATCGTCAAGGTTCCCGGAAGCAGTGCCAGGGTGTACCTGCTCGATCATCCGGCTGTGGATGCGGAAAAGCCCCTCCCCAGAACCGAGGCCGCCCAAATGCTGCCTGAATATATTCTGGCCTATTCATCCGGGGAAAATGAGATTTTAAGCCTCCCGTTTTTTAAGATGCGGTTTATCAATTATGATGCGTACCTTTATCATCTTACCCGGCAGTCGGATTATCCCGGCATTGAAGGCGGCATGGCCTTTCTGGATACCCAGATGAGCCAGGCCGTCCTGATCTGCAATTTTTTGTTTCAGGATGAAGAGGCCCTGGCCCCATTCAAGCGGGATGTGGGTGTGGAAGGCTTGAAACAATTTCGGATTATTATCCGGCAGCATCATCGTGTGGCCTATGATGATGAGGCAAGAAAATATTTTAAGGGATCAATATCTGATGGACTCGTAAAAAGTCCAAAATCAATTTAACATGTTAATATTATTGGCTAAAATCCATTTTTTAGCTTGCATTAAAAATACTTATTCTATATAATATACTCTATGTTATCAATAGCTTAGGGTTGACTAAATGATTAAGACAAATGACCACAATCAGCTCCACCTTTTCGATCCCTGGGACTTTTTAAGCCCGAAGCGCAGGAAATTGCTCGATGACTCCTGGGCAGGGCTTTT
>NZ_KB893112.1 GCF_000373985.1 Desulfobacter curvatus DSM 3379
GACCTCCCCACCTTTGCGGGGCTCGTTTCCACCGGCTACTATGCCTTCTGCTGACTTCTCCCATGCGGTCAGGACCGGTTACCCGGCCCTCAGCCATTTTGGGCACATGGGAGATCTCCCGGGGTAAACACATGTCTTTCAGTACGTGAATGCCGAGTTTACGGACATACCCTGTAATGGATAGAGGACTTTACCTTGTTGTGCAGGCTCGTCCCGGTATGTGCGCCTCACACCCGATTTCTGTTCGTCACCCCGTACTTTTGTGGTGCCCTGCCTTAGCAGGACGGCTTCCTTTCGAAGTACCGTCACCGGTACCCCGTTGCCATACCACTACACCCTTCGCCTCCATCAGGCTGGGTCTAAGACTTGCCAAATGTATTGGAATTCTATACAGTTGACTCACTTTTAAGAACATGTGCCGTGCCCGGCACACACAATCACATGCACGCAGACAGAAAAAAGTGCAGTTCCTCGTTCCTCGCCGATCTGCTTTTTCCTTCCGGTGATGTGAGGCGTTGTGCCTAAAAAATGATCGTCGATAATAAAAAAAGTGGATCAACCTCCTTGCAGTCTTAGTGGATCATAATACCGACATCCAGGCAGGGAGCCTGGGTGGTAAGGTGGGAAATTCGATTTCAAAAAAACAACCATACTTGTACGGAATAGTGGACAAGTATAAAATTAATTATTATACTTGTGCTATAAAAAGAACAAGTTTGGAGGGCATTATGAGAATTGTCAATTTTAGCGAAGCACGAAATAATTTAAAGAGAGTTTTGAATCAAGTGACAGACGATGCTGATTATACAATCATTACACGTCGTGATTCAGAGGACGCTGTTATCATGTCATTGGAAACGTTCAATAGTTTTATGGAGACTTTTTACCTTCTCAGATCTCCTGCCAATGCTTCACATTTAACAACATCTATTCAACAATTTAAAAAAGGGGACGTCCAGAAAAGAGATTTAATAGATGGATAGAAAATTAGCCTGGACCGGAGAAGCATGGAAGGACTATCTCTACTGGCAAACACAAGACAAAAAGACACTGAAAAGAATCAACAAACTCATTAACGACACAATGAGGCAGCCATTTGAGGGCATAGGGAAACCTGAAGCACTGAGAGAAACTCTATCTGGGTTTTGGTCCCGAAGAATTGATGATACAAATCGCTTGGTTTACGCTGTCGATGATGATTATCTCACAATCATTTCATGTAGATACCATTATTAAAACATAGAATCGAACAAAAGGCTCGAGGGACCAGGCTTGTGTTGACGATTATGAGATAGTCGATATCAATGCTTTCTTTTTTTGAAAAGGGGAATATCCCTGTATACAAATTCATCAAAAACCGGGATCATGCTCCAGAAATTATCGTCAAAAACAAGGTTTCCGGACGAGTCCAGAAGGATATTTCCAGACTCACCCAAGGGGAACATGCTTTGGATCTTCACCGGACCGCGGGAACCGTACTCCAGGCAATGGGCATAGGTGGACCGGGATGCAAAGGGATGCCTGTGGACTTCCCCTAGGATTGAGTGGGTGTAGACGATATCCTCTCTGAGGTTCGTTCCCCAAGGCTGTTCGCCCAGGCGCTCCAATACCGTATCCAGGGCTGTCACAATGATATCTCCCGGTGTCTGGGGGGCGGTTTTGTCTTCATTTTGGAACCAGTCATAGGTATTGATAACCGATGCATCTTCTCCGGCAAGTCCGTGGAGGAGCACGTTGAATAAAATCCCTTCAAGCTGTCCGGCACCCAGCTCGTCTTCAAAGGTCAGGGCCATTACCTCATTGATCCAAGCATCCATGAGTATCCATGCGTCTTGCAGGTTCGTTCCGGCAGCCCACATATCTTCTCCCCCCGCTACAAAGTGTCCATCCCAGTTTTCGAGGAGTTCCAGGGCCTGGAGCCGGCCCTCAACAGGGGTGTCTTCATTTGCGCCAAGAACTGCTGAGGTGAAAGAATTTGACACAAATTTCCACGGATTGCCACCGTTACCAAGGGAATCCGTGGCGGCGATATTCAAGGCCAGGTCCCGGATATCTTCAAAGGAGAGCCGTCTGTTTTCGGCAATGGCCCGGTCAAAATAGTCATAGATTACATGGGACCTTTGAAAGGAACCGAATATATCGATGGTGCTGTTGTAACAGTTGTCATACTCAGGATTGGTCTTGTTGTTCCATCCTGCGTAATATCCTCTGGCCGGATTCCGGTCCGTGGACCGGGCAGTGAGCACTTTGCTGTCCCATTCCAGAGGCGCGTCTACCGCCCCTTGGGGCAGTCGCCATTCCCCGGCAGGCCTCGCCGGGTTCCGGCCGGACATCCAATAGGCGATGTTACCCTGCCTGTCTGCGTAGCAGAAATGCTGGCACACGCCCAGCTTTTCAATTCCCCTGCCAAACTCGTTCATATTCCGAGCCCGGGCCAGGTCCAGAAACGCCTCTATACTGTTGAATTCATATTCCCAGTGGGCGTATTTCCAAGAGATAATCGTGCTTTCCTGATCCGTGGGATTATAGGGCATGGGCTGAATCACCGGGCCGTGGGCGGTCCGGTATACCGGGAGCATCACATCGTCGGCACCGGCAACCTTGATGGTTTCCAGGCGATGGAGAAAGACCTTGTCAGGGGATTCAATATAGTAATCCGTTGTGTGTGCGTGCCCCACCTGCATGGACCAGGCATGGTGGGGCGTTCTGCCGATGATTATACCCGGGATGCCCGGAACCGTCATGCCGGAGACATTCAGTCCGCCGGCCCGGATGGAGCCCTCGGTCACGATGCTGGGAACGGAAAATCCCATCTGGGGGCCGGAATAAATCATGGGATTCCCGGTATCGGTCAATCTGCCGGAGACCGCCCAGGCATAGCTTCCCATTTTAATAAATGCGTTGATTTTTTTTAGCTTTTTGACCGTATTTTCCCGGCGTTCTTTGATGCTGTCGGGTGCCTTGTCTATAACTATATCGGATATGACAGCAGGGCCTTTCCCGTGTTTGAAAACGGGGCCTCTGTGCTTTCCCGGATGCTCTGCAGGCCTGTCCGTTATATAGGTTTGGGCGGCAGGATCATTGGTCCATCTCAAGTCATTGAACATACCGAAGCCCTGCTCGGGACCGTAGGTCCGGATAAGGCTCTGAAGCAGGGTCGCATTTTCGATCTGGGTGGTATTCAGGGCCTCGGCGTCAAAGTTGCGCTGCATCATGGCCGTCCAGGCAAGGATGTCCCGGCAGGTCCATTTTTCCGGCGCAGCACCTGTGAGGAATTGGAATTCAGCGGGCAAAAGGGACGGATCATTCCCAATTTCTTCAATCCTTCTGTTGATTCCGGCGGCATAACCCTGCATGACGTTTCGGGTTTCTTTTTTCAAGGCATCAACTGCCTGATGCAGCTCTTCTTGTGAATAGCCGATGGTCCGGAGATAAATATCTGTGCTCAACTGCTCTGGGCCGAAAATTTCAGCCAGCCTTCCTAACGCCTGGCGACGGTAAAGCTCCATCTGCCATAGCCGGTCTGTTGCCACGGCATATCCCATGGCCTCGAAAACCGTGTAAAGACTTGCCTTATTTGAGCCTGTGATAAACCAGACGCCTTTGTCATCCCGGTTTGTTTCCACAGTTTTGGTGTTGAAGCAGTTGAGGTGCTCGTGTACATCCATTTTTTTCTGTGCCCAAGGTTTTGCAATATTCTTTCCTGGTGTTCCGCCCATGGCAGGGAACGCCGGAAGAAAAAATAAGAGAACCATGACAAAACGGGCCAAATATTTTCCAATCATTTTTTGCTCCTTGACGCCCAAATGGTATCTGCAGCGGTTTGTGACCCGCCCTGTTTTTGTAAAATATAATGATTCACCGCATCAATGCGGGCTTGTCTGTTTCCGGATTCCAACAGGTGCTTGCACATGGTTTGAACCGCATGCTGTCTGTTTCTACAACGGGTTACGACACCCGTATTGAAAATTTCTTTTCCCACCCAGGCAAAATCCTGCCAGTGGGGGCCGATTACCGTTGGAATGCCTAATCCTGCGGGTTCCATGAAATTTTGGCCCCCTAAGGGCACAAGACTTCCACCGACAAACACCACGTCGGCATGGCTGTAAGCCTGGTGCAGATCTCCAAATTTATCCCAGAGGATAATGGCCGGACCGGGTAGAATGGATGATATCTGCGAGCCTCTGTAGACCTTAAGACCTTTTTTATTTAATTTTTTAAAAAATGGGGCGATTCGGTGCATATGTCTGGGGAACAAGGCGATAACCTGATTCGGGACCCTTGCTAATAAGGCTTTTATCATATCAATTATCTGCGTTTCTTCCTGGCGGCGGAAGGAGGCAAAAATAGACAGGGGCAGTTCCCGGGGGACAATTGCCGCTAAGGCCGAAGTTTTACCAGTGGTGTTCTGAACCTTCATGCGGTCAAATTTGATATTGTTCATGGTATCAATACGGGTGTGGGAAAACACCTGGGAAAATCTTTCGGCATCTTTGTCAGAGATGGCCAGGATACGTTCTGGGGAAAAAGATCGCCAGAGCGCTTTAGTGAGCCTATAATTCCGGCCGCTTTTGGGGGACAACCTGCCGTTGATGAGCAATACGGCGGTTTGATTTCTTTTTAACGCATAAAGGAGGGCCGGCCACAGTTCGGTTTCCAGCAAAACCATGACAGCCGGATTAACCTGTTGCACCGCTTTGTTCATGGCCTTTGGGCTGTCAAAGGGGAAAATGTCAACACTCAGGCTGATATGGGATGAAAACTGTTTTGGCGACAGGGCTTGTGTCAGAATTTCCATGCCTTGATCCGTGGTTGTGGTCAACAGCATGGTGACCGGCCTGTCCGGGTGAAGGGCCTTTATAATGGATACGGCAAGGTACGCCTCTCCGGCCGATGCCGCCTGTATCCAGATATCTGCCGGTTGGAGGTGAACCGGATTGATACGCTTCTCAAAGGTGGGAGTTATTCTTGGGTGCCGCTTTAAAAAAGGCAGGGCCCCTTTCCACAGGATATTGTAAAATTTAAAAAAATTGGGTATAAAGGCACACTTTGTCATGGGAGGATATGCTCTCATGTTTTTTGACACTTGACAATAGAATCCGTAAAGCAATTACTCCCGCCCATGAAATCAAAAAAAAACAACTTGTCTAATGAACGCAGACAAAAGATTATCCGGATGGTGCTTGTCCACTGGAAAAAAATTGTTTTGGCCGCGTTATGTATGCTGGTGGTAGCAGGTGCCAACGGCAGTATGGCCCTGCTGGTGAAACCTGTTCTTGATGATATTTTCATTGCCAAGGACAGTACCAAGTTATTGCTCATCCCCGGCCTTGCCGTCCTTGTATTTTTTCTAAAAGGTGCCGGGTCATACGGGTCGGAATTCCTGATGAATTATGTGGGGCAGCGTATTATCCGTAATTTCAGGGACAGCCTTTATGACAAAATTATGAGTCTGCCCATTGCATATATCCACGAGGAGAAAACCGGGGTGCTTATGTCCCGGATCACCAATGATGTCAATATTGTCAAAGGCATGGTGTCCACGGCCGTTATCAGCCTGTTTCGGGATTTCTTTTCTGTTATCGCGTTTTTGTTTGTTATTTTTTACAGGGACTGGAAACTTGCGTTAGGCGCCTTTATTATTCTGCCCATTGCCTTTTACCCCATCGTCATATTTGGTAAAAGAATCCGTCGGTTTTCCATAGGAACCCAGGAAACCATGGCAGATCTTAACGCCTTTTTGCATGAAACCTTTTCCGGGACAAAAATTATTAAAATATTCAATCTTCAGTCCTTTGAAACGGCCAGGTTTAAGGATAAGACCAGAGAATTGTTCCGGCTGGAAATGAAAAAAGTGATGACCCGGGCTTTGTCCTCCCCGGTTATGGAATTTTTAGGCGGGTTAGGCGTTGCTTTTGTTATCTGGTTTGGCGGAATGCGGGTGGTCAACGGTACGTCCACACCTGGTGTGTTTTTTTCTTTTTTGACTGCCGTGATGATGCTTTATGCCCCGGTGAAAAAATTATCCTCCCTGAACAATACCATCCAGGAGGGGATGGCTGCGGCATCCAGGGTTTTTGATGTGCTGGAAACCGAAAATGATGTGGTGGACAAACCCGATGCCCGGCCCCTTCAGGCGTCATCCTGTGAGGTGGTTTTTGAAAACGTTTCCTTTGCCTACGGGCCTGAAGAATCTTTAGCCCTAAAGAATATTAATCTAAAAGCCGCCCCCGGAGAGACCTTGGCATTGGTGGGCATGAGCGGCGGTGGAAAAACCAGCCTGGTGAACCTGATCCCAAGACTTTATGATGTAACCGAAGGCGGTGTTTTTGTTGGCGGACACGATGTCCGTGACTTGACCATTGCTTCCCTTCGGGACCATATTTCCATTGTGACCCAGGAGCCCATTTTATTCAATGAGACGGTGCGGGACAATATCCGGTATGGAAAAATGGATGCAGATGATACCGCTGTTAAAGCTGCGGCACAAGCCGCCTTTGCCCATGATTTTATCTGTGGTTTTCCCAAGGGCTATGATACTGTAATCGGAGAGCTTGGTTCCCGGTTGTCCGGCGGAGAAAAACAGCGGATCTGCATTGCAAGGGCGCTTTTGAAAAATGCGCCGGTTCTGATTTTAGACGAGGCAACCTCGGCCCTGGATTCCCAAGCAGAGAAAGTTGTGCAAAAGGCTTTGGAAAATCTGATGAAGGGCCGTACCTCTTTTGTCATTGCCCACAGGCTGTCCACCATAGATTATGCCTCCCGGATTATTGTGCTTAAAAACGGAACCATTGTTGAGCAAGGTGTCCACGATGATCTGATGGCTGCAAAGGGCTTTTATTATAAACTGCAGTCCATGCAAACTAAAAACATTAACACAATTTAAGGAGATACTAACATGGCTGTATCAAAGGAACTGCTTGATATTCTTGTATGTCCAAAATGTAAAGGTCCGGTGGAACTGACCGAGGCAGAAGACGGCCTGGTCTGCAACGCCTGTGCCCTTAAATACGAAATCCGGGATGATATTCCCATTATGCTCATTGACGAGGCCATTCCCGTTAAACAATGAGTACACCTAAAAAACCTGTACCGGCAAAGCTTGTGATGTCGGTTTTTATGAAAGAGAAGTCGGTTCTGGCATCGGTCTTTGACCGCCTTGAAGCTGTGGGCGGCCCCGTGGACATGATTTCCCCCTGGCTGGATTTTGATTTCACCGATTATTATTACAGGGAAATGGGGGAGCCGTTGTTTCGCAGGCTTATTGCATTTAAGCCGCTCATGGAACAAGATGCCCTGTCTTCGATCAAACTTGACACAAACAGGATCGAATCCGACTGCCTGGACCAGAATAACAGAACCATCAACATTGATCCGGGGTATCTTCTGTCTTCCCGGTTTATCCTGGCCACGGGAAAGGAGTATTCCCACAGGATTTACATCGGACAGAAAATTTATGCTGACCTGACATTAATGTACACCAAAAAAGGCTTTAAAACCCTGGAATGGACTTATCCGGATTATGCCTCCCCTGCTGTGCTCAAATTTTTAGGACAGGTGAGGCAGAAGTATCTTGCGGATCTTAAGGCCATAAAAGGATAATTGTATGATAAAAAGCATGACCGCTTTTGCCAAGGTGTCCCACACCCTGGAAGCCCTGACCGTGGACATGACTGTTCGCGCCTATAATTCCCGTTTTCTTGATTTTTCCATTTATCTGCCCGAAACCTGTCAGCCCTTTGAAGAGGAAATTAAAAGAATCATGGGGCAGTTCCATACCCGGGGCAGAATAGAGATCCGGGCAACTCTGGAAGACCAGTCCCTGGACCAGGATCTGTTTGAGGTGGACATTATTAAGGCTAAAGCCTATTATAGCGCATTGAAAACGGTCCGGGACACCCTTTCTCTTTCCGGTGATATTGCCCTGGAAACCGTACTCGGGGCCAAGCAGGTCATTGTGGCCGCAAAACCGGAAGTCAATCTGGAGCTTCTCCGTTCCGCTTTGTGTGACACGGCCCGTAACGCGGCCCAGGCCCTTGACCACATGCGAAAGTGTGAGGGCGAAAACCTGTTCCAGGATTTACACGCTCGTATTTCAGACATTGAACAGCGCATGGCAAGTGTTGAAGAACAGGCCAAAACCATACCGGAAGTTTACAAGGCCCGGCTTAAGGAGCGTCTGGCCGTGCTCACTGCCGAGGACGGGGATTGTCTTGATCCGGTCCGTCTGGCCCAGGAAACCGCACTTCTTGCGGATAAAAGTGATGTCTCCGAGGAGATTGTCCGGGTGCGCAGCCACATTAAAATGTTCCGGGAAGTCATGGATGAAAATGAGTCCCAGGGCAGAAAACTCAATTTTTTGATCCAGGAGTTTAACCGGGAATTTAACACCATTGGTTCCAAAGCCGGTAATGCGACCCTGTCCCATGCCGTGGTCGACCTGAAATCCGAACTGGAAAAGATTCGGGAGCAGGTGCAGAATATCGAATAAAATTTTAAAAGGAAAATTATGGAACAGCCACTTTTGGGCATTGGGTTTGGTAATACTGTGGTGGCCGACCGGGTGGTGGCGATTTTATCCCCGAACTCGTCGCCCATGAAGCGGGTCAAGGATGAAGCCCGGGAGGACCGGCGCCTCATCGATGTGACCCATGGCAGAAAAACCCGGGCCATCATTGTGACGGACTCAAACCATGTGATTCTGTCTGCGATTCAGGCGGAAACCGTTTCCGCCCGCTTTGAATCCCTGATCCAAAACCCCGGGGAACTCCAGGAGGAATAGGGCATGGCGGCAAAACTTTTTATTGTGTCAGCACCCTCAGGTGCCGGCAAGACAACCCTTGTCAAAAAATTGTTGAAGCGGGCTGACGATCTGGTATATTCCATTTCCCATACCACCCGTCCCCCCCGACAAGGGGAGGTTCACGGAAAGGACTATTTTTTCACGGATAAAGCACAGTTCATGGAAATGGTGGAATCCGGCCAGATGCTGGAGTGGGCGCAAGTCCACGGCAATTGTTACGGCACATCCGCCCCTTTTGTCCAGGAACGGCTTGCCTCAGGCCGAAGCGTTTTATTGGATATTGATGTCCAGGGGGGGAGACAGATTATGGATTTTGGTCTGGATTGTGTTTCCATATTCATCATGGCACCGTCTTTAGCGGTGCTTGAACAGCGGCTGCGGGGCAGGGGAACCGATACCGAAGAGGTGATCCGCACGCGTTTGGAGAATGCAAAAGGGGAAATTGCCCAGAAATCCTTTTATACCCATGTGGTGGTCAATGATGTGCTGGAGGATGCGGTTACCGAACTTGTTGCCATTGTTGAACAGGAGACGGCGAACTGATGGCCGGCAAATCAGGACCCCCGGGTCGGAGGCACAAAGCCCGGGGTCAGAAGCGAAACAGCGAAAATAGAAATCCCGGGGATAAAGAGATCCTCTACGGATATCACTCTGTATTTGAAGCCTTGAAAGCCGGCCAGCGTAAATTTGAATCCATCATGGTGTATGAAAACCGGTCTGATAAACGTGTTCAGGCCGTGGCTGATTTGGCGGGCAAGAAACAAGTGCCGGTGCAAACCCTTACCGGTGAGGAACTGGATCGGCTGGCCGGCTTTGGCCGCCACCAGGGCATCGCCGCCAGGGTGTCTCCCTTTCCGGTCCAATCCGTCTCTGCGTTGATCAAGCAGATTGAAATTCGGACGGACCCGTTTTTTATTCTTATTCTTGAAAGCATTGAAGATCCACAAAATACCGGTGCGTTGATCCGCACCGCTCTGTGTGCCGATGTGGATTATATTGTGATGCCAAAAGACCGTTGTGCCCTGCCGTCTGCCGGGGTGTCCCGCAGTTCGGCCGGGGCCATGGAGCATGCCCCCATCTTTTTAGCCACTAATCTTTCGGCTTTGATTCGTGACCTTAAAAAATATGGCACCTGGGTGTCCGGCCTGGATGCCGGTGGCGATAAAGGCCTTTTTGAGGCAGACCTTACCGGCAACCTGGCCCTTGTGGTGGGGGGCGAGCATACCGGACTGCGGCCCGGGGTAAGAAAAGCCTGTGATTTTATTTTGTCCATTCCCATGGAAACCCATATTACGTCTTTGAATGCATCCGTGGCAGGCGGTATTGCCATGTTCGAGGCCCGCCGTCAGCGCCTGGGCCTCAACGCCTGATGATAAGAAAATTGGCCAAAGCGGCCGTGGCCGGGATGGGCGCACTGATCTTCCCGGATAAATGCCTGGGATGCGGAAAATACATTAAAAAGCCCACGGAGAACCCGTTAAGCGTCTGCTTTTGCCTCACCTGCCTGGGACAGGGGATGCCGGTATTTGATCACCCGTTTTGCCCTGCCTGCGGCCGTTGTTTTGAATCCGGCCCTGACCATCTGTGTGGCGCCTGTCTTGAGACACCCATGGCAATGCAGAGCGTCAGGGCGGCCTTTGTGTATAAGGGTATGATACAAAGGGCCTTGGGGTTGTTCAAATACCAATCAAAGCTCAGTCTGGCCCGGCCCTTTGAACGCCATCTGTTTCAGGCCTTTGCCACCCATTTTGACATGGATCATTTTCATCTGATCATGCCCATCCCCCTCCATGGCTCAAAGGCTAAAAAGCGCGGATTCAACCAGTCCTATTTTCTTGTCCGAAATTTTCCCCGACTGTACAAGGATGCCTATGATCGGCCGCCGCCATGGCGCATTGACATCAGTGGCCTTGCCCGGGTCCGGGCAACGATCAGCCAGACCGGCTTAGACCATAAGGCACGAAAAAAGAATCTGACCCAGGCCTTTGCCTGCCCAAATCCTGCCCGTATCAAAGGTAAACACATCCTTTTGGTGGATGATGTGTTTACCACTGGGGCCACCTGCGATGCTGCGGCCCAGACCCTTTTGGCGGCAGGGGCTGCCGGTGTGTCTGCCCTGGTTTTGGCCAGGGCCTGACACCGGGCCGGGCACTTAATCTAATTTTTCAACAATCGCCTCCACAGCCTGCTCAGCCGTAGCCCCGAACAGGGTCTCAATGTCCACAAGGTTCAGGTATTTATCATCCCATGCCACATTTTTACTTTCAAGAATCCAGTCTTTAAGCCGGGTATATTTCCCGCCCAAGGCCTTGATTTTTTTCAGCAGGGTAACCTCTTCTGTGGATTTAAAGGCGATGTTTAAAGACAAAATTAATTCAATGATGTTGGGAGATGTCGGCGACGATGAAAGTATCGGAATCACCAGAATGCTTCTGTTGTCTTTCCGGCCCTTGCCGATATATACGTTGCCCTCCCTGACAATGATGTTTTTGGTGCCCTGAAGACGGTGATCTGTTTCCACCCTTGAGGACTCATGGGTCAGAATGCCGGTTTTTGATACCACATCAATGCGGGTGTCGGGTGTAACCTTTCCCAAAAGGCTTAAGCCGGAGATGCGGTAGAGTACCGCACCTTTAATTTCGGATATAATTTCCTGCAGGTTTTTAAGGACCAGCACATTGGTGTTGGTAATCAAAGGAATCTGGATGTCGTGCTCGGCCAGGATATCAAATATGATACCTTCAAATTTTTCACTGATCCGGCTGGTACCCACGGTAACTGTTTTAGCCTGGTGCTTGATAGCATCCACGGGCCGGGCCATGATATTAATGGCCTGGTTCATGGTGGTAAAAAAGGTGGACAGCATATTTGGCGGGGTGCCTTTAACACCAAAGTCCATTTCAAAATCCGATACCGGCAGCCTGCCGGACAGATATTTGAGCAGCAAGGTGATGTTTGAAACCGTATTCAGGCCGATGGCACTGGGAAATTCTCCCTGGCGCCTTTTCAAGGAAAATTGATTATAGAATTCCGCTACGGTTTCGGTGAATTTGTTCTCTAAAAGCACCTCGTAATCATCATGGCCCATGCGCCTGAATTCTTCGATGATATTTTCTATTTTCAGTCTTGCCTCGTAGAGAAATTTTGATTTGTCATTGATGGCAAGGGCTGCGTAGTATCCCCAGATATGGCCCACCAGGGTATTGAGAACCGGGGCAAAATGTTCCTGGATTTCAGGTATCTTGAAAACGGCCTTGGCATATAGATCAAACCGGTTTTCGCCCTGGGTGGTGATCACAATGGGACAGGCTTTGTGGGCATGGAAAATGGCTGTATCCTTGATGATGTCCCCAAGCACACTTTCTCTGGTTCCCGCAGCACAGACAATGATCAATGGTTCGCTTGACAGGTCAATATGTTTTTTGTCTTCAACAAAATCCGAAGAGATGGTTTTGTAGCACAGTTCCGACAGTTTAATTCTGATTTCGTCGGCAGATGTTTTGTTGGCACCGGAACCTACCGTGGCCCAGTATGTTTTGGATATGGCCAGGTTGTCCGCACATGCCTTAATTTCTTCACGCATGTCAAGCACCGTTTTCATTTTTGCCGGCAGTGCCATCAGTGCATGGATTTGATCGCTGATATATTTTTCACTTCTGGCATTGAGCAGCGCAGCCAGGTGCAGCCCGAGCACGGCCCCGGCGGTGATCTGGGAATAAAAGGCCTTGGTGGAGGCCACGGACATCTCTATGTCCCTGCCGGAACTGGTATACAATACCCCGTCCACTTTGAAGGTCAGATCCGAATCCCTGCGGTTTACAATGGCAAGGCTTCTTGCTCCGTGAGCCCGGACCATGTCCACTGTCCGGTTGGTATCCGTGGTGGTGCCGGACTGGCTGATGGCCACGACCAGCGTGTTTTCCATGGCTCTGGCATTGTCTCCTTTGCAGCCGATGCTGAACCCGGAAAGTTCTGACGCTTTCTGGGCGCGAATGTTCATGGCTTTACTCCCCAGGTAATGGGTGAGAAGATCCGCACATCCCTGGGCGGCAATACCGGCTGTCCCTTGGCCGATGAAATATATATTTTTTATTTTTCCGGATCGTAAATCTTCTTCCAGGTCCGGCGGAATGATTGTCCTGCTCAGATTGACATTGAAAAGTCCTGAACCCGGATTCTGTTTGAATTTGTTTTCCAGTGTTTTTTCAACGGAGAGCGGGGCTTCGGATATTTCCTTGAGAAAATAGTGGTTGTACCCCTGGCGGTCAATGTCCCTGGAGGTGATTTGACTGGTGAGTAAATCCTCCTGAGTCAGGGTAATGGGCTGGCGGTCATAGTAAAAGGAGCGCACCCCTTCAATGCCGCCGGCACTCTCCTGGTCCAGGATCACGATTTGTCCATTTTCTTCGCCGTTCAGTTTAATGTAGTGGCGGGTCTCCTCCACCACCCCGTATAATTCAGATGCCGCAATATAATGGTCCGGGGCGACTCCCACAAAAATGGCCTGCCCACTGCCTTTCTGGGCCAGAAACAATTTGCCCGGGGCAAGGTCCGTGTGCATGGAAATGGCATGGGATCCCTCAAATTCATTGACCGCCAGGCGAAATGCCTCTTCAATGGGTGCGCCCATTTTCAGGTGGTGTTCAATCTGCAACGGGATCAATTTGGTGTCCGTGGTGATCTGGGGATGAATTTTATCGTACCGGGCTTCGTATTCGGTTTTCAGTTCCAGGTAGTTGTCAATATCCCCGTTAAGGCAAACATGGATGATGCCGCTTTGGGATACCTTGGTATCTGTGGAGGTATTGTCCAAAGGATGGCAGTTGGCCTCGGTGATATCACCTATTGATGCCCACCTTGTATGGGCCGAGACCGATGATGCGGATAGGGAAAACCCTGCAAGCACCTGGAGTAGATGGTCATCTTTAATCTGGTTCCTGATAAAGGCGATGTTGTCGCCAAGGGCACCTATTTCTGCTGCAAATTTGTATACGAAACAGATGGTAATGCGGTTCAGGGAATCTGGTGTGCTGATTTCATTGATCGAGATAGTGTTGTTTGACAGGATTTGTCGGTTGCATCTGTTTTCTAACCCTTCGGCGAGCCCCTTTTTTCCCAGAACGCTTTTATACTTTGAGAACTCTTCTTCATCCAGGGTGCACAGCACTGAAATACCTGCCGAATCCCGCCCTCTGACCTCCAGGCGATCAAGGCTGTTGAGTACGGCATTGATCCGTTTGAAAAGCGCTATCCCTGAAGGGTTATTTTCTTTCCTTATACCCGGGGCCAGGTGCTCAACGGATTCGATATTGTCAATAATTTCTTTTTTCAGACACCAGTAGAGATCCTTGAGCTGGTCAATATAATTTGCGGCTATCTCTACCTCGGGTGTGGATAAGTTGGCGGTGGCAGATTTAAAATCCCGGACTTCATCCGTAAGAATTTTTTCAATATTCCGGGCGACGTCCGACAGTTTTCGGGTTTTTTCTCGGTTATAAAACAGGGACGCAAAAATCGTTTCCTGTTTAAGGTTCTGGGCATGGTCAAATAAGGTGGATAAAAATTCTTTGCCGCCCAGGTAATCTTGTGAAACCATTGGGCTTCTATCTTTGGAAAACGGGCCAAGACGATTTTTTGAAAGGGTTTCAACACCTTTGGACAGGGATTTAAGATCATCTTCACAGGCAGGCCCTTTAAAGGCCACAAGGGCACAAATCCCACAGTTTAGGGTACAGCCGGTGTCGGGGAAAAAGAGTACAGTGTTCTCCTCCACCGAAGACAACGGTTTTCCCATATCCACATTTATTTTTGCAATGCGTTTAAGATAATCAAAAAAATGTGTTGAAAAATTGTCTTGCCGTCTCATATGTCTCCTCCGTTATACGTTCCGGAATTTTTGTATATGAAAGTCATCGTTCTGTATTGAGTTGCTTTCATGCTGTGTTGTGGGGTTAACCTGGATGTTGGGCGGCCAGGTTGGTCAGCGCCTGTTATTCCGGAACAGCTGAAGTTGCAGTTAGCGAACTTTTTTGGGTTTCGGGGGCGCTGAAATAGGTTTTCAGCATGTTTTTTGCGTGAATGCATGCCCGGGTCCCGATATATTTGCCGTGACCCACTAACACTGTGACAATTAAAGTATCTTTTGTTGTTTTTCTTTGACCAAATCCTGTGAACCAGTCGTATTTGACCGTATGCTCCCGGTTCGACAGGGAGCCGGTTTTCCCACCGATCAAAAGATTTGATAATACTTTATCCCGCGAATATCCCCGGAATGATTTTCCGGCGGTACCGCTTGATACGGTTTTTTTCATGAGTCTTTTCATGGTGGCGGCTGTCTTGGCGCTGATCGGTGTTTTATATATCTCTTTGGTACTTTTGTAAATCTCCTCTTCATCCGAATTGGCTATCCGGTCCACAAGACGGGGGACAAGGCTTTGTCCGTTGTTCGCCACAGCTGAAATCAAGGTCATTGCAAATACAGGTGAAATCAGCGTGTCTCGATTAAATCCGCATCCAAGTTCCGCCAAATGGTAATCTCCTCCGGTTGTTGAAAAATAGGAGACCGAAAAATTAAAATCCGTATCCGGACTTTGGTTGAATCCAAATTTTTCGGCAAACTTGTTAAGTGTCGCTTCGCCCAGGGTGAGCTGTCCAAGCTTGCCGAATACAGGGTTTATGGATTCGGCAAAGGCTGTTTCCAACGTAACCCGGCTGGTGTATTTTGTTTTCTGGTTTGTTAATTGTTGTTTGTACAGGGTGTATTTTCTGCCGTTGAAATAAAGGGGGGTGGTGGCTGTGTAGTTTAATTTTTCCACGGCGGCAGATGCGGTGACGATTTTGAAAATACTGGCAGCGGGATAACCGGCCGATGTGCAGGGGTTGTTGCCCGGCTTGCCCGTATCAAATCCGGCCATGGCTTTTATGAATCCGGTGCTGCCGTCCATGGCCACCATGGCGATGAGTTCGGGTTTTCCCCTGTCCAGGGTCTTCAGATAGTCCAGCGTTTTGATCAGTTCCTCCTGGAGGCGTGTGTCCAGATGGGTGTGGATGGTATATGTCCAGGACGGCCCGTCCGCAAAGAACCGGTCTGTTGTGGCATTGAGAATATCAATATTTTGGACCAGGGTTTGGACCTGGAATTTATCAAGGCGCTTGGGCGGGGCCGTTTCACTTGCAGTCTTATCAGGTTTTGGGGAAAATAGCCATTTGCCGATTTTGGATACCGTGTATACGCCAAACCAGATCAGTGCACAGGCCACCGCACCAAGACAGAGCAAAACCGCAATTTTGCGTATGCACAGGGCCATGGACCGTTTCTTTTTTTGCTGGGTATAGCTTGCCTGAAATTCTCGCCAGGACTGTTCTGTTTTAATAGAATCCAAGGGTGTATCTCAAATAAATGCTATTTAATGGGGCAACCGGATTTAGGACTGCCGTTAAATCCGGAAAGAACAAGGTTTTTCTTCACACTTCCTGCAAGCACCATGCCCTCGGACAACTCGCCCATAAGTTTCACGGGTTTCAGGTTGGCCACGATAATAACCTCTTTGCCCACCACTTCTTCGGGGGTATAGGATTTGCCGATACCAGCCACGATCTGCCGGGTCTGGGCGCCTATGTTCACTTGAAGTTTGAGCAGTTTGTCCGATTTTTCAATTCGTTCGGCAGACAGGATTTTGCCGGCTCTCAGATCGATTTTGGAAAAATCCTCAATGGTGATTTCGTCTTTTAATGCCGGTTTGAGGGGTTGGGGGGCAGGGGGGGCATCCGCTTTTTTTCCAACGTCCACCCGGGGAAAAAGGATCTGGGGCTTTGCCAGGGTAATGCCCTGTGGCATCTGGCCCCAGGGCCGGACGGCATCAAGGGTGAAAAACCCTTTTTCAGGCAGTTCAAGGCCGAGGGCGGCAATGATTTTACCGCTGGTTTCCGGCATGACCGGCCAGATCAGACCCGCCACAAGGCGAATCCCCTCCAGCAGTTCGTACAACACCGTACCAAGTTCGTCTGCGCGTGCCGGATCTTTGGCCAGGGTCCAGGGTTCGTTGGCAACAATGTATTTATTCATGGCTGACACCAGTTCCCAGACACTTGCAAGGGCCTTGTGAAACTGACACTCCGCCATGGCCGTTGTGTACGCTTCAAAAGCTGCTGCCGCCTCAGGTTCAAGGCTTAATAAGCCGTTGTCCGGATCCGCAGCCGGGCCCTGGATGGTACCTTTAAAATATTTGTGGTTCATGGACAGCACACGGGAGAACAGGTTGCCCAAGTCGTTGGCAAGGTCTGAGTTGATCCGTGAGATAATAACATCTTCTGTGAAATTGGCGTCCAGGCCAAATACCATCTCCCGCATAAGAAAATATCTGAATGCATCCACACCAAACCTTCCGGTTACCTCGACGGGGTCGGTGACATTGCCGATGCTTTTTGACATTTTAGAGCCCTGGACATTCCAGAATCCATGGACATTTAACCCATTGTATGTCTTAATGCCGGCGGCTTTAAGCATGATGGGCCAGTAAATTCCATGGGGTTTGATAATGTCCTTGGCCACAAAATGCCGGGTGGTGGGCCAGAATTTTTTAAACTTATCTCCGTCAGGGTATTCAAGGGCCGTAATGTAGTTAACCAGGGCGTCAAACCATACATAGGTGACATAATCTTCATCAAAGGGCAGGGTGATACCCCAGGTCAGCCGGGTTTTGGGCCGGGAGATGCACAGGTCTTCCAAAGGCTCCTTAAGAAATGAGAGAAGTTCCTTTCTGTACTGTTCGGGCCGGATAAAATCCGGGTGGGTTTCGATGTGCTCAATGAGCCAGTCCTGGTACTTGCTCATTTTAAAGAAATAGTTTGATTCCTTGATGGTTTCCGGCACCGTGCCGTGGTCCGGGCATTTCCCGTCCACAAGCTCGCGTTCCTGGTAGAATCTTTCACACCCAAAGCAATAAATGCCTTCATAACTTGAAAAATAGATGTCCCCTTTGTCATAAATTGTGGACAGAACAGATTTTACCACCTCAATATGCTTAGGATCGGTTGTACGGATAAACTGGTCGTTTTCTATGTTGAGCAGGGGTAGAACATCCTGAAATAGTTTGCTGATTTTATCTGCGTAAGCCTTAGGCGTAGTGTTTTCCTTTTCCGCGGCCTGAACGATTTTATCCCCGTGTTCATCCGTTCCTGTTAAAAAAAAGGTATCAGCCCCTTCCATCTTTTTAAAACGGGTTGCGACATCTGCTGCAATTGAGGTATAGGCATGGCCGAGATGGGGTTTGGCATTCACATAATAAATGGGCGTGGTGTAGTATTGACAAGTCATTGAGATGGGTTCCTAAGTGTTTTCTTTTTTCAGTTGTGACAGAAATATTTCTTTTTCCGTGCGGTCTTCAAGCCTGACGGTGACGCTTTGCCTGAGCACATTCTGGCGAACGACTTTGCCTTGGACATCTTCAACCGTAATGATTTTGCCCAGTTTCGGCATCTTTTTTTTATAGTGGCGGTAGGTCTTATCTTCAAAGGTCAGACAGCACATCAACCGGCCGCATACCCCTGAAATTTTAGTGGGGTTCAGGCTTAGCCCCTGCTCCTTTGCCATTTTGATGGACACCGGATCAAAGGTATGCATAAAAGAGGAACAGCACAGTTCCCTGCCGCATTTCCCTACACCGCCCACATGCTTGGACAGATTTCGGATACCGACCTGACGCATTTCAATGCGGATGGAAAATTCCTTGACCAGGAATTTAATCAGTTCCCTGAAATCAATCCTGCCGTCCGCCGTATAAAAAAATGTCAGCTTGTTTCTGTCAAAGGTGCTCTCTACACTAAACAGGTTCATTAAGAGGGACAGGTCTTTTATGCACTTAATGCAGTATTCATAGGCGCGCCGTTCCAGTGATTCAAGTTCCGTGCGTCTACTGAAATCTTCCTGGGTGGCCACTCTGACAATATTTTTTAAGGACTTTTCGTCCTTATCCTTTTCCTGGGACGGCACGGCAACGATGCCGAATCCCAGCCCCTGTTCCGTTTCAACAATCACCCGGTCTCCTAAATTTACAACCAAGGCGTTGCTGTTGAAATCGTATATTTTACCTGCGGTTTTAAATTTAACGCCCGCAACATTTACCATAGAATTGGCCTTTTTTAAAATAAAGACAAAGAAAGGAAAAAACGGTCAAGGGTCAGTCTATTGCCGCTGTTGGATTCCAGTCTTTTTTCCGTCTCGTGAAATAGTGTCATCCATGTTAACATCCGGAAATATGAATGCATCCTACTAGTATCTTTAAATACACTTAAAAAATCAAGGTTAACTATTTTATCCGGCATGTATTTTAATATGCAAAAATCTCTGAATACGGTCCGAAGCACTGCCATGGCATCATGAAGATATTCCGGATGGGCCGACAGAAGCCTGGATAAATCAAGGCTTTTAAAGGCACTTTGATGCTGTGGTAGAGTTAAAAACCGGCATATCTCTTTAATTAACCACGGTCGCAGCATTTTCCAGTCCGGTGCATCCCCTTTGTTCAGTCCCGAAAGGCGCAGGGCCTGGTCCAGGTCGCTTCCGGCCGTTCCACTGATAATGTGTGCGGTTTCAGGATCAAGTCCGTATTGTGTGCATAAAATTTTTTTGATTTCATGGTCTGAAAGTGCCTGGAAGTCAATACGTCGGCACCTGGATAAAATGGTAGGTAAAAGGGGCGCGGTCTGCTCTACGGCAAGGATGAAAAATGTATGTTCCGGCGGCTCTTCAAGCACCTTGAGAAGGGCATTCTGGGCCTGGGGATTCATCCGGTCCGCATGGAGGATGCAAACCATTCTGAATGCTGCTTCATTGGCGCGGGATGCGATGATGCCGCCCATGTCCCGAATTTGGGAAATGGTGATCATTTTTTTGTTTTCAGCCGGACCCAGAAAGATCATGTCCGGATGCATGCCCGCAGAGATCTTTTTGCATGAAACGCAGATATCGCACGGCCGATTGTTGTCTGCACGGCAGTTGCAGGCCTGTGCAAAAAAAAGTGCAGCCTGTCGTTTGCCGGTTCCCCGGGGCCCGTGAAAAAGCAGGGCATTGGGGATCCGACCGGTCTGAACAATATAAGTTAATTCAGATAATGGCAGAGACGAGGGAAGAACTCCCCGGTTTGTTTCGGAAAGTGCAGGAGGCATATCAGAAACATCGGACTAATAATCAACCCGCTCTTTGAGTTCTTTTCCGCATTTGAAAAACGGCAGGCGTTTGGGCGGGATATCCACTTTCTGTCCGGTTTTGGGGTTTCTTCCCACATAGCTTTTATATTCTTTGATATGAAAGCTGCACAGTCCTCTTATTTCGACCCGTTCTCCCTTGACAAAGGCATCTGACAGGGAGTCAAAAAATATTCTTATTACATCGGCTGCTTCTGATTTGGTCAGATTCGCCCGGTCCTTTAATGTGGAGATCAATTCAAGTTTATTCATGGAACCTCAAATATGTTAAACAGCTAAAAAGTTTTTCCAGGGGTTTTAATGAATATGCATCAAAAAGTCAAGGGCTTATGATAATAGGGCCGGAATTTTTTCAACATTGTCAAAATCCACTTCAACGCCTGCATATCTGCCTAACAGGTCCACTTTGATAATGACCCGCCCCTTGCCCTTATGCTCAAAAAAATCTCCTTTCAGCCCGGCCATGGGGCCTTCGAGGATCATTACCGGGTCGCCTTTTTTCAACTCGATAATGCTGCCTGTAACCAAATCCTGGGCCACGGATGTTAACAGCTTGAGCGATTCAATCTGGTGCTCGGGCACGGGTACGGGACCGGCAGAGTTCCCTAAAAGTCTGACGGCACCCACGGTTTTTAAAATGGGTAACTGGTCCACCGGTGCCATGGTGGATTTAACAAACACGTACCCTGGAAACAACGGGGTTTCTATCATAAGCTTGCGGTCTTTTCTTTTGCTGGGCTTTCTTGTCCTGGGCAGGAACGTCTCTATTTTTTTTTTGCTTATGCGGGAGTATACTGTTTGCTCGAAATTGCTTCGGGTCAGCAGGGCGAACCAAAGAGCATTGTCTTTCATTGTGTGCCGAATCCTCCGATACCCTTCAAGATTACCATGAAGGCAAATGATTTTTCTGCAGATTCATCTTTAAACGCCAGGTTTAATCCCCAGCATGGTTGATTGATGGAAATACCAATATTGGTTTCAACGGTTCTTTTTGCTTCAAGATCGGTTTCAAGTGAATAATAGGCGTTCAGGAGGTCCGGCACCAGATTGGCCGCGACTCGTGTTTTCCAGGTATGTGAATTACTTTTTGAATACCGGTAGGACAGATTAATGCTGTCCCCTCTATTATCCGATACCGTGCCTCCAACCTGTATCTTGGTGAAATGACCGTTATTGGGGTCCAGGGCGATGGTTCCGTTTGACGCCAGGTATGCCATGGGATTTAATTCGTATTTTAATGTCAGATCCTGCCAGGGGTCGTCTTCGGCGTCATCCCCATCCTGTTCATACCGGATGTCATAGCCTTGGGAGAGCTTGAACCAGAAAAGTTCTTTGTATATCCTGGATTCTTCCCCGTTTTCGTCCGTTATTGTCTTCCTGGAGGTGAACGTGTTGGTCAAAGACCAGGTAATAATATTTTTTTCTAAAATATCGTCTATGGAATCAAAGTAGGGTAGGTCCTCCTGATCTACAGAGGGGATATAATCATACTCCAGTCTGGGCATGATCTTGTGTTGGATTTTGTCGGCAAAATCCGTGTTTAATGTGAACACACGGCTAAGAGTGGTTGACATATCCATACCCATTTCATAGAGCCCCCGGGCTCTGACATCAGAATCATCTCCGTCGCTGTCGGTGAAGTCATCTGCATCCCATAAGGTCCCCCTGACACCGGCATAGGGTTCTATAAAAAATGCTTTGCCCCATTTTATGGGATAATAAAATACCGGGTGAAGGTCTGCCCGTCTGCCCGTAACTTCTGTGTCCGTGGTGTCCTGGCGGTAAAACGACTTAAATTCCGTGTCCATTTTATAATACAAGCCGAACCCCTCTGCAATTTTCTGGCGGGCAGCAAAAAATTCAACCGAGGGAAGGGTCTGCAGGGTGGTGTCATCTATGTCTGTCTGCCGGGCCTCAATATTGTCATACCACAAAGTTTCTATGTTCAGGCCGTATGAGAACCAGTTCTTTGATATGAGCAGGCTGTTTTCCCGGGTGTAATCGGTCTCTGAATCCAGATCACGGCCAAACATTTTTTCAAATGCATGATCCGTGCTGTCAAATCCTGCATAGCCGTCTCCAAACGTCCGCAGATAATCCATGTCAGAGACATAATCAATATCAAGTTTGGCATTAAAGCCATACCACAGCTCCTGATCATTCTTCATTCGAAACCAGTACCTGTCATGGTTGGTACGGTCGGGTGTACTGGAAATATTGTACATTTCGTTTTCATCCGCGTTGTCTCCAATGGTGTCATCATCAAGATAACTCATCATGATCATCCCTTTGGAGTCCGGGGACATTACATACCTGTATTCGCCGGAGAGCATTAGGCCCCTATCCGACATATAATGGGGGTATAAGGTGGCGTCGGTACTGTCAGAAAGCGCTAAAAACAACGGTTGCTGGTATTCAAACCCCATTTCGTCCGAATATCCTGCCATGGGTATCAAAAGCCCTGTCTGGCGTGTTTTTTTGGCCGGGAATACAAAATAGGGTGTATAGAGGGTGGGCATTTTTTTGGCCCAGAGGACGGCATGGCTGGCGTGGCCGTATCCGTCTACGGTCACCTCAATGTCTTTTCCTGTGATTTTCCAGGCCGGCGTATCTCCTTCACAGGTGGTGATTGATCCTTTTTGGGCATCATAGCTGAACTCTCCGGTTTTTCGAAGTTTTTCCCCTGAAATATAATAGTTACCCTCCTGGAGGAATATGGTGCCTTCGTTGATCGTACCTGTTTCCGAGCTTAGGTTGACATTCATGGATTTGCAGGTAATGGTGTCATTCCCTGAAATAAACAGGACATTGCCTTTGGCAAAGGCGTCTTTGGTTACATCTGAGAATTCGACATAGTCCGCTTCCAGGCGTGTTTTTCCCCCGGTAATCACCACGTCATTTTCCGCAATGTAGAGCTTGCGTTTATCTTCGTAACTCACCTGCCGGGCCTGGATGTGCCAGGACACCTTCTCGGTGGGCATGGAAGCTGAAAAACAAAAGGCCCGGCCTGAAAGGAATATAATGACGGCCGGGACAATACATATCTGGCACAGCACTCTTTTACATGAAACCATAGGTGAAAATGGGCCTGTTTAATAAATTGCGAATCAAATAAAATTACTGTATAAAGCCATTTTATACTTGAAAAGTCAAGACCGCTGGGCAAATCGGCTTTAGGCCGATAATCTTGGCTTTTGTCAGGAAGAACCGTGGCCGGCTTCCCCCGGCAAAGAGAGGATACCCATGTATGCCAGCATTATTGATTCAATCGGAAACACCCCCCTTGTAAAAATTCAGACACTTAATTCCGTGCCGGGGGTCACCATCCTGGCCAAGCTTGAATACATGAACCCGGGTGGGTCCATTAAGGACAGGGCTGCTTTGTATATGATCAGCCAAGCTGAGGCAGACGGTGATCTGACGCCAGACAAGACCGTCATTGAAGCCACTTCGGGAAATACGGGCATCGGCCTTGCCATGATTTGTGCGGTCAAGGGCTACAAACTGGCCCTGGCCATGTCCGAAAGCGCCAGTGAGGAGCGTAAAAAAATACTTAAGGCCCGGGGGGCCCGGATTATTCTTACCCCCCGGCACCTGGGATCGGACGGGGCCATTGAAGAGGCCTATCGCCTGGCCAGGGAATATCCGGATAAATATTTTCTCACGGACCAATATAATAATGAAGCCAACTGGAAAGCCCATTACCATACCACAGGCCCTGAGATCATGGCCCAGACCAAGGGCCAGGTGGATGCCGTGGTGGCAACTGTGGGCACCTCGGGAACGCTCATGGGACTGTCCCGGTATTTTAGGGATCAGGACCATCGTGCCCGGGTGATCTGTGCCGAGCCCTATTTGGGACACGGCATCCAGGGTCTTAAAAATATGAAAGAGTCGTATACCCCTGAGATTTTTGATAAAAGCATACTGGATGAAATCGTCCACATTGATGATGAGGCGGCTTTTGAGACTGCCCGGCAACTGGCCGCAAAAGAGGGACTTTTTGTGGGCATGAGTTCAGGTGCGGCCATGGCCGTGGCCCTTGAGCAAGCCAAGCGTCTTCAAAACGGGGTCATTGTTGTGATTTTTCCGGATTCGGGGGAACGCTATCTTTCCACCGAGCTTTTCAGCGTAAAAAAGAATATTGACCTTACCGTTTACAATTCCCTGGGGGGGAAAAAAGAGTCCTTAAACCCCCAAGGGGACAAAGAAGTCGGTATTTATACCTGCGGTCCCACGGTACACCGCCGTTTGGATATCAGCCATTTCAGGCGTCACGCGTTTACGGATCTGGTTGTCCGCTACCTTGAATACCAGAATGTGAAAGTCAAACATATCGTTAATATCACCGATTATGACGATAAAACCATTGACGGGGCAAGGCAGGCAAAAATCACCCCCCGGGAATTTACCCAGCCTTTTATTGACGCCTTTCTGGCTGATTTGTCACGGCTTGGCATGCGGCCGGCACAAGGCTACCCCAGAGTATCCGAGCACTTTAATGAAATGACGGATTTGACCCGGAAACTGCTTGTCAACAACCATGCCTATGAAAAGCTTCATTCCGTATACTTTGACCTGGCAAGCGTTGGGGATTACGGCCGCCTTTCCCGGGTGGATCTCAACAAGATCCGGGTGGGGGCCACTGTGGACCTGGATGAATATGAAAAGAACAATCCCAGGGACTTTACCCTGCTCAAGCGGGTAACGCTGTCGGAACTTAAACAGGGGTTGGGCGTTAAAACCGAATGGGGCAATGTCCGTCCCTCGCTTCATCTGCAGTGTGCTGCTCTTGCGTCAACCTTTCTTGGCGCAGAATTTGATATCCACACGGGCTCAAGGGAGCTTATGTTTCCCCACCATGAAAATGAGATTGCCATTGCAAGGGCTGCCGGCGGTTCTTTTGCCAGGGTGTGGATGCATTGCCATCCGGTGCAGTATGACGGGTCGCTGAATACCGATGATGCCAGTTCACTGACCCTGGATCGGCTGGTTGACATGGGATGGGACGAGAAGACCATTCGCTTCTGGCTGCTGTCCGCCCATTACAGAAAATCGCTGCTGTTATCCAGAAAAAGTCTGGATGATGCCAAAACCGTTCTTTCTCGAATCAATCGGTGCATTGACTCCCTTGGTCACGTGTCGGGTCAGTCCAATGAAGAGGAGATCCAGCATATCACCTATGATCTGCGCCAGGGCATGATGAATGCCATGGCAGACGATCTTAAGGTCCCTGTCCTGATATCCGATCTTTTGTCCGGTGTGAAGCGGATCAACCGTATGGTTGTTGGTGGTCAGGTTGGGCCAGCAGGTGCAGAGCGCCTGCTGAACTGTTTCAAAGATATAGATACAGTGCTCAATATTTTTGATTTCAGCAAAAAGGAACCGTATTCATCAGAGGTGGCAGCACTCATGGCTGAACGGGACGCGGCCCGGCAGCAAAAAGATTTTAAGACAGCAGACAGGATCCGAAAACAACTGGATGAAATGGGGGTCCTGGTTCATGATCAAAAGGTGTAAAATTCTATGATAAATCTTTATTTTTTTCCATTTACTTTTATGGATGTCCGTCAGGCAAGGGTTTTATTTTGTTTCTTTAACAATCTGAATGTGTTGGATATTCACGACGGCGCTGTGCTGCCGGAGCCCATGGCGGATCTTGCGGCCAAAGGCACGTTAACACGGGTTCGCCTTGATGAAGACAAACTTGCTCTGGCCGAACAAAAGGTCCGCGCCTACCTGGACTGGGCCGCCATTCATCAGGGTGATGAAAGAAATTTTCGGAATTTGATTCGTGAGAATATTTTTTTTAAAGATGATTCAGGTGTGGCTGCCATCCGTGCCGGTATTCGTAAAGGAGCCGTTTCCCATGACCCGGATGCAGCAACCGCTCCGGACAGCAACGATTCACTTGTTTTCCTTAAACTTGCTGATATTCATGACAGGCAATCCCAGGATATCAAGAGCGCTCTGGATACGCTGGATCAGGAAAACGCAGCGCTTTTTGCCGAACTGAAAGGGGAAGGAGACATGTCCCTGTCAGTAACCCCTGCCCAATCCCCTGAGCCGGGTCAGGCCATGACTGAAAAAAGAATTAAAGCCTGGCTTAAGGCGGCTGTTGATGCAGAATGCTTTGACCAAGACGGTACGCCGGTTCTGATCACCACCAGCAGGGCTGTCATGGATGAATTTTTGACCGGTGCGGGCCAGGAGATAAATGCCCTTGACATTGATTCCATAAAAGTGCATGAAAAAGATCGTGAGTTCACAGAGCAACAGCATTTTAAAATAGAGGCAATCATGGAGCAGATGGCCCAGGGCCTGACACCCGATCCTGAAAAAGACTATTTTGGCAGTGCTGACCAAGATCCCGTGACCGGGCGGATTCAAATTCGGTTTTTTTCGGGACTTGGAGATTTGAATTTAACTAAAAAAAATCCAGGCGGACAAATCGGCGTATGTCTGGTGGAACTAAACTCATAAAAAGCTTGTTTTAGCAAAAGCATTGTTGTAAAAGCGGGTGCTGAATCAGGTTATTATCTTTTGAAAAGATGAGTTTATAGAACTGTATTATTAATTTTTAAGGAGGTTTAAAATGGCTTTTACCCCGATCGTTGATCAGGCAAAATGTGTAGGTTGCGAAGAATGCGTTGATGTATGCCCCGCAGAAGTATTTGAAATGGTAGACGGCAAATCCGATCCCGTTAATGCAGAAGAATGCATGGGCTGCGAAAGCTGCGTAGAAGTTTGTGAAGAAGACGCCATCACCATAGAAGAAGACTAAACAAGCGTTGTCTTATATCCAATGAATGCCGGGTTTTTCCTCTGAGGGAGCCCGGCATTTTTGTTTTATCAGTTTACATAGTGCCCGACCGAAAGCCGTAAATTTTGCCGATTACTTCGTTGGGCAAAAATTTCAATCAGGCTGTTTACTACTTCCAATATGGTCGTTATGCATTTAAATTCTGACAGATATTTCAGCAGTAAGGCCATTTGCCGGGCACTGATTTCAGGAGGCTTGATCTCTGCGGACCAGGCCAAGGACTTACTTTCCCGGGAGCAGGAGATCAAAGATAAACTTGTCCGGCAAACCGGCGGAAATGCACCTGTGGACAGACAACATGCGCTTTCCCGCCTTTCTTTTATTGATGTGCTGGTCTATTTGAATTTGAACCGGCTGGACAAACCCGACAAAGTGATTGATGAAGATCTGATTTTTAAAACCCTGGCCGATTCCTGGCATCTTCCGTATAAAAAAATTGATCCTTTAAAGCTCGAACTTAATCTTGTCACCGGCACCATTTCCCGCTCCTTTGCCCTAAGGCATCTGCTGTTGCCTTTGAAGATGAGCGATGGCAAACTGGTGGTGGCCACCCCTAATCCCTTTAACCATGAGGCTATTGATGATGTGCAGCGGGTGACCAATCTGAAGGTATCCCCCATTGTCAGTTCAAAAACGGATGTGGCAAAGCTCATCAAGGAATTTTTCGGGTTTCACCATTCCATTAGTGCGGCGGAAAATTTATTTTCCCGCACCGGGGTGGATTTAGGCAATCTTGAACGGTTTGTGAAACTCGGTAACATGGATGAACCGCCGTCTACGGATCAGCATATTGTCAATGCCGTGAACCATCTGTTTTCCTACGCCTTTGACCAGAAGGCCAGTGACGTTCATATTGAACCCAAAAGAGATATCTGCCTTGTACGCATGCGCATTGACGGGGCATTGCACACTGTGTACAAATTGCCAAAAAAACTTCACAACGCTGTAGTCAGCCGTATTAAGAATTTGTCTGCCCTTGATATGGCCGAGAAAAGACGGCCCCAGGACGGGCGGATTAAAATGCTCAAAAAGGAACAGGAAGTGGAACTTCGGGTATCTACGATCCCTGTGGCATTTGGCGAAAAGGTGGTGATGCGGATCATGGACCCTGAAATCCTTTTCCAGGATCTGGAAAGCTTAGGATTAACACCGGCAGATCTGAAGAAATATAAGAAACTGATCACCATGCCCTTTGGGATTGTACTGGTCACAGGCCCAACAGGATCCGGGAAATCCACCACGTTATATTCTTCATTGCGCATGCTGTCATCACCTGAAGTCAATATCACCACCATTGAAGATCCCATTGAAATGATCCATGAGGAGTTTAACCAGATTGGGGTTCAGACGGCCATTGATGTGACGTTTGGATCGGTTCTCCGTAATATCATGCGCCAGGATCCGGATATCATTATGGTGGGAGAGATCCGCGATCTTGAAACGGCCCAGGCTGCCGTACAGGCTGCCCTGACAGGGCACTTGGTGTTGTCCACCCTGCATACCAATGATGCCGTATCCACGGTTTTCAGGCTTTTGGATTTAGGTATCCCGCCCTATTTGATTCATTCCGCCCTTACCGGAGTGGTTGCCCAGCGCCTGGTGCGCAAAATTTGTCCCTATTGCGCCCAACCCTTTGAAATGGACCGTCGGGAGCTATCGGATTTAGGACTTTTGGTGCCGGGTGCCGGCCCCTTGACGCTGAAGCATGGCAAGGGATGTATGAAATGCAGAAATACCGGCTACAGCGGCCGGACCGGGATTTATGAAATCCTTGCCTATACCCGGGGGCTAAAGCAGTTGACAACCCGAAACGCAAATCTTGGTGACATGCGCCGGACAGCCCGTGAACAAGGTTTGGTTCCTTTAAGGGAAAACGGGATAAAAAAAATGCTTGACGGACAGACAACCTACCAGGAAATCCTGAGGGTGACCTGGGAGCAGGCGTAACGCCGGGTCCCTAATTCACGATATCGCCGGGGTGTATATCCTGGATGGACGAGAGTACCATGACCGTCGCACTTGCCGGTTCCGTGTGTAGAACAATGAGCCTGCCGGATGCTACAGGTGCGATATCCAATCCTGTTTTGACATCGTAAACCGATTCGGTTTCTTTACCGCGCTTGATGGTGTAAATGTTGCCCGGCTGGATATTATCTTCGGCGCCTTTGTTTATAAATGCGATGCGGTAATCGTTAACCAGAATATTGTCATCCTCGGAACCGAGCAAAACCGCATCCACGGGATCAGGGTGTTCATCCACCTCAAATGTGGGCTGTCTTGGATAAAAATCCATGACCAGATCTCCTGACTCAACATCCCTGTAGGCTTTTTTAATTTTGCCGGCCGCATATTGTGTATTGACTTCGATTATCTCAAGGTCAGCCTTGACCAAGTGCTTGATGCCTTTGTAGCGTCTTGTGCCGATGGTTTGATTCACCCGGGAGGTGGAATAAATCTGGTACCTGTGCCCGGTAACAAAAGGGGTTTGCCCCGAGGGCCTGATGTAAACAATGTCATTGGTAGCCATCATGATATTGCCCTTTTTTTCCCGTAACACCGTACCAAGGGCCGGTACCTGTTCTTTTTTTATAAATCCGGTTCTGTGAATGGCTGGATAATTAAACCGGGTTTCAACCGCCATCCGGTTGGATTCTTCAGGGGCCTGCTTTTTTAATTCAGGTTTGAGATATACCCTGATGGTGTTGCCCGGATAAATCCAGTGGGGATTTTTAATTTCTTTGTTTATCTCCCACAGGCCTGGCCAGTCCCATTGGGAATTATAAAATTTTTGGGACAAATCCCAGAGTGTGTCGCCTTCTTTAATGGTGTAGTAAAAGCCTGTATCCTGATTTGTGTCAAACTTTTTCACTTCTTCCCGGGCGCTAAGCGGGGAAAGGCAGGCAAAAGTGCAAGCAACGGTCAAGAACACCAGGGATGAAAACATTTTATCGTGAACCGGCATGGGGCCTCCAATGATGTGTGGATCCGTGTAAATCTTGACTTTATTTAAGCTAATGTTCTATAAAATGTCAATATTTGTTGCCTAAGTCACATGAAATGGATGCGAAATGACACGGATTGCCGATCTTTTGTTTGAAGTGCGGATGCTCAAAGACCTGAACCGAGCTGGGTATGCTTTTCTAGGTGCAGGGCAGGAAAGCATTGCTGAACACTGCTTTACCACAGCTTTTTTGTGTTTTGTCATGGCCCGTCTTGAACCGGATGTCGATGCTGAAAAGCTCATTTCCATGGCCCTGGTGCACGATACAGCCGAGGCCCGGACAGGGGATTTGAATTACGTGAACAAACATTATAATACAGTGGATGAACCCCATGCGGTGTCAGATATGATCCAAAGTCTTGACTGGGCAAAAGATATTCCCGAACTCATTGATGAATTCAACCAGGGGGAAACCATTGAAGCCCGGTTGGCCAATGATGCGGATCAGCTTTCCTTTATTCTTGAGCTTAAAAAATTAAAAGACCTTGGCGCCACCTCCCCTGAATCCTGGTTGCCCTTTGTGATCGACCGCCTAAAGACAGATACGGGTAAACAGCTTGCCCGGGAGATTCTTGGTACACGCTGGGATGAATGGTGGACCCGTGGATATTCGGAATAGACAAGATACAGGTGTCATTTGATTTATGGCTTTGCGCCTTACAATTTTATATGTGGGGCCCCGGTGCCCCCAGGATCTTGCGTCTGCAGAGCCGCATCTTTTCATCATTACCTGTGTCAATACGCCTGATGAGATAAAATTCCTGAAACAGCGACCGGATATTGTGTTGATGGATCCCTTTGTCCATGACGCCAATGTTGACCCGGAAAAGTTCCGGTCATGGTTTGAGTCGTCTCGCGATCATAATTTCAAATTTTCTCCGGCAATTTTTGTCATCGTACCTGAAGAAACCAAGAAAGGTGTCCGATTAAGTGTTATGGCATCGGGTGCCGACCAGGTGGTGGACTGGCCTTTGGATACACGGGAGATTGATGTTAAGGCCAAAGGCGTAATAGATAAACTTCATCTTGAACAGACACTGTTTTCCAAAACCGCTTCCCTTGAAAAAACCTTTGGGTATCTGGATCGGTTTAAACGCGAATTAAAAACGGTCAAAGATGAATTGCTTGAGGATAAAAGCAATCTGAACACCGCTTTAAAACAGATTCATCAAATGTCCCAGGAGCGCAGGCGCTTAAAGCAAATCCTTTTGGAGATTAAGACACAGATGGCTGCGGATATGGAAGGATTCGGCCACATTCTTTATGCTTTGATCCGTCAGCGGGTGGAGCTTAATCGCGGCCATGGCGAGCGTGTGGGGAAAATTGCCTGTTTTATCGCAACGAAGATGGGTTTGTCTCAAAAACAGTTGGAGGATCTTGCAAAAGCTGCTATGCTTCATGAAATCGGACTTCTTTTCCTTTCAAAGGAGTATAGTTGCGAAAAAATGCCCGGTTTGGGAGGGGCAGATCAAGATCCAGACATCAGTTCCAGCGTATATGATGAAGCTATGATGGTGCAGTTTCCTGTTAAAGGGGCTGAACTGCTCAGCCATTGCCGGGGATTTGAAAAGGCAGCGGCGATTATTCGCTGTTTAAACGAGAATGTGGACGGCACAGGATATCCTGATGGCTTGAAGCGCCGCCATATTCCTTTGGCGTCACGGATTCTTGCTGCTGCGGATGAACTGGAGACCCTTCGGGAGAACAACGGGGCCTTTGGCATCCAGGATTTGCTTTCAGGGCTTGAGCCTATAATCGGCCGCCGACTTGATCCCCAGGTCGCCGGATGGCTTGAAAAGTATGCGGTGCTGCATTTGGGCGGAGATACGCTCAATGTCCGGGGTGTCGGCGTGGAACAGCTGAAACCGGGAATGATTCTCAGCGCAACGCTGTTCACCCGGACCGGCACGAAACTGCTGCCTGCCGGGCAGACGCTGACCCAACAGGCCATTGATAAGATCATACAATATCACAGGGCATATCCTGTAGACGAAACTGTTTATATAAAGGTCTGAAACGAATGGATATTTCTTCAATAATCGGCTGCGTCTCCGGTGTCGGGTTCATTCTGGGCACCATTCTCATGGGCGGTCCCATCGGTATGTTTATCAATATTCCTTCTATTCTTATTGTTGTCGGCGGTACCATTGCCGCAACCATGATCGGTTTCCCACTGGGTGATATTATTGGCATAGCTAAAACCGCCATTAAGGTATTCATGTTCAAGATCGAAAAAGCCGAGGATATCATTGCCAATCTTACGGAAATATCAAATAAGGCCCGAAAGGGGGGGTTGCTGTCCATAGAAGGTGATATTCAGAGTACTTCGGATCCTTATCTGGCCCAGGCCCTGCAAATGACCGTGGATGGAGTTAAGACCGAAGATATCGGGCAGATTATGGAAAAGAAGATGGAATTGACCAAAAAGGATCTGGATACCGGTTCGGCCATTTTCGCCAGCATGGCGGCCTATGCACCGGCATTTGGCATGATCGGCACGCTGATCGGCCTTGTGCAGATGCTGGCCAATCTGGATGATCCTTCCACCATTGGTCCGAAAATGGCCGTTGCCATGATTACCACATTTTACGGGGCCATCATGGCCAACCTTTTTTTCATTCCCATGAGTGATAAACTCAAAGGGCGTACCGAAGAAGAAATTACCAATATGAATATTGTTTACGAGGGTATTTTATCCATCCGGGAAGGCGAACACCCAAAACTTATGGAAGACAAGCTTAAAGTCTACTTGGGGGATGGTGCCAAGGAAGAGAAGAAATAATTCCCGGTTTCAGATTGTAAGGATAAAGACATGGCTGAAAACGACGAAGAATCCGGTAGCGGAAAACAAAAGGTCGTCAAAGAAGAGATTATCAATGTCACCGAAGGTGCGCCTGCTTGGATGGCAACCTTTGCGGATCTGGTAACGCTTTTGATGTGCTTTTTTGTTCTTTTGTTTGCCATGAGTACCACCCAGCAGGAGACTTACAAAGAACTGGTCAAATCCCTGAGAAGTGCCCTGGGTGCCCAGGCTGTGCCTGAATCCGGTACCCGGGAAGGATTGACCATGCATCCGGTGCCTTCGGAAAAAACAGAAGACAGCCCGTCCATTGATGAACTCGGCGGCATGATCGAAAAGGAGATGGATGATATTGTTTCTGAAGTCAGGGAACTGGTCCTTTTCAATAAACTGGGCGGGGAGGTCAGTGTTACTAAAACCGAGGCTGGTGTGGTCATTACCATGTCCGACTTGCTGCTTTTTTCAGCAGGCGGCACCAAGTTATCGCCCAAGGGGTTGGAGATCCTTGAAAAAGTGGCAACGGTGTTGTCGCGGCTTGCATACCATGTAAAAGTCCGGGGGCATACCGATTCCGAGCCCATTAAGTCACCCATTTATCCCTCCAATTGGGAACTGTCTTCGGCCAGAGCATCTACTGTGGCACGCCTGCTGGTCGCAAACGGGGTGCCGCCTTTTTATATTTCTGCTGAAGGCTATGCCCAGTATCATCCCGTGGCCACCAATGATACGCCCCAGGGCCGGGCCAGGAACCGGCGGGTGGAAATTGTTTATGAGCGTGACAGTATTGCCCGCCAGTTCGAAGGCATGTATAAGAGTGGACGCTAACGATTAAAAGTTCGATCAAGCTTTTCTTTTTCCATGGCAGCTATGCGTGAAATATCTTTGGGTGGGGCACCTTTTTTCATGCCTGGGCAGGAGTTTGCCATGATATCCCAATTTTCCGGATGGTGAATCAGGGCTTTTATGAAAGGCCAGGCCCGGCACATATATGGTTTGACCGGATGGATGGTGCACTGTTTTTGGGGATCAAAGAAAATACAGCTTCCGTCTTTTCCCAGTGTCAGCACCGGCCTTGATCCGGACATGTCACAATATTTTTCCACAAAGGTGTCAGGATCTGCTTGGATATAATTACAGATTTTCCTGATATCCTCTTCATCCACATAGGTGCCGCCAAAGCCTTTGCAGCACTGTCCACATAATGTACAGTCAAAAATATCTTCCGGTGTCAGCATTTTTTAGATCCCGTAACGTTTTTCCATGGCTTTTTGCATAGTCAGGGGATCCACATACTGGAGATCCCCACCCATGGGTATACCCGATGCAATTCGGGTGATTTTAATTTTTGTTGTAGTCAGTTTGCCCCGGATGTAGGCAGCCGTTGCTTCACCTTCCACATTGGTCCGGGTGGCAAGGATCAGTTCCCTGACTTTATTGCCTCGGGTCCGCCTGAACAGTTCGGCCAGGCGGATGTCTTTGGGGCCGATGCCGTCAATGGGGGACAGGGCACCGCCAAGGATGTGGTATACGCCTGAAAATCCCCCTGATTTTTCAATGGCCGCCATGTCGGCGGGGTTTTCCACCACACAGATCACGCTATGGTCCCGGCCGGGGTCTGAACAGATCCGGCAGGTTTCCCGGTCCGTGAGTGCAAAACAGGATGCGCATAACTTGACGGTTTTTTTCAGTTCAATGATATCTGCGGCCAGAGACGCAGCCTCATGGTCCGGGGCATGAAGAATATGAAGGGCCAGGCGCTCAGCTGTTTTCTTTCCTATGCCCGGCAGGGTGGAAAGCGAATGGATCAGCTTGACAATGGCTTCAGGATAATGGTTCACAATGGGTCCTGGTTAATTTAAAAAATATTACAGACCAGGAATATTCATGCCGCCGGTCAGTTTTCCCATTTCAGCGGAGACCATCTCCTGGGATTTTTTCAAGGCGTCATTCACTGCGGCAAGTACAAGGTCCTGCAGCATTTCAACATCTTCGGGATCAACCACCTCTTTTTCAAGGACAATGGATTCAATTGTTTGGACACCATTGGCCACCACTTTTACCATGCCGCCACCTGAACTGGCTTCAACGGTTTTGGTTGCCAGATCCTGCTGGGCCTGCAGCATTTTTTTTTGCAGTTTCTGGGCCTGTTTCATCATGCTGTTCATATTTTTCATGGGCTATCTCCTTTTGGGTCAATATCACAGTAAGTTATTTTTATGTCTTGTTGTGGGCCGGCCTTGGCCGTTTATAAGAAAGTCTGGGTAAGTTACTCATATCTTTCAAGCTTTGTTGTAGGCTATGCCTATCAATTGATATGTCAGGTCAGCCCGTGGCTGTTATATGATGTCCGCGTCAAATAAACGTACCGCATGCTGGACCATGGGGTGGCCTGCCGCGGCTTGTTCCACCTTTTGCAGGGAATGTTGCTGCCGGATAGTATCATCCTTCGGCCCGCTGTTATTTTCTATGCTTATTTCAATGGATTTACCTAAATGTTTTTGGCCCAGTTCCGCCAGCGCTTTGGTTTTGGTGTCGAGTCTGGATTTTTCAAATCCTGAGCAGGATGCAAGGGTTACAATCACTTTGTCCGTGGCCGATGCGTCTGCCTGGCCCTTGGAAAATAAACCGAAAATAAAGGGTTGCTCTCGTTGAAGTACATCCATGAACTGCGGCCAGGTTGCAGGTCCCGGGTCTTCTTGCGCCTTCAGCAACGTGGGGGGAGCGGGTTCCGGTGAGTTGGATGACTCAGGCGGATAGTCCGGGATATTTGACGGTGGCGGCTCCCGTTTCGATTCATAGGGCGGGGGCTGCGGTGTCGGCGTTGGCCGAGGGGGGGCTGAAGGCGGTGGTTCGTTGGGGCCGGCACCGGAGCTCTGTTCTTTAGGCGGCGCCGATGTCGGCGTCGGCGTATCATCTTGCGTTGAATGTGGCTCAACACCGGTTTGATCAAGGCGGCTTTCTAATTGACGTGCCAATAAATCCACCTTGGTAATGATTTCATCAAGCCGGGTCTCAGGCTCAATTTGAATCATTTTGAGCAATACTATCTCCACGGCGGTCTGAGTGTGGGATGCAAAACGCACAATGCTTTCCTCTTTTAAAAGAAGATCCAGCAGCATCCCAAGATAGGCAGGCGGAAAATTTTTGCACATCCGGTCAAGCTCAAGTTTTTCCGTTTCAATCATATTGAGCACAGGGCTCTCTTTTCCGCACAGCCGGATGATGTTCAGGTTCCTGAACTGGGCAATGATACCGGAATAAAATTCTTTTAAGTCCATGCCGGAGTCATTGATTTTGCCGACAAGGTCGATGAGTTGCGCCCCGTTTCTTTCCAGTACGGCCGAAGAGATGGCAAAAAGAATTCTTCGGTCCGTGCCCCGAAGCCTTTGGGTGATCATTTGCCGGTCAATTTCTTTTTCAGGTCCGGCTGAAAGAATTCTGTCCAGAAGGCTTAAACCGTCCCTGATGGAACCGTCCGCCTCTAAAGCAATCAACTCCAGCCCCTCCGTTTCAACCGTATAGCCTTCTTTTCGGCACAGATTTTCAAGGTGGCTGCTGATTTTATCCAAGGCGATCCGCGACAGGTCATGGCGCTGGCACCGGGACAGGATAGTGGCCGGAATTTTGTGGACTTCCGTGGTGGCAAAGATGAAAAGAACATGGTCCGGGGGCTCTTCAAGGGTCTTGAGCAGGGCATTGAAGGCAGCCACAGAAAGCATGTGGACTTCATCAATAATATAGATTTTGTATCTGGCGGCAGAGGGCATGTAGGCCACATTGTCCCTCAATTCACGGATTTGCTCCACGCTGTTGTTGGAGGCACCGTCAATTTCAAAAACATCTGCACAATGCCCGTTGATAATATCTTTGCAGATTCTGCATTCGTTGCACGGCGACGGGGTCGGACCGGTCCGGCATGTCATGGCTTTGGCCATGATGCGGGCAATAGTGGTTTTGCCGGTGCCCCTGGGGCCTGCCAGCAGAAGCGCATGGGGGACCCTGTTTCCGGAAATGGCGTTGGTCAGGGTGGTGGTGACATGATCCTGTCCAACAACTTCTGAAAATGTCTGGGGTCGGTATTTTAATGCCAGAACCTGATAAGACATGGTTGTATCCAAAGACCTTTGATGTTTCTTGCTAAAAAGTACAAGGCTTTATACCAGAGGGGGTGTTACGGGTCAATGTCGAGTGGTAATTTGTTTTGAAACAAAAAACTAGCAGAATGTTTTTTCTTGTCATTTGTTTTTATTTTTTTAATAATTCATTCAAATTAGTGATTTAAAAATTCGTATCTAAACTGGCTGAAAGGCAGCAACTAAAGGCGGTCATAAATGAAAATGGATAAACAGGTGTGCAAAAAAATATTCAGGCAGTACGGCAGACAGATTGGAAACCAGGCAGGTTTTTCTTTTATTGAGCTGATGGTGGTTGTCATCATCCTGGGGATTCTGGCCGGCGCCATTGTGCCAAGATATATGGATAAGGCGGACAAGGCAAAAATTGTCAAAGCCCAGGTGGACATTGCTGCCATTGAAACCAGCCTGAAGATGTACAAACTGGACAATGGGTTTTACCCCACAACGGAACAGGGCCTTTTGGCCTTGATCGAAAAGCCGACCACAGATCCCGTCCCCCGCAGTTGGAACGAAAACGGATATTTTGAAAAGAAAAGGGTGCCCAAGGATCCTTGGGGAACCGAGTATGTCTACCTGTGCCCCGGTGTCCATGGTACGTTTGACCTGATTTCATATGGTGCGGACGCAGAATCCGGAGGAGAGGGAATCAATGCGGACATCACCAACTGGGACGTGCAGGAATAACGGCCTTGGGCGGAACCGGTTCATCAATACCTATACTCAAGCCACAAAAATATAAAAATAATTTAAAGGGGTGTTGGGGCTTTCGTATAAATCATTCCGGTTTTACCTTTATTGAACTCATGGTGGTGGTGGGCATTTTCACCATTGTTCTTATGTTTTCAATCCCATTGTTTCGTCAGATTCATTTGACCTCAAATGCCTCGGATCATGTGTCCGGTTTGATTTTTCTCCTGGAGGATTTAAAGCTTCGGGCCGTGGTGGAAAATAAAAAATTTACCCTGTATATGGATTCGGGTTCCGAGAAAATTTATGTGACGGATGATACCATGGATGAGGATGCCCGGCAGGTTGCCTTGAATAACGGCGTATCATTGAACGGTGATCTGCAATTGCTCAATTTGGAATTCCCGGATGACGGCACCAGGGCTGGTGATGACAAAAGCATCTGTTTTTTCAGCAAAGGGTATTCAGATCGGGTCCTGATTCATGTTCGGGAAGAGAGCCGGGAAATGACCATTCAAATATGCATGTTTCAGAAGACGGTTCACCTGATCGAGCGATATGTGTCCTATGACGACTGCATATGATGGCGGCCGGCAGGGGCTGCAGGCCGGCTTTACCTTGATTGAGGTGATTGTGGCCATGGCCATTATTGCAACGGTTATGACGGCATTGTTTCGTATGCAGTCCGGGACCATCAATCTTGCCGGGGCCGATGATTTCCAGACAGCAGCCCGGTATCTTGCCGCCAAGGCCCTTGCCCAAATTGAGCTTTCCATAAATGACCCGGAGTTGAAAGGCGAGTTTGACCAGGCGTTTAAAGGATATACCTGGCAGTGTGAGGTGACGGATGTAGCCGCGAACCTTTCTGACATCATGCCGGATTTGGCCGAAGAGGCAGGTACATTGAAAAAAATTGATCTAACAATAACACGTAAGCAGGGGGATCGGTCCTACCATGTTGAAACATTCCGGTTTGCCCCTGCAAGCTAACCGAACAGACGGAGGGTTCACCTTGATGGAATTGATGGTGGCCCTTGTTATTTTTTCATTTGTTATGGTTATGCTGTTTTCATCTTTCGATGCGTTTATCTCCACAGGAAAGTCCATTGCACACGGTGTTGACTATAATGAACGGGCCAGGGATGCATTTAGAAGAATTCTGGATGATCTGACCGAGATATACGTGCCGGAATCCAGGATAACCAGTGTTCAAAACAGCATCAATGGTCAGGATGTGGATACGTTTCAGATGACCGGCAGTGAGAGCAGCATAGGCGGACAGACATTTTCCACCCTTGAATTTGCCAGCCTTTCAGGGCTGCAAATAGGCCGCAGCAGACCATCCGGTGTCGTTCGAGTAACCTATTACGTTCGAAAAAATAACCGGGAATTGTTTGATCTTTGCCGGGCTGAGCGGCCTATTGGCAGCGACAGGGAGACGGAGCCGTGCTCAGATCCGGTCCTTGTGGAAAATATTACCGGATTTACCATTGATTTTGTTGATGCAAAGCGTAATGAACACCAGGAGTGGGATGCGGATACGGACAGTGACGGGGCATCTGTTCCTTGTGCATTGAATATAGGGTTGACCCTGAAAAGTGAAAACAAAGAAAAAGCATTTGAAACTGCCGTGGTTTTACCGGTACAAAGGCAGTCTGATGGTTAGTATTTACAGAAATCAAAAGGGTGCGGCACTGATTGCCACCATTGCTGTGGTTGCTATTCTCTGCGTAGTGGCGTTGGAAGCCGGGCGCCTTGCAAAGCAGGCGGCTTCGGGGACAATTACCGAGAATGATATGTTTGCGGCCCGGGAAATGGCCATGTCCGGCATCCATTTGTCCATGATGATGCTGGCCGTTGATGCAGCTGACAACGAGATCGATTCCATCCAGGAAACATGGGCGGATCCTGAACAAATTGCCTTGGCTGTGGCCGCCATGGGACTGAACCCGGCAGATTTATCCTTAAAAATTTCCGATGAAATGGGGAAATTACAGTTAAATGCATTACTCAAACAATTTCCCGGCAACGAGCCCAATGATGCCCAGATGATGGTCCTGGAACGGTTCTTAACCCTGGCAGCTCCGGAAGACAAGCCCGAAGACGCCGGCAGCGCTGTTGAAATTATCAATGCGCTCAAGGATTGGCTTGATTCAAAGGACGATGATGCCATAACAGGGTTGACAGGTGCCGAGGCGAACTATTATGAGTCCCTGGATATGCCGTATACCTGTGCCAATGGTCCCTTTATGCATGTTAGCGAATTGTTTCTTGTCAAAGGGGTTGTTGACGCAATTTTATCCCCGTCATATATCAGTCAGGGGATGGATGAGTCTACCCAGGTGGATACAAAGGATATGTTTACCGTATACGGCCTTTTAGATGACCAGGATTCCGAAGAGAACCGGTTTTCATTTTCAGGCAAGGTAAATATCAATACCGCTCCTGTGGCGGTGCTTGCAGCACTGCTGCCGGAAGGGCGCGATGTAAATGCCCAGGACCTTGCCGATTACCGGTCTGACAAGGCAAACCTGGGCCAGGAATATACCCATACCCTTGAATCCGGCTGGTTTGAGGACGTTATTGCACTAGGTGATGATGAAAAAAAAGCATTTGAAAAGATGATTACCTATTCGAGCAATGTGTTCACGGCAGATTGTACTGCCAAAAAAAATGGCTCTCAGGTGACCTTGCACGCTGTGATTAAACGGGAAAAACAAGATTTGACAGGCAAGTGGGTTTGCCGGATTCTTCAAATGGAAAGAGGATAAACCATGGCAGACCCCATTTTGATCATCCGTGAAAATTGCATGGGGATTGATGCCTGGATGGTGGATAGGCACGGCAAATCCCAATCTGTTCAGGATTTGGCCCGTGTGGTTTATGAAGATCTGGAAACGGTTGGTGAAGATCAGAGCCTGTTTGATGCGGGACTGGCCGCCGTTGTCCAGGCCATTGACCCGGCCATTCAAAAGGACAACACTGTTCAGGTCATGCTGCTTTTGCCGGCCGGCCAATTTTATTTTCGAAGTATCAGTTTGCCCTTTACATCCCGGTCAAAAATTCGGCAGGTTCTGCCCCTGGAACTTAACGCCCGGTTTCCAAAGGAACTGGGCCCTGTGGTGACTGATTTTTTCAGGTATGAACTGCACACACAACAGTCGGCTCCTTTGGTGTTCTCCGGGTCCATTGAGGAAGAGATACTTAAGTCTTACCATGCAAGCCTTATGGCTGCCGGCCTTAAACCTGTGGCCATTGTGCCGGGAGCCCTGGCCATGGCAGCCTCGTTTCTAAAACAGAATAAAGAAAAGAAAAATTTTGTTTTCCTGGACATGGACGGATGTCAGATGGCTTTGATCCTGGTGGTCCAGGGAGAAATTGTGCAGGTCCGCACCCTTGCCGAAAACCCAGCTTCTTCACTGCCGGAGCAGGCCATCAGGCAGATGTTGTTAGGGTTCTGGCAGCGTTTTGGTATAACCGATCCCTTTCATGTTTATATTTGTGGGGATCTTGACACATCCGTCCAAAAGGGGATGCAAAAGACCCTTGCAGATATTTTCAAGTTTCAGTCCGATTTTACCGGCCAGGGTGTTAGCGAAAAGGAATTATCGGAATCCATGACTGGACCGGCCTTTGTGGATGTATCCGAGCGCATTGCTTTAATGTCCCCGGACCTCGGGATGCTGAACATGTGCCAGGGGGAATACAACTCCGATTCATTTGTCCGGACCTACGCAGGATATATCGCAAGTTGCTGTGCCATGGCTCTGTTGTCTTTTATTCTTTTCATTGTCAATATCCATATGGATATCTCACGGCTTGAAAAACAGGTTGATCTGCAAAACCAGGCCATGACTGCCATTTATAAAAAGACCTTTCCAAATAAAAGCATCGGAAACATTGATCCTTTGCTGCTCATGCAGGCAAGTGTCGGGGAACAGACCCGGGGCGGCTCTGCAAATGCCGATGCTGAAAATTTAGACCGTGTTCGGGCCGGCAGTATCCTGCTTGAGCTATCCCTTTGTGTTCCGAAAACCGTAGATGTTCAGGTGAGCCGGCTGATGCTGGATAAAACGCGGATGATCCTGTCCGGGTCTGCTGATAATTATAATACCATTGATCAGGTAAAGGGGTTCATTGAAAAGTCGCCGTTCTTCAAAAAGGTCAATATCGGCAGTGCAGTGGCAGGAAAGGGCGGCAAGCGGGTGGACTTTAAATTTATTATTGAGATCTGATTATGTTTGAACTGTCAAAACGGGATAAAAAATTTATAGTCGCCGGCACTGTATTTCTTGTGCTGTTCAGTCTTGTCTGGTTTGTTTACCTCCCGGCCGTGGACAAGCGGGCAATGCTTGAAACAAAAGTAGTTTCAAAAGCCATGGATCTTAAACGGATGCAGGCCCTTGAAATGACATATCAACAATACGCAAAAAGTTTTGATCTGGAAAAAGATGCCCTTGAAAAAAGGGGGCCTAAGTTTACGCTGTTTTCTTTTCTGGAGTCTCTGTCATCCAAAAGTCTTGTGAAAAAAAATGTTGCCTATATGAAACCGTTTTCCCAGGATATGGACAACAGTAATTATATACTTTCCCGGGTAACGGTCAAGCTTCAGCAAGTGTACTTGAAAGGGCTGGTGGATTTTCTTTTCAGAATTGAAACATCACCCCAGGGCGTGTCCGTTACTTCACTGTCCCTGACAAAGTCCGGTGACAAGGGGCAGTTTCTGGATGCCGTAATTGAAACCCAGACTCTGGCGTTAAAGGAAGAAAAGGGAAATGGATCTTAAGACTTTTTGTTTGCCTTACCGGCAATAAAGAGAGATGCTGATGAACAACCAAAGGAGAATAAATATGTTGCAGGACCGTCGCAACTCATTGAATGTGAAACACATCTGCCTGATCCTTGTGGTGTTGGCCCTGGTTGGGCTTTGTCCGGTGCAGGCGGCACAGAACCAGGATACTTCAGAATTTGTGTCCATGGATTTCAATGATGTTGATATCGGTGTATTCATTAAATTTATCAGCAAGTTGACGAATAAAAATTTTGTGGTGGACACCAAGGTCAAGGGAAAGGTTACCATTATCTCTCCTGAAAAAATATCTGTGAATGATGCGTACAAAGTATTTGAATCGGTTCTGGATATTTACGGGTTTGCCACTGTTGAAACCGGAAGTGTCGTCAAGATCATTCCTGCTGCGGATGCCAGGGGCGACAATGTGGATACCCGTCTGGCAAGGGATGTCGAGCAGGCATCGGATAAGCTGGTAACCCGGTTGATCCCCCTGACTTACGCAAGTTCCGATGAGCTTAAATCCCTTTTATCCCCAATGCTTGCAAAGGGCAGTCTCCTTTTATCCCATGCCGACTCAAATATGCTCATAGCTACTGCAACCCTTGCCAGCATCGACCGGCTGCTCAAGCTGATTAATACCATTGATGTGGAAGGAGTGGGCCGCAAAATTACCATTTTGCCCATCAAATATGCGGATGCCGAAAAAATGGTTACCAATTTGACCAAGATCTATTCGGCAAAAACAAAAAAAAATCAAAGAAGCCGGAAAAAAAATAGCGAGGATCTTTCTGTGGAAATGGTAGCTGATGAACGGACCAATTCCATTATCCTTTTGGCCAGTGAACAGGAAAGCGCTCAGATTACCACACTTGTGGATGCTTTAGATAAAGAGGTCCCCAAAGGAGAAGAAAAGATCCGGGTCTATTATCTTGAGCATGCCACTGCAGAGGACCTGGCTGCCGTGCTCCAGGAGATTCCTGAAAAGAGCAGCAATGATTCAAAAAAGGCTGGTCAGAAAAAAGCACCGCTCTTGTCTGATGATATAAAAATCACAGCGGACAAGGCAACCAATTCCCTGATTATTATTGCGGATAAAGATGATTATCCGGTATTGGAAGAGGTCATAAAAAAACTGGATGTGCCAAGATCCATGGTCTACATTGAGTGCCTGCTCATGGAGATGAATGCGGAACGCTCCCTTGATTTTGGCATGGAATGGCAGGCTAAAGGGACGATTCATAGCGACAATACCGGGTTTGGCAGATTCAGCACATCTAATTCTGATTCTGCAGATTTGGGTTCTCTGGCGGACAGGACGCTGTCCAGCGGTTTTTCCATGGGTGTCTTCGGTGGAACCCTTGAGGCCATTATCCAGGCATACAAGAAAGATTCAGATGTGAAAATTTTGTCCACGCCCCAACTATTGACCACGGAAAACGAGGAAGCCACCATCACCATTGGCAAAAATGTGCCCTACCAGACCCGGGGAGGTGTCGGCACTAGCGATACCGACTCCACCGCTTATAATTCATACGAATATAAGGACGTGGGCATTACACTGAAAATTACCCCGTCTATCAGCCAGGACCGGCTGGTAAGGCTGGATTTCTATCAGACGGTTACCAAACTGGACACCGCAACCAACACAACCGTTACGGACAGGCCCACCACCTTGAAACGGGAGCTTGAGACCACCATTATCGTTGAAGATGGCAATACCGTAGTGCTTGGCGGGCTGATTGACGAAAGTTTGAGTAAAGAAGTAGGCAAGGTCCCGTGTCTCGGTGACATACCTCTTCTGGGAAACGCCTTTAAAAACCAGTCCTCTGGTAGCGACAGAACAAATCTTTTTATTTTCCTGACCCCCAGGGTCGTTAAAAATACCTTGGAGACAAAAAAGATTTATCATGAGAAAAAGGAAGAGATGGATGAACTTCATAAACAAGAAATTAAATTGTATGATGAAGATTCGCCCATAAAAAGCATGCTTTTGAATTGATATGGAAAAATTAATCCAGCAGTTTATTGACCGGCTTACAACATTTGTCATCCTGGACCATGACCAAAGGGGAAAAATCAAGGCTGGCTGTGCCAAGGACCCGGCCCGGATGACGGAAATGGCCTGTGACACCAAACTTGTGTCCGAATCCCAATCCCTGAAAGCATTAGGGGCGATCTATGGCATTGAATTTCTGGAAGATATCGCTTTTTTAAATCCGGATCTGGCCGTTTCCGAAAAGATTACCCGCAAGTTTTTGAAAAAAAATCTTATTGTTCCGCTTAAGCCTGAAAATAAAGTTCCGGTTATTGCGCTGAATGATCCATCGGATCTAAGCTATGTGGATGAGGTGGCCATGCATGCAGGCTTTGGGGACTATACCCTGGCCTTGGCCACAAGAGCCCAGATTCTGAGTGCCATCAACATGATTTTTGACCAGGACGGGCACAGTGTTCAGAAACTTATGGACGATATGGAAGATGAAGAATTTTTCCACATTGAAGACATTGAGCAGACCGCAGATCTTTTGGATGACACCAGTGATGCCCCGGTCATCCGCCTGGTCAACCAGATGATTTCCCAGTCGGTTAAGGCAGGTGCCAGCGATATTCACATCGAACCGTTCCAGGATGAACTTGTTGTCCGGTACCGTATTGACGGTATTTTGTATCCCATGATGACCCCGCCCAAAATGTTTCAGTCCAGCCTGATTTCCAGGGTTAAAGTCATGGCCAAGATGAATATTGCCGAAAAGCGGGTTCCCCAGGACGGCCGGGCCCAGGTGCGGCTGGGAAACCAGGAAATTGACATGCGTATCTCAACGGTGCCCACCAATTATGGCGAGCGCCTGGTGATCCGGTTGTTGAACAAGTCCGGATATTTTATGCAGATTTTAGAATTCGGCCTGTCCCCTGACAATGAACGGCACCTGCATGATATTTTCCGGCAGAATCACGGCATTGTCTTGGTTACAGGTCCCACGGGCAGTGGAAAAACCACCACCTTGTATGCAGGATTGTCTGAGATCAACACCCCGGACCGGTCTATCATCACGGTTGAGGACCCGGTGGAGTACAACCTGAAGGGCGTGGGCCAGATCCAGGTCAACCAGAAAACCGGCCTGACATTTGCCCGGGGGCTTCGATCCATTGTCCGCCAGGACCCGGACGTCATTCTCATTGGTGAGATCCGTGACATTGAAACGGCTGAAATTGCCATTCAGTCGGCGTTGACCGGGCATCTTGTGTTTTCCACCCTTCACACCAATGATGCCCCCGGTGCGGTGACTCGCCTGGTGGACCTAGGCGTGGAACCCTACCTGATCACCTCATCGGTGAATCATGTCATTGCCCAGCGTCTTGTCCGGGTGCTCTGCCCTCATTGCCGGGAGCAATTTACCCTTTCCCATGCAGATCTGAGCAGTTTTCAAAGCACAAACGGTCTTGCCCCCGGGCAGGCGGTGTTTAAGCCCAAAGGCTGCCCAAAATGTTTTAACACAGGATATTTTGGACGCCAGGCCATTATGGAGATTCTGCCCCTGGATGAGGAATTGAAATCACTTATCCTGGAAACCTCGGATGCCAACCTGATCAAGGAGGCTGCAATCAAAAAAGGGATGAAAACCCTAAGAACCGACGGGTTGACCAAAGTGGCCCAGGGCATCACTTCCCTTCGAGAGGTGCTGCGCGTCACCCAGGAATAGGCTTTATTCCCCTTTTATTTGATATAGTTCCATGCTTTAAGCCGCTTATAGGCATACTGGCTGTACTTATTTGACGCATAATCGATTTCTTTGAGATAAGCCGCATATGCTTGGGCTGCTGGCTGTTTTTTTCCGGCCATGTCCAGGGCGTAACCCTGAAAAAAAGTTGTCTGGGGATTTCCCGGCAACAGCCTGCTGCATGCCGTAAAATCCTCATGGGCCTGCATAGGCTTTTTTAAAGCCAGATTGGCAAGCCCTGAAATATAATGTCCCTGGTTTTCCCCGGGGTAAATCTGTTTGGCAAGGCCGGCATGGTATGCGGCGTTCTTATTTTTTCCCCGGATCAGCATGCACTTAGCTGTCATTACCTGGGCCGTATAATCATTGTCTTTTAATTTGAGTGCTGACATCAACGCATCTTCGGCCTGACTATATTGCTCTTTGGCCAGAAAGTTATCTGCCTCCTGGAGTTTGACGATCATGGCTTTCTGAGACCTTAGATTCGATGTGTGGTCCATATACCGGTCACGGTACAGGCTTCGGGAATGGGTGTCCCGGTATATTCCGTTGTCCCTGTTTCTGGCGGCGTCCAGCCGTTCCCGGCTCATGGGATGGGTGGCAAACAGGATCTGGGTTGAACTGGGTTTTGTGCTGTTCATTTGGTTGAGCATTTCCATCAGGCCAGTGAAACCTTTGGCGTTGTAGCCGGATCGGGCCATGTACTGGTGCCCTAAAGCATCGGCCTCACGCTCGTTATCCCGGGAGTATTTGGAAAGGAACAACCCCTGTCCCAGGCTTCCAAGCTTTTGGGTCCAATCACCTAATCCGGCACCCTGGGTCTCTACTGCCGCTGAAAGGCCTGCCACCAGGATGGACGAGATCTGTCCTTTGGATTGCTGTTCAGCCGTATGCCGTGCGTTGACATGCCCCAGTTCGTGCCCCAGAAGTGAGGCCAGTTCGGCCTCATTGTCAAGCTCCAGCAAAATTCCACGGGTCACGGCGATGGAGCCGCCGGGGAAGGCATAGGCGTTTATATAGGTGGCATTGACCACCTGGAAATTATAGGGCATGTCGGGCCGATGCACCTGGGGCAACATGGATCTGCCTACGCCGGAAACATACCGGTTCAATTCGTTATCCTGGGTTACGCCGTAGTCCGAAGAAAATTGAAAGGGCGACTGTTGTCGATCTATGGCAATTTCCTGATTTCGGCTCATGAACATCAACTGTTTTTGGCCGGTGACCGGATCAATGGCGCATCCCTGGAAAAGCCCCGCCCCTGACAGGGTTACAGCCGTTGCGGTACAGCTTTTCAAAAAGTCCCGCCGGGTCATTCCGGTGTTTTTTATCTGTTCCATAATCCTCCTGGGTCTTTTTTAGTTCCGGTACGTGCTGTGGCCGGATATGCATAATGAAATTTGATATGCCTTTATTGTTACGCCGATACTATAGCTACGTGGAACGTTGTTCGTCAAGACCGGATATCATGGCTTTTTTAATCCGCAGGGCGGCTCTTTTCCTCCGTTGATTTACGTTTGGTTGCCACTCCCGTTTGTATCCCCGCTAAAGAAAAATCAGCAATATGTCTGGCCAGTTTCCGGCTCAGTTCAGGACTGATGGTTTGTCCCAGCAGATATTCAAGGTCACTGCCTTTAATGTTCACAAAAATGCGGCATTGGTTGATAATACTTAACTCACAAAACCTTATGTCCAGATCCGAGACCCCGGGGCCTATAATATCCCGAAGAATGCCGTGCAGTATTCGCCTTGTGGGCTCAATTGCTTTGTGCCATGAGTTTTGGACCAGCCCGGTGGGATTGACCAATTCCATCAGATATAGCCGGTTGAACAGAGAAACATCTCCTTCCCCGGAAAAATTTTGAATAAGTGCATGGATATAGGCCCGTAAACGATCCTGGGCCGAGGCAGTAACCGGATCACAAAAAGCCGGCGCCCCCATTTTTTCAAACGCATGCTGCCAGGCCTCACCATACAAATTTTTTTTATCCCCAAAGTAATAATTGACTGAAGAAAGATTACTCCCGGCCCGTTTACATATCTCTGATACCCTTGCATCACGGAATCCTTTTTGGGAAAATACCTCACAGGCTGCATTCAATAGGCTTAATCTGGTTTTTTTGCCGTCTTTTCTTTTGATCATAGGTGTTTCTCTGGTCTACTAAATTAAAAGCATATTTGATAAAAAAACAAACCGGACAAAAAAATTGCCGGAACCAATACTACCTTCACCGATATACAAAATCAAATTTAAAGTCCGAAACAGAACTCCTCCAACGGATATTTCAGTTTTTAAAACCGGGTATCCGTCCGAACAGCTCAAACGATGTCGGGTTTCTCTTTTTTAATCAACCATTGACATCATTTCGATTAATCTTTAATAGTTGTTAGTCTATTATCTTAAAAATCTTTTTAAGATAATCAACCCAATTTATGTAAGAGGAAATAATGTGCATGCAATCCATCCATCAAAAGGCTTTTATAACTGCAATTATACCGGCCTTGCTGCTAATCTTTCTGACGGCGGGCTGCGATTCCCGGCAGCAAGCCCCATCCGGCTCCTCAATGCCCAGAGTATCCGTTATAACCGTGCAACCCGGAAAAATCAGTCTTTCAACTGAATTGCCCGGCCGTACGTCCGCTTACCGCATTGCGGAAATTCGGCCCCAGGTCAACGGGTTGCTGCAGAAACGGCTGTTTACGGAAGGCAGCGATGTCAATGCCGGCCAAGTCCTTTACCAAATTGATCCCGCACCGTTTCTGGCGGACGTCGACAATGCCGCCGCAAATCTTTCGGCCATGTTGAAAAGCGCTGACCAGGCACGCGCTGCGTTGAAAGCAAGCGTTGCCGATGTGGCCCGGCTTAGGGTCACTTTGGAACTTGCCAAAACGAATCGAGGCCGGTATGAAACTGCGCATGAGAAAGAAGCTGTTTCAACAATCCAGCGTGACCAGGCAGTGACGGAGGCCAAGGCAGCCGAATCCACACTAAAGGCTGCTGAGGCTCAGGTGGAAAGCCAGCGTGAAGCTGTGGCCGTCGCCCAGGCAAGCATTGCCCAGGCCAGGGCCGCGTTAAAGACAGCCCGCATTAATCTGGGATATACGAAAGTCACCGCACCCATTTCCGGCCGTATCGGCAGGTCCAGTGTAACGGAAGGCGCCATCGTGACCGCCTATCAACCCGCAGCCATGACCACCATTCAACAGCTTGACCGTATTTATGTGGATGTGCCGCAATCCACCACTGAATTACTGCGCCTGAAGCAACGGATGAAAGAGGGTCGGCTCCACCAGGATGGAGCAGACCGGCAAGTAGTCAAACTCATTCTGGAAGACGACACAAAGTATCCCCAAGACGGCAGTCTGCAATTCAGTGACGTGACTGTTGATCCGACAACCGGCTCCGTTATTTTGAGGATGGTGTTTCCCAATCCTGACAGTATCCTTCTGCCGGGCATGTTCGTCCGTGCGGTGATTAACGAAGGCGTTAACCCGCAAGCCATCCTTATCCCTCAGCAATGTGTATCCCGAGATCACAGAGGAAACCCTTTTGTGTTGATTGTCGATGTCGAAGGCAAGGTCGTACTGCGTATGGTTACCCTTGACCGTGCCATAGACGATAAATGGCTGGTCTCGGCAGGCCTTGCTCCCGGGGACCGGGTGATTGTCGAGGGTATGCTGATGCTACGCCCCGGGACAATGGTCAATACAGTCCCTTTTAGTGAATCAAAAACCGTATCCGGGCCTGGGGCCGAATCCGGCATACCGGCTGCACCACATAAAGATGGGGGTGATTGATGTTATCTCGATTTTTTTTGGCTCGGCCTGTCTTTGCCTGGGTTATCGCCATCATCATTATGACCGTCGGACTGCTGGCGATTTACAACCTGCCCATATCCCAGAACCCGTCCATCGCCCCGCCGTCCATCGCTATTGATTCATATTATCCCGGCGCCTCGGCCGAGACCGTTGAAAATACGGTGACCCAGATCATTGAGCAGAAAATGACCGGCTTGGGCGATATGATCTATTTTTCCGGCACCAGTTCGTCTTCCGGTGCATCCCGCATTGAGCTGACCTTCACTCCGGGGACCGATCCGGATCTTGCCTGGTCCAAGGTGCAAAACAAGCTGCAGTTGGCCATGGCAAGCCTGCCCGATGTGGTCCAGCGGCAGGGGGTCAAGGTCAGCAAGTCAACCCGTAACTACTTGATGATCGTGGGGCTGATCTCCGAGGACGGCAGCATGGACGGCTTGGACCTGCGGGACTACGCCCAGTCCAATCTGGAAAAGGTCTTGTCCCGGGTGCGGGGGGTGGGCGAAGTTGAGAATTTCGGCACCCAATATGCCATTCGGGTCTGGGTCGATCCCGACAAGCTGACCAATTATCAATTGACCATGGAAGATGTTATCCTGGCACTTCAGGACTACAATGTAGAGGTTTCCGCCGGTCAGTTCGGCGGAGCCCCGGCCCGGGAAGGGCAACGAATGAATATCTCCATTGTCGTTCAGCATCTGCTTAAAACCCCGGATGAGTTCGCCGCCATCCCCATCCGTACCAACACCGATGGGTCGGTGGTCCGCATCAAGGATATCGGCCGCACGGAACTGGGAACCGAACGCTACGACGTTGTGGCCAGATACAATGGAAAAGCGTCTGCTGCCATGGCCATCCGCCAGGAGGCCGGCGCCAATGCCCTGGAAACCGCCAATGCCGTTAAAGAGACACTCAAGGAGATGGGCCGGTATTTTCCCCACGGCATGAAGGTGATCTATCCTTACGACACCACGCCTTTTACCGTGGTGGCCATTGACGAGGTGGTCAAAACCCTGTTCGAGGCCATCTTTCTGGTCTTTATCATTATGTATCTTTTCATGGGTAATATCCGGGCTACCCTCATCCCAACCATTGCGGTGCCGGTGGTGTTGCTGGGAACCTTTGCGGTTCTGGGATTTTTTGGATTTTCCATCAACATGATGACCATGTTCGCCATGGTGCTATCCATTGGTCTGCTGGTGGACGATGCCATTGTGGTCGTGGAAAATGTGGAACGGATCATGGCCGAGGAGGGACTTCCACCAAGGGAGGCCACGGCCAAGTCCATGGACGAGATCACCAGTGCGTTGATCGGCATTGGTCTGGTGCTTTCGGCGGTTTTTGGTCCCATGGCCTTTTTCCAGGGGTCCACCGGTGTTCTTTATCGTCAGTTTTCCGTTACCATTATCGCATCCATGCTGCTTTCGGTGGTTGTGGCCCTGATCCTGACTCCGGTACTTTGTGCTTCGTTTCTTAAACCGATACCCCACGGCCATCATGCTTCAGACAATGCGGTCTTCTTCCTGCGTCCTTTTTTCAGGTGGTTCGACAATAGTTTCATCAGGGTCAGGCGCTTTTATGTAGGCATTGTCAGCCGGTCATTTACAAGAACACTGCGCTATCTGGTGATCTACGTTTTGATTGTCGCAACTGTGGGGTTTCTGTTTCAACGGATGACCAGTTCTTATCTCCCGGATGAAGATCAGGGGGTTCTGTTGGTTCAAGTCACACTTCCGTCGGCTTCAACCGTGGAGCAGACCCGGAGGGTAATGGAAAAAATTGAGGATTATTTTTTGACACATGAAAAAGAGAGTGCAGCGTCCTTTATGTCGGTGGCCGGCATCAGCTTTTCCGGCCAGGCCCAGAACGTGGGCCTGGGATTCGTCAAACTCAAAGACTGGGAACTGCGCGACCGGCCGGACTTGAAGGTTAAGGCGATTATCGGCAGGGCCATGGGGGCTTTGTCACAAATAATTGAAGCCCGGATATTCGTCTTTTCCCCGCCCGCTGTGGTGGAACTGGGAAATGCCAGCGGATTCGATTTTCAACTGCAGGACCGCGGCGGTCTAGGCCACGAAAAATTGATGGCGGCACGCAACCAGCTCCTCGGCATGGCGGCACAGGATGAGCGGTTGACCAGGGTCCGGCCCAATGGAATGGAAGATGTCCCCGAGTACCGGATTGATGTGGACTGGAATAAAGCCGGAGCCATGGGGGTTCCCATAACTTCCATCCACAACACGATTTCATCGGCCTTCGGCAGCGCCTATGTCAATGATTTTATCCAGGCCGGGCGGGTCAAACGCGTCTTTGTGCAGGCAGACGCGCCTTATCGCATGCTGCCTAAGGACTTGGAGAAACTTTATGTGCGTAACAACCAGGGCAAGATGGTCCCCTTCTCATCATTTGCCTCGGGCCGGTGGACATTTGGATCGCCAAAGCTGGAACGTTACAATGCTTTTCCATCCATCAACATCTGGGGGGACCCTGCGCCGGGGGGCAGTTCCGGTGAGGCCATGTCGATCATGGAAGAACTGGCTGCCAAGTTGCCCCAGGGAATCGGCTTTGACTGGACCGGCCTGTCCTATCAGGAACGAATAGCAACAGCACAGGGGCCTATCCTTTATGCTTTTTCTATTTTTGTAATTTTTCTTTGCGTGGCAGCCCTGTATGAAAGCTGGTCAATTCCTTTTGTTAACCTGTTGATGCTGCCTTTGGGTGTATTCGGTGCGATACTGGCGACATCAATGCGCGGACTGCACAATGATGTTTACTTCCAGATCGGGTTTTTAACCACACTTGGCCTTTCGACAAAAAACGCCATTTTGATTATTCAGTTTATCAAGGAGCGTATGGCACACAAAGAAAGCCTCATTGATGCAACGCTTGGCGCCGCCAAAACACGGTTTCGACCGGTTATGATGACCTCTCTGGCATTTTTCTTCGGCGTTCTGCCGCTGGCCATCAGCACCGGTGCCGGTGCCGGGGCAATGAATGCCATTGGCACGGCCGTTTGCGGCGGCATGCTCTCTGCGACGTTCATTGATCTCATTTTCATTCCCATCTTTTTTGTCTTGGTATCACGATTGTTCAAGAGAAAAGAAAAAGAACCCGTTTCCGAACGGAATATGGATACTACCGCGTCCGAGGAGGTTCGTTGAGATGATAAGAAACATACTGGTAATTATGGGTGTCTTTGTTTGCTTAGGTGGTTGTTCCCTGGCACCCAAATACCAACAACCCGGGATACCCATTTCAGAGACCTGGCCCCAGGGCGAAGCTTACGAGAACACCCAAGCCGTATCCGGAATACCGACAGCCCAGGAGTTGAACTGGCAAGACTTTTTTACCGACCAGAAGCTCAAAAAAATTATTGAAACGGCTTTGGACAATAACCGTGATCTGAGAATCGCCGTTTTAAACGTGGAAAAGGCGCGTGCGCAGTATGGTGTCCGACGGGCTGAGCTGTTTCCTGCGGTTGATGCCTCCGGCGCATGGACCAAGCAGCGCCGGTCAAAAGACCTTATTGATCCTGAGGAATCCAGGACCGTGGAGCAGTATAGTGCTGATCTGGGAATTGCCTCCTGGGAGATCGATTTTTTCGGACGGATCCGGAGCCTTAAAGATCAGGCACTGGAAGAATATATGGCCACAGAGCAGGCCTGCCGCAGTGCACAGATTGCACTGATATCCGAGGTTGCCAGGGCCTATCTGACACTTGCGGCAGACAAGGAGAGTCTTAATCTGGCCCGGTTTACGTTTAAGAGTCAGCAGGATTCTTATAATCTCATTCTGGGAAACTATCAGATAGGGCTGGCGACCAGGATTGACCTGCGCCGTGCGCAGACCCAGGCAGATGTCGCACAAAGGGATGTGCAGCGCTACATACAACTTGCGGCCCAGGACCGGAATGCATTAAACCTTTTGGCCGGAACACAAGTCCCAGACGCGATGTTGCCGGTTGACCTGGGCAGTGTTCCCCCCGTTAGTGAGATCAGTGCCGGCCTATCCTCCCGGGTGCTTTTGAACCGGCCGGATATTGTTGCCGCCGAACACCGGCTTAAAGGGGCATATGCGTTTATCGGTGCCGCACGGGCAGCCTTTTTCCCCCGTATCTCCCTGACCGCTTCCATGGGAACGGCAAGTGATGAGCTATCCGGGCTGTTTGGTGCCGGATCTGGTACCTGGAACTTTGCACCCCGGATCGCCATGCCGATTTTCGACCCCCGTATCTGGGCAGCGCTGCGGGTCAGTAAGGCAGACCGGAAAATCATCCTGGCCGAATATGAGAAAACCATCCAGACAGCCTTCAGAGAGACAGCCGACGCGCTTGCCGTTCAGGGAACCATAGACCGGCAGGTTGCGGCACAGGAATCCATTGTTGACGCGACAACAGAGACGTACAGCCTCTCAAATGAACGATACAATCTGGGGATAGACGGTTATCTCAGCGTGCTGGATGCGCATCGGTCGCTCTACGCACAGCAGCAGACCCTGATATCCCTCCAATTGGCAAAGACGGCAAACCAGATAACGCTTTATGCGGTATTGGGCGGAGGTGGCAGACCCTTTCAGTCCACCAAGTTATAATGCCTCCTTCTCAATACGGCACAACAATGCCGAGTGGGGCCAGCTTCCGGTTTCCGGGCTGCAGACCTCGGGGGCGTCCGGGCACAGCACATTGGCACTGGATTCAAACACCTTAAAAAGGTTAGGCAGTTTTTCTTCGCTCTCTGGAAACCACCACCCGTGCTCCACGTCCGCCATGTCTTCCCGGATGGTATCCGAAATATGGACCCGCTGGCGTATTTTCCCCAAAGGGCTGGATATGACCGCCCAGTCACCTTCTGCAAGACCTAAACCAGATGCGGTTGACGGATGGATGGTTACCAGGGGATCCGGGTGTCTTTTGCGGGCCTTTTCGATCTGCCGGTGTTCCGTGTGATACATGGGCATGAACCGGCTGCCTGTAATCAGGTTTAACGGGTATTTTGGGGCCAAAGGCTTTTTCAGGTTTCGTATCGGCGTAATAAACACCAAACGGCTCTTCATCCAAACCCAGATGGTTCAGGAAAACGTCTGTCTCTTTGATAATTGATTGTAAATCCATTGTAACGTCCTTTTGTTGTGTATACAACTATAAAATCCTTTTTTTGTCTATCTGCCCATGCCATTCAGGTTTTCAATGATCCGTGAAAGGAGTGACCGGCAGGCAGATTGCTCTTCCCGGGTCATGCCGCGCTGGGCGTCTGCTATGACCTCCCGGGCAATGACCGCGCAGCGTTCTGCCGTTTCCAGGACCCTGGGGGTGGGAGTCACCAGTTTCTGCCGGCTGTCTTTGGGGTCCCGGGTCCGGTTAATCCAGCCCCGGCGTTCAAGCCCGTTCAACAGTCGGCTCGCACTGGATTTCTCAAGGAACAACTGCGCGCCAATCTGCCCCTGGGTTTGGGCATCACCATTGAGCAGCAGGAGAATGGCGCCCCATTGTTCCGCCGTCATATTGATACCCGCTGCCTTGAAGCGTGCGGCAAGCGTGTGGCTTAACTGTCTGTTGGCCAGCCCGGTCAAATATCCTAAAGATATTTTATGATCATATGAAAATACCATATTTGGTTGTATACACAACTATTTGTTTTATGTCAAATGATTTGTATAGGTTACACAGATTTTTTTATGAAAAAATGAGGTCGATATCGTCGCATCTTTTCTCTTGGTTCCTGAATAGCCTGTGATTTTTTCCGGTTAATTTGTCTGTATATAGGTTTGAAATATTTTTTCATGGGAAATATATTTTTCCCGGTCAGGATCCTGGAGATAGGACCTGATGGCGTTGACCCGTTTGAGAATTTCGTCTTCGGCCCGTTTTCTCATATTTTTTTTGACCTGGGCAATCTCTTCTTCCAGATTAGCCGTGTGCTCAGCATCATAGTATTGTTCCGTCTTGTATTTTATCCTTTTTTCAATTAACTCTTCGCGCATCTTATTATGGGCCTCATCCAGGAACAGGACCTCGGGCATAAGGTCGGCAAAATGGGTGACGGCAATAATATCCTTGTCTCGCTGCCAGTAGCCGATAAGAAATTCAGGCTCAAGATCCTCGTAGTTCTGCAGCGGCATGTACATCCGCCGAAGATAGAGCAGCACTTTTTCCGTTTTTTTTCGGTGCCCGCCGATGATCACCGAACCGCCGATCTGGTCCTTTTTGACCCCTTTGGTCCAAGGAGCGCCGGTGATGCCGAAGTCAATGCAAAGGGGGATCTGAAGCAAGACCGACAGGGTGTTCAGTGCCAGGGCATACCCTGCGGAAGGGCCGCCGACGTTGTAGGATGCGGACAATAGTTGGTGGTGGATGGAATACCGTTGGAGAAAATCCCCAAACAACCAGGGGATGCTGATATCCGGGCTCAGGCTCTGGATATAGTTTTTCACCATGGTCAGGGCCTCCTGGGCCGACTGATTGGTCATTTTTACGGCCATATCCATCTGGGCGGTCTCGGCCGAAGGCGTGGCCACGGCGCCGGTTACGATGATTGGCGTGTTTTCTACCCTGCCGGTCAGGCTGGTGGCAATGGGCAACAGCATTCCGGTCATGTCATTGGCGCCCACACCAATAATGAAGCCGACTTGGGGTTCCTGGCTTAGCTCGGTCTCTAAAAATTCGTTGAGCTGGATGGTTCCTTTGCGCACCGGGCTTTGGGAAATCTCCCTTCTGGCGGATTCCAGGTGGGCGACAACAATGGGATAATCCTGTTCCCGGGTGATATGCTCCACATTTTCCAGGATCTTGTCGTAATGCTCCACAAAATTTTTCAGGTCGGTTTTGATTTTGGATTTGATCAGGGGAGGGGCTTTAAGGGCATCAAGAATCCCCAGGACGGTTTTAAAATTAAGTTTGACAAAGTTATATTTTTCATCCCGGGTTGAGGACTTGAGATCCCGAAGTTTGAGCAAAACTTTAAACTCCGTGCTGCAAAGGGCAATGGCCTTTTCCGTAAACGATGTGTAGTCCGCCGGGGTGTTACAAATCCCCTGGGCTGTCTCTATGATTTTTTCCACTTTGAATTGGCGTGGGTGGGGAACGTTTTCAAACTGCTTTTTGATGATTTCAAACACATCCTTTTGCCGCATGTGCCCTGATATATCAAGCGTTTTCAATCTTTTGGACCGGATCAGGGCAGGGTCCAGGATGTCCAGACGGTTGGTGGTTAAGACGGTAAATACCTTATTCAAAGGAATTTCACCGTCAATGATATTTAAAAATTTGTTGGTCAGGGCGTCCGAAGGATGACCTCCGGTACCGCTTCGTCTTGGAGCAAGCGCATCTCCCTCGTCAAAAAATATCACTGTGGGGGCGATCATTTTTGCAATATCATACACTTTTTCAAGGTTGGATACGGCCCCGTGCACAGGGCTTGACGGGTCCTGGAGCGCTGAAGGGCTTGTTGCAATATCATGGACCTTGCGATTGGAGGAAAGCCAGGTCCTGACCAGATAGGTTTTGCCCGATCCCGGCGGGCCTGTCAGGACCACGCCCTTGTCTTCGCTGACCCCGTAATGAAAACAGTTATTGGCCATCTCAGAGAATTTGTCCTTGATATCGCCCACATACTTTTCCCAGTTCAGATTCCGGTCCATCTTGTCAACCACCTTATCGTAAAGTTCCCCATACACATTTTTGGCCACCAGCTGGAAGGCCTTTCGGATCAAGACGGCATCATCTAAAAATTCCAGGACAAAATCCCCCTGTATGGAGGTGATTGATTCAATGAGCTTTCTAACGTAGGCCGGGGTGATTTTCAGGCTTCTCTCCTTGAAAATGGCATAGATTTTATCTGCGGCAGCATCCAGTTGTTTCGAGTCCGGCTTAAACTTGGTGGGGATCTGGTAGCGCCGGATCTCAAGGGTGATGATTTTTTTTAAGTTTTCCCGGTTCATCCAGTATTTTGAAATGTCGATGATCACGCCTTTTTCAATAAATCTGCGGTAAATGGCAGCATCAAACCGGTGGGCCTGGTCAGTGGTGGCAATAATAAAGCAGTCCCGTCTTCCGTCAATGATTTCATCCAGGACAATGTTGGAGGTGTCAATCAGGGTCCTTTGCTGTTTTTCTACGCCATCACTTCCGGATCCGGACCCGGATTTTCCAAAGGCCGAATGGGCCTCTTCAATGTGCCGGATTGACGTGACCTTGGGGTGGCCCATGGCCCGCTTAAAATAATTGCCAGGTTCTCCTGACAGGGCGGTTTGGTAATCATTGGGCGTGATAACGGACATGTCCACTAAAATGCCTAAATCCTCAAAATCCGTCAGGTTATGCATAATCCGTTTTCTGAAAATCCGTTTGAGAATGGGGATTTTTGCCAGACGCAGGTAAAAGTCGGTTTTTTTCTTTTTTGCAATCTGCATGGCAAATTCAGGGTCCACATCCTCAAGGTGGGTGAACAGGCTGTATCCCCCTAAAATTTCGTCCCTTTTTTTTCGCCAGTCCACTGTGGGAATCACTTCGTTTCTAAATACCACTTTTTCAAGGGCTTCTCTTGCCGTAGCGCTTTTTCCCGAACCTGAAGTCCCTTCAATGAGCATGATGGGGGCTTTGGGAACATCGGGATCTTCCAGGTGTTCCTTTCTGATATGAACCCTGTATATCTTTTCAAAGATCTGTTCTAATTCCACAGGGACATGGAGGTCGGTCAGTTCTCTGTCCAAAACCGCGATAAGGTAATGGTATTCTGCCTTTGTCAGTTCTTTTTCAATAATCCTGTTCCAGGAGGCGGCAGGGTTGGTTTCCCCTGAATATAAAAATCGTTTTTTCCAGTCCGTGAGAATCTGGGGGTTATTGAGGACATTCATCCGCTTTTGTTTTTTTTTCATGAAAAAAATTAAAAAGAAAAGATTTTTCAGCAAAGAGTGCAGGGGGTTGGGCGGCCTGTACTGGTTGAGCCTTGACCTGACAAAGGCCTTGGTGTCATAAGTCCAGGTTTTCACCATGGATTCAATTTTATTAATGGCCTCTTCGGGCAGGGCAATATATTTTTTTTCCTTGGTATGTCGTTTGGCCATTTGTTCATCCTCACGCATGGGTTAGGTGGTTATATGAAACTAGAGACAAGATACAAGAAACAAGAGGGGCGAAGCGCTTGCGGCGCTCATTTTAGCCCTGCATTGTTTGGGCCTTTAATTTCATTATGTGTTGTGGGCTGAGCCTGGAAGTTGATAGACCAGGTCTTCCCATGGCTGTTCTTTGGGAACGTCCGGGACGATTCTTTGGTTTCCCTTTTGCAAGGTATCGGTCTACTCTGAAACAGTTCTATCTGCCGGGGCGGGCAGGGTGATTGCAGGTGATTTCCCTCCATCGTGGAGCACAAAGGTTTTCTGGTTAGATTCGTTCGTTTCATAGGCGGTGGCCCATTTTTGCTGGGTAAGGAATTCAAATAAGTTTGGATTGACCTGTTGGCCTTCCCGCCCGCCTAATGCAAGATGCAGAGATTTAATGCCGTCAAGGTAGGCTTTGTAAAGTTTTTGAATCCTCTGAGCTTCCTGGTCGGCGGCATAATTGTCTGCCTCTGAGATGAGCTGGCGCCGCTTTTTCTCTTCCGTGGCTTTTACCAGCGTGTCGCCGAACCTTGTTTCGTTGAGAACAAAACTGACCACCTCAATGCCGTACTTTTTTTCAAGGGTTGGGCCGTTTTTATTGATAGGCCGGTTTTTCAATGCTTGAAAGATCTCTTCTTTTATGGTTTCCCTGTCCGAGATCAACCTGTCGACCTCTTTGTCCTGTAGGATATCCTTGGCAATTCCATCGTAATCCCCCTGAAGCAGGGTTTCAGGAGACAGATTTTCAATACCCCAGGTTTCCAGATTTTTTATCCTGAACGTCATCAAGGCTGATGTCCACAGGGCCACGTTTTCCCGGGATATAATTTTAATGGGTTCAGTGGCGCCGCCGAGGTACATGTTCTGGTTCATCAAGGGAACCTCTTTTTCCAGCCGGGTAAAGAAAGGAAGCCTGAAGTGCCAGCCGACATCGGTGACGGCCTGTCTTGCTCCTCCAAATTGTTCGAGTATAACAGCATAATTAAACTTAACCTTGTAGATCACCTGGGTGGAATAGACCACAGCGGCCAAAGAATAAATCAGGGTGAGGCTGACTAGTAAAAATGCAAGTCTTCTCATCATGGTGAAAAATCGGGCCCGCTGCAAAAAAACTTGGGATTTCTGCTCTTTCATACCTGCTCCTTTGCCGTTAATTTAGCGGTTGGTCGCCGTTAGGTGTTAGCGCTCGCCACTTTTTTAGATGTTTAAATTCAATATTAAACGTCCTTTAATCTTTTGCCTATCCATCAGCCTGATTGCCTTTTTTGTTAAAAAATTTTTTTTGATGTCGTTACCGACGGCAAAAAAATTACAATTCAAACGGAGAATCGTCAGTCTGTAACGCGAACGAAAAAACAGGAGTAATAAGGGAATTTAAGAGTATGAAAAAGTATACATGAAGATTAATGAATGGTCAAAAAATATTTATGAACCCTAAGCCCGGATGGATGAAAGCCTTTCGTGGCGCCTTGCCTTTTGCATAATCCTGATGCCATTCTATAGGGACCGGAATTTTTTCAGGTCTTATCCGATTAACTGGTTAATTTCAAAAATCGGCAAACAAACCGCAAGGATGATAAACCCGATCACCACGCCCATGATAAGAATGATCAATGGTTCGATGATTGATGTGGCGGCTGTAATGGCAGTCTGGACATTTCTTTCAAACAGTTCTGCTGATTTTTCCAGCATTTTTTCCATTTCACCGCTTTTTTCCCCCACCTTGATCATCTGGGCCGCAAGATTGGGAAAGGCTGAATTATTTTCCAGGACAGACCCAAGGCTGCCGCCTTGTTCCACGGTCTGGGCGGATTTTTCGATCAGTTCGGCAATCACCCGGTTGCCGGAAATGGTTTTGGTAATGCCCAGGGCTGTTAGAAGCGGCACCCCGTTGTCCAGCAAGGACCCTAAAGTCCTGGAGAAGCGGGATGCGATGAGCTGTCTGGTCAGGCTGCCGGAAACCGGCAAGGATAAAGTGATCCGGTCTAGAATACGCCCCCCCTTCTCTGTTTTGCGGATACCGTACAGGCACAATATGGCGAAAAACGGCGAGGGAATGATCAGCCACCACCACGTTTTTACCATGCTGCTGATACCCAGAAGAATCTGGGTGGGCATGGGCAGTTCATGATTCATGTCCGTAAAGATTTTTGTAATATTGGGGACAATAAATGTTAAAAGAAATATAAGTACAAGAAAGCCAATGACAGCCATGAGCACGGGATAGGCTAGGGACGCCTGAATTTTCTTTTTTGTGTCCTCTCTTTTTTCGCTGAAATCGGCCAGTCTTTCCAGCACAACCTCCAAAGTGCCGGAAGCTTCCCCGGCCTTGACCATATTTATGTATACCGCCGAAAAGACCTGGGGGTGAGCACCTAGAGCGTCGGCAAAGCTGTTGCCTTCTTCAATGGCATCCTTGACCCTGGACAGGACCCGCTTAAATGTCTTGGTCCTGGCCTGGGGTACCAGGGTGGCAACGGCTTTGAGCAAGGGAAATCCCGCCGCCAGCAGCGTGGCCAGTTGACGTGTTATCATGGTGATTTCCGAAGATTTTACAGAAGAAAAAAGAGGTGGCAGGTTAAATGTCTTTTTGGGGGGTGCTCCTTTATTGGTTTTAATTCGGCCGGCCCCTGATTCAATTCGAAGGATTGAGGTGGGGAAGATGCCTTTTTGTTTCAAATTCTCTTGGGCAGCATCGGAATTTTCAGCATCAATAATGCCTGATGTTTTTCTGCCGGAAGCAGTCAATCCATTGTATTCGAAAACAGCCATAATATGTTATCCTTTATATCCAGGTCAGGTGCTGATCACACACGGAGCCCACCCTTCCTTCGATCCGACAGTCGCCTCTCTGGTATCCCGGCCAGGCGTTGATCATACATGGAGCCTACCCCATATTCATCCCTGCGCATGAATTTATCCACAGCAGGCCCTATTAACTGCATTTCCGGGTTCTCGTTTTGGACCTCCTGTGCAATGTGCATTTCCTTGGTGCATCCGGTGGAATAGGTGGCATCCTTTCCGATCCATTCCGGCGGTACCTTTTGTTCCATGATTTCAAAACTTTGGGCAATATCCTCGGAGGTCTGGAAACGCCAGATATCAATGTATCCGCTTCGTTGAACAATTTCCCACATATACATCAGATCATCGGCATCCATTCCCGGCTCATAGTATGAAGACGGGTTAATGATAAACAGGTTGGCGGACTGATTTTGTAGATGTTCAATAAAACGGCTCATGATTTTTATTGCCACATCAATTTTGCCGGGGATGGAACCGATGATGCCCGAGTAGAACATCACGGTCATGTTTTTCTTTTTGGCCTGCTTCATTTTGGAAATAATTTTATCTGCTTTTTCTTCAAGGTCAGTGTGACTGAAATTGATAAAATCAGGGTGCCTGGATTTAAAGACAATGTCCAGTTTGTTGTCTGTTGTGCAGATATTGATCACATCCCTGGTAAATCTAAAATGGGTGTTGATCATTCGGTTTTTTTGTTTCGGCCCCCTTGTCACCACGCAGTCTACCTCCTTGAAAACCCGTGAAAAGGTGGTAGAGACCAACAGAAGATTCAGTGCTTCCTGGGTTCCGTCGGATATGACATACAGATGTTCATCCTGTTTCAGGCGCTGGACCAGCTTGTTTTTGCTGATGGTTTTGTCGTGGATGAAATGGGCCTGGTCCAGAGCCTTGGCAAGAACCGGGTCTGTACGGGTGTCGGTCAGGCAGACTTTTTTAAAAAACGGTCCTTCCTTGACCGCAAGGATTACTACATGGCCAATGTTTGCAAGGAACTGGGCAATGGCAATGTCCGCCACCACATCTCCGGATTCGTCGGTCAACCACAGAATTTTTGATTTTGGCGTATTCATAAGTTCAAGAAGCCGTTCTATGCCGTTTCCGGTAACTTTGGCTTTAAACAAAGCTTTTATTGCAGAAGACGAAGGGACCCTGAAATTGTCATCCCGCCATAGGGCGGAGGCCGTCAAAAGGGAGAGCAGACGTGTGAACTCTATCTCATTGATCTTTGCCTTAACCTGTTCGAGAGTCAATTCCTTGATGTTGTCAATGGCTCCGTCAACTTCGTTTAAGGCTTTTTTAAAGGTTTCCGAGACCATGAATCTTTGCGCCCTGGCATTTTCCCTTTTTTTTTGGCTTTCATAGGGATCTTCTATATGGGTGCGGCTTAAGAAAATTTTATACAGGCGTTTTTCAAGCCGGGAGGGTATGAGGAGCCGGCTTTGGATTTCGTTATCATATTTTATTTGTATCAGGCTGGACAAAAATGCACGGTCATATTCTGAATCGATAAACTCTTTAATAATGGCAAGAATTTTGTCAAGCACCTCACGGTAACGGTTGCACAAAAACCTTGGCCTTTTCCGGGACATAATCGCAGTAAACATGTTGTCAGAACAGGGATAAAACCGTTCGTTATTTTCCGGATACACCATGAATTCCATCTGTTCCAGGGAACCGACTTTCGTGGGATAGGCAAACGGATCAATATGGTTTTCAAGGAAAAATGCCGTAAACCATGCATGCTGGTCCGGAGTCTTATTGTCGGGGTTAGGTTCAGCTTCACAGGGTACCATTTTTTCTCCTTGGGTTTTACAAAGACAGATCAACGAAAAATAAAGAATTCCGCCGTCACAACAGCCCTTCAGGACCACTTATGGCCCTTTGGCAGCGAAAGGGATACTATCATGCCCGGTTCTTTTTTTCAAACTAACGCCCATGGGCCGACCTGGTCTATCAAAACCTGAGGCGCAACCCATAACGGCCGATGGGCTTGACCGGGATTGGGCCCCGGGGTATGGTTGGATTCATGGATAAACAAAAAGCGTTGGATCTTTTGGGTCTTGCACCGTCTGCCACCCGTGCGGATGCCCGTACAGCCTTTCGCAAGCTTGCCAAAACCTGGCATCCGGACAGGTTTGCAAAAGATCCGTTGAAGGCAAAGATCGCAGAAAAAAAAATGAAACAGCTTAATGGGGCCTTTCATTTTCTGTTGCCCCTGCTGCCGGATATGGTTGTTGAACAGCATGTCGGGCAAAACCCTTCGGATTTTAAACCTGGATGCGTCCAGACCCATCGTAGCGGCAAGACGTTTCAGCGTTTTTTTTCGGCCCTGGCTGCTGGTCTGAAAAAATGCAGTAATGGGAGAAGAAAGGTAAAAGTTCAAACAGCAGACCACGTTGGGGAAACGCACAAGCCCAGGGCGCATTTTCGAACAGGAACAGCCGGCAGGGCAAGGGAAACAAAGTTTGAGACAATGTTTCAAAATGCGGTTAATCATAACCCGGCAGGCACTAAACCCCGGCTTCAGCCGCAAACCGGGTCACCAGGTCGTTATACCAATTGTAGAAATTACTTTGGTTTGGTCTCCGGGCGTCCAATAAACATGGTTCGCATGAGAAACAGAGGTGTAGGCCCTGTGGAAAAAATTAGCCCTATTTCACCGGTGTCATCGGTGAAAAGACATTGAAAAACAGTCCCTTCATAAATTTAATTATACGTTTGGGTGTAGTGCATGAAAATGGTTTTATCGGATTTCTCCTGATATGATGCCCAAGCACAGAACAATCAATTAAACTTGGAATTATTATTCATGGTTAAAAAAAAGGTATCTTCAGGAATCCCCGGACTTGACCGGTTGCTCAACGGACTGTTTATCGGTGATAACGTGGTCTGGTATGATGACGCCGGCAGCCTGGCCCATCCTTTCTGCATGAAATTCATCCAGGCGTCTCACCAGCAGAGAAAACCCATTGTTTATGTTTCCTTTGACCGGTCGCCGAAAAACCTTATCCAGACCCTCGGCCCCCTGGCGGAAAACCCACATTTGACTATTTTGGACTGCTTTACCAACGGCAAGGGTGACAAGGCTGAAGTGTTCAATAAATTTTACGAAAAAGACGGTGCCCAGTGGCCCTACCAGGTTATCCGGGTGACTGAACCCTGGAAGCCGGATACGGTGTTTGAGGCTATCGACGGCCTGCACCGCAATCTTTCCGGAGATGTACGGTTTGTCATGGAAAGCCTCACCGGCATGCAGGACCTGTGGGAAGGGGAAGACCAGATCCTGAAATTTTACTCCCATTCCTGTCCAAAGCTTTATGAAATGGACACCATTGCCTATTGGATCGTTGAAAAAAACGCCCATTCCGGCCGGCTGCGGGCTCATATCAATCAGATCGCCCAAGTGGCGGTGGATCTGACCATGACCCAGGGCCGATCCTGCATTAAAATTCTTAAGGCGGACAAACGCCAGCCTGCCGACATAGGCATCCCGGTTCTCTATTCCTGTGAAAGCGGGGAAATCCTGTTCCGGAAATCCGGGACAAAAAAAGCCGATCTTCCGGATCTGGGCCAGGCAGTTAAGGTGTTCCGTACCCACCAGGGGATGTCCCAGAAAGAGCTGGCCCGCCTGGCCGGGGTTACTCCCTCTACCATTTCACAGATTGAGAGCAACCAGGTGTTTCCGTCTCTGCCTGCGCTTTACCGTATTGCCGAGCATCTGTCCGTGGACGTGGCTTCGTTTTTCAGACCCCGGACTGCAGGTTCCAGAAATATCTTCTCCAGTGATGAATCCGTGCGCATCATCCGCCCTGGCCTGGATAAGAACAGTATTGAAGTCGCCCAACTGACCCCGCCGGACCGGGATCTGCCCATGGATGCTTTCTTGATAACCGTTCTTCCGGGAAAACGGCTTAACTCACATTTCATGGTTCACAAAGGCCCTGAGCTGGGATATTTGGTATCCGGTCACCTTGATCTGGTCCTGGAGAACAGAGAGCAGACCATGTCAGCAGGTGACACTATTTTCCTGGGCAAAGATTTTCCAAGCCAATGGGTTAACCCCCTGACAGAGCCTGCTACCCTGTTCTGGATCAATATGACAGCCAAATGATCTAAGAGTTCAGAATCTTTTTGGCACTTTCATCGTTAACGTCCGCAACATGCGGGATTCCTGTCTCTTTGGCCGTCTCCCGGTTTCCGGAAAAGATTTCATGCCGGGTGATCTTGTTCAGTGAAAATTTTCTGGCACCGGCCATGAGCTGCTGCAGGCCGCATCCCAGCTTGTCCGCCAGCGTGTAAAAGGCAATGGCACCATAGGGAATATTGCTCATTTCATCCTTGCCGAGTTTGTCTGCCAGATCATGGTAGGACGCAAAAATTTCATCTGCGGTCTTGCCTTCTTCCCGGACGTTTTTGGGCAGTTCATTCCAGTTTCCGTTAACCTCGGCCCGGCGTTCCGGGAAAATGGCCCCTTCAATGTTGGCTCCTAAAAAACCCGGTATCATAATTGCCCTGCCCATGCACACCAGCTTGGTATAGGGCGCGCCCAAGGCCAGGGCTTTAAAAATATGATCTTCCAGTGCAAAACCACCGGCAAAAGACATGTCCACAACGCTTTTTCCCTTGGCAGACAGAATACTTGCATATTCATGGGCCTTTGCATGAAGGATTACGGAAGGGACACCCCAACTTTGCATCATGTTCCAGGGGCTCATGCCGGTACCGCCGCCGGACCCGTCAATGGTGAGCAGATCCAGTTCCGCATCTGTTGCAAATTTGATAGCCATGGCCAATTCTTCCATGCCGTATGATCCTGTTTTCAGAGTGATCCGGTCAAACCCAATGCTGCGCAGATATGCCACGCTGTGCATAAAATCCTCCTGAACCTGGCCCACAGAGGAAAGGTTGGTGCCCCCCAGGCGGCTGTGGCGGGCAAAAGACTTGATGGCGCCCTGTTCAAATCCCTGACGGACATCCGCTTTTGTGGGGTCCGGGTCTACGACATAGCCGCGGTTTTTCAGAAAGGTCGCGTATTCCAGGGAGCGCACCTGGATTTCACCACCGATATTTTTAGCGCCCTGTCCCCATTTTAACTCAATGATACATTTGTCTCCATATTTATCCACCACGTATTCGGCCACACCGTTGCGGGTGTCTTCCACATTGAGCTGCACAACGATGGCCCCGTATCCGTCATGGTACCGAAGGTAAGTGTCAATACGGCGGTCCAGTTCCGGTGCGCTTTTTATTTTCCCCTGCTTGGTTTCAATGCCCGAAATTTCAGAATGTTGGTCAACACCCACCACGTTCTCCCCGATGACCACGGGGATACCCACAAGTGCGCCGCCAATGGCAAAGGAATTCCAATATTTTTGTGCGATGAATGTGGAGCCTAACGCACCGGTCATCAAAGGCATTTTTACCTTGGTTTTTCGTGTTTTGCCAAATTCGGTTTCCAGAGAAACATTAGGGAAAATACAGTCATCCGGGCTGTTGGTAAGTTCGTTTGTCAAACCGTTGGCCCCATACGCATATCCCTGAACTCTCAGGCTGTTGTAGGATACTCCCACATGGCTGGTGTTGTTGGCCCCGGCTGTTACCAGGCCAAAGCTTCTGGGGTACAGCAGTTTCCGGCCTTTTATGCTGGACAGCCAGGTTTCGCATTTTCCGACACAATCCGCCCTGCACAGGGTGCACAGACTTGATTCACAAACATCCCCCCTGTTTTTGGTTCCCAGTACATCATTGCCTTTTGAAAATCTCATGTCCATGATCTGCAACTCCTCTCCAAATTATCAATCTCAATTTATGAAGCACCTGCAAAAGATACAGGTAGTAAAAACGGTAGCAGCTTCTTTAAATGTAAAAATGAATAATCAATTAAAGTTGTTGATTAAAATAAATACAAGAGACTTATTAATTAATAATTTTATTGTCAATATAATTATTTTTAAAAGTTAATTTAAAATTAATTATGTGAGTGCGTGAGTTTAATATTTACAGTTGTGGGCCGAAGCCTGGGTAGATTAGACCAAGGACGGCCCATGGCCGTTATAACGAAATTTTGATTGGGTTTTTGGACGCCCGAATATGGGCTGTATGAAAAACAGATGCGTGAGCTGTTGAAGAAATCAGTCCGATTGCACAGGTATTACCGGCGAACTACCCACCTGTTTTGGGTATGGACCGATACAAAAAATTAAAGATTAAGTGACGCCAGCGTTGTGCCGGATAGTGCCATCAAACTTACATTGTTGCCGTCAATGACGGCGAAGGTGGCCTCACCGTTTCTGGGAACGGCAATGGAGCCTGGATTCAGGTGGATGTAATTTTGAGTTTTTTCTAACTGGGGCAGGTGGGTATGTCCTTGAATAATGATATCCGTGCCCTGGGGAATTGCCAGGGTGTCCTTATGCCCGTGATGCATGAAAATCGTTTTACCAAAGGCCTTAAAGCTTAGTTCATGGGAAAATCCTTTGCAGAATCCTTCCACATCACAATTGCCGTAAATATAAAAAAGTTTAAAATCCAGATCCGCAATCGTTGACCGGATCTGGTCCGGAGCAAAATCAGGCTCATTGTAGCTGCCGTACCTTGTATCAAACAAATCTCCGGCAATGGCAACCGCATCACCGGGGGCGGCTAAAGCTTTTATCGTCAGCCAGGCCGAAAGATACCCGTGGAGATCCGAAAAGACTAAAAGTCGTTTCATGGCCTCACACCGCGTCTTCAATTTTTTCCATGGCTGCAACGCGCTGGGCCAATGGTGGATGGGAGTAATTTAAAAACACGTAAAAGGGGTGCGGGGTAAGGTTGGAAAGATTATCAGCACTGAGTTTTTTAAGCGCCGTTACCAAGGCCCCGGCCTTTTTTGTTGTCAATGCGGCAAATCGGTCTGCTTCGTACTCATCCTGCCTTGAGAAGAACTGCATGATAATGGAGACGACCAGGTCAACCGGGGAAAAAAGAATACTGAAAAAAATAAGACCGGCATATATGGACGGCGTATCCACATAAAAAGCCATAAATAGGCTTTTCTGGGTGATGAATAACGACAGAAGGTAAAAAACAATCCCCATCTGAAGAATGCCGAAAATCATACGGCGCAGGATGTGCTTCTTTTTGAAATGCCCCATTTCATGGGCCAGGACGCCCAGAAGTTCGTCCGGGGTGTGGGCGTTGATCAGGGTGTCAAACAGCACAATGCGTTTGTTTTTTCCAAACCCTGTGAAAAACGCATTGGACTTGGTGCTGCGTTTTGAACCGTCCATGACAAAAATTTGCGTTAAGGGAAAATCAATGGTTTTTGCATAGGCAAAAAGTTTGTCTTTTAATTCACCGTCTTCAAGGGGGGTGAATTTATTGAACAAGGGCATGATCCATGTGGGAACAATGTATTGAACCGCCAGGATGAACACTGTGGTTACACCCCAGCAGATCACCCAGGCCCATGGGCCCGTGCTTTCCAGAAACCAGAATATGGCGGATAGCAAAGGAATGCCTAATGCCAGGGATAAGATCATGGATTTCAGCAGATCCAGAACAAAAAGTTTTGGTGTGGTTTTATTAAAACCGAATTTTTCTTCTATTACAAAAGTGGAATAGATGGAAAAGGGCAGGGATATAATAAATTTGCATCCTGCAAGGACACCGATAAATAAAAGTCCACGGCCAATGGAAGACCATCCGGTCCCTCTGACAAAATTATCAAGGGCGCCAAACCCGCCCAGAAACCAGAATGCTAAAAGAATGCCAAGATCAATGGTCGACGTGATCGTACCCAACCGGGTGGTGGCTTTAAGGTAATGCTGGGACTGTTCATACCGCTTTTGATCATAGATATCCGAAAATTTTTCAGGAAGATGCGTTGTGAGACTGCCGATGTTTAGACGATCAGCCACATAGTTCATTGCATAATCAACAATGAGTGTAATAAGAATAATGTTGGTGATCGTCTGGTCGGATAAAAACATCGTATTATTGGGTGTCTGGATTGATCAACTCCCGGAGTTTTCCGGAACATTTAAACGTGACAACCCGTCTTGCCGGAAGCGTCATCTCTTCATCCGTTGCAGGGTTGCGTCCTTTTCTTGCTTTCTTTTCATTTACACAAAATTTGCCGAAACCTGAAATCATAATATCTTCACCATTTGAAATGGTCTCTTTTATGATTTCAAGAAATTCTTCCATGACATCATAGGCAACGGTTCTTGACAGGTCCAGTTCATTTTGTATTTTTTCTGCAATAATAGTTTTGGTCAGTGCCATAATAACTATTTACTCCTGCGGCACACAAAGCTCGCTTCTTGAAAGATTAATAAAAACAGGTTCGTAAAATACTTTAAATTCTTCGGGATTGTCAAGATAAGGTTGGCCGGTTATTTTATTTTTGTATGAAAGTTCTAATGAGTTACTCAATTGCTTTGTTGTGGGTTGCGTCTGGGTGTTGATAAACTTAGGTCAGCCCATGGCTGTTGTTGCAAAATCAACATGGTGGTCCTATTATAACGATCGTGTTTTTATCTTGGGATTTGTGTCCCTGCTTACGGCATTGTTTATTACTCGATAGTCTGCTATTTGTAGAATATAGACTTAACAGGCGGTTACATTATATTTATTCATCATATTTATGCATCATGGAGAGAAAATGACACAGGTGTTATCCATCACACCCATAGACGGACGTTATGCCCGTCTTACCGGGGTCCTTTCAAATATTTTCAGTGAATCCGGACTGATTCATCACAGGATTCATGTTGAACTCAAGTGGCTGAAATTTCTGATAACGGATTTAAAAGTCCATGAGATTATAAAAACTGACCAGACCTTGGATTTATCAGGCCTGGATGTTTTAATAAATGATTTTAATGAGGATTATGCGCTCAGGGTCAAGGAGATCGAATCCCGGACCAACCACGACGTAAAAGCCGTGGAATATTTTATTAAGGAAAAACTGGACGCAGCAGGGCTGGCTCCCATAAGGGAATGGGTACATTTTGCATGCACTTCCGAGGATATCAACAATACGGCATACGCATTGATGCTTAAAAAAGGCAAGGCGCTGGTTGTCGACCTGCTTAAAACCTTTGTGGCAGAGATTGAGAAAAAAGCCTTGCTGTATAAAAGTATTCCCATGATGTCCCGCACCCATGGGCAACCGGCTACCCCTACGACCCCGGGAAAAGAGTTTATCAATTTTGCCTGGCGCTTGAACCAGGAAATCGAGGTGCTGGAAAACACCAAAATCCAGGCAAAAATAAACGGGGCCACGGGCAATTACAACGCCCATGTGTTTGCGTTTCCCGAAATTGACTGGATGGCCGTGTCTGAACGCTTTGTCCGGGATTATCTGGGTCTTGAACCTATTTTATTCACCACACAGATAAATCCGAACTCGGCCCTGTCCAGGGTGCTTCATGCAATGGTCCGGGTTGCGGCGGTCATGATTGATTTCGACCGTGACATGTGGGGATATATCAGTTTGGGATATTTCAAACAACGGGTCGCGGCAGGTGAAACCGGATCATCCACAATGCCTCATAAGGTCAATCCCATTGATTTTGAGAACAGTGAAGGTAATATGGGCCTTGCGATTTCCATGATGGAGCATCTTGCGGTTAAACTACAGAAATCCAGGTTCCAGAGAGACTTGAGTGACAGCACCGTGCTGCGCAGCCTTGGCACGGTATTCGGGTATTTTACCATTGGGATAAAAAATGCCATAAAGGGTCTGTCAAAAGTGGATTTAAACCAGGAGGTGCTTGAAAAGGATCTTGACGATAATCCCGAACTTCTGGCCGAACCGTTTCAAACCGTTATGCGGGTATATGGCGAAGATAATCCATATGAACGTCTCAAAGATTTGACCCGGGGCAGAAAAATTCAGAAAGAGGATTTGGCCCGGTTTGTGGCGGGACTCGAAAAGGTGCCGGATGAAGTTAAAGCACGTATGGGGGCGCTTTCCCCCCAGACATATCTGGGACTGGCTGAATCGCTGGTGGACAGGTATTTTGAGGAAAAATTAAAAAAATAACCCCAAATAAATGATTGTTGACGTTTATAGGTGATTTATAGAAGCTATCTTAGATTTTTTGGGGACTTTTTGGGATAGCTTCTAATAAATTATCGGAGATTGTCCGGCATTAAAGCTGGATAAGTACCAGGGGGCAGATTTGTACTTAAGACGGTTAAGCCCTTTTGTCTCAAGGACATTCACCGCTAAAGAGAAGGTGTGATAATCAATTTCAATGTCTTCCCATCCCAGATATTTGAGGCGTTTGCGGGCCTGGCAGTAGGACATGTTCGGGTTGATCAGAAAGGCATTGGCTAAACTGCGGATAAATCCGGGGATTAAGGCCATGTCCACCCCGTTTTCTATCAGTTTGTTCACCAGTTTCTGATCAATGACAGTCATTTATCACCATTAACTATTTTAGTGCTTGCTGTTCGTTTTTCCGGTGGATTCGAATTGGCATCAAATTTCGAGTCTACCGAACCAATTAAACCCCACGATAGTTTAGAAAGATATTCAAGTCAAACCGGATTATATGGAATTAACATAAAAATTTGAAAATTTGTTATCCTAAATTCGATAGTTCCACGAATTGTTGTATTGTAAAAATTATATTTCCGCTCATTTTCGTTGTATTCTTTTTAAATTCTGTTACCGGGAAGTTGTTCAACATTACCCGGGCGTGGAATATCAGAGGGGACAAGTTTTTCTTTTTTTCTGGGTTGGGTGATGCTACTTTTATATACGATCAAAATGAAGCATGCAGCATTCGGGTAGAACATAATCAATTAAGAAGTGAAAAAGGATGCGGGATAAATGATAAGTGACAAGCAAGGGCAGATACTGCTGAAAATGGCTCGTATCAGTATTGCCGAAAAACTTGATCTTCCTGTGGATAAAACGAAAATTGATTTTGATCAATCCTTTCTGGACACTAAACTGGGACTGTTTGTGACCCTGCATAAAAACGGGGCCTTAAGAGGGTGTATTGGCGTAATAGAACCGGCCGAGCCGTTGAGAACAGGGGTTGAGGAAATTGCAAGGCTTGCCGCTTTCAAAGATTCCCGTTTTGCGCCCCTTGCCAGGGATGAGTTTGACCAGGTGGATCTGGAGATCAGTCTCTTGTCCCCTCCTGAAAAATTTGAATACGATGTGGCAAAAGAGTTGGTCCAAAGACTTGTGCCGCTCCAGGACGGCGTTATTCTTAAAAAAGGAAGCAGACAGGCGACCTTTCTTCCCCAGGTTTGGAAACAATTGCCTGACGCGGCTTCTTTTTTATCCCAATTGTGCATCAAAGCCGGGCTCGATGCCGATGAATGGACCAAAGGCTCTCTAACCGTTCATACTTACAGGGTCCATTTATTTTCTGAAGAAAAATAGTACACCAGGGTGCAAAAAAAATTATGCATATAGATCAGGAATTATTGGACGTCATTTTATCCATCAAAAACAAGGATGAACTGGGACTTTTTTTTGAAGAGATTTTTACACCTGCGGAGCTTTCGGACCTTTCTTTGCGCTGGAAGCTTTTAAAAGATCTGCACAGGGGGATGACCCAGCGGAAAATTGCTGAAAAATACGGTATCAGCCTGTGTAAAATCACGAGGGGGTCAAAGGTGCTCAAAAAAAAAGGTTCTGTTGCACTTAACGTGCTGGATTCAATGAATTGACCCGATCATCAAGTTTTTAGGAGATTTTTTCCAATGCTGAAGTTGGGCAAATTAACAGAAATTTGATCATTGAGTGATAAGTTCCAGAGCCAGTTCTGACCACAGTTCCAAGTTCAGTTGGGAAAGCGTTTGTGTTGCATGCCAGGTAAAGCTGTGCAATTCATCTCCGGGCAGATAGCCTTTTGGGTCTTGTGTTTTGATCAGAAATACCGCCCCCATGTGAACGCTACCCACCGGTGTGATATCTTCACTGATAATACCTATGAATTCGATTGGATCCCCGGCAACCCGCAGGGTCAGTTCCTCATCCAGTTCCCTTTGCATACCGTTTTTTAAAATGCTTCTAAAATTGTCTTCTCCCATGGCGCTGTCCTCCGGGTTGATATGGCCGCCGATCCCGATGGACCACAGGTCGTGGAGCCGCTTCTCACTGCCCTGCCTGCTATAGGCTGCCGTCATGCCGCCATCGGCTGTCTGTAAAAGAACGTACGGGATGATCTGTTTTTTTTGTCTGTCTTCTTCGGCAATGTCCCGGCGGACAAAGGAAAATTCAGCTTTGGTGCATGTGGCGGCAAATGTGAGAAAATCCATTGGAAGGACGGTTCGTTGGGTTACCCAGGATGCCGGAAGTGTTTTACGGTCGATGCATAAGACCTGTTCTTGCTTTTTGTTCATAATGATTTTCCAGGTTTGTATTAATTCTGTTTTGTATTAATTAATGGGCCGGTTGTAACATAAATGGCGCCCAAGGCATACCTCCAGTGGTTCCCATGGCCTTTTTTTTGTGTCTGTGATATGTGAAATTTGTAGTGCCTAACAGCCATGGGCTGATCTGGTCTATCGACATCCAGACTCAGCCCATAACAAAGATAGAAAGAATCCAGTTAGTTGCTGGAGACTTTTTTATAAAAGTGATTGAGGAGAATAAAGTGCGTTATATTGCCAAAAAAGATATTGCAGAAATTACCCGGGCCTTTTTTTGAAAGCACTTTAGTTTCTAAATCTGTGGGCATGGCTTTGCTTGATCTGACAGCGGCATCTACAATCTATGAATTTTCACGGGAAAATGATTTAAGTGTAAAGTTGAATTTTTTAGTGAATGAAAAAAAGATGGAGCGGGAAACGGGATTTGAACCCGCGACTTCGACCTTGGCAAGGTCGCACTCTACCACTGAGTTATTCCCGCTCAGCTGAAAGGCGAGTTACTTTTATAAAAAAAGTTGTGCCCTGTCAAGAAAAGATTTATCAAATATTCAGAAAACTTCATATATACAGGTGGTGAAAAGAAGATGAGTCTTGGGAATGTTCTGGTTACCGGCGGCGGCGGCTTTCTGGGCAAAGCACTGGTCAAAAAATTAGTGGATAGAGGTGAGAATGTTTTCTCATTTTCCCGGTCCAGGTATTCGGAGCTGGATAAGCTGGGTGTCTCCCAGATCCAGGGTGATCTTGCCGATGCCGATGCCGTGTCCAACGCCTTGAACGGCATGGACACCGTGTTTCATACTGCGGCAAAACCCGGTATCTGGGGCGCTTATGATGAATATTATCGTATTAATGTCACCGGGACAGTGCATGTTATTGACGCCTGCATGAAAAATAAGGTTGGTCGGCTGATTCATACCAGTTCGCCTTCGGTGGTCTTTGATGACAAGGATATGCACGGGGCCAATGAGTCGGTTCCTTATCCGGATAAATATCTGGCTCCGTACCCTGAAACCAAAGCGCTGGCAGAAAAAGAGGTGATCAAAGCGTCGGGGCAGGGGCTTTGCGTCATCATTTTGCGGCCCCATTTGATTTGGGGACCCGAAGACAACCATCTGGTGCCGGGTATTATCAGCAGGGCTAAACGGCTGAAGATCATTGGGCCGGATACGGATCTTGTGGACACCATTTATGTGGATAATGCAGCTGATGCCCATATCCTGGCAGCTGAAAAGCTGTCCAAAAATCCTGATTTATCCGGAAACATATATTTTATCAGCCAGGATGAGCCCATGTCCAAATGGACCCTGGCTAATGCGTTTTTGGCCGCCGCAGGCCTGCCGTCTGTTAAAGGCCATGTGTCCGGGAGGACCGCCTATGCGGCCGGGTGGCTCTTTGAATTCATTTACCGAACCTTTGGTATCAAAAAGGATCCTCCCATGACCCGGTTTGCGGCAAAGGAACTTGCCACCTCCCACTGGTTTGATATCAGCCGGGTAAAAAATGACCTGGGCTATGTGCCAAAGATTTCCACCCAGGAAGGCTTGAAACGCCTGGAAGCTTGGTTGAAACGGAAATGAAGCTGATAACAGCCTTTTCACTTAAGCCGTTTCGGGCCAAGGCCATCCGGGTGCTTTACAGGGCTGCCAAGGGGTATCAACGGGACAGTTGTGCGTTGCGGGCATCTGCTTTGAGCCTTTACACCCTTTTCAGTATCGTGCCTGTGATGGCCATGGCCTTTGGTATTGCCAAGGGATTCGGATTCCAGCAATTCCTTGAGGCTGAGGTAATGTCTTTGTTTGAAGGACGCGAGGAGATTGTCCAAAGTATCCTGGTTTTCTCCAACAACCTGCTGGAAAAAACCCAGGGAGGGCTTATGGCCGTGCTTGGTGTGCTGCTTCTTTTATACTCCCTGATTAAATTGATGTTTCATATTGAAGACACATTCAATCGTATCTGGTGGGTCGGGGATGGCCGGCCTTTGATCAGAAAGCTTACCGATTACCTGACTATTGCCTTGGCTGCAGGACTTTTGGGCCTTTTGTCCGGGTCCGTGAATTTGTTCATGATTCCCCGCCTTGAATCCTTCTGGGCCTATCTTGGCGTTCCCATTGATATTAAAGGCATTATTTCTTTTTTTATCAGCGTTGTTCCCTATGTAGTTACCTGGGCGCTGTTCATGTTTTTTTATGTGATCATGCCCCATAAAAAGGTAAATTTCAGGGCGGCTGCCACAGGGGCGGTGTTTGCCGGTACCTTATTTCAAATTATCCAGACCGCTTTTTTAAAGTTCCAGGTTTTTGTCACAGGTTATAATGCTATTTATGGCAGTTTTGCCGCATTGCCCATGTTTCTGATATGGTTGCAGGTTTCCTGGGGCGTACTGCTCTACGGCGCAGAAATCGCCTTTGAGTGGGAAAATATCGACAGTGCAAAAACCCCGGACCTGACATTAAATGCCATGAGTATTCGGGCCAGAAAACTTGCCATGCTGGAGATTGTCAAAGAATGTGTGCAGCGTTTTGCCGAAAAAAAGCCGCCGGCTACGGATATTCATATTGCAAGGGAACTGCATTTACCCTTAACCATTGTACACCATCTTCTGGAAATTTTGATGAATGCGGATATATTGTATTCAGTCAATCTTGAAGGCAATACAACCGGGTACACCCCGGCCATGGATATTGAGTGCATGAGTATTATGGATGTGCTTTGCGCCGTAGAGCATCAGGGAGATTCAAAGGCGTATACGGCGGGGACCCTGCTTGCCCAGGCTTTGGAGGACAGTCTAGAGGGGTTTGACAAAGCCGCCCGGGCGTGTAATGGGGAGCGGCTGATTAAAGATATTTGAAAACAGATCATACAACGGCGGTGGTGATTTTGAAAAATTCCTTGATCTGCGGTTCTTTGGCCTTTAGCAACTCTATGATCCGCATCATACCGGATTCATTAATGCCGATTTTTTGGGGCGCATTTTTGATGGTAACAGGGGCTGGGTTGCCGGAATGACCCAGTTGGGCTTTCTGTGTAAGGTAATTTGCAATATTGATGACCAGGGCCTGGTGGCGGTATTTAATCGGTGCCGATTCCGGGGCATGATGAAATCTGCAGGGCAGAATAATGGATGCAGGAAAATTCCACCGTGTCATTAAAAGGGCGGATAGCGCTGCATGATCCAGCTTGAACAGATGGTTTTCGCTGAAATACAAGGGACGCTTGTTTTCCCGTGCATACTGCCGGACTTCGTTATATTCTTTTTTAAAGTAAATCGAGAAAATGATTTTACCCATATCATGGAGCAGGGCCGGGACAAAGATTTTTCCTGCAATGCCCGGATTGGTTTGCTTTGCCAGCTGCTTTGAGGCCGTGGCCACACCGATACCGTGTATCCACAAGGCTTTCATATCAAGGCTCAGGCCCGACTTTCCTGATACGCTGGATAAGATTCCCATGCTCAGGGCAATGCCGATGATTTCATCAAATCCGATAACGGAAATGGCACGCTTCACGGTATCGACTTTATTTTTCTGGGCATAATAAACGGAATTTGCAAGCCTGAGCAGCCTATTGGTCATGGGCAGGTCATATGAAATGATTTTAGCTAAAGCTTCGGTGGTTGTGTTTTCGTCGGAAGCGGCCCGGATCAGGTTATCCACAACAGCCGGGAGCGTGGGCAAATCGCTTTCCCTCTTCTGAACCATTGCAAGGATGCGTTCTTTGATTTCCATTCAGTGCAGTGTACCTGTCCGGTCCGGTTCAATGAAACCGGGTGATGTTAATGTTGCCGTTGGCCGCCATTTCGTCAAATTTTCTTCGCAAAAAGCGTTTAAACTTGTTTCGAGTGGGGGGCCATAAGAGCAAAAGGCCTGCCGTGTCCGTTAAAAGTCCGGGCGTAATGAGCACTAATCCGGCAATGAGGATGATAAATGCATCCAGGAGCTCTTCGGCCGGCACAAGTCCCTGGTTTAAATTTTGGCGAACCTTTATCATGGTGTTTAATCCTTCCATCCGGGCAAGATAGGCACCGATGAATCCGGTCAGGATAACCAGGATTACGGTGTTTAATCCGCCGATAATTCCGCCGAGATGGATAAGGATATATAATTCAGCCACTGGGATCAGGGTAAAACATAAAAATAATCTGAACAACATATGATAGCTCCTTAACTTAAAGAATACCTTAAGGAATAATGGCTATAAACCCGGGTTTGTCAAGTCGGAACGATAGAGTACGCAGCTCATACGGCATGTGCAATACGGCTTGGGTTTGAATCCGTTTTACTTTGGGGGAGAAGATATCGCCCGGATTGCCATAGACTGTCCGGTACTTTTAGATCAACACCATGGTTTAAAATATCAAGAAACAGATCCCTGGTTATTTCCTGGGCCCCCATGCGAAGCAGATGGCCGGAGGTGACCTGACAGTCAATCATCCCAAACCCCTGGCTGTGTAATTCCTGGGCCAGGGCCACAAGGGCAACCTTGGACGCATTGGATACAAGGGAAAACATGGATTCCCCAAAAAAGGTTTTTCCCAGGCAGATCCCATACAGGCCGCCGACCAGCCGGTCTTCCTGCCAGGCTTCCACGGAGTGGGCGATCCCCATTTTGTGCAAGGTGATATAAGCATCAATCATTTCATCCACCAGCCAGGTGCCTTCGGGTTTGTCCTGCCTGGGTTGGGAACAGGCCACTATAGTTTGTTCAAATGCGGTGTTTATCCGAATGGAGAAACAATTTTTTCGAATGGTTTTTTTTAAACTTTTCGAGACCCTGATCCTAGACGGAAAAAGAATCAGCCGGGGATCAGGGGACCACCAGAGAATGGGTTCGCTATTGGAAAACCAGGGGAAAACACCGCTTCTATATGCAAGGATCAAACGCTTTGGGCAGAGATCTCCCCCAATACATAACAACCCGTCAGGCCGCGCCAGCCAAGCCGGTGGAAACTCGATTTTTTCAGATAGCCTGAACAGTGGCATCAGCTCGATTTGATATTAAATGTCAGTTTACCGTCCTTTAGGCCTAGGGAAAGTTTCCCCCCTTTTGCAAGCTGTCCGAAAAGAATTTCATCCGTGAGCTTATCTTTTATTTTGGTCTGGATCAGACGGGCCAGGGGCCTGGCTCCAAATTTCGGATCATGCCCTTCTTGAGCCAGATGTGTCCGGACGCCGGCTGAATAGCTCAAAGAAATGCCCTGGTCACTGAGCATGGCTTTAAGCTCCTTCATATTTTTGTCCACAATCAGTTCCATTACCTTTTCAGACAAATGGTTAAATTGGACAATACCGTCAAGGCGGTTTCTAAATTCCGGACTGAAGGTGTTTTTTACCGCTTTCATACCCTGGGAATCAGAATTAGCGCTTTGTGACCCGAATCCGATGCTGTTGGTGCTCATTTCCCTGGCTCCGGCATTGGAGGTCATGATAATGATCACATTTCTGAAATCAGCGGATTTACCATTATTGTCAGTGAGCGTGGCATAATCCATGACCTGGAGCAGGATGTTGTAAAGGTCCATATGGGCCTTTTCTATTTCATCCAGAAGAAGCACACAATGAGGGTGCTTGCGGATGTTGTCAGTTAAGATGCCGCCCTGCTCAAACCCCACGTATCCGGGAGGCGCACCAATAAGTCTGGAAACGGCATGCTTTTCCATGTATTCACTCATGTCAAAGCGTAAGAATTTAATGCCCATGTTGGCGGCCAATTGCCTGGCCACTTCAGTTTTTCCAACCCCGGTGGGGCCCATGAAAAGAAAGGAGCCGATGGGATGGTCCGGGGCTGCAAGTCCGGCCCGGGATCTTTTAATCGCCGTGGTCAGTGTTTCAATGGCATCATCCTGTCCAAAAATTACATCAAGCAGTTTGCCGGGCAACGACTCCAGGGAAGACTTGTCTGACGCAGTCACACTGGAAACCGGTACCTTGGCTATTTTAGATACAATTTTTTCAATATCCTTTGGACTAACCGTCTTGCGCCGGCCGTCAGCCGTCAGTTTTAAAAAGGCGCCGGCCTCATCAATGACGTCAATGGCCTTATCCGGTAAAAATCGGTCATTGATGTATTTATCGGACAGATAGGCCGCAGCTTCTATGGTTTTATCCGGGTATTTCAGGCCATGATGTTCCTCGTAGCAGCTGCGTAACCCTTTAAGTATCTCGGTGGTTTCCTCTACACTGGGCTCTGAAACTTCAATTTTTTCAAATCGCCGGGAAAAGGCCCGGTCTTTTTCAAAATGGTTTTTGTACTCTTCATAGGTGGTGGTGCCAATACACTTGATGTCTCCGGAGGATAAGGCCGGTTTAAGGATGTTGGAGGCATCCATGGAGCCTGATGTGGTGGCGCCGGCACCCACAACCGTATGGATTTCATCAATCACCAAGAGCGCATTTTCCTTTTCTTCCAAAGCAGAAATGACATCTTTGAGGCGCTGTTCAAAATCGCCCCTGTATTTGGTACCGGCCAAAAGAGCGCCCATGTCCAGGGAGTATAGTTCACAATTTTCAAGCAGATCCGGTACGGCCTTGCCATTTATTTTCAATGCCAGACCTTCTGCAATGGCGGTTTTTCCAACGCCGGGATCACCCACAAGGATGGGGTTGTTTTTCCGCCGCCGGCAAAGGACCTGCATCACCCGTTCGGTTTCAAGGGCTCTGCCGATAAGGGGATCAATTTTATTGTCCTGGGCCCGTTTGATCAGATCGGAAGTAAATAACGCCAGCGGATCTTTTTTCTTCGGGCGCTTGGGCTTTGGCTCGGCCTGTTGGAACAGTTGTTGGGGCTTTTCCTGCTCAGGCAACTCTTTTTTGTCTTTATCTCCATCATGGGAGATGTGCCTGAGTACATCCAGACGGGTAATACCTTCGGATTCCAGGTAAAAGGCTGCGTGGGAATCTTTTTCCTGAAAAATGGATGCCAGGATATCCCCGAGATTTACTTCTGATTTTTCGGCGGATCTGGCATGGTTGATGGCGCGCTGAATCATTCGCTGGAAGCCGATGGTCTGCTGGAGCACATACTCTTCACTGGTCTCTATTTTGGTCAGTTTCTCATCAAAGAATTTTTCAAGATCCTCTTTGATATGATCAGGGCTGCCCCCGCATTTCTCAATGGTTTCAAAGCCGGATTCATGATTGACAATGGCGTAAAGAACATGTTCGACACAAACGTACTCATGTCTTCTTTTTTTAGCTTCCCGAACGGCAAACCCGAGAGCTGTGGATAGTTCTTTGCTGATCATATACCATTTACTCCTTTTCCATTGTACTTTTTAAGGGAAACCCTTTACTGCTTGCCAGATTATGTACGGTCTGGACTTTTGTTTCCGCTATTTCCCGGGGATAAATGCCGCATACGGCTTTTCCCTTATTATGTACATTAAGCATTATTTGTGTTGCTTTTTCAAGAGATTTTCCGAATACCCGGACCAGGATATCCACCACAAACTCCATGGTTGTATAATCGTCATTGTGCAAAAGGACCTTATACATGGGCGGATGATCCTCACTTGCGTCATGGGATATTTTGGGACGGGTTTTGGAATCAGTGGCTGTCATACCTTAACCTTAGGTTTAATTGATTTATATTCAAGTCCCAATGTGTTGTTAATTCGTTGCATGTTTTTTTTGTGGGTTGAGTCTGGGTGTTGAAAAATCCGATCAGCCCATGGCTGTTATTGTCCGCAACATTTCTTATACTTTTTGCCTGAACCACAAGGGCAGGGGGCATTTCTTTGAACCTTTTCCGATGACCGCCTGATCGGTTGTTTGGCGGCGGATTCGTCAGCATGGGAAGAAAAAGTCAAGTCCTGCTGTTCTTCCTGTTTCATCTCCTCAACCTGGGTGGGCGAGGCGATTTGAATTTTAAACAGGATGTCCACCACTTCCTGTTTGATCCGGTTCATCAGGTCCTGGAACATATCGAAGCCTTCTTTTTTATAGATACGCAAAGGATCCTGCTGGGCATACCCCCGAAGGCCGATGCCTTCTTTTAAATGGTCCATGTTCAAAAGATGTTCCTTCCATCTGGTGTCCACGGTCTGGAGGATAATAAACCGTTCAACGTGGCGAATGATTTCAGGACCGTACATCCCTTCCTTTTTCCGGTATTGGTCCTGGGCAGCATCAAAGATAAATTGCCCCAGCTGGTCGGCTGAAAAATTTTCCTGCACAGGCTTGTCCAGGGACAGGTCCATATTGAACTGCCCTTTGATTGCTGACGAAAGTCCTTCCAGGTCCCACTCTTTCAGTGCTGTTTTGTCTAAAACGAATCCCTCCATAAGGTCATAGGAGACATCTTCCATCATATCGTGGGCCACCTGCTTGAGATCTTTGGATGTCAGTGCCTGACGGCGCTGGCGGTAAATGATCTCACGCTGCTGGTTCATGACATCATCATATTCAAGCAGGTGCTTTCTGATTTCAAAGTTGTGCCCTTCCACCTTGGACTGGGCGTTTTCAATGGCTTTGGAGATGAATTTATGTTCAATGTGCTCGCCTTCTTCAATACCCAGCCGGTCCATAACAGCATGAATACGGTCACCGCCGAAAATTCTGAGCAGATCGTCTTCCAGGCTCAAGTAAAATCGTGAACTTCCCGGGTCTCCCTGGCGGCCGGACCGGCCCCTCAACTGGTTGTCAATACGCCGGGATTCATGGCGGGATGTACCCAGAATATGAAGCCCGCCAAGTTCTTTGACCCCTTCTCCCAGCTTGATGTCCGTACCACGGCCGGCCATGTTAGTGGAGATGGTCACAGCCCCTTTTTGGCCCGCATTGGCCACAATTTCCGCCTCTTCCTTGTGGTGCTTGGCATTGAGCACATTATGCTTAATTCCTTTTTTTTTGAGCTGTTCACTGAGGGATTCGGAGACATCAATGGAAATGGTACCCACCAGCACAGGCTGTCCTTTTTTATGCAGCCGGATGATTTCCTTGATGGCGGCATCGTATTTTTCCTTCTGGGTCTTGTAAATCAAATCCGCCCGGTCTTCACGGACCATGGGCTTGTGCGTCGGGATGACCAGCACATCCAGATTATAAATCTTTTTAAATTCCTCTGCTTCCGTATCCGCTGTTCCGGTCATTCCTGACAGCTTGTCATACATTCTAAAATAGTTCTGAAAAGTGATGGAGGCAAGGGTCTGGTTCTCATTTTCAATTTTAACCCCTTCTTTGGCCTCAAGGGCCTGGTGAAGGCCTTCCGAGTACCGGCGGCCACTCATAAGCCGACCTGTAAATTCATCTACAATGACGACCTGGCCGTTTTTTACAATGTAATCCGTGTCACGTTTGAAAATTACATGGGCCTTTAACGCCTGGTTAAGGTGGTGCAAAAGTTCAATATTGACCGGATCATAAAGATTGTCCACATTGAGCAGCTTTTCACCCTTTGCAATACCCTCTTCGGTAAGGGATACTGTTTTTGATTCTTCATCCAGGGTATAGTCGATCTCTTTTTGAAATGCCGGGATAATGGTATTGGCCTGGGTGTACAGGTGGGTGGATTTTTCAGCCGGGCCTGAAATAATCAAAGGGGTTCTTGCCTCGTCAATGAGAATGGAGTCCACCTCGTCCACAATGGCAAAGTTCAGATCGCCCTGGGCCAGTTCCTCGGGGTCGAATTTCATATTGTCCCGCAGGTAATCGAAACCGAATTCATTATTGGTGCCGTATGTGATGTCGGCGGCATAGGCCTGTTTGCGCGCCTGGGCGTCCATGTCATGCAGGATCACCCCTACGGTGAGTCCTAAAAAATCATACACCTGGGACATCCATTCTGCGTCACGTTTGGCCAGATAGTCATTGACCGTAACAATGTGAACACCTTTGCCCGTCAGGGCATTCAGGTAAGCGGGCAGGGTGGACATCAGGGTTTTGCCTTCACCTGTTTTCATTTCTGCAATGGTCCCACGGTGCAATGCAATGCCGCCAATTAGCTGGACATCATAGTGGCGGAGCCCAAGGGTCCGCACCGATGCTTCCCTGACTATGGCAAAGGCTTCGGGAAGAATGTCGTCCAGGGTTTCTCCCTTTGCCAGGCGGTTTTTAAACTCGGTTGTTTTTTCACCGATCTGGATATCTGATAGATCCTGAATTCGGGGTTCAAATTCGTTTATCTGGTCAATAATAGGCTGGGTTTTTTTTAAAATTCTGTCATTGCTGGATCCAAAGAGCTTCGTAAGAAAATTGAGTACCATGTAAACGCTACCTGTTTAAATTAAAGGTCATTAATTTGTAAGTACAACATATAAGCATTCTTCCAGGAAATAAAAGAAAAAAATGATTTGTGCCCATCCGAAAATAGGTTTTGTGTCCATTTTTTTTGTTTGATGCAACGGTTTATTTCCGGGTAGGCATAAATTATTTTGGGGCATATTGATGAAATAACGAACAATAAACTGCAGGGCCGCATCGGCTGATGTCTAAAGGTAAAACTGTGTTTGGACGTAAAGTTTCCCGGGTGTAAAATTTTTAAAATACCGCAATTGGGTTACTTTACATTTAAACACTAGTTGAGGATATATTTTGAAGGATTGACAGGGGCTCCGTTAACAAGAACCTCATAGTGAAGATGAGGGCCGGTGGTTCGACCTGTGTTGCCTAATGTGGCAATTGCCTCTCCGCGTTTGACCTGCTGGCTCTTATGAACAAGAATATCTCTTAAATGGGCGTATTTGGTGGTTTTCCCATATCCGTGGTCAATAATAACAACATTCCCGTAGCCCCGTTTTCTTCCGGCGAAGACCACTTTACCGGCTGCCGTTGAAACAATTTTAGTGCCCATTCGGTTAGAGATATCAAGGCCCGAATGAAAGGTTCTCCTGCCGGTGAAAGGGGATCTACGGTAACCAAAGGGTGAGGTGATAACACCCGAGACCGGCTTTATGGATGGGGAGGAGGCCAGCAGATTTTTCTTTTTCTTCAATTTGTCTATCAGGTCATTGAAATCCAGTTTCTCTTTATCAGCAACAGATTTGATTTGTTTTACCTGATGGTGCATCTCCCTTATCAACGCGTTGTGGCGGGCGGTAAGGGGTAGCTCTTGATCAAGATCAGTTTCTGATACACCACCAATACCCAAAAGGCCTGATGATTGTCCTGATTTGTCTATATCGGCAATAAGACGCACCTGGTTTTCTAATTGTTCAAGTTTTGTGATCTGCTCTTTTAATCCTTGAATTTCTCCGGCAAACAACTGAATTTGACGTCTCTGGTCTTCAAGTTCAGTTCTCTGGCCGGTTATGGTTTCAAGCAGCGCGGCATTATTAAGGTCGGTCCGCTTAAGCAAATAGTAGTCATAGCCGATGCAGGTGGCTGTTCCGACGCAGGCTATGAAGAGAAGCATAGAACAAAGTAAAAACGATTTTCTAAGCGAAATTTCTCTTATTTTTGAACTATTGCCTGAATGAAACCATATTTTGAGGTGACTTTTCATCTCTGCATTAATACAAGTTATATAACATTCGTGTCAAGGTGAAAATGGGCTTACAGTGGGGTTTGGACCCAGTCCAGCCCTGTTTTTTCGTCAATGGAGAACATGATGTTCATATTTTGAACGGCCTGGCCGGCTGCTCCCTTGAGCAGGTTGTCAATGGCTGAAACCAGTATCAGACGGCCCGATTCAGGTTCCAGGTGAAAACCGATATCGCAACAGTTCGTTCCCTTGATATGGGACATGTTCGGAAATTTGCCCGGGGGCAGAATCCTGATGAAAGGTTCATTTTCATACCATTTATTAAGGGTGTCGCGAATTTGTTGTTCGGCGACGCCTTCGCACGTTTGGGCATAGATGGTTGAAACCATGCCCCGGGTTACAGGTACCAAGTGGGGCGTAAAGGTCAGGGACACTGTTTCTCCGGCCACTTGGGTTAACACTTCGTTAATTTCAGGGGTGTGTCTGTGGTTGCCCACTTTATACGGGCCAAAGGATTCGTTCACCTCGCAAAAGTGGGTGGTCAGGGAAAGGGACCGGCCCGCACCGCTGACCCCGGATTTTGAATCTGAAATCAGGCCCTGAGGGGAAATCAGCTTTTCTTTGAGCAGCGGAACCAGGGGCAAAAGGATGGACGTTGGGTAACATCCGGGATTCCCGATTATTCTTGCGTTTTTGATCTGCTCCCGGTTGATTTCACATAAACCGTAAATACTTTCTTCCAGAAGACTGGGCGCTGTGTGGTGTTGATATACGGCTTCGTATGTGTTCAGATCATCAAATCTGAAGTCCGCCGAAAGATCTATGACTTTTATACCCTGGTCGATAAGTTCCGGCGCAAATGCCATGGATACCTTGTGGGGAAGCGCTAAAAAAGCGACATCTACTTTTCCTGAAAGCCTCCCGGCGTCAAAGGGCGTACATACCAGGGATTCAAATCCGCGCATGGACGGAAAAATATCGGTAAACGATTTTCCCTGATACGTGTTCGAGGTTACTGCTTCAAGGCCGGCCTTCGGGTGGTTGGAAATCAGTTTGACCAGTTCCAGGCCGGTATAGCCTGATGCGCCTATTATTGCTGTTCTAATCATTTTTTTATTCTTTATTCTTTATGTTTATATTCAGTAACCACACACAAATCTGTTTTTGGACGCAAAATTGCCCATCTATAGTGTTCGCAGGGTGATTTTGCGTCCAAACACTAAGATAAAATCACCAATTGTGCAAATCTTAATTTGATTATTTTTTAATCATCTAATTCGATTATTCAAGCTCAACCAGGGTATGGACCTCATTAACCAAGGCACCGTCAATTATCTCGCGGATAATATTCCAGTCTCCTCCGGCAAGTCCTGCTCCGATTTTAGGATAGCCCATACGATTGCCGCTGAACTGTTTTTTCAGCTTGACAAAGATTTTTGTTACGGCATCATAATCAACTAGTACACCGTCCCCGGAATAGTGATATTGGGTGTAGGCATTAATCACATACAATGGGCCGGGTGGTGTGTTTATACATGCCTTTGAATAACTGCCCAGTTTGGACCTGTCACCGGATACCGTTGCAAGGTCGGCCTCCCAGGCCTGGGGAAAATGGGTGCGGATCTGTTTGGCAATCCCGGCACCCATGGTGCAAAAACAGTTGCAGCCGTGAATAATAAGATCAAACTGCCCTTCCAGGGCCAATTGAATTAAATCGCCTTTTATGCATTTCATGGGACGTGTTTCCTTAAAAAATATTCCTTCATCCATGAGCATGATCCGCATGGGCTACGATTTTGGCAAACCCCATTTCATGGAGCTTAGGTTCTTATGAAATTTGTTCCATTTTTCATAAGATATCCTTTTTGATATCAAAAACCAAGAGGATAAGAAATAAAAACCGCAAATTTGTCAGATCAAATAAAAAAATCGTTTGGAACAGACTTGAAAAACATCCCCCCCCCCTTCCATCACTTGTGCCCCCCCGATTTTCACTGGTCACGAATAGTGGAAAGTGGTTGTCGGCTATAGTTTTTTGTATTTGAGCCCTTCTTATGTCAAATATCCATATTTTGGGTTTAAAACTTGCAATGAGAACCAACTTTTTCTATAGTTGAAAGGATTCGTGGAAAATTTATAAATAGCGAAATGGAGGCGAAAATGAAAAAAGGTGTTGTGAGTCTGTTGGCATTTATTTTTTGTACCGTGATGGTTCTTCCCATGGCGTATGCTAAGACCCAGTTTGTAACAATTGGTACCGGGGGCCTTACCGGTGTGTATTATCCGACAGGGGGCGCTATCGCCAAAATGGTCAACAAAAAGAAGAGAGAATATGGAATTCGTGCAACGGTGGAATCAACCGGCGGATCGGCTTTTAATATTAATGCGATTATGAGTGGAGATCTTGAGTTCGGTATTGCCCAGTCAGACAAGCAATTCCAGGCGATGAAAGGCCTTGCAGAATGGGCAGAGAGAGGCCCGCAGACTGATCTTCGCTCTGTTTTTTCTATTCATGATGAAGCGGTTACATTAATTTCGGCAGTTGAAAGCGATATTAAAGATGTTTCAGACTTGAAGGGGAAAATTGTTAACCTTGGTAATCCTGGTTCCGGGCAGCTTCAAAATGCGATTGAAATTTTGCAAACAATTGGAATGGATCCTGAAAAGGATATTACTGCAGAATATATAAAGGCTTCTGAAGCCCCTAGTATTTTGCAAGACGGGCGTATTGATGCGTTCTTTTACACGGTGGGCCATCCAAATGGTAATATCAAAGAGGCAACATCGGGTGCCCGTAAGGTACGTTTTACTTCTATCACAGGTGTAGACAGCATGTTGGCAAAATATCCCTATTTTTCAAAAACCATCATTCAGGCCTCCATGTATCCGGGTGCCCAAAATGATGGGGATACGGAAACCATTGGTATGAAAGCAACATTGGTTACTTCTGCTAAGGTTCCTGAAGATGTGGTTTATGCGATCACCAAAGAAGTTTTCGAAAATTTTGAAGAGTTCAAAAAACTTCATCCGGCATATGCGACATTGACCAAAGAGGGAATGCTGACAGGCCTTTCCGCTCCGTTGCATCCGGGTGCGGCAAAGTACTATAAAGAAGCTGGGTTGATGAAATAAATTTCAAAGGGCCGGGAGCAGGGGCAGTTTTGTTTTCGGTCTTTTTTTTATTGTTACATTGTTTAGCTTAATTTTAGCATCATTCATTTGAGGTCGTAGATGAGTAAGATTAGAATTGATAAGGTGGAAGACGGCTTGGATCAAGCCAAAAAGCTTGCTGAGGAAGAAGAGGGGATCGGGCGAAAGCCCGATGGATGGCAAAGGTATCTGATTCCAACAATTGCCATTGCGTGGAGTTTGTTCCAGCTTTCTCTGCCAAGATTTGTACTTCTCGATTCTACATATATCCGCGCGATTCATCTCGCGTTTGCCATGGTGTTGGTTTTTCTTAATTATCCCTTGCTGAAGAAACCCATTTTCGGCCTTAAATATTTCGCCCGGCACAAGCGGATACCATTACTGGACATGGTGGTTGCCGCCTTTGCCGCTTACTGTGCGCTCTATCTTGTTATTAATTACGATCAGATTATTTCCCGGTACGGATCACCCACAACGATGGATATTGTGATCGGGATTGCCTTGGTCGTATTGCTTCTTGAGGCTGCCAGAAGAACGATTGGGCCGGCACTTCCCGTGATTGCCGGCGGTTTTATCGCTTATTCGTTTTTAGGTCCTTATATGCCTGATTTAATTGCCTTCAAGGGCACTTCTCTGGGGCGTTTTGTGGGGCAGATGACCATGTCAACGGAAGGGATTTATGGTATCCCCTTGGATGTATCTGCAACGATTGTATTTTTGTTCGTGTTGTTTGGTGCCATGCTGGACAAGGCTGGTGCCGGCCACTATTTTATACAGCTTGCGTTAAGTTTATTGGGACGTTTTAAAGGTGGGCCGGCCAAAGCGGCTATTATGGGGTCCGGCCTAACAGGTCTTGTGTCCGGTTCTTCCATTGCAAATATTGTGACAACCGGGACATTTACCATACCTATGATGAAAAAAGTGGGGTATGCGCCGACCAAAGCGGCGGCAATTGAAGTTGCGGCGTCGACAGATGGACAACTCGCGCCACCGATTATGGGTGCAGCGGCTTTTATTATCGCTGAATATGTGAATGTTCCATACATTGAGGTAGTTAAAGCCGCTGCGATTCCTGCGTTTGCTTCCTACGCAGCGCTTTTTTTCATTTCTCACATTGAAGCCTCAAAAGCGGGCATTACGGGGCTGCCCAAAAGCGAACTGCCGCAATTCTTCAAAACCCTGCTAAGTGGTGTCCATTTTCTCATTCCCCTTTTTATGTTGCTTTATGAGCTGATTGTGGTTCGCCACTCGCCGGAGCTGGCGGCATTTAACGCCATCTTGGTACTGTTTGTTTTGATGGTTTTTCAGCACCCCTACCTGGCCTATCGGCAAAACGAACCGATTTTGCCGGCGTTTAAGCAATCTTTTCTGACGATCTTGGATGCGCTTGCTTCCGGTGCAAGAAATATGGTTTCTGTGGCGCTGGCAACAGCAGCGGCGGGTATTATTGTGGGGGTTGTAGCGTTGGGGCTTGGCAACCTTATCTCTGAAATCATAGACGTTCTTTCCATGGGCAATGTGTTTCTGATGTTGTTCATTTCAGCGATTGCCAGCCTGGTTATCGGCATGGGGTTGCCGACCACGGCAACCTATATTGTTATGGCCGCGTTGACGGCACCGGCAATTGTTACCATTGGTGGGGCTCAAGGGTTTATCGTGCCGTTGATGTCCGCCCATCTTTTCTGTTTTTATTTCGGTATCTTGGCTGATGATACGCCGCCGGTGGGGCTTGCGGCTTATGCCGCTTCGGCCATTGCCAAATCACCTCCTATTGCAACCGGTATTCAGGGGTTTATGTATGATATCCGTACGGCTATTTTACCGTTTATGTTTATTTTTAATTCCGATCTTATTTTGCATAATGTGAATTCATGGCTCCAGGGAATATTGATATTTGTTATGGCCTGTGTCGGAAACTTTGCCTTTGCGTCGGCAACCCAGGGGTGGTTTGTCGCCAAAAATAAAAAATGGGAAATTCCACTTTTTCTCTGTGTGACGTTTATTTTGATGCGTCCGGATCAAATTGCAGTGTGGCTGGGAATCCCCCATGAGCAGCGATACTGGACATATTTAATGGGATTGGCGATTTACGGTGCGCTTTATTTAATGCAGCGGCCACGAACCGCCCGTGATGAGGCGTCGATAGAGAATGCAAAGGCAGAAACATATTAGGGAAAACGTCAGTTTTACCCGTTTTGTGAAGGAGAAATCTCCGTGTCAGATATTAGAAAAATTCTTGTTCCGGTCACTTTTTCCGAATTTTCTGAAGAGTTGATTGAATATGCGGTTGACGTTGCCAGGCCGCTCAGCGCGGAAGTTATTTTTGTGAATGTCATTGATGAGAGAGATATTCAGGCGGTGCAGACCATTGCCTCATTTGGGTATGAAGTTGATGAGACGCATTACATTCAGGAAGTTGAAAAACAACGAATCGGCATTTTAGAAGAGCGACTCAGCCGGATTAACTACCCGGATGAGAAGATGCGGATTGTGTTTAAGAAGGGAAGACCCACAGCCGTGCTGCTGAAGTTTGCGATAGATGAAAGGGTGGATCTCATTATCATGGAAGTTAAAGGTAAATCTGAAATTCTAAATGCATTAAGCGGGTCGATTGCGGAAAAAATGTTTCGCTATTCACCTGTTCCCGTGTTGTCTTATCGCCGAAAAGAAATTGCGGACAAACTTCTCAAACGACTCCAAATGTAATTTCTCTGTCTCTTGCTCTGCGGGTCGGGCTCATGCAATTGAATGTTCCGGAAAATCATGCCTTATTTCCCATATATTGGTTATTCGCGTTGCATTAAGCAGTGGTATGTCTTAACTTTATATCTTCATATGAAAGAGCTGAACGAACCGATTCGTTTCTTTCATTATTTGTTATGGCCCAACCTCGGTGAAAGACCGGGTCGGCCCATGGCCGTTATTAATTATCGATTAGGAGATTGTTGTGAACATATATGAAAAAGAAAAAATAACGGATTATCCTCATCTCAACTTGATTCGCGCAAGATATAAAGACACTGCCGGCACAGATAAATCCTGGTTGTATGCGTCCAGGCAAAATTCGGCCAGGCCCGATGCCGTAGTGATTGTCCCGTTTCATCAACAGGAGAATAAACTGGTCATTATCAAGGAATTCAGGGTGCCTTTGGGCGGATTTCAGTATGAATTTCCTGCAGGCCTTGTGGATCCCGGCGAAAGTATTGCCCAGGCCGGCCGGCGCGAGTTGTATGAAGAGACCGGCTTAACTGTTGTGAATGTGATAAAGCAAAGCCCTGCGGTATTTTCTTCATCAGGATTAACAGACGAAAGCATCAGTCTTTTGTATGTGGCATGTGACGGAACGGCAAATACCGAACATAACGAGGCTTCCGAGCTGATCGAGGTGAAAATGCTCTCCCAAGGCCAGGCAGCCGACTGTATACGCCAGGACGATGCTCTGTTTGATGTAAAGACATGGATTGTTCTGGACCGGTTCGCTTCAACAGGCCAGGTGGTATAGGACCCGCCCCGTGTTTTCAAATTTTATATATTTTTTGGCTGCCCTGGTGATCTACACCACGTCGGCGTTGTTTGACAAACCTTCTGGGTTTGACCCCGGGGCCGTTGGTTTCTGCCTGGTTTCAACGGCTGTTTTTGCCCTGGTCTGCCGGATTTATTTCAATCGTCTGGCAGTCCTTGCCCAGTCCTTGCCGGCACAGGAGGTTGACCAGCGGGTAAACACTGCCGTTTCACGGCTTTCCATTGCAGCCCTGGTACTGTTTGCCGTAAATATTTATGGATTTCGTGTAAATCATCTACTATCGGGTGTTGCTATATTCCAATGGGTGCCTACCCTTGGTGCGCTGCTGTTTCTTGGGTTGTTTCTTTTTTATCTGATTTTGATATGGAATTTTGCCTATCAGGTCCAGAAACGTTTTTTTACGGGCTCTTTGACCAAAAAAAGTTTTATCCTTTCCAATGTTGCCTTTTGTCTGCCTGCCCTGCTGCCCTGGTGTTGTTTGTCTCTTTTGGCGGACTGTCTGGGGCTTTTACCCTTTGAGGGACTAAACAGTTTTTTAAACTCCACGACCGGAGAGGTGACTTACATCCTTTTTTTTGTCATTGTGATCTCTGTGTTTGGACCTGTCCTGATCCAGCGTTTGTGGGGATGTCGTCCCCTGGCACCAGGGTTTGACAGGCAGCGCATTGAAAAAACCTGCCAAATGGCTGATCTCAAATACAGGGATATTCTGGTCTGGAACCTGTTTGGCGGCGGTATGATCACCGCCGGTGTTATGGGAATTGTCGGCCGGTTTCGGTATATCCTGGTGACACCGGCACTGCTTGCTTGTCTGGATGATGATGAAATCCAAGGGGTGATCCTGCATGAAATTGGTCATGTGTATCACCGGCACATGCTTTTTTATCTGTTTTTCTTTGCCGGGTTCATTGCCTGTAATTTTGTCTTTCTTGAGCCTTTAATGTTCATGATTTATCTGATCAACCCTTTGCATGACAGGATTGCCTTTTTGGGGCTCAGTCAGGATACGATTCATGCCGCAATTATCTGTCTGGTGCTCATCGGGTTGTTTATTCTTTATTTCCGGTTTGTTTTTGGTCTGTTCATGCGTCATTTTGAACGCCAGGCAGATTTGCATATTTTCGAATACTCAGACTCGCCATCAGCATTGATCTCCACCTTTTACAAGATTGCATCCTTAAGCCGTCAGTCCATAAATAAACCCAATTGGCACCATTTCAGCATTGGCCGGCGTATTGGTTTTCTGGAAAAGTGCCGAATGAATCCGGATCTGATCCAAAGCCACCACAAGAAAGTAAAGAAAATGATTGCAGGGTACCTTTTTGCCGTCGGGGCCATTTTTTTCATTGGATACAGTGTGAGCTATGGTGATCTTAACACCCCTTTTACGCGATTTGTCGCCGGAAAAATTCTAAGCCGCCAGCTTGAACTGAATCCTGACAATTCTGATTTGTATGTACAGGTGGGTGATTTTTATTATGATGACCGGCAGTATGAAAAGGCTAAGGTGGCCTATGAAAATGTTTTAAAAATTGATCCGGTTAACGTTCACTCTTTGAATAACCTGGCCTGGCTTCTGGCCACATGCCCGGATAAAAGGTTTCGAAACGCTCCCAGGTCTCTGGACCTGGCCCGGCGGGCCGTGGATATCCAAAAAGAAGCTTATATATTGGATACCTATGCTGAAGCCCTGTATGTGAATAATCATAAAAGCCGGGCATTGACGACTGCAAAGCAAGCGTTTGAGATTTCGACCGATAGAAAACAGTACTATAGGCAACAGGTGATACGGTTTGAAAAAGCGCTGCAGAACTCTTTACCTGACAATACCTTACTGTTAAAAGATTAAGGTATCTAAGGTATCAGGCCCACGGGAAGAAAGCTCATTCCGGCTATATGAACCGCTTCCTTGACAAACCGGTCCCCTTGTTCAGCCATGATCAGAGCCATGGTATCCGATAAAATAATGAGTTTGCCGAAAATCCGCTCAAAGCTTAAATTGGGTGTGTCTCCTCCCCAGGTGTTGGTAATCAGGCATAATCTGCCTGTAGATGTACGTCTGGTTTTCAGGCGCCACACCAGAATCTCTATGTTTCTGGCTGAGTTGTAAAAGTTTTGGGAGGTGAGAAAATCAAGCATGAACAGGCGGCATTTGTTGTTATAGGCCGCGTGAAACATGGTGTACAATCCGTACATGACCGCGTACACCCGGTCTCCTTCATAATCGGGTGCAAGGCCTGCCAGCATGGCTTGGGTTGACCTTCTGTCTGAAAGGGCGGGTTCCGGAGGTGGGGCCGGACATTTGAATATATCTGAAATCCTGGAGGCAATAGTTGCTCCCGGGGTTTTAGCCAGTTCCCCGGGATTCATTTTGTATAATTTTCGGGTGAGTGTTTTGAGAAGCGTGCGTGTCTGGTCAATATAGATCTCCGATACCATATTGATATCGGATTTAGCCAGGGTCTCAACGCTGAACTTCGATGAGACACAACCGGCTGATAGAAGTGAAATGCAGACAAGAACAATACCGGTAACACACTTAGGAAACGTGTGCCGTTTGAAATTCCTCAAGTCCCAGGTGCATTGTCTTGACTGCCAGCTGGATACAATGATGCTTTTTTTCCGGTATACTTTCAAGAACCCTGAAAACATCTCCGTCATTTATTTCTAAAGCCTGCTCAATGGTTTTTCCCTTTACAAGATCCACTGTCGCCATTGCTGCAGAGATGGCACCTGCACATCCTGCGATCTCATATTTGGCATCCTGGACAATGTCATTTTCATCAACTTTTAGATAGATTTTCATTGTATCACCGCAGGAACCGACTTTAAAGGAGATTTGATTCGCATCTTCAATGGAACCCATATGTTTTTTTTCAAGATAATAGTCAATAGCCGGTTCCCCATATCCGGCTTCGGACAGCATTTTACGTTCTGAATCCTGTATTGTAATTTCTGTGGCCACTTCATACATCCTTAATTGTATGCCCTTACCAAAAATAAATATTTTATCGGGCAAAGGAATAAAATATTTTTCCCGGCACATAAATATAATAACCTTTCTAAAATAATGATTTCCGTTTTGATGTCAAGGGAAATGACCATTTTCGTCTTATGGTTTTTTACGATTGTCCCGGCGACATGGTTATGAAGAATAAAGATTTGTCCGGGCCAGCCCTGTTTTTTACGTTAAATCTTCAAAGCACTGCAAATAGGGCTTGTGATTATAGCCAGTTATGATATTCTATACCGACTATTTCGACAGGTCAGCCATAAACAGTTAAATGTTGTAACTTAAATATCTTATTCATTGCCATTTTGGTTAAAGGAGATTCGTTCATGAAAGAGTTGATTAAGCTTATGGCGAAAGCGCTGGTTGATGATCCTGAACAGGTTGACGTACAAGAGATTAAAGCTCAGCAGACCCTTGTGCTGGAATTGCGGGTGGCCAAAGAAGATCTAGGAAAAGTGATCGGCAGAAAAGGCAGGACAGCCCAGGCAATGCGTACTATTCTTGCCTGTGCTTCTGCAAAGGAACAAAAAAGGGTCATTCTGGAAATTGTTGAATAAATTCATCCTGAGATTGTTTTAATTGACTTGAAATTTTTACTCTTCCGGGAAGCCATGAGAATTTAATCTTCTCCGTTGTCAAGGTGTTACGGTAATCTGCCATAGCCGCACCCTGCACGTGTTGAAGCTAAAATTCTCATGACTTTTGTTAGGTTGGGGTTTGTTTTTTTACGAGGTTGTGTAACGTACATAGATTTTACAATGTTCGTTGTGGGCTGAAACACGGCGTTTAAGAAATCAGGTCGGCGCTTGGCTGTTTATCAAAATCCAATTCATCTGTTGTAGCGATTTTCCAGCGGCTTTTAAAGATAGGCTCCCATGACGGGGCGATTAAATTACGAGAAATTATACCAATCATGTCTCATTCTGTGATATGGGTAATTTTTATCTTTAACCTCCGTTGTTTTAATGAAAGGGATAACGCCAATGCAAATATTAAAAAAAATTCTTTATTTGATTCTGTTTTTTTCCCTGCTTGTTTCTGTTCCGGTCATGGCTGCTGACAAAGGTAATTTTAGCGTAAAGCCTAATACCAATAATGGCAAAAAATGGCGGATCGGATATTTTGAGGGAGGGGAATACGTTAATTACCAACTCAATTTTTTGGGGATTGTCAGGGGCTTGATGGACATGGGATGGATGGAAAGGGCTGAAATTCCAGAGCAGTCAGGTGAGCAGACCGCCCAATTATGGCAGTGGTTGGCTAAGACTACCCAAAGCCGGTACATTGAATTTGTCAGGGACGCGCATTACACCGGTAACTGGGACACACCACTTATTGAGAAGATGGTGCCGCAAATTATTTCCCGTTTGAATAATGAAAAAGATATTGATTTGATCATCACAGCCGGGACTACGGCTGGTCTCAAGCTTGCCACCAATGACCACAAAGTGCCCACCCTTGTCACTTCCGTCTCGGATCCTCTGGCTGCCGGTATTATTAAAAGTGTTGAAGATTCCGGTTTCGACCATGTCCATGCCCGGGTTGATCCATACCGCTATGAACGTCAGATTCAGCTTTTTCATGACATTATCGGATTCAATAAACTTGGTATTGCCTATCAGGATACTGAGCAGGGCCGCAGTTGTGCGGCACTGGACAGTGTCAAAAAGGTGGCTGGTGAGCGCGGGTTTAAAATTGTTTCCTGTTTCACTACAGATGAAAGCGCAGATGTTAAAAAAGACGAAGAAAGTGTGAAAAAATGTTTTGAGACTTTAGGGAAAAGCTCAGATGCCATTTATGTCACCGGCCAGAACGGTGTAAATGCAGACAGTATTCCGGATCTTGTGAAAATAGCCAACAAATACCGGATTCCCACCTTTACCCAGTCCCATTCCGAGCAGGTAAAATATGGATTTTTAATGAGTATCTCCCGGGCAAATTTTTACTATGTCGGGCGGTTTTATGCCGAGACCATGGCCAAGATATTCAACGGGGCGAAACCTATGGACATAGGTCAGTTATTTGAAGCACCATCAAAAATCGCCATTAATTTAAAAACTGCTGAATTGATCGGTTATGATCCGCCTGTTGATGTTTTGAGTGCGGCAGATGAAATAGTTGAGGACATTGAAAACCCTAAAAGATAGGGTAATTGATTAAGGCTTAACAAAAAGGTTCGGCCAATGTGCCGGACCTTTTTACGTTTCAGCAGGGATTACATAAGGGGATTTTTCCAGACAGTTCCCTGGAACATGCCCGCGCCACCATCCCCTGCCAGTCCGGTTGGCGGGTGATTGGGGCGCCTGCATCTTTGAGTGCGCCAAAAAGACCTGCCATATGGGCCTGGGTAACGGTCAGACTAAACGCTTTGATCAGGTCCTTTCTGTTCACTCCCCCGGCCTGGATGATTTCAATGGGACCTGCCGGCAACAGTTCATTGCCCTGCCCAGGACTCATGAATGCCAGCATCCCGTCCTGGTAAAGGTCCGTGGTGATCTCTCTTATGATTTCTGCAGTTGCGGTATCTGACTGTGCTTCAAGACAATCGGCAATACCGGTTTTCATCCAGGAGAGATATGCGCCCTGGAATACGCCGCCCACACAGCTAACTCCCCTGGCAAAACAGATGAGCAGAAAACAGGTAAACAGGGAAGGCAATAGTTTTTGTTTTTCAAGTGCCTGCATCAGTTCATCCTGGGTAAAATTCATGATAAACGAATCGCCCTGGTCATCCCTGCCGGATAGATAAAGATCTCCTTTAACGGCTTTTAATAAAAGGGGAACCCGGCGCCCATAGTCATCAATGCCCCAGAAAAAAGTCGTGCCTGTTGCAGTGCCGACCGGTTTCCCATATGAGGTCTCTCTGGCATGGAGCTTATCGGTATACCAGCAACCTGGGCAGCCGTCCAGATGTTGAATAATAGCCTCACGCAGTGTTGTATTGAAAAAGATTCGGTATGCAAGGCTGTTTTCATGGTTCAGGTCTTTGCCGAGCAGAAAGGCGGTGATCTTTTCAATTTCCAGATACAAAATATCCGGCGAATATTTATTGGTTTTAAGCATGCGTTTTCCAAGCATCCGGTTAATAATCATGGCCTGGGCTGAATAGCTGTTTTGGTTTAAAACGCAGTTAGCTGCGTACTCATGCTCTATAATGCTTAAAATTGTTTCGGCCGTAATTTTTGAGATCAGGTTTTCTTTTTTCCATGCCATTGTTTTTTGTATGGCTCTCTGCTGCATGGCCTTGGTAAATGGTTTTGCCAGGCCGGCCATGGTCCTTTTTTGATTATCCGGAAAGACCGGCAGTCTTAAGGGCAATTCTTTCCTGACACCCGATCCGGTTCCGTATACCAGAAGCCCCCGGGCAAAGGTGGAACTGTTAAGGGGCACGTTGCCGAAACAAAAAATAGGGATGGTGGTTCCTTTGCAACGGCCGGTGAGAGTTCCGGCACCGTATATCAGGTTTCCTTGGACGGAATTGGCAAAATAATCAATGCCAAGGTGTGTGGTGGTCATTACCGTGCCTGCTGCCATCAGATCATTGGCCGTACGGGTGGCTATGTTCTCTCCCAGAACAGGATAAATTTGATTAAACACCGCTTGCCGGATGTCATCCCTGGACTGAACGGATGGACAAGGCGGGGTGTTGAATCGCTCGGTATACACCCCAAGGGGCATATGACCAAAGGTGTTAAGGATGTTTTTTACCACAGGCAGTTTTTGGCAGGCCATCTCCAGATATGCCGATGCACTGAGCTGTAACTGTTTTGTCATGAATCTATCCGGCCTAACCCACTAAAATAAAAATCAGGGTGAAAAGCAAGTAAGCTGTTGCTGTGAGGGCAATGCCTGAATCCGATCCCATGGTGATAAAAAGCCATCCAAACAGGATGGGGCCCGTCACCTGACCCAGGCGCAGAACAGCATTTAAAACGCCGATAGCCTTGCCGCCACCCAGTTGTCTGGTGATGTGAAAATCCAATACATAGGCGCTTCTGACCGGAATCAGGCAGGCGGAAAGACCCAAAAGAAAGATGGAAACCGTAACGGAGACAACACCGGAAAAGTCTTTAAAAAAATAAAAATTGGCAATGCTCAGGCTGCCGATGAAACTGCCCATGACAAGGTATCGTTTCTTGTCGTTGGCCCGGCCTGCAAGTTTTGAAATATATGGCGCCACGTACATCAGGCAGATGCCGTAAATCATAAAAATCCGGCCGATATCAGACTGGGAGACACCAATGCTTTTCAGGTAGATGGGGCTGTAATAGTTCATGAAGCCGATAAGTACGATATACCAGGGAAGCCCGTAAAATACGATCAATGTGAAAATTTTACGATTAAAAAGGAAATTGAATAGGGACGGTTCCCGGGATGGCGGCACTGTTTGTTCTGTCGGGGTAGGGCGGGGCGCTTGTGCGGGTGGTTTTGGGCGTTTCATGGCATCTTTCATTATGAAGACGGTATACACGATAAGCAGCAGCAGAATAGTGCCGCCCACCAGAAACACCGGGGCATAGCCGATACGGTCGGCCAACATCGCTCCTGAGGCACCGCCGCAGATGCTTCCTGCATATACCCCGGCCCACAGCTGGGCCATGCCCTGGGCGCAGTTTCTTGTTGTGGTCTGTGCAATGACAAATCCCTGGGCCGCCATCAGGGACAGCCCGTACCCCATGCCTACAAGGCCTAAAGCGATAAGAAAGTAAAGGGAAGATGGGGCCAGCCAGGCAAAAATAAACCCTGTGCCGGATAAAAACAGCCCGATCAGAAAGGGTTCTGCCCAACCTCGCTTGTCGCACCATGCACCGGATATCAGTAATGATATGGAGGTGAACAGCATCTGCATGGAAATGGGAAGGCCCATGATGATATCCTTGGAAAGTCCCAGTAATGGATGAGAAGGGTCATACAAAGTCGCCATATGGAGAGGAAGAAATGAAATACAGGTGTCTACCCCGAAAAAAAAGATGAATGCCACCGGACGGATGGATGTGTAATGCACCTGCCCCCTGTGCGCATGGGTGTCTTCTGTGATTTGCCGTTCAATCAGCTGAAGTTCAAGGATCAGTAATTCAACAAAAAAGAAAATAGAGATCACAAGAACCGTGATGGAATCCAGGGTAATTGCTTTAAGATTATTGAACAGGAAATCCTTTGAAATATGGATGGTTAGTTTGCCGGCCAATGCACCGGTCGCTGATTTTTGTGTGTTTAACAGGTCCTGGGTGACGGTGTAGTCCGGATCGCTTTTTAAAGGAATCGTTCTGCCGGCTGAACCTTTATTATTATCAGGCTTTATCAAATTACGCATACCGTGTTGGGTGGCCATGTAAAGTGGCTGTCCCTTGGTATCGGATATGGTAATGGCTTTAAGTTCAGGGCAGACGGCAATGACATCGGCCAGCTTCCAGTCCATTTTGTTCAGTCGCCGGATATCCAGACCCTTTGCCAGTAAATATTCAATATCCTGTTTTAACAATTCTGACATGACAACACTTTTCTGGGTAGAAACATCCAGAAAATGGACTCTGAATTCAAAAAGATTGAACAGGCTCAAGGAGATCTGGGCCAGGCAGATGATAATAAAAAAAAACGCAGAAATTTTAAATTTGATTCGCCCCAGTGATTTTTTAGATATATTGGAATCCAGGTTTAAATGTCGTAGAAAGATGGCGATAAGCCCCATGGCACTGAAAAGAACCACCGCAATCAGATTTTTGTTTTTCATCACGATGGTGCGCAGCAGGGCTATAACCTGCTTTTGGCTGAAGGCAACTGTTACGGTGGCGACCCATTTTTTTGAAACACCCTGTTTCACCGGCAGGGAAAGATAATAAACGCCTTTATGTTTCACATAGTGGTTTTCCACAGGGGGGTGGGTGTCTTGGACCATCTGAGGCCGGACCGTTTCAGGCAAGTTAGACCCAACAACCTGTGAATTGCTGCTGTAAACAATATGTCCATCCGGATAGGTAATGAAAATAGCAATGTCATTGACACCTGCGCCGGATGCCCCTGTTGCTTTTTTGGGGGATGCCAGGTGCTGCCGGGCTTCCCAAAGAAGCTTGTCCATGCCAATGAATTTATCAATGGTTTTGCCGAATTGAAGCGCTGTTTCTATGTTGTGCTGAAGGTCCTTTGCCACCACATTGTTTTTGGAGACAACGGTTTCTACATATAATTTTTCAAGGGTAGCCGATGTTAAAATAATGTTGAAGCCCAGCGCCAGCACCAGCATGATAACGGCACCTGAAAAAAGGCGAATCCGTGATCTGTTTTTTTTAAATTGACTCATAAAACAGCTGTTTTGTCCGGTTCTTCCTGGTAACAGACTCGGGTAAACGGTGATATAAAGCTTTGGAGAAACGCCTGGTAGTTCATTGTGAAATCAACAAAATCTCCCACCTTAAGCGGATGATGACACTCCGTGATGTCTGCCAGGGTGTAATTGGAGTTTACGGAAACAATCTCCATGCCTGGGATTAAAGGTGTCAACCCGAACGGGTATGTGTCGCAGATGCCGAAATTGAGAATGGCGCGTTTACGCAGGCCCTGGCGGCCAACCCGGGGGAGGGTGCCCAAGGCATCCTTTCCGTACAGCTGGGGCGGTGTTACCCGCTTGTCTTTTATTTCAAGTATATCGCTTCTGAATGTGACCACTCGAGCGTCCAGATTCGGATGCACTTGATTTACCGTGGGAATAGTGCCTAAAAATACCGATTCTCCCAGGCGGATATTGTTGATTCGGCCGGGAAGTTGTTTGTGTTGCATCCATTCGAGCAGTACGGAACCGCCAACGGACACGGTGTTCACCTCAATGTCGAGTTTGGATTCAATCCGGTCCGCCAGTTGGGACATGATACCCAGGTTGGATTCATTCGGCACTGTGCCGGCACAACACCCCAGATTGGTGCCGATGCCGGCAAACTCAATGCCCCGGGGGGTGAGCTGGTGAATTTTACGTACGGTATCCACCACCTGGTCCGGCATTACACCTTCCCTCAAATCTCCGGTATCCACCATCAAAAGAATGCTGTGGGGGCAGTTCATGGCAATAGCTGTCCGGTTGAGTTGTTCAATAACGGTCATTTCAGAGTTGAAACTTACACTGAACCCCTGAACAATGGCAGGCAGCTCATGGATTGAGGGCAGGGAAATATATATGGGCCGATTGGGGAAGACAGGTTTTGTTGTTGGGCCGTCAGGGACCTTGGATATTCCGATGTTCTCAAAACCTAACTCCAGCATCTGACTGATCATCTTCCAGTCTGCATACGGGTCTTTGATAATTCCGGTGATGTTCAGGTGATGTTCCCTGCAGTGCCTGGATAAAAAACGGATATTGTGACGCAGTTTATCCAGGTTCAGGATTAATTGGTTCATAACTGTATTAAATTTTATGTCTGGAATTTGATCATCAGCATGGCAATATCATCGGACTGGGGCGCAGTACCGGCATGTTTCCTGATGCGATCTAAAAGATTGTGTACAATCGTTTCCGACGGCAGATCCCGGTCCTTTGACACTTCATCGATCATCCGTTGATTTGAAAATTGTTCGCCTTCCTTATTCATGGCTTCGTTAACTCCATCCGTATATAACATGAATCCCTGCCCATTGCTAAGGGTTAGGGTACTGTCCGAATAAATTATGCCCGGCATGGCACCGACGATGGGTTCTTTTTTGCTTTTTATAAAACGGGCCCCGTCATGGGTGGTCATAATAGGCGGGTTGTGGCCGCCATTGGCATAGATCATTCGGCCTGTCCGGATATTCAAGATCCCGATGACAAGGGTAACGAACATGGCGCGGGGGTTGTCTGAACTCAGGACATTGTTGATGCTGGTCATCATCCGGGACGGTGATACATCTTTCCCGCTGAACACCCTGATAAGGGTCCGGGTGACCACCATGAACAAAGCTGCGGGAACACCCTTGTCGGAAACATCGCCTAAAGTAAAAACAACATGGTCGTCATCAAGCTGGAAGAAATCGTACAGATCTCCTCCGACTTCCTTGGCCGGTTGCAATGTTGCATACAAATCCAGATGATCAAATTCAAGCAGCCCCGGAAAGGTTTTAGGCACCATGCCCAACTGGATTTCCCTGGCAATCCCCAGCTCACTTTCAATGCGCTGCCTGGCTGCGGTAAAGTTGATCAGATCCTGGATGTTCCGGCTTAGTTCATGGCGCATAAGGATAAATGACGCTGCCAGATCTCCCACTTCATCTTTGTATTTTTCAGGCAGGTCATCCACCGGCGTTGATTTTTCCATGGGCTTGGTAAAATCCAGTTTCGGAATTTTTTTGGCATAGGATGACAACCGCTGCAAAGGCGTAGCAATGCGGCTGATGACCAGGATAATGGCGACAAGACCGGCCATGAACATCATGACGATGATCATGCTCTGCCGGATCACCAAACGCTGGGCCGGCAGTTTGATTTCCTGTAAAGGAATAATGACGCTGATGTACCATTTAAAAGGCTTGAAATAATAACAATAGGCGATCATCTTCCTTGCACTTTTATCCGGTTTTTCCGGCAAGTAACGAAAATGTGAAAATTCAGTAGATGCATTTTGACGGATATCGTCATTTATCAGATTGCCGGTCAGTTGATTGACCAGGGTACTCATGTCCTGCAATGCACTTGCCAGGTATGGAACGAGCGAAGAACCGGATTCGTCAAAAATATACACAAAACCGCTGTCGGCGATTTTCAGGCCCTGGGCATAATCCGTCAAAGATGAGATGATTTGCGCTTTCTGTTTTTCCGCCAATGCCTGGATCCGGCTGATATCCACAGATACACCGATGGTCAGTGACCAAGGGGTGAATGGTCTGAAATAGGCAAGTACCGACGCGTTTTCCTGGTTTTGGTCAAGGTTGAAGGCTGCAAAATCCCCCCTTTGGGTTAGGTTGTCAAACTGCACAGCCTTAGCTATGCTTCTATGCTTGACATCTTTTAATGATTTGAAGGAAAGGGGGGTTACCTGCGCATTGGAAGAGGCTATTATATTGGATTGTGCATCGATGATGTAATAGTTTACATTGTCAAAGGGAGCCGTTTCAAGCCAGGACAGTGCGTGTTCAAGTCCGCTTGTTGCCTGTGATTTATCCCTGGCGGCAAAGCCTTCAAACACCGATGCGATAACCCTGGTCGTGTCCTTTAATTGGCTCCGTTTTAAAAGGGTCAGGGATCGTTTTTCCTTCAAGAGACTGTGGTAATCCCCTTCAATAATCAAATCCAGGGAACGCAGAATGTTCAAAGCGGAATCCTGCTGGGCTGTCAGTATGGCGTTACCCACATCCCTGTGGGTGAAAAATATGATAACCAGGGTAGAGATCACCATGACCACAATAACAGCAAATAAGATTTTCCCCTTAATTGTTCGGAACATTATAGTTTTGATCACTCCTCATATATCTGAACCGTCTCGGTTTGTATCGCATACATCCTTTGATTTTTCATTCGGCACAATCAACCTATACCACCGTTGGCTTGCAGGTCCATAAAATTTTATAAAATCGTAACGTAACGGTGATATTTTTATTTTGGTTTGTGTGTAAGAAAAAGACGTTAAAAATTTAAAGTAAAGCATCAGGCAAGCCATAGGCGGATTAAATTTTTATGATTCTTTCTCTCATACCGGATATCTTTTACAAATTGTTTTACAAGGTAAATGCCAAGCCCACCCGGCTGTCTGTCTTCAAGGGGCATAAAGATATCAGGATCTTTTTTTTCAAGGGGATTAAATGCCGGGCCATTATCCGTGATTCCGATAAATAAGGTCTCATCCTCAATGCTGGTACAAACGGCGATAAAGCCGGTATTTAAATCTTTGATGCCGTAAGTCGCTATATTTACAACCAACTCTTCAATGATCAGGTCAATTGCAAAGCATTTTTTCTTATTGAACGCTTCCGCAGAAAGCGCAGTTTTAACGAAATTCTGGATACGGTAAACGGATTCAATTTCAGGTTTAAACATTTTTGTTTCCATTGAATCGACCTGTTTCTTATTTAAAATTTTTATGCAATGTTAGAGGATAGTTAATCGTCACCTGTTGTCTCAATTTATCTTGTATGATAGATGAATTCAAGCCAATCAGCTTACATATTTGATTAAATTTAAAAAATTATGTAACGGTGGGGTTAGGGCTAAGGGTACAATCAATGAAAAACCAGCGCTGACGCATCAAAATTTATTATCAATGATATCAGGGGGGCGGAGCGACATCTAAAATTATTTTGTCGCAAAATTATAATAGACACTCTGCAGGTCTTTTGATAATGTAACGTGGATGTGTGTGAGTTCACCCACCAATCGAAACGTTACATTTGAGGAGAAAACGCTGTGATAAGCCAGTGTGGTCGGCAGATTAAAAACGCAGAACTTGAACAGATTCGCGAGACGGTAAAG
>NZ_KB893113.1 GCF_000373985.1 Desulfobacter curvatus DSM 3379
TATCGTCCGGTGCGCACTTGATCCGCAGAATTTATGATGACAAAGGCAGGGTTAAAGATGAGCGATGTTTTGGAATAGACCAAGAACTTTGTGAAAATAAAAACGGTAATCACGGGTTTGTTTACAAATATGATAACCATGGAAAAATTGAAGAACAAATCAACCTTGGGATTAACGGAAAGCCCAAAGAAAATGAATCTGGTTACGCCATTGTTCGAATGAAATACGACAACAACGGAAATCAAACAGAATGGGCATGTTTCAATGCTCACAACCAGCCCTGTCTCAACTTAACTGATGGAACCCATATGACCCGAAAGGTTTTTGACCATAAAGGCAGAATTATAGAACAGCGCAATTATGGCCTGTATGGGAAACCCATTGAGAGTATGGATGGAATATACGGGGGAAGTTTTAAATACGATGAACGAGGAAATGCGACCCAAATAATTTTTTGGGGCCCTGACGATAAACCTAAGGAGATAGAAAAAGATACATCCACAACGATAAAAGATATGAAAGGCGTCGCAGGCATAAATATGACGTATGATGATCAAAATCGTTTGCTGAAAATGAGTTACTTGGGCAGAGGTGGAAATCCTTGCCTCAATGCAAACGGTGTTTCCGGTGCTGTCATTACATACAATGCATCGGGAACACCGGATAAAAAATTTACGGATATCAGCGGACAGGAATGTGGGTCAGATAAGGTGGTGAGCGTTAGCATTGTACCTGTGGATTCTCCAGGTTCAAAAAAGGGGGTACGGTCCGGCGATATCATATTAGTGTACGGCAGATGGGAATGGTCAGGCAACCCATTGACAGAAAAAGAAATAGAGACTTTAATTGCGGCATTCAATTCTGGTGTGCGCCCTCTTCGTGTGGTGGTTTATAGGAACGGTGAGATCATAGAACTGGAATTTGCAAGTGGGAAAATGGGCGTTCTTGTGATGGATACATCCATTTCCAACGATTTATTTCAAAAAGTAAAGGAATCTTATCATCGTCATAAAGCTGAAAAGACAATCATAAGTTTTGGGTGTTTCTGGTCAGGATATAGGATAGGCACTTCCTCTTTGCCAACCAAAGCATAAAAGAAGAATCTGCCATTAATCCTGGCTCGCGGAAAGATGATCAGTGAATTTGCCTTGCAGGCGCCCAACCAGAAAAATTTTGCCAGGCACCGTGCCGAGTTAAGACTGTCATTTATGAGTTTCAAGGGTCATTGCCTTTAATTCCTACAAAAGGGAAAAGGTTGTTAGCGAACATAAACATAATTAAGGAGAAACCATGGAGACCCCGGATAATTTGGATGAGAATGCGCCAAAGAAAATTTATCCAACCTCGGAGTTTGTAAAAAAAGTCAAGTTGCCGAAGTTCAAATTTAAAATACCGCGTACCATTAAGATCCTTATGGTACTGGTGATACTTGCCGGTGTGGCATATGGGTCGTTTCTGGAGTATATCCGTCCCTATGAATACGGCATAAAGGTCAATAAAATCGGTTTTCATCGTGGTGTGCAAAAAAAGGTCTATGAAACAGGCCTTTACCTGGTGCTTCCCTTTGGCGTTCAGGAGATGTACAAGCTGCCCAAGGCGTTGCAGGTTCTGGAATTGACCAATTCCGCCCAATCCGCCGCCTATGACACCAGAATAGAAAGGGCTGCCCATATTCAGACCTCTGACGGATTCTTTGTGGATGTGGATGTCTCCATCATTTATCGCATCAGTGACCCCTACAAGGTGTTTACCGACATTGGTCCCGGCCGGTTGTTTGAAGACAACGGGATTATCCCGAAAACAGAACCCGCCCTTAAAAACAATCTGGGCAAACTGACCACTGAAGAGTTTTTCAACAGCCCCATGAGAGTTGAAAAGGCCATGGCGGCAAAGCAGGAGTTAAATGAAGAGCTCAAAGACAAGGGGATTGTTGTTGAGTATGTCCTGGTTCGTTATTTTCACTACAGCGATGAGATTCAGAAAAACATTGAAGAAAAAAAACTTAAAGACCAGCTCGTTTTTAAAAATCAGGCAGAGGCCAGGGCTGCCATTGAAGGTGCCAAGCTGACCAAAATTGAGCAGGAGGGCAAGGTGCGCGTCTCTGTTGAGCTTGAAAAGGGAAAGGCTTATGTCACCAGAAAACAGGCGGAAAAAGATCTGTACTACAGGAAAAAGATGGCAGAAGCGGATCTCCTTGTAAAGCTGGCGGAAGCGGAACAAATCCGTTTGAAAAATGAAGCACTCCAGGGAAAAGGGGCGGAACGTATGGTCGGGCTGAAAATGGCCGAGGTGTATAAAGGAATAGATATGGTCATTCTGCCCAGTGACGGGCCTTCCGGGGTCAACCCCCTTGATTTGAACAATGCCCTGGAACTCTTTGATGTCCGCAGCAAAGGAGGTAACAAATGAAAAAATTGATTCTTTTGCCGGCTCTTATCCTTATGGTTACGTTGGCCGGTTGCGTTCCCCATTCAACAGACAGTACAGAGGTGGGTGTCAGAACCATAAAGTTTTCCTTTTTTGGCAAAAAAGGGGTAGAAGAAAAATATTATGCCCCGGGTTCCACCTACTTTTTTATGCCCTTTATCAATGACTGGAACACCTTTGATACCAAACTGCAAAACCTTGAAATGACCTATGACGCCAATAAAGGTGACCGAAGGACCCGGGACGACCTGCTGTTTAAAACCATAGACGGCAACGACATCAGTCTTGATGTTATCATCGTATATAAAATTGATCCTGCAAAGGCGCCCTATATCTTACAGCATGTGGCCAAAAACGACATGGATCTTCGACAGAAAATCGTGCGCACCATTGTCCGAAGCAAACCCCGGGACATTTTCGGTGAATTGAAAACAGAAGAGTTTTACGTGGCGGCAAACAGGGGTGATCAGGCCCGGAAAACAAAAGAGTACCTGCAAAAGATGTTCAAGCCCATGGGCATTGTCATTGAAAAGGTGCTGACCAAGGATTACCGGTTTAATCCCAAATATCAGAAGGCCATTGAGGATAAAAAGGTGGCGGACCAGCTGGTTGAAAAGAATAAGTCTGCCCAACATGCCGCCCAGGAAGAGTATAACCGTAAACTTGAAGAGGCCAGGGGCGAAGTGAACCGGATGATCGCCGATGTGGACGGGGAGTTCATGAAAGCCAAAATTGAAGCAGACGTCTATTATGAAAAACAGCAGCTTCTTGCCCAGGCCATTAAGGCGGAAGGGGAGGCCCAGGCCAAGGGCATCCAAGAGATGAACAACGCCATGGCCAGTGCCGGAGGCGAAGCGTTGGTCAAGCTGAAAATCGCCGAAGCCCTCCAGGGTAAAAAATTGATTCTTTTACCGGTATCCGAAGGCGGGATGAATTTGAAAACAACCAATATTAATGAACTTATCGAAACTATGGGGGTTAAGGGGCTTGGGAAAAAATAAATTCTGCATTTTGGGTGTCTTTAGTTTCATTGTTTAAACCCTCTAAGCACAAGACGAAAAGAGTATGTTTAAATTCATCAGCAAAAGCCTTCTTTTGTTATTTGTTCTTGGGGTGGTGGTCTGTCCGCTTCTTTTTTTGTTTGGCGCGATTGATAAAAGTCCTGCCGTGGGCAAACCACCAGAGCTGTCATTTGATCAGATCAGGCGCATGGAAAAGCTGGTCCGCCGTTACAAACCCGATTCCATGGCGGTCAGACAGTCCCGGCAGGTGAAAATTTCCGAACAGGATTTAAATTTGATGGCCGCTTACGGTGCCTGCCAGCTTGTTGACCAGGTTGAGATCTTTCCCCAGATCCGTTTGTCCGGTCCTTTTATAAAGATCAGTACCACAGTGCAGATCCCCCAAACCCCTTTGGGCGAATATATCAACACGGCTTGTGTCCTGAACATAGAGAACGGCAGACCCCGGATCCATTCCATCGGTGTCGGATTTTTTACACTGCCCGGTTCCCTGGTCACATTTGCTCTGTCCTATTTGGGCCAGGCCTTGCTTTCACCTGATAATTATGAATTGGTTCTGCAGAACCTGGATGCCCTGCAATCGGTTGCAATAAGTCGGCAGCAGTTAAGTTTTACCTATGATTGGAACCCGGACGCCTTGAACCGGTTGCATGAAAGCCAGAAAACGATGCTCATTGCTCCGGAACACCAGGATCGCCTGATTGTATACACCAATGCGTTGGCCAAATTGTGCAGCATATTCAAAGAACACTGTATTAAAAAAGTCGCCGTGGTCCGGGTGATCCGGCCGTTGTTTAAGCTGGTATTAGAGCAAAGTAAAGTGTCAAAAGATCCGATTGAGGAAAACAGGGCACTGCTGCAGACTATCGCTTTATTCTGCCTTGGCCGGGGGGTGGATCGTCTTGTGACCGAGGAAAGAGCAGCAAAAGTCATCCCGCATGAAAATATTGGTCTCATCCTTTGCGGCAGGGAAGATTTGGTTAAACATTTTTTTGTTTCTGCCGGGATCGCTGTATCCGGGGGCAGTAAGCTGAGCAACTTAGCAGGGCTTTCCAAAGAGGTGGATGATTCATATGGCGGAAGCGGATTTAGCTTTGCTGATCTGGCCGCAGACAGGGCTGGAGTCAGGCTTGCTGAACTTGCCACAGGCTCTGCCCAAAAGGCATCCGCAATACAGCAGAAAATGGCAGCCGCCAAAACGGAAGATCAGTTTATGCCCCGGATTGATAATCTGCCTGAAGGGATCATGGCGCTGCAGTTTAAAAAACGTTATTCTGATTTTGATTCAAAGGCCTATACCCTGGTTGAAGATGAGATTACGAAGCGTATTAACGCCTGTTTGGTCTATCAATAGGAACTTTATGAATGAATGAACCGGTTCATGTGATTGGCATAGGCCTTGGCCCGATGGATCTTACCGCATCCCACCTGGCTCTGATTGAAAGGGCTACCGTTCTGGTGGGGGGCAAACGGCACTTGTCATATTTTGAGGATGCAAAGGCGTTAAAAAAAGAGATCTTAAGCCCTGTGTCCGGGGTGCTGGATTTCATAGAAGCGCATATGGGTGACGGGCTTGTGGTGGTGCTGGCCTCGGGGGATCCGCTTTTTTTCGGCATCGGCAAAACTTTGATTAAACGCCTGGGGCCGGATCAGGTCATCGTTCATCCCAATGTCACCAGCATGGCTGCCGCCTTTGCCCGGCTTAAGTTGCCCTGGCAGGATGCGGCCTGGGTGAGCCTGCACGGCCGGGACAATATGCCGGCCCTGGCAAAGGCCATGGATGACAAGGACCTGCTGTGTGTGCTCACCGATCCTGAAAACGATCCCTGGGCTGTTAGAAAACAGGTGGACACTCATGAGTATACCTGGCAGATGTGGGTGCTGGAGAACCTGGGTGCCCCGGAAGAAAAAGTTTCTTCCATGGATGAACACACAAATACTCAAAAAGTTTTTTCCCAGCCCAATGTGGTGGTGCTTCAAAAAGGTGAACTGGCATCCCTGTCCGGTCCCTTGCGTTTTGGGACCCCGGATGACTGGTTTGTCCACGAAAAGGGTCTGATTACCAAGGCCCCGGTTCGCGTTCTCTCTTTGGCCGCCCTGGAACTTGGACCAAATAATATCTTGTGGGATTTGGGGGCCGGTTCAGGATCTGTGGGGATTGAAGCCACCTTGTTTTTGCCGGACGGGTTTGTGTATGCCGTGGAAAAGAATAAGCCGCGTGCCGCACAGATCACGGCCAATGTCGAGCGCTTCAATGTAAAAAATCTGTCCGTCATCCAGGCACAACTTCCAGATGGCTTGATGGATTTACCAAAGCCTGACCGGGTCTTTATCGGCGGCTCAGGCAAACATCTGGGTCAGGTGCTGGATGTGGTGGCAATGGTATTGAATCCTTTTGGTCGAATTGTTGTAAATACCATATTGATGGAGACCCTGCACCTGGCGGTATCGGTGCTGGAAGAAAAGGGCTTTGACGTGAGCCTGACCCAGGCCCAGATCAGCAAATCCCGGAACATGCCCTGGGGGCGGCGAATGGAAGCGTTAAACCCTGTGTGGATCATCGCAGCAGAAAAAAGGGACTTATACTGATCCGGATCAATGCCGGACCAGACAGCACCCTGCAGCATCAATTCGGAGCGCTGTGAAATATTACTATTTAATACATATTACTGCCCCCGGAATTTCTCATTAACATCATCCATGGGAGAGATACCTGCCATGACCTCTACAGAAAGCCCGGTGCAAAGGGCTTCTGCCCGTTGTTGAATTACTTTCATGTCAATCCCAAACCTTGTGAAAATGAGCTGTTAATTCATCATCAGCCCTTTGTAAGACTTTTTTTTGCAATTGTGCTTTGAGCTTTTCATTTGTCCGGTAGATTACCAGTTCATTAATAATAAACACAGCACTTGCCCGGTCTTCTTCAGCAACCACATCAAGGAGCCATGAAAACGCTTTTTCACTACGATGAAAAACAGCGCCCTTCAGGAAGACCTCTTCTTGTTTTCGTTTTAGCGGCTGTTTGTTCCAGCATGATCTAAGCACGTCCAGCGCCCCGTCAAGCCGGGATTCACCCAATGAAAAGGAAATGGCTTCGATCAGTTCGGCATCTGTTTCATTTTCAAGGAAACAGGATACAAAATCCAAAGCGTCTTCAGGTGCTACATGAAGCAGGGCGGTCAACACTTCAGCCGTAACATTGATTGAGGGATCTTTTTCAAGGGCCTTGGCCCGCAATACAGCTTCCGCAGCCTGGGGCGGGGTGCTGATCATTGCCCGGGCTGCCCCGATCCGGACTTGTTCTTCAGGGTCGTGAATGGCCGTTACAAGTTCGATCAAGGCACGGGGATAGGAAGTTTGGGACAGGCCCATGGCACAACTGACACGCACGTCAACAGCAGTATCAACACTCCCGCCCCATACCGGTTCTTTTTGCCGGTAATGAAGTCCGGAAATGAAAAAAGTGTAATCCTTGCAATCTAAATCCACCAGTGCCCTTGCGATGGCACCCTTTGCAATACAGTTTGGGTCTTTTTTAACCGGGTTTTTAAGAAAGCGCTGGTATGCCTTTAATAGATCTTGTTCCAGATCATAAAAACAACGCTGAGAACTGACCTGTGCCGCGCGGGCGACCATGAGGCAGTGAGGGTCGCCAAGCTGCTGTCTCACAAGCTGTTGAACGGTTTGAGGATCACTGTGATCACATTTCAAATTGAACGCTTTGATACGATCCTGTACCGGGTCCCGTTTAGGCGGCATGGCAAACTCCTTTATCCAAGGCAGTGCAACTACCTTGAATTCAATCCTGTAATAGGGGGAATCCCTTTCCTACATTGCAGAGAATATGAAGATTTTACCCGGCTGCCAATAGATTTTATCCTTTTCCAGCAATTTATCCTTCTTCGGATTAATTTTGATAATTATTTTCGATTTATTATTTGTTTTTTAAGTTGAATTGATTATAGGTTGTAGATCATAAATTCTTTAGTGAGCGGGAACTGTGACATCAATGGATAACAAAGCGCTGATTGATAAAATTTTTAAAGATCCAAAGACCAAATATGAGCTTAGCGAATTTGACAGTCTTGGAAAGGCTGTTGATGAGATTCTTAGTATCTATCCAAAACAAACGGAAACCGGCAGGGATGTCGGTAAGATAAAATATTTTCTTAAAAGCATTGTTCCTTTTGCCTCCGGAAAAGAGGAAATCCAGGTGTTTGCTGAAGGCGGCAAGTCCTGTCCTGAAGAAATTGTAAGACAGTTATGGGTTTATAAGCTTATTCACACCTATGGCTATCAGGCCGATGAAATTGAGTTGGAAAAAAGTGTCTATTTTGGTTCCACAGAGGGGACAAAAGCTGCGGATATCGTCGTTTATACGGACAATTCAAAACAGACGCCCAAAATTATTGTTGAGGTTAAAAAGCCCAAACGAAAAGATGGTATAGAGCAGCTTAAAAGTTATCTGAATGCCGAAGGGTCGCCGGTGGGGCTGTGGTCCAACGGCAGCATCAGCGACCGGATTATTCTTTACCGGCCATATCCCAAGGATTTTAACGATACCCTGTCCGAGTTGCCCAAACGGGATCAGCAGCCCAAGGATGTATTGACCGCCCGGCGGACCCTTGGCCATTTGGAACGGCATTTCAATTTCAAAGAGATCATCCAGGGTCTTGAAGAACTGGTCTTGGCGGACAGTGGCAAAGATGAGTTCAATGAAATATTCAAGCTGATTTTTGCCAAAATCTGGGATGAAAAAGAGGCGGATGAAAACCGGCCCGATAAAGAGGTGGAATTCTGCAAAGCGCTGGACCCTGAAATCACCTATGACAGGATAAATAATTTGTTTCGCAAGGCGTGTGAGGAGTGGCCGGGGATTTTCAGGGAGGGTGAGAATATTGAATTGACCAAACGACACCTGCATATCTGTATCGGCAATATCGAGCGGGTCCGGATCATGGGATCAAACCTGCGGATCATGGATGACGCCTTTGAATATTTACTCCCCACAGAGGCCAAAAAGAAAAAAGGGCAGTTTTTCACGCCCCGGCATGTGGTGGAAATGTGTGTGCGCATGCTCAATCCCACCCAGAAAGAGTATGTCATGGATCCGGCCTGCGGGTCGGCAGGTTTTTTGCTCCATGCCATGGAGTGGTGCTATCCGGCGGATAACCATGCGGACCGGGAGCTGCGCATGCATAAATATGCGTCAAAGTATTTATGGGGCGTTGATTTTGAAGAGCGGGCCGCCAAGACCTCCCGGGCATTGATGCTCATTGCCGGAGACGGCCACACCAAAATATTCGGGCCGGATGTCTCCAGCCTGGACCCTAAAACCTGGCATGAAACCATGTCCGGCCAGACCCTGATGCAGGAGCTGGTTAAAGCCAAATTACTGGGCCGGAACATAGACCCGGAGGACAAAGATAAAATTCTGAAAGACGACGACCTCTCCTGTAATCCTTGCCAATCCCCCCCTTTGCCGGCGAAATGAAAGATAAGGCCATGCTGGGCCATTATGATCTGGCCAAGCCGGCTTTAAAGCGGGCCAAAAACAAATCCGCCAAAGAAGAACGGGATGTCCTGTTCATTGAGCGGATTATGAAATTTCTCAAACCCGGCGGCCGGGCCGCCATTGTCCTGCCCCAGGGAAAATTCAACAATTCATCCCTGGCCTTTATCCGGGAGTGGATTTTAAGAAAGGCACGGCTTTTGGCCGTGGTGGGACTTCATCCCAACACGTTTAAACCCCATACCGGCACCAAAACATCGGTCCTGTTTATCCAGAAATACACCCCCCAGCAACTGGCTGATATTGAAACGGTCAAGCAGGAGGTCCAGGCATCCTGCCCGGATTATGAGGACCAGATCAACCAGTTGATTCAAAACCATGCGTATCAGGTCGATATCCCGGAGCAGGATATTCCCGAAGAGGTCATGGAGATGATCCTGGAAAATTTTTCAGACCCGGAACCGGAAGATCTGGGATTCAGCATGGCTGAGGAAGACCGGGAATTCGACCTGGCAGCAGACGGGGTTCCCGATCTTGAAGAGCAGATTGACCAGGCAGACGAGCAGATTGAGGGCCTGAAAAAAGAGATCCTGAAAGCTAAAATGAAGTTTTCAGATCTGGACAGTGACCTGGAAGCCCTGAAACAAAAAGCAGACCAGGAAATAGAATTGATCTCCAGTACTTGGGAAGGGACTAAAAAGGATCTGAATAATGAGCTGAAACCCATAAAAGAACAACTCAAAGCCGATACAAAGGTACTTAAAGCCGGGCAGAAAGAGACCCGGAAAAAGCTTAAAGCCATGATCACCTCATTGGAAAAAGATCTGGTTCTGGCAGAGGCGGCTAAAAAGCTGCTGACCCTGAAGGGGAAGCTTGAACTGGCCCTGGAAGACGGGGAGATGATCGAAACGTTAAAAGCGCGCTGGATTGACGCTGAGGTGGCCAAGAAGCTGGATTATCCCATTTTCATGGCTGTGAGCGAACGGGGCGGAAAGAATAATTCCGGAGATTACGAACACCGGGTGGATGAGGCCGGGGACACCATGGAAGATGGTGCAGGCCAGCCGATAATTGACCAGGATCTTGTTAATTACGATTTGAAACACGATGATTTAAAGGATGCCTTAGCCATACCAGAAGACGATCTTTGCGTGGCCGAAGCTTTTGTGCGGTTTGCCCAGAAGCATGACCTTGATTTCTGGAGGGTTGGGTGATGGCGGTTTGGAGTGAGGTGGCTTTGGCAGAACTCAAACATGGGAGAATCGACTCTGAATTTTATAAGCCTAACTACATAGAAATAGAAAGGAATTTATTGAATCATGATAACATCCTATTAAAAAGTATTTTAAAAAAAATTGACGTTGGGCATGTTGGCAGTATGGTGCAAAACTATTGCCAAAAAGGGATAATACTATTACAAACGCAACAAGTTGACCAATTTTTTCTTAATTTAAATAATTGTGTCAAAATCACCCCGGAATTCCATGAAAAGTTGAAAAAATCACAAATCAACAAAGGCGATATTCTGATTGCCAGGAGTGGTTCATTTGGGAAAGCGAGTATTTATTTAGAAGAAGACACAATAAATTCTGCAGATATTATTATAATTGATATCCAAGAATCCATTATAACAAAAGGCTTTTTATTAAGTTTCCTCAACTCCAGGTTCGGCTCTGACCAATTAATTCGTTTTGCAAGTGGGGGGGTGCAGGGGCACGTAAATTTAAAAATATTAGAAGAGCTTCTTATTCCGATAATAGATTCCAGTAAGCAGAATGCTATCTCTATATTAATAGAAAAATCGTATGCTCAAAAAAAACGATCTCAAGAGTTATATAATCAAGCACAAAGATGTCTTGAACAAAAGCTTGAATTGGATAATCTGAGTCGTGATAAGTCGATAGGCTATGAGACAAGGTTTGGCGAAATTTTAAATGCTTTTAGAATGGATGCCCAATGTTATAATCCAAATTACATTGGTTATGAAAAACATTTAAAAAAAAATGTGAGTTATACAAAGCTAAGGCATTTAATTTCTTCAATGGATAAAGGGAAACAAATGCCAACAGCCTCTTCTGGGTCAATGCCTTATGCAAGCATCAAAGATATTGATGGCCTTGAACTTATTTCAGAATCTTATTGTTCTCCAACAAAAGAAACTCAAATTGCAACAAACGGCAATCTTCTGCTGGCTATTACCGGTGCAACCATAGGAAAAATTGGCATAGTAAACCGATATGATAACATCGCCTTCAGTGGCGATTTGTTAAAGCTTGAGATCTGTAATGATATAGACCCATATTATTTATTAACCGTCATGCAAAGCAAAATTGGACAAAGTCAATGCAGTCGCTGGATTACAGGCTCTACCAATGGGCATCTGGCACCCAAAGATGTTGGCAAAATAGTGGTCCCGAGACTTGGGGAAAAAACAGAAGATAATATTTCACAAAAAGTGGCAGAATCTTTAAGACTGAAAGAAGAATCCAAGCAACTCCTTGAACAAGCCAAACAAATGGTGGAGGATCTCATTGAACAGGCTGCGGGGGAAATATGAACAATAAAAACGAATTGACCTTTGACCCTTTCTTCGACCGGATTGCCGCCATTCTGGACCAGTCCCGGCGCAATGTCGTCCGTTCTGTAAATTCCCAAGTCGTTGCAGCCTACTGGCATATCGGCAGAGAAATCTTTGAGGCGCTCCAGGCAGGAGAAAAAAGGGCGCAATACGGCCAAAAGCTTCTGGAACAGCTTTCCAAAAAACTACAGGCCCAATACGGCAAAGGATTCTCCACAACCAATTTGAAATATTTCAGGGCCTTTTACCAGGCCTATCCGGACCGGCTTGATCCAATTGGTCACCCACCGGGTGACCAATTCAAATTACCGGCAACAGGTCACCCGGCGGGTGACCAATTGGATGCAGATAATGGTTTTCATCCGGATTTAAGCTGGTCCCACTACCGGGTGCTCATGCGAATTGAAAATGAAAAGGCCCGGCAATTTTACGAAGAAGAAGCTGTGGCCGGGGCCTGGTGCAGGCGGCAGCTGGAACGACAGGTCAACTCCCTGTTCTATGAACGAATTCTGGCCAGCAAGGATAAAAAAGGAATGCTGGCTGAAATCCGGGAGGACGGGGCAAAGTCCCCTGGTGTGATGGATGTGTTAAAAGATCCCTATGTCCTGGAATTCCTGGATCTTCCCCAGGCAGAACGTATTCATGAATCCACCCTGGAAACAGCCATCATCAGTAATCTACAGCATTTTTTACTGGAGCTTGGCAAAGGTTTTTCATTCGTGGCCCGGCAAAAAAGAATGCGGTTTGATGATGATGATTTTTATATCGACCTGGTATTTTACAATTTTCATTTGAAATGCTTTTTGCTCATCGATCTGAAAATCGGGAAACTGACCTACCAGGATATTGGTCAGATGGACGGCTATGTCCGGATGTTTGAGGCCAATTATAAGGTTGAAGGTGACAATCCCACCATCGGATTGATTTTATGTTCTGAAAAAAACGAAGCCGTTGCCCGGTACTCTGTCTTAAATGAGAGCAAACAGCTGTTTGCGGCCAAATATGTAACCTATCTGCCCACTGAAGAAGAACTTGAAAAAGAGCTGCAGCGGGAACGCCGGCGTTTAGAGGAGACAAAATAATATGATCGCTTTATCAGAGCAGGACAAAGAACTTCTTCAGGAGTTGTGCATTCAGCATGGTGTCAGTGTTGACAAGGTGATCAAGTTGCTGTCCACGGTCCGTGAGTATGAGTTCAAAGAGCGCCGGACCGGGATATACGCGGCGTTGAAAAAAATCGTTTTGGAAAAAGCCGGGGGATAGAATGGCTTCTTATCTGAAAAAATATATCGATCACCCCGGCAAAGCAATTGATATCCTGGAAAAGGTTATCAAAGAGATTTCGGGCAACATTGACTTCAACGATTATGACGCCAATTCAACACAATTGAATGAGGTGACCAAGGCCATTGAGACCTTGGCAGGAAAAGGCGTGGATGTTCCTGAAAATCTTAGAAGACTGAAAAGCACCCTGTCATTGTCCGTCCATGACCAGGAAAAAATAATTCAGCAGGTTCAGGGTTTAGAGATCCGCCTCTCCTCAGTCCTTGACGGGCTGAGGCTGATGTTGTCCAAAAAGGGGCAAGCCACAACAACCCGGCGGTTGAAAAAAAGGTATGTTCATGAGACATCGCCCAAAATTTTACAAAAAGAGATTCGAAAAGCCCTTCGTGAACTGGGCGGACAAGGCCGGAAAAAACAAATTATCGAAATAATTCAGCGTAATCTGGATGGCAATTTCAAGAAAAATGACCGTGTTAAGAAAAACGGAACAGAACAGTGGATATTAAATGTATCAAAAGAGCGCAGCTTCATGGTCCGGGATGGTGTTTTAAAGTCTGGGTCTCCTCGCGGGGTTTGGGAGTTAAGGGGCAGATAAATGAAATTCAAAAAATTAATTATCGAAAATTACAAGTCGTTTCAGTTTCCCACACAGATACATTTTCCCCAGGGGAATGACGGGAAAAGTATTTTCCTGATCGGGGGCATGAATGGTGCCGGCAAAACCTCTATCATGGAAGCGGTGAATTTTTGTCTTTACGGTGGCAAGGCTCTTGATATCTTCAAGGCAGTGAACCGGAAAGAAAAAGCCCTGGGAAATGTGAAGGTATCATTTGAACTTGTGATCGAAATGGATGATTTTTCAGAGTTGATCGTCCAGCGGTCCTGGAGCGCCGGTGCCGTTGAATCGCCTAAAGCCAATGACCTGCAGGAACATCTTGTGGTGGTCCGGGACGGAAAACGTGTGTCGGTTCGAAACAAGCAGATGTGGCAGGATTTTATCCGGGCCGCCATCCCTCCGGGGATCACCCAGTTCTTTTTCTTCGATGGTGAAAAAATCCAGGAGATCGCTGCAGACGACCACTCCGAAGTCCGGTTAAAATCTTCGCTGGAAGCGGCTTTGGGCATACAATACATCAATCAGCTTTCAGGAGACATGCTTTATCTTAAAAATGATGAACGCAAAGGGTTTGTGGAAATCTCCGATGATGATCTCGAATTTAAGCAGATGGAGCTTAAAAAGGAGAAGACGCGACTGTCCAGAAAAAAGAAAGAACATGCAGACCTCTCCTTGGAGCTGGACCAGTTCAGGCACCAATATGATGAGGCCAGAACAAGGTTTCAGGCCATATTCAATGCAGAACCGGAAACCCGGGAACTTTTAAGGGAAAAAGAAAAAAACAGGATACAAAAATCCAACCGCCTGGCCCAGCTTGAAAATGAGATCAAAGGATTGAGCGAAAGCGTTCTGCCTTTCAGTATTGCCGGTGCATTCTTTGACAAAATTAAACACCAGATCGAAGCAGAACGGGAAACGGCAGAAGGCGAAGCCATCAAAGCCCATGCCGGACAATTGGCCCAGAAAATTGTCCGGGTGGTGGAAGAGCCTGAGCCGATTTACCGTGAAACCCTGTCCCATGAGAAGATGCAGGAACTTCAGGACAGAATCTATAAAATACTGAAAGAAGGAACCGCGATTAGCGATGTGCCTAAAATCCTGAATCTTTCCGAAAGGGATGCCGCAAGAATGCTTTTCAGGATGGAGCAACTGGAAAATTCAGATGTGTTTTTAATCCGGCCGCTATTGGAAGAAAAGCAGGAGATTGAAGCCCAGATCAGGACAATTGAAGCCAGTCTGCAAACCGGTGCTGCCAGCGAATCGGAAAAAGAGTTATTTGATCAGCTCCAAAGTGAAATGGAAAGCTGTACCACCCAGATCGGTCGGAAAACCGAACAGCTTCGAATCCTGGAAGAGGATATCCTTGTTCTTGAAAAACGCCTGAGCACCGTTGAAGAGGAAATTGAAAAGCTTTACGAACGGCATGATGTTTCAAAGGAAAAGGCGGATTTTATCAATGAGTGTGATGCCATTGCCGGCCTGCTGAACCAGTTTGTGTTCCGTTTAAGAAAGAGCAAGATTCACCTGCTCCAGGAAAAGACCTTTGAAATGTACAAGCAGCTCTCCAGTAAAAGCGGGCTGATTAAAGATATATCCATTAATGACAAAACCTATGAAATAAAAATCAGGGACCGAAGCGGGCATGAGATTAAAAAATCAGGCCTTTCCGCCGGCGAAAAAGAGGTGTTTGCCGTCTCTCTGCTGTGGGGGCTTGCCCAGACCAGCCGGCTGTCTCTTCCCATTATTGTTGATACCCCATTATCCCGCCTGGACAGCTCCCACAGGGACAATATTGTAAATAACTATTTTCCCAATGCCGGGGAGCAGGTGGTAATTTTATCCACGGACACAGAGATAGATAATGATTATTACAGGTCTTTGCAGCCCCATTTAAATGGCGCGGTTCATCTTGAATTCAACCAGGATCAGGAGCTGACAACTGTGAAAACTGGTTATTTCTGGGAGGCTTAAATGGCGGATCGTTTATATACCAGCAGCGAAGCAGATGATGTATTAAGCGCTTTAAGATTTGAAACCAAGCTCGAAAAAGCAGTGCTGGCCAAAATTGCATTTGCCCTGTCTTTAACAACAGACGGGAAAAACGTCCCCAGGAGCTTGAAATTTACCGGCGGGGAGATGAAGCGCCCCACCTTTATGGGTGACGATGAGCTCTTTTATAAAACATTGATTGCCTATGTGTATGAGCAGCCGGATATTTCCGAAGAGGATTTTTATTCAAACAAATCCATTATCAAAAACCATATTGATAATGGCTGCCGGTATCTGTCGCAGTTGTTTATTGAATGCGGCAGGGACGCCAATAAGCTGTTGTCCAGACTGACGGAGCATGTGGAATTCAGCGGTAGAAAGGAGATGAAAGGCAAGGGACTTGATATCTTTATCGGAAAAACCCTTTTGCAGAAAATCGATGTTTTCATGGAATTAAACAACACCCAAATCCATGCCAACTCCCATATGGCCATCATGGGAAAACCAGGTGTTGGAAAGACACAGTTCTTATTAAAAATTTTAACGGATATACGGGTTCAGTCTAATTTTCAAACCAACTTTATCTATTTTGATTACAAAGGCGATGTGGTTGATAATGAGACATTTTTAAAAGCCTCAAGGGTGCAATCGTTTCAACTGCTCCAGGGTGGTGTTTCCCTGCCGGTTAACCCGTTTGTTCTTCCCGCATATGATGAACAGAACATTAATGTATCTGCCAGGGAAAAGGCGGAGAGCTTTGCGTCCATCAACGCGAAGTTGGGCGTTGTCCAAAAAGGGGCATTAACAGAGGCCATACGGGCGGGATACGCCATGCGGCAGGATTCTGAAATGCCCTATCCTGATTTTCAGGATGTGCTGGAAATCGCCCTTGCCATGTATGAAGAGGACGGGAAAAAGGATGACAGCCTGATAGAGGTATTAAGGGATTTGGCCGATTTTGATCTGTTCTGGAAACACGGCAGTGAAAATCCGCCCATAGACCGGTTGACCAATCGAACTCTTTTGATAGATGTCCATGCCATGCCCGTATTAAAAGAGTTGGTGGCCTACCTGGTTATTGAACGGATTTATAAAGAGATGACTTCATTGCCGGACAGCCCTGTGGAGGATGGCCGCAGGACTATCAGGACCATCCTGGTTATAGATGAAGCCCACAATTATCTGGGGCAGAAAAACATGTTTTTGCAGCGGATTATACGGGAAGGCCGGTCAAAGGGCATTGTTGTCTTTTTTGCCAGCCAGTCTCCCAATGACTACCAGCAAAAATTTTTTAATTTCCAGGAACTGTTGGAATTTACCTATATTTTTCAATGCGAGGGCGTTTCTGCAAAATCGGTGCAAGACATGCTGGGGTGCAGCAATAAGACAGCTAAAGAACTTCAGGCTGAGATTGCACGGCTCGAACCGTGGCAGGTGGTTGCCAGAAGTTCAGTTAAAACCGAAGAGTTTGCTAAATTTACTGCCGAGGCTTTTTATAAGAATTATTAGGGATACAAAAACAGCATATTATGTGTGAGTATGACAGGTTAAAAGAGCGTGTTGACGCGGTGATAGAAGAGCTTGATTCACTGATGACCTACTTTGATACGCTTTCCAGGGCGTCCCGGAAGGGGAAATCCGCCCAACTTCAGGAAATCGAAAAAACCATCCAAAATATGCAAAAACAAGGACTTGCTATTCCACCTGAACTGCGTAAACTCAAGCTTGATTTTCTTTCAGAACTGGATGACGTTGAAAAACATATTGCCTTGAAGCAGAATCTAACCGGAAATATAGAGCGTATCTTTTCCGTCAAAACGCAAAGGGTGGAAAAAAAGAAATCAGCGCCGGTCAAAAAGCCTAAATCTAAAAAAGCAAACCCGTTTCCACCGGATGGGACATCATGCCGATTTGTGTATAAAGGGCAGACATATCGTGCTCAGATACAAAACAATCAAATGGCTGTAGATAATTATGGTGTATTCTCTTCTTTTTCTGCGGCATCGGTTAAAATTTCACAAACCAGCCGCAATGGCTGGAAAGACTGGGAATTGTGGAATCCTGAATCAAAACGCTGGATAGTGGCGGATATTTGGAGAAAAATGAATAAATAAATTTTATTGGTAAAAGGAGGCAAAATGCCCAAACGCATTTTAGATCTTCCTGCGATAGATCGCCCCCGGGAAAAACTTCAAAAAAATGGAGCTGATGCGTTATCGGATCTGGAGTTGCTCTCCATTCTTATTGGCTCAGGGACATCAAAAAGTGATGTAGTTTCCATTGCTAAAAAACTCGTTACTGCTGTTGATGAGAAAGGATCCCAACTTACCGTAAATGATCTTATCAAAGTGGACGGTATTGGAACGGCCAAGGCATCAACCATAGTCGCCGCATTTGAATTCGTTAGAAGAAGGATAAAACCGGAAGGGTTGAAAATAAACAAACCAATCGATGTGTTGCAATTGATTCAGCACTACGCCGGCCGCTCCCAGGAGCATCTGATAACCATATCTGTAAATGGGGCCAATGAGGTTATGAATATACGGGTTGTCACCATTGGGCTTTTGAACCAGACCCAGGTTCACCCAAGAGAGGTTTTCGCAGATATCATTAAAGATAGGGCATATGCATTGATTTTAGCGCATAATCACCCCTCTGGAGATTTAACGCCGAGCAAGAATGATTTCTCAATTACCCAAAAAATTAAAGCTGCCGGGAAAATTCTTGGTATTCATCTGCTCGACCATATCATTATTGGGAAAACAGGGTATTATTCCTTTCTTGAGCGAAAACAACTGTAATTCACTGGTAAATAAACAACAAAACCAAACGAGAATAAAAATGACTTGCTAAAAAAATATGCTTTAGCAAACAACTTTTAGAAAGTATTCAAGAGCAGACTATCTTCCGAACGGACTCCGCTTTAAGGGTGAACAATGCCTCCAGACTTTCCCTGTTTGTCCTGGTTTAGAAAATTAAAAGCTGTTTTGCTTTAATTGAGTATCTGACAGATCAAACTGAAAAAGTTGAGGTGAAGTGAAAAATGATTTCCGACCGGGAAAACCTGCTTACTTAGTTTCAATATATTTTCAAAATCAAGATGAACAGCTATAGTGCGAAACGCCACCAACGTTAAAAAACGCCTCAGGTTTTAGACGATAATATCTATCTTCTACCCTTTGAGATTGCTCATCTTTGGGATTTGTTTTTGCATTGCCTCTGCAAAGCCATGACGTATTTGATCCAATTGTTCCAAAGCTTCGGCATCTTTTGCAAGCAGCGGTTAATATCGTTTTGGTATTCTCGGTCAATTTACATTTACGAACGGGTAATCGGTATAACCTTTATCTGCACCGGCGTAAAATGTCGATGTATCCGGGATATTAAGCTGTTCGCCTGTTTTAAATCGATAAGGCAAATCAGGATTGGCAATAAATAGTTGACCAAAGGCAACGGCATCTGCTTTTTCTTTTTCAATAACATCTTCAGCAGTTTCTTTTGTGAAACCTTCATTGGCGATGTAAACACCGCCGAACGATTTCTTTAATATTGGTGCAAACCAATCATCACGCATAGCTTCTCGAGCACAGATAAAAGCGATATTACGGTTTTTTAGCTGTTCGGCGACATACGTAAACGTAGCAAGCAGGTTGGAATCTCCCATATCATGGGCATCTCCCCGGGGAGCTAAATGCATACCGACACGATCAGCTCCCCAAACCGAGATAACGGCATCGGTTACTTCCAGCATAAACCTGGCCCGGTTTTCCAGACTTCCCCCATATTCATCGGTTCTCTTATTGGTACTATCCTGCAGGAATTGATCGAGCAGATAACCGTTGGCTCCGTGTATCTCAACACCGTCGAATCCAGCCTTTTTAGCATTTTCAGCTCCTATCCGGAACGCTTCAACAATACTGCCTATTTCATCTGTTTGCAGGGCCCGTGGCGTAACATAAGGTTTTTCCGGACGAACCAAACTGACATGCCCTTTCGGCCGAACAGCGCTTGGGGCAACAGGAATTTCACCATCGAGGAACATGGGGTCAGAAATCCGTCCCACATGCCACAATTGTAAAAATATACGTCCCTTGGCTTTATGAACTCCGTTGGTAATTTTCTTCCAGCCCTCTACCTGTTTCTCAGACCAGATTCCAGGTGTATCAGCATAGCCGACACCCATCGGAGTAACAGCAGTTGCCTCGCTTATAATTAAGCCGGCGCTACTTCGTTGCGTATAATATTCTACCATTAAATCATTTGGTGTACGTTCCGAGCCTGCACGACTGCGTGTCAACGGGGACATGATAATACGATTTGGCAGCTCTAATGCACCAATAGTTAACGGACTGAACAAACTATTCATATTTCATCTCCTAATCATATGTTGCGATAGTTCGTATTAAAAAGTAACGAACTATCGAAGTTTGTCAATATTGCATATAACTGCTCAGGCGTTAATTCCTGAACCCGGGCTCCTTTTTCAATATCGTTTCGGATGGTATTGGAATTGAATAATTGGCTTATCAGGGGGACCGCCTCTGAAATTCCACATGTATGATTTTGACTTTCAAGGCCCTTTTAAGACCTGAAGTGGTGTTTCATCAACGCATTTATTTACAAATCAATAGAAGCCTTTTTGAATTTCAGAAGTTGATGATTCTTGTATTAACTCGGATTCATTTTCCATGGGATTGTCTTAGCGGATACTTTTTTATATTCTTAAATATTCTCTATCACATCAGGTCCCGGAGTATGTTTGTCAACCATATTCAATGCGTTCTTAAGCAGGTTCATATTCTGTAAGTCCTTGCTGCCCAAAGATAGATTGTATCTGGCTTAAAGATTGAAACGCGATACTTGCGCCAAGGGCATCACCCACCACTCCCCCAAGCAAACAGCCTTTGAAACTCTCAACGACTCTTTCATTCCCCGTCATACTCGAATCCTTTTCACAATAAATCATATTTACCGTTCAAAACTCTTTGAATATCCGGGCAAGAGGGTGCCCCTTGGCTTCAATTAACAAGTCATTAAAATAACCGTATGCGGTCTGCGATGCTTCATAGCCTGCCGTCTCAAGTCTACCCTGTACACGATCAAGAACTCCCTTGGCATCATCGGGTTCTGCCTTTTCTTCAGCCAAGTGCGTAAACGAATGAAGAAGGATTGTTTTCACATCCCATTTACGAGCCAACCATTTAGCATTTTTTACAAGTTTGGTTTCAGCACCCGCACCATCTTGAGTATCTTTCGGTTCGACATGAATGAAGGCAACAACCACATTTTGTCTTTCATCTGCATCCGCATTAGGATAATCCTCTAACGTTTTTATGGTCGGTTTCCAAGAAAACTTTTCACAATACCAAAACAATATTCTCATTTTTTTAAGTCCGATCGTTCGTTGTCCATGAATAAACTCTGCCGTGACGAAAAGTATCCCAGGCTCCTTGAAGATCCGAAAGGATGTTTTTTTCATATCCTGTCAGCGTTGTTTGAAAAATCATAATCAAGCACTAAAATGAGTTAGGCAATACTCTTTGCCATTTTCTTATTCCAAACAAATAAATGTTACGTTTTAGGTTTTAAGTGAAAATTGCTCACCTTATTACGTGATGCAGGCGATATTTGAATCTCCCTTTTTTCGGTTACTTTTATATGAAACTAGAGACAGGATACAAGAAACAAGAGGGCGAAGCGCCTGCGGCGCCCATTTTAGCCTTGCATTGTTGGTGTCTTTAGTTTCATTGTTTGTTGTGGGCTTGCGGCCCGTGGCCGTTTTATAAGAAACTCTCTGTAACCCACAGAGATGTTTCAATGTTCGTTGTAGGCTGAACCATGGTGAAAAACCAGGTCAGCCCGTGGCTGTTATATACCAGAAGCCTCTTGATGTTTCAATCTATCATGGTGACGTTCCGTTCGGTATTAAGACCTGCCAAGTCTTTATTAAAGTGGTATCGAGTACTTTCGTTCTTGGGGGCCTGATCAGGGGACATATAAAAATCTGCCAGACCAAATCAAGGGTCTGAGGTGAAGACTACCTACAGAACAATGTCCGCTTTTCATACGAATGAACACAGTAGACTATCCCTAATTAAACGATACCCGCCGCAATCCATATGCCGGGAGGGAGAGAAGTGAAAGTTTACCGGCGCATGGCTTGGTTCAAGCCGGAGTTCAAAATCCTCAAAGACCTGAAAATCTCCTGATCCCAGAGAAGGCCCCTGATTAAGCTTTATCCTGGATATTTTACCGGAACCGATTTCTTCCGGCCACTTCCACAAATCGGATTTGAGCTTTTTTTTACCGCTCCAACCTGTTAGAAGGTGAATTGGCAGCCCCCCGCCCGGCCCCTTTGTACCGGGTCTCCGGATAACTGGTTTGTTCATGAGAAGGAAGCGTTGAACCCCGTGTGGATCATTGCAACGGAAAAAGGAAACGTATGATGAAAAAATATCCGATTATATTTACCGGGGCAGGGCCGGGGGCCCCGGACCTGATCACGGTCAGAGGCATGAAAGCCTTGGAAGCGGCTGATTATATCCTCTATGCAGGGTCTCTGGTCCCTGAAGCCGTGCTGACCTGGGCCGGTGACGCGGCTAAAAAGGCTTCCAGCGCCGGTATGCACCTGGACGAGATCGTGGATGCCATGGTTGAGGCCTGGGACAAAGGGCTTAAAGTGGTGCGGCTGCACACCGGAGATCCGTCCCTTTACGGGGCCATTGCCGAGCAGATGATGCTGCTGGACCGGCGACAGATCCCCTACGAAGTGATCCCGGGCGTTACCGCGGCCTTTGCTGCGGCTGCCGCACTCAAGGTTGAATACACTGTGCCCGAGCAATCCCAGACTCTGATTTTTACCCGGATTTCAGGCCGGACCCCGGTACCGGAAAAAGAGTCTTTGGAAAGCCTTGCTGCCCATAACGCGTCCATGGCCATTTACCTAAGCGCCGGTATGGCCGAACAGGTGCAAAAAATATTGGCCGCTGCCTATGGCCCCAAAGCCCCTGTGGCCGTGGCCTATCGGGTGAGCCACCCCCAAGAGCGCATTCTTGTCACCATCGTGGACCGGCTGGCGCAGACCATGGCGGAAAACGAAATCAACCGCCTGGCACTTATTATTGTCGGTCCTTTTTTGGAGTCGGAAACGGATGCCAGATCTCTGCTGTACGACCGGACCTTTGCCCATGGCTACCGGGGCAAAAATTGATTAATCAGAAGCCCGGGCATAATATCTGCCCGGGCGATGGATGGTTTATGGTGTTTTGGGGTGGCTCAGCTTATTTTCTTTTCATCACAGCTGGTGTTTTCTGCCAGCATTGGACAGAGGCCAAGGTTTTCCTGTCGAAGTTGTTCAACAACGGCTTCATTCCCTTTTGATGGATTAAGTCCGATCCAGGCGTGAACCATTTCTGTGGCAAATCCCTGCATTCTTTCATCTCCCACACGAAGCAGAGGACGTTTGATGAGTATGGGGTTTTTTAGCATTAAGTCGAGAGCCTCTTCTTTGCCGACAGATTCCGGGATTACCTTTCCCGATTTCACCAACGGTGCGGTCCTGTTAAACCAATCTGCCACAGGCCTGTCTCCAAAATAAAGAAGCAGTTCCTCCCGGGTCCATTGTGTCTCCAAAATATTTTTTTCGGTTACAACATGGCCCGCAGCCGCGAGCCACCTCTTTTGTTTGGTGTTGTTTATGCAACCGGGTTTCTCGTAAAATGTAACTTGGGCCACAATTCCTCCTTTTTTTATAGGCAAGTCTGTGTAACGAGCATAGATCTTTTAACTTTCGTTGTGGGCCGAACCACGGTGAAAAACCCGGTCAGCCCATGGCCGTTATTTGGTACTGTTTGCAATAGTCCTTACGGATGCGATATTTTCCCAGTCATAGTAGGTATTGATCATTTGATCATTTTTTTCTTCGGTAATGCGGACGAACTCTTCTCCAAGAAATAAAGTGGCGCCATCGGGCGCATTCCCATTTTCCCGGTCATGCCGCCGGCATTGGATTGTGCGTGGTTGCCATGAGTTTCAAACAATCCCAACGCCCTGCTTTAAAGTATGATCGTAGCATAATCATTTTTTCTGCATTTTCCCGATACCAAAAAGTGCATGGACCTTTCAGACGTAAATTCACCACCCTACGAATTGAACTTTCAATAGCACCGCTGCCAATAGGTAAATTCAACGCTTTTACAGTGGGGAAATCAAGC
>NZ_KB893114.1 GCF_000373985.1 Desulfobacter curvatus DSM 3379
CGGCATGGCATCGGCACATGCTTTATGTCATGCTGGCGCAGCACTTTCTTTTTCGACTCAGGCAAAAAGTAAAAAAAACTGCTTAAGTTTAGCCATGGTTAAAAAATTGGTCCAAGTTGTTTTGTCGATCAATTCTTTTACATGGAAAGGGGCTATAAATATGATAAAGTATCACCTCAAACGTAACGACATTGCGTATGAAAGCCATAGAAAAAGAACGATGGCTCTCGCTAAAGAGTTAGGTGTTCAAGTGTCGCTGTAGTGTTAAGCTGTAAACTTTAAATGAGGAAAATTATAATGAAAACACAAAACACACAAAAAAGACGTTCTCATATGCCCGATCTGGACGTATGTACATCGGACCCGGCATGGGCGGAACATGCAAGGCCCAATGATGATGGACCCGATCCCTGTGATGACGGACGAGGTATTAAATTTGAGACGGATTCCAATTGAAAAAAGATTGTTGCTATTTCAGCTGATTGACACGATCCGCATCCGGGTTGGGTGCCGGTCTCTGCTCCTGAAGTGCTGCCGACGTTATGGAATCCTATTATGTGCCATCTTGAGAACTCCTGTGCTTAAAAGTTCGGCCTGGTCTGCATGCCGGGCTTTTAAGGCCTCAAGCTGCTGGTGGATAACTGGGTCTGTTCCAGTTTCCAGCACTTGATTTAATCGCATAACAAGGGAGGTAGATATAATGGATAAAAACGAACTATGCCAAAAAATTGAACAGATCTATCCGGACATCGGACAGTGCGGGATTGATATCCGCGTTTCATTTGACGATGATAATGATCGCTGGAGAGTTCATTTGAAGAAAGATAACAAGTCCTTGGATACTTTCCTGGAGCCCGGTGATGCTGAACTCTGCATGGAAGGCCGGCAGTGTGTAAGTCTTGGCATTGAAATCAGCCAGCTCAAGGATAATATTGGGCAATAAAAGTTGTGCATTGGATCGGCGATTATTCGCCGCATTCGGAAAGAAGAAAATGTCGGCTGGCGCTCTCCTTGACCGCTACCCGGGGAATGGGTTTGATGAATTGCTGGCGAAGGCTGTAGGTGTAGGCTCCCTGGGCCGGGATCATGAGAATGTCATCCTCTTTGATGGCCGAACCGAAATAGGTGTATCCCCAGACATCGTGAGGGGTGCAAAGGGAGCCCAGGATATGGCATTTTTTTTCGGACAGGCCGGGCCGGGTTAAGTTGATGACCGGGCAGTAATCGGTTTCATACCGTTCCCAGCCCACCGTGTTGCCCCCGGCATCGGTAATGACCAGGTCTTTTTCCTTGCAGTCCACCACCTGGATGAGGATGTGCATAGCATCATTGCAGATCCAGCGGCCCGGCTCAAAACAAATCCGGCACTGGGTTAAGGGCAGGATGTGTTCTTTAATGGCCGTTGACAGTTCCTTTGCAAACAGGTCAATGGAGGAGCCCTGGTCGATAATATAGTTCTGGGGCACATCCGATAGAAGCCACTCTCCCTGGGCAGGCCAGTAGCCGCCGCCAATATCAATGAATTGGACCGCGTCCAGGAATGGCTTTGGCATGACGGAAAGAATCTCTCCCAGTTTTCTGATAAACGCGGTTTGCCTGTCCGGGTTTAGATTCCAGGATGAGTGGAACTGCAATCCCTGGAAATCCAGCCGGCCAAGGGCCTGGATCTCTTTGAACGTAGATAACAGGTTTTCCGGCAGTACACCGAATTTGCGCCATAGGCCTTCGGGGTTGTTGTTCAGACGCAGTCCTACGGGCATGCGCGTCTGCCTTTCTTTAAGCACGGATGCCAGCCGTTTTGCCTCTCCAATGCTGTCCAGAAGGATCACCACCCGGTCCGGGTGCCGGGCCGCAAGTGCCAGTTCCGGGATGGTTTTGCCCGGACCGCTGAATATAATGGAGGATGCACCCAGTTCCAGGGCCACGGACAGTTCCACGCCGCTGGATACATCCAGCCCGAATCCATGTTTGAGCAGATGCCCGGAAAGATGGGGCAGGTTGTTGCTTTTCATGGCATAAAAAAAAGCAGTCTCCGGCAGGCGGTGGCTGAATGCCGCCCTGAACTGGGCGGCTTTTCTGGCCAGGACATCGGTTTCCAGAATATACAGGGGAGACCCGAATGCTTTGGCCATATCCAGGTACATCCCCTTGTTTTTTAGGTACGGGTTTATAAACTCAACAACTTTTTCCCTGGACAGAAGAGAGCCTGTGTCTGTGGCTTGTGTATTGGCTGTGAGCATGCCTAATCCATTTCAATGTCGATGCGTTTGGCGAGCAAAAGACACTCTGTTTCGTAAAATTTGCGTCTGTTCGGTTCTATGATCAAGTGCCCTAAGAGCCATGAATCATAGTCTTGGGGGGGCATGGTCACCCGGTGCCCCGGGGGGTGAATCAGGTGTATTTTTTTTACCCGGCTGTCGTTTTCCACGGCCTCCGTTTTAATGCGTTTTAATATACCGTCTCTTCGGGCATGGATGCGGAACGCCACCAACGGGGAGAACGGCCCTTTTTTTTCGTTTTTCCAGGCAACACCTTGTGCCGCATCCAGGGTCAGCCCAAGTATGTCGATGTTGCCTGCTTCCTTGAGTAGGAAGGGCAGGCAGTCTCCACCGGGCCGTGGCGTCATCTCTATGAGCACGGGGTTTTTGTGTCGCAGGATAAAATCCACCATACACACACCGGTTTTAATCCCCAATGCCCTGGCAGCCCTGTAAAAGGCATCTGCAAGTATGTCATTGGCAGGCATTTTTTCTTCATCGTCGTCCGGGCAGATCGCATACCCGGAAATGGTGCCGAAGGGTCTGCTGTCCACCTTTATTTTCCGGGTTTTGCGCAAAATAACGGCCCGGTCTTTTTCCATGAGAAAATCACAGGAAAATTCAGGGCCGGCCACCCACTCCTCGGCCAGCATCTGGAATGTGCCGGCCTCCGTGGGTTTAAACAATGGATTGCCGGTCCGTGCGGCAAGCCCGTCTGCCACCGCGTTGAACGCGGTACTACAATCTTTTCGGGTGGTGCATTTGAATACAAGTTCACTGCCCGAACCGCAAAAGGGTTTGAGTACAATGCCTGCCGGTACCTGGTCCAAGAAGTTTAATACCTCGATTTCGGTGTTGACCGGGCATGTTTGGGGACAAGGGATCTGATTTTGCCCCCACAATTGTTTTGAGATGAATTTATCTCTGCTGTTTCTGACCGCCTCGATATCGGGGTAGGGCAGGCCCATCTTTGCTGCCAGAATAGATGTGGCCTCCATGGATTCGCAGTCAAAGCAGGCAATGCCGGAAATAGTCACCCCGAAGGTTTTTTTGTGGTAGTCTAATGCCTTAATTGCGGTGTCAATATCGCAGATGGGGCATAAAATCTCCTCTCCATTGTCCGGACAAGGCTCGGTCGCATTTTCACGAACTTTGGGCTCCGTCAGAAAAAGTGCCTGTCCGGGACGGACCTTTCTGATCCATTCAATGTAGTCGGATGTGGTGCCCACCACCAGCACCTGATTTCTTTTAGGCTCAGACTGCTTTTCGGCCATAATGGCTCCCATGGTAAACAGCTGTATTTGGCTGGGTGTGAATTTCGTATGACGGTCTGGGGCTCAGGCGAAACCGTTCTTTCCAGTTAAAACTGCCGCACAGAAAATCCACGGCTTCCATCCGGTTATGGCAGGCCCATTCCAGGTGGTGCAGATTGATCACCTTGGCAATACCGATAAAATCCGGGTGGGTGCCCCCGGCTACAACCGTGTAGGTGTTGTTGAACATTGCCCCCATGTCCACGGCTGCAATTTTTCCTTCCACTATGGCTGTGGAGATCCTGAGCATGCCCATATCCCGCAGATACGCTGCAAACCGTTCAAAGGACCGGTAAAAACGGGCATCGCTGAAGTAGGAATCCGATGTGAATGCTGCCATATTCAAGCGGAACATCTCGGCCAGATCCGGCAGGTGATTGTACCGCCAGGTCAGTTGCCGCGCCCCAATTTTTTTTACATCAGCCTTGAGTTTTTTTCTGGTTTTTCCCGGGAATGCCAGCCAGAAGTTATCCATGGAAAAATCATGCATCCGGGGGTAGAAGAGATAACCGGTCTCGTCAAGTCCGGCTTGTTCTATTTTGTCAAACAGCGGATTGAAGCGCAAATATCTTAAGTTCAAGGGGCCGGGAACGGATTCGCACAATGCCTGGAATACTTCCGGGGATTGTGCAAAGACCCGGTTCTGTTCCAACCAGGTTTTGCCCTTCCAGGTTTCTCCGGGAAAGAAGACGTATTCACCAGTTTCTTCAACCAGGCTTAAGGGAAGAAACCCCACAACCTGACCTTTGTCTTCGATAAGATGGAAGCTTAAAGGCCTTTTAAATGCGGTGTTAAAACATTGTCTGACGGCCCATAGATCAAATATGTCCTGGGCCGGCCAGTATTTTTCCCAAGCCTGCCGGCATTGTTCCGGATCTGTAATAATGATGGATTTCATCGTTATTCACCTAATGCCGGTAAGTGACGTTGAGCCGGGAGGTTTTTCCGCCGAAATAGTTTTGGGAAAATTCCCGGACCACTTCAGGGTCGTATGTCTTGCATGAAAATACATCCAGGTAGGTGGCATTGCTTTGGTTGGCAAAATGGGCGGATATTAATGAGGTTTCAATCAGCTGGACCATTGAAAATCCGGCAACTTTTTCATCCTCACCAAAATGAACCACCTGGGTTTCGCCGAAGCGCTTCATTTCAATCAGGTCACACAGTTCCACGACAAATCGTTTGATCAGTTCCGCATCTCTGATTTTTTCGGGGTCGCAGTCATAAATGTCGATGGCGGAGGCAATGCCCCATACATCAGGGGCGGTATCGATTTTAATTACGTTTGCAGCAGTCATTGTTTTTCTCCTTTAAATTTGAGGTATACTCTACCATTTCTCTCTGGTGTCGGATGGGCGTTTGGGCTTTTTGTTCATTTTTTTTCGGCGCTTCTGGTCTTCTTTCTGGTCTTCCCAATCATAATCTTCATCGTAGCTCTCTTTGAATTTTGGGCTTTTGCCTTTGTTTCGGCTGAACTTTTCCCTGCTCATGACTTCCTTTCCTCTTTGGTTTTGGGCCGGCTGTTTTGGCCGAGTGGGTTGGATTTAATTCCAGCATGCCTATAGCAACCAATGTGCCAGATTTTTAAGAAAAATTAAATATAAGTGAATACGAATAGTTGTCAATTTTAATGTGATCCGTATACTGATATTTTCGGAAAATATTTACTTAAATATGAAAGTGACGGGTTTTTATGATTAAATTGGTAATTATTATCCGATTTTTAAATGTGTTTGTTACGGTGTGTTGAAATTTAAAGCTGATTATAAAAGTAGATTGCTTGTCCTTTGGAATTTTTATATACTTTGACACGTCGTAGAAACAGTAATATTTTACCGGAAATGGAATGCGTTTTTTATGCTGATTCGGCTGGCATGTGCCATTAAAGAGACAAAAATACGTACCGAGCTTGCGAACAGGCTGGCGGAACAGGATGTCCAGCTCCAGTTTTTTAAACCCAGCACCCTCTCCTGGCAGGCCCTTGCCAGAAGCTGCGCAGACGTGTTTATTGTCAGCAGTCCCACAATTCCCAAACCTGTTGAATCAAGTATCTCTTTGCTTAATGAACTGCCCGAAGCACCTATGACCATTGTTCTGCATAATCGGGAGTCTTCGGAAGAGCATGCCAATCTTCTGGCCTCGGGGGTTGATGTGGTGCTTTATTCCGGTATTCCAATGGACAGCCTCTTAGAAGCCCTTGAAACCACCTTGGAATCCCGTCGTCAGTTCTATTATGCGGAACGGTTTGACCGGCGGGGGCGTTTTTTGCCCCGGCTTAACGATTTTACTTCCAACAGCCGGGACATGCAGGTTTTTTTGGATGAAACCCGGCAGGTGGTGTCCAGTGATGCCACCATACTGCTGCTGGGTGAGACAGGTGTGGGCAAGGAGCATCTGTCTAAAGCCATCCATGCCGACAGCCACAGATCCACAGGGCCTTTCATTGCCATTAATATGGCAGCCATTCCGGAACAGTTGATGGAAAGTGAGCTGTTCGGGCATGAGCAGGGGGCCTTTACCGGGGCGGTGCGCTCCCGGCGAGGGGCGTTTGAACTGGCCCATGGCGGCACGATTTTTCTGGATGAAATCGGTGAAATGCCCCTGCAGATGCAGACCAAGCTGCTCCGTGTACTTCAAGAACTTGAATTTACGCCGGTGGGCGGTGAAAAACCGGTATGGGTGGATGTCCGGGTGATTGCAGCCACTAACAAAGATCTTGAGGAGGAGGTTGAAAAAGGAACGTTCCGAAAGGATCTTTATTACCGGCTCGGGGTGATTTCATTAACGCTTCCCCCCTTGAGAAAGCGTAAAGAAGATATCCCCTCACTGACCAACCATTTTCTGACCATGAACCAGCAGAAATTCGGCAGGAATCTTAAGCGGTTTTCCCAGCCGGCCATGGAGGCCCTCTGTAACTACCACTGGCCGGGCAATATCCGGGAATTGATGAATGTCATTGAACGGGCCGTCCTGCTGTGCAAGTCGGATATGATCACCTTGGAAGAGCTGCCGTCGGTTTTTCATAACACCAAACCCGTCCGAATAGGCGATGGAGAGTCGGCACTTTGTCTGCCCCGGGAATGGGAAACCATGACCCTGCCCCAGGTCCGGGAAGCCGTTTGTGATCAGGTGGAGGCTTTGTATCTGGCCATGGTGCTGAACAAAACCCATGGGAAAATCGGAAAAACCGCAAAAATTGCAGGCATTCATCCCAGGGGCCTGTATGCCAAAATGAAAAAGCTGGGACTGGATAAAGCTGAGTTTAAAGCCAAAGGATAGGTGTTCATGTATTCGCCGTTTCACTACCAGATTTCTGAATATGACTGTGTGCCCACAGCCATTACCAATGCCGTTTCGTTTTTGTTTCAACGCAAGGAAATACCGCCCATGGTTATCCGGCATATTTATCTTTACTGCCTTGATACGGTGGGGCGGGACTCCCGGTTCGGTGTGGGCGGCACCAGTAAATATGCCGTACGTCTGGTGGGTAACTGGCTTAATTCTTACCGGATAAAGGCTTTTTCCGTTGCCACGCAGTTTCTGGAAAAAGAACAGGTCACCCTGGAACCGGGCGGGCAGATCGAATCCTGTCTGTCAGAGGGTGGGGTGGTGCTGTGCAATATCCTTTTGACCCCCCGTGATGAACACTATCTTATGGTAACCGCTATGGATGAAAATTGGATATACTGCTTTGATTCCTACCGCAGGCAATCCATCCGCGGTATGAAGGGCATGGCCCGGGTGATTGACGGCGGAGACGGCCGCTCAGCCAATCTGAAAATAAGGCGGGAGTGGGCCGGGCAGGACCAGGTAAAGCGGTTCTGCTTGGGGCCCATGCCGATGCGTGAAAGTCTTTTAATCTGGCGGACATCTTAGTTGGGACATTGATTCCAAAATGCCAAAAAAATATCAAGAATCAAGAGCGTTCCAGATAGACATATAGAGAAGAATGTTCAGGGGAAGCAAAAATGGAAGTGCGTACGGCGCTTTATTCGAATATCTCTATTATTGATTCCTATGTTGTAGAAAACCCCCGGAAATTGTCGGCAGATAAATTAGAAATAATTTACTGAAAGACGAACCTCCTTTGTGAGAAAGCCCTGTCCCATACTTGCCAAATTTGATAAGGTATGTATCGTAGCATTTCGGATCTAAAATATTTCTAATTTCTCAAAATCAAAAATTAGGAGGTGACATGTTGAATAAAAGAAACATTCTTATTCTTGTTGGTCTAATTATCATCGCTGGAATTGGCAGTTACATCGTTTCAGATATGTTAGTTCCGGAAAAAAATCCGCCCCACCGATATTCCGGAATAATAATGGGAAATGAGGCGGATAAGATTTTGAATCGGGTTTGCTTTAACTGTCACAGTAATGAAACAAGTTGGCCTTGGTACACCTCTTTGCCAATGATAAATCTCTTGATCTCAAGCGACGTCGGAGAAGCCAGGGATTATTTGAATTTTTCTAATTGGGATTCCATTCCTGAAGATAAACGTGTTCTCTATTTAAATATGGTGTTTGATAAAATAGAGCGTAATGAAATGCCGCCTATGATTTATAAACTTGGTCATCCAGAAGCAAAAATGACTCAGGAAGACTTAAAAATATTAAAAGATACTGCAAGTTCCCTTGGGATCTCTTTTAACCCGAAGTAAACCATATTTAAAAGACACATTCATTTGATGAAACAAATTTTACATATTACAAGCGGTGACATAGCGGGCGATCGTTTAGCCAAGAGTTCAATCCCCGGAGACGTATTTGTATGGCATGACATCCTTTACGATGGGCCGAGAAAGCCCGGGTGGCCGGATGATGCCACGCTGGATGCCCGGGCGGGTTTTCTCGAAGAGTCAACTGGTGGCGGATTAAGCAAACAATACGTTCTTGAGACATTAAAGACCCAGTATGCCAAGCTGAAAACAGCATCAGATTATAATACGCTGGTTCTCTGGTTTGATGCATGCCTCTTTGACCAGTCCATGCTTTGTCATATTCTTGCGTGTATGCGGTTTCTTGGAAACGAACATGCCGAGCTTCTCTGCATAGATGCTTTTCCGGGAATTGATCCGTATCATGGTCTTGGACAGCTTTCTCCCGGGCAACTGGCTTCCATGTATAGCCAACGTCAATCATTAACGCCGGATCAATTCCTTTTTGCAGAACGTGTTGATCGCGCCTTCGCACTTCAGGACCAGGCCGAGTTCAAAAAGTTGGTTGATGCTGAGGCGCCTTTACCTTGGATTTCAGCGGCTGTAACACGTTGGATGGAAGAATATCCTGATAAAGTGACCGGGTTGGGCAAACTTGAAAGCTTGGCACTTGAGGCAATTTGTTCCGGCCTTGAAACCCCAGTGGAAATTTTTTCGTTTGTTGCCGCACGGGAAACACCGCCCCAATACTGGGGTGATATAACGCTTTGGGAGAAAATCAATGCATTGGCAGATAGACAACCGCCGCTGGTCAAAATTGAAGGGCCAAACGCAAGATTGCCCCAATGGGAAAGTATTACAGATTTAAAGCTGTTCCGAGTACACCCAAATGAATGATGTGAGCCTTTTCAATGGAATTGATTCATTTGAACTGAAACGGGGCCTGATAATTTTTTTATTGAAATCGTAAAAGATATGGTATAGAAAACTTTCTTTGGTTTGTTTCTTTTACAAAGAAAGGGAAGCAGTTTAAATGTCATTAACCATGAGGCAGACAGTCCGGCACTGATATTAATGTTTCGTTGATGTCTTTTCGTGGTGATCGTGATCATGGCAGTGACAGTCCTGGCGCTTAAACAGGCTTCTTGCCAGAAGCGCAGTTAGGATTATGGCGGCGGTCAGTTCAACGCCGTAGGGCAACACTTCAGACGCTTTCCCCATCACCACGGAGGGCTGGATGGCCAGCAGCCTGTAAATTAAGTCCAGCAGACCTCCCATTGCCAGGGAGCAGATGGATATCATACCAAGATAGATTGCCAGGGCCCGGCCGCCGAAAATGTTTTTCACCACCCCCATGGTGGCGGCATTGGTCGCCGGTCCTGCCAGTAAAAATACCAGGGCGGCGCCCGGGTTCAGTCCTTTAAGGATCAACGCTGCGGCAATGGGGGTTGATGACGTGGCGCACACATACATGGGAATACCGGCAACCAGCATGATCAGCATGGAGAGGAGTGGATTATTCTGGGACCATGCGCTGATTCCGGAAGGGAAAAAGAATGTAATTAAACCGGCAATGAATATCCCAACGGCAAAGGGTTTGGCAATATCTATGAGGAGTTCGCCAAAGGCAAAGTTCATCCCCTGTGCCAGACGTTTTGAAAAGGGCGGTTCATGAACCGTCTCACCGGGGGCATTCGTGCATGACCCTGAACTGCAGTTACAGGTGTGTTCCGGGATGGGGGACTGTACAAAAAAAGGGTCTGGTGTGGCGGTTGTTTTTTTTTGACCCCCGCTGCTGAATATGTTTGCGGTAATGCCGGTGGATATGGCGGTGATCAACCCTGCAATGGGTCGAATGATGGTCATGACAGGATCCAGCATGGCCCAGGACACAGCAATGGAGTCCACGCCGGATTCCGGGGTGGCGATCATGAATGCCAGGGCAGCACCGTCATTGGCGCCCTGCTTTTTTAAACCCGTGACCACGGGGATTACCCCGCAACTGCACAAGGGGATAGGGATGCCGAACAGGGCTGAGCGCAACACCGGTTTCACCCGGCCTTTGCCTAAATATTTTTTAATCCGGTCCGCTTTGAAAAATACATAGAGCAAAGCGGCCACAAAAAAGCCGAAAAGCATGAATACCGACACATCCAGATAAACATGCCAGATTTCTAAAATAATATTTTTTATTGTGGTCATCATTGTTTTGTCCTGCGTTCATCCTTTTGCAATATTTAAAATAGTCGCTTTGTACATATGATTATATGAATAGTTGTTCATATATGCAAGCTAAAATCTATTAATGGGAAAATTCGGGCTCGTCAGAAAGGGAGCTTCGCGGAAGGCAATGATGCAAAAAAGGATTCGAAAGGCTCAGATGTTGTGGGAGATGTGTTCGATGCTCATTTGAAGCAGTGAACGGACATGGTCGTCGTCCAGGGAATAATATATCCTTTTGCCCTGGCGTCTGTTTTTAACGATCCGAAGGGTTCTTAGTATCCTAAGCTGGTGGGATACGGCTGATTCGCTCTGGCCGCAAAGTACGGAAAGGTCACACACACAATGCTCTCGGTCCAAAAGAGCTGTTACAATTTTTATCCGGGAGGCATCACCCAGTGCCTTGAATATTTCAGAAAGCCCCAGAATGGTGTCGGATGACGGCATGGTTTTCAGTGTTTTTTTAACCTCTTCCGGGTTGATGCATTTCTGTGAGCAGGTATCCATACTTATCAGCCGATCATTAAGCGGTTTGCAAAAGTTATTCATGCGCCTGTTAATGCTCCATGAGTACAATAAACAACCCCTTTTCGCAAGACACGCTTTGGTGAGTTGGAATTATCAGGTGAAATGGCCACGGGCCATCCTTGGTCTTTGACCGTGGTTCGGTTCACTGATCAATAAAAAAAAGAACTGCCACTTTCCGGGTTTATACTTCTAATTATCCCGGAAAGTGGCAGGTTCTATTTTTAGTTATTGCTTTTTTTTCAGGCACCCTGCCTTGTTACTTATGCTTTATACAGGCCCTATCAGAGAAAAGTCCCATTGTGTAAGATTAGCAAAACCGGATTACAAGAACCTGTTAAGAAACATCGGTATTAAAATCAAGCTCGCACTGATCATTAAGCCGCGTACGAATCAGAATGATTGAAATGGCCACTACCGGCAGGGCTAACACAAACCCGATAATGGGCAGAAGGGTAAATCCCAGCACAACAAGTCCAAGGGAAAATAAGCCGAACAGACTGCTTAAAAAGTATTTAGAAAATTTTTCTGATGTACATTTATTATTTTCCATATCCGCCTCCTGGCAATTATATTTTAGTTTTATTAAAACTCAAATAATTAGTTTTAACTAACTTGGGCTTTCTCACAATCTAATGCCGAATAAAACATATGCAAGTTTTTTTTAAAAAAAACATTTATAATAGAGGTTACGGCAATATTGCCAGTCGAACTGGCTCAAATTGTGCTTCATAATATTCAGACACTAAGCAGTACTCAATATTGATCACAAATAAAGGGAGTGAACACATGAAAACGGTTTTAGTCACCGGGGCATCCGGCTTTGTGGGAAAGGCCCTTGCGCAAAAATATCTGGATGCGGGTTGGCGGGTAAATGGACTGGGCACTTCGTCACACCATCCCATGGCTGATGCGCATGATAATTTTTTCTGGACCAGTGCAGATACCTCCCAGCCGGGAGGCTGGCAGGATCTTGTGGCACAATCGGATGTTATCGTCAATCTGGCTGGCAGAAATATTTTCAAACCCTGGACAAAGGCGTATAAAAAAGCCATTTATGAATCCAGAATTCAAACCACAAAACACCTGGTGGAAGCCATGCCCGGTAACTTTCAAGGGCAGTTGATCAATGCCTCTGCGGCAGGATTTTACGGTGACCGGGGTGATACACCTTTGACTGAGACACAATCGTACGGCACCGGATTTCTGGCGCGGGTGTGCCGGGACTGGGAAGCCCAGGCCCAGAGAGCAGCGTCAAAGGGGGCAACCGTCGCGGTGATGAGGTTCGGGGTGGTTCTCGGCCCGGGAGGGGGCGCTCTTGACGTGATGGGCCAGGCCTTCAGGATGTTCATGGGCGGGCCGTTGGGGTCTGGGGAACAGTGGTTTCCATGGGTGCATCTGGATGATTTGGTCCGGGGCGTCTTCTTTTTAATGGAACATAATGCCCAAGGCGTTTACAATTTTACAGGGCCGGTTCCCATCCGACAAAAGGCCTTCGCCAAGGAACTCGGCCGGGCTTTGCACCGCCCGGCGTTCATGCCGGCCCCGGCTTTTTTTGTTAGACTGTTTATGGGGCAACTCGGGGATTCGCTTCTTTACAGCCAGAAAGCGCTTCCTGCTGCCTTGGAAACTGCGGGATTCAGGTTTGAATATGATACTGTGGCTGGCGCATTGACACAGATTTTCAAGCCGTGAAACTTTACATCGTGTCTGATCAAAACACCCGGGCCGCAAACGGTTTTGCAAATGCCCGGGCGTTTTGTTTTTAACAGCCCTTTCTAATCCTTGAAAACCAGTTTTCCGCCGATGTATCCGGACACTCCGGCTCCGGCAAGCATCAGTACATTAATTATTACAAACAGCCAGGAACCGGACCCTTCTAATACCTCCGGGTTGATCAGGTACCAGATGATTGAGATGATGCAGCAGATCGCGGCTGTCGATGCAGCGCCAATTTTTATTTTAAATATCTTGGTTGGTGCCTGATTATATTTTCTCTGCCACTCAAGAAAGCCTGTCAACCCAACTATAGGCAGGGAGATAAGCACAAATATCGAATTGATAAACCCGGCCTTTAACAGGAGTTCCGAACCGGAAAACCAGGATAGAACAACCAGGATTGCAACCACTGGGATGACCCCGTTGGGCAGGTGAACCGACATCGGATGGGCATGGTGCTTAACCATCTGCTGGGCCGCTTTTTCCATGTAAACAGCCGCACGTCCGAATTTTTCGAAAAATGGCCCACCCGGTGTATCAGTGTCGCTTGGTGCAGATGACTCTTCTTGGGGTGCATCGGTTTTGCTGTCGTCGGCAGCAGGCTCAGCCTCGGTTGTATCAAGATCCGTATCCTCTTCAAGAAGGACAAATTTATCTGAGGAGACGCCGCACACTGGACATTTTTCAGGGGGTTCTTCTCCTGTATGAACGTATTTGCATACAGAACATTGCCATTTTTTCATTGATCTTCTCCTTAATGTTTTAGTGTGTTATTAGCCAGTCAATATCTCATTTCACCATACGTGTATTGCATATGAAATGCCCCTATGGCAACCGGAAATACGTCATTTCCATCAAAAAGATTGCGCCAGCGATTCAGCCAGTGCCAGAAGCGTATCTGCCTGTTCAAGGCCGTCAATGAATCGGTCCGGGATCTTGCTTAAGCCGACTTGCGCCCCGGTCAACGTGCCGGAGAGGATGGCTCTGACCTGGTTCTGACCTCCGCCGTTCACCGCATGGAGAACAGCAGACTCAAAATCGTTATGAAAACGTGCCGCAAGGTAGTAGGCAGCAGGCAGCTGATGATAAATGGCGCAGGGCATGCCATAAACAATGGAAACTTTCCAGGCCGGTTCAATCCGGATATCCGGATCGGATGCCGCCGCCGCCATGTAGGCGGGGGACAGCAACGCATCGGGGGAGGCAAATCGTCCTGCGCGGGGAGGGTCGGGATCGCCGGGCCTGGGCGGCTGCAGATCATCCCGGGTCACCGCATGGAAGGGTAAATCTCCGCTTTTCACCAGCTTCATCAGTTTATTCGAAATGTCGGCATCCAACCTGTTCCCCTGAACCAGAAGGCTTAACACCGCCCCAAACGCAACGGTCATGGAGACCACGGTGTCATCCACCTGGGTCAGTATCGTGTTCCGGGCAATGGCCGTGGCTAACCGGGCCGGCTCAAAAGCATATCTCACGGCAATGGCAAGGGTTCGTTCTATGGCTTCGGTGGTGTCGGCATGACCACCGGTCTTTCCCCAGGGAAGGTTTTGCTGAACCCGTTTTCGCCAGGCATCGCGAATGGATTGACTGGTGTAGTTGCCGGGGCCGGCCACCGGCGTGCCGTCAAGCATCGGGAAAAGGTCCTCGTCCATCCGCCGGCAGAAATCGGCTTGATTGTACCCATTGTTTTCAACCAGGGAACTTACCATAAGGGCCAGGATGAATCCGGCCTGGGACAGCTGCCCTGCTTTCAGACCATCATGATAGCGGCCCGGCATGGGGTCCGTATATCCGTCAATCCAATCCCCATAATCCCGGCGAAGGTCGGTAAGGTCATAGTACCAGTGCGGACCTAAAGCCAGGGCATCTCCGATAAATGCGCCCATAATGGCACCGGCTGCCCGGTCTTTTATTTCCGAGGTGTTCAATATCAATGCTCACATGTAACCAATTCATATTTATGAGATTTTCTGTTTTTAGACGCCTAATGGATCGCCACAAGCAAACCGGGGTTCATGCAAAGGGATAAGAATGTCCGCCTCTTTTTTTACCTGCACCATGATATCATAGGCCGAATAGGCATCCACATGAGTGCCCGGCGGGATAACCTCCATTTCCATGCCTTTGATTTCCGGTGGGGGATTGTAATTTTCTTCAATGATGCAAAAGCCGGTGATGGCCGCTTTGCCCTTTGGTGTATCAATAAACACGGTCAGGCCCCCTTTTGTGTGGACCGGCGTATGTTTAACATAGATTCCGTCAACAATGGGGGTATCTTCCTTTACTATCCTGACCTGTCCATTTTCCTCCACATCCTCGATATAATCTTCCAGGTACCGGTAATCCAAGGGGTGCGGGTTGTGGATGGATTCAAGTTCTTGCTCATGCACATAAAATATGGCGTTTTCACACTTATAGTCGTTTTCGCAATGATCGTTGTGCAGATGGGTGTGGATGACGATATCAATGTCTTCAGGTGCAAGCCCATGTTTTTCTAAGCCCTGTTCAAAGGTATAAATCTTCCCGTTAATGGCTTTTTCCCTTTGTTCGGACTGGATGGGATTCATTTCGCCGGTGTCCACCAGGATATTTTTGTCTCCACCCTTGATTACCCAGCAGAAAATGGGAATGGTATAGGTTTCGCCCTGTCCGTATTGGTAGGTCATCATGCTCTTGTCAAATACTTTTGTCCCCATGGCAACGGGGTGGATGGTATAGGTCATAGTATTCCTCAAGATATGGGGTTTGCTTTCATGCACTGAATACGGAGTCAATTTTTTCCGACAGTTTGGCAATGTCAAAGGGTTTTAATAAATAATCCCTGCACCCTTTGTTTATCATCTGCCGGATATCTTCTTTCAGCGCAAGTCCGGAACAGACCAGGACCCGGATATCCGGATTCAGAAGCCGCACCGCGTCATATGTCTGGACCCCGTCCATGCCGGGCATGACGACATCCAGAATCATCAGGTCAATTCCTTTGACATCATTTTGAACCAGGGATACGGCCTGGGCACCGGCCCCGGCAACAAGCACCTCGTAGCCAAGGGCCTCAAGCATCTCCTTGCAGACTTCGATCACCTCTTTTTCATCATCCACCAAAAGCACCCTGCCCTTGCCCGAAATGATGCGGCCTTTATTTTCCGCCGAAGGCAGGACATGATCCGTGTTTTCCAGGCCCTTTACAGCGGGCAGAAAAAACATGAATATACTGCCCTTGCCCGGGGTGGACTTGACCTGAAATGTACCCTTGTGGGCCTTGATGATCCCGTATGCTGTGGAAAGTCCCAGACCGGTTCCCCGGCCCCGGGTTTTGGTTGTAAAAAAAGGATTAAATATGCGGGACAAGGTCTCCTTGTCCATGCCCGTGCCGGTATCCGCCACACCGATTTTGATGTAATCTCCGGCCTGGTCAAGCCCTAATTTTTGGGCCTGCGGGTTATCAATGACCACATTTTGAGATTTCACCAAAATCCGGCCGCCTTTGGGCATGGCATGCCACGCGTTGACAAACAGGTTCATAAGCACCTGATTGATTTGAATTTCATCCACCATGATGGGCCAAAGATCCTTATCCAGTTCCTGGTGGATGGTGATATCTTTTCTGGTGCGGCCGAACATTTTGGCTGAGGTGCTAAGCAGATAATTTATGTTCAGGGGGATGGTGGCTTGTCGACTGCTTTTTCTAGAGAAATCCAGAAGTTGACGTGTCATTTCTGCGCCGTTGTGAACGTATTCGTCAATGTTGGACAGCCGTTTATATTCTTCCGATTCATGGTTAAACCCGATTTTAACCAGGGAGGCATATCCCTGTATGCCCATGAGAATATTATTGAAATCATGAGCAATGCCGCTGGCAAACGTACCGATGGCTTCCATTTTTTGGGCCTGGCGAAGCTGGGTCTCAAGCCGTATATGATCGGTGACATCCCTGGCCACGCCATAAATACCCTTGACATCATGGGCGGATTCGATATCCGGCGGGGTAAAAACCGAGGCCTTCATTTCCATGAATGCAAAGCCTGAATAAGGATCGTATCTGTCTTCCCCGGCATCGGTTTTTTTAAAGCGAAGGTTCAGGGCAATGCTGCAACCGGGGGACAGATCCCGGGTGGGCGAACCATCGGCCTGAAACAGCCGGGACAGTTTGCCGCGGTCATCCTCGTGGAGAATTGCGTCAAACGGCTTGTCTTTCAGTTCCCGGGGCAAATACCCCAGAAGGGTTTCAAACTGTTGATTGGCAAACGAGAAACAAAAGTTTTCGTCCAGGGTGAAAATCAGATCCGGTGAATTATTAACCATGTGCTGATATTTTTTTTCATAGGCCTCAAAGCGGGCAGCGTAGAATTGTTTTTCAGCAATCAGATGCCGTTGGGCAATACCGTTTTTAACGGTTTTAATCAACTCTGCAAATTCAAAGGGTTTTTTCAGGTAATCCCAGGCGCCCTGTTTCAGGGCAGAGACCGCTGACGCCACGGTGGCAAATCCGGTCATAATAATGACAAGTACTTCGGGATCCACCTCAAACATCCTGGCCATGGCCTCATATCCACCCATGCCGGGCATGGAAATATCCATCAGCACCAGGTCAAACTTCTGTGTATTGAACAAGTTGATTGCCTGCAGGCCATCATAAGCACAACAGACACGAAACCCTTCCCTGGTCAGGCATCTATTAATGCTTTCGACAACCCGCGTTTCATCATCAACAATAAGAATCTGTTCAGGTTTCATACTCAAACGAGTCTATACCCTATTATATTACTATGGTCTTTAGTATTTATTGTTCCACCGGTTCAAATGTATCCGAACACCACCTTTTGTTGTATAAGATGAAGGCAGTTAAAATGTCAACCTGAACGCTTAAAAACCTTGACAAAAAATAGCTCCCGGCTTTTATAAAGGGCCGGAACGGGCTATGACATCCCATTGCCCGAAAACATGCCGAACCAATGATGGAGGAAAATATGCCTACTGATCAGCAAAATACCCCGGCCTCAATGGCGTTGAATCCGGTGGGGGTTGTACGAAGCCCGTTTAAAACACCCATGCTCATGGCTGATGATTCCGGGTTGTCCCTTGAACTGCGAATGGAAAAAGTCAAAGAACATCATCGCCAGGTAAAAACAGGCATCAGCGAACTGGTCATTGATAAGCAGTGGGAATCGCTTTTAGACGGTGTTGAAGGGTTTTCCCATCTCCTGATATTGTATTGGCCCCATTTGATGAATCCGGCCCGGCGCAATCTTAAGAAAGTGCATCCCATGGGCAGAAAAGAATTGCCTGAACAGGGCATCTTTGCCACCTGCAGTCCGGCCCGGCCCAACCCTGTGCTGGTTACGGCCGTGGTTTTAAAAGAACGCAAGGGCAATATCCTCACCGTCCAGGGATTAGAGGCTGTGGACGGCAGTCCCATCATAGATATCAAACCCTATTCCCAAAGCTATATGATCATTGATTCACTGAAAAGTCCGGACTGGATGGAACAGATTCGCAGTGAATTGGACGAGGATTAACTCTATTTCAAAGGCCTTTGGCAGCCGAAGCCATAAAATAGTGTATTTAAACTATGGAAACAAAAATGAAACAAAATGTAAAAGGTGTGTTGTTCGGGCTGGCTGCCTTTGGGGCATGGGGATTTTTACCGGCCTACTGGAAACAGTTGCAGTCGGTCAATGCCTTTGAAATTTTATGTCACCGCATTGTCTGGTCCTGTATTTTCCTTCTGGCCATCATTGCCCGGCAGCGGCGATGGAACGAATTGCTTGAAATCGTCCAGAACCCCAAGGCTGTTAAAGGGCTTGCGATCAGCGGCCTTCTTGTGGGGTTTAACTGGTTTATCTACATCTGGGCCGTAAATTCGGGCCGGGTGGTGGAGACAAGCCTGGGCTATTACATGAATCCCATGATTAATGTGGCCTTGGGGTTTTTGCTGCTCCAGGAACGGTTCAGCAAAATCCAGTGGACCGCTGTTTTCTTTGCCCTGGCAGGGGTGGTTTACGCCCTGGTAGCCTATGGCACGATCCCGGCATTTGCCCTGGCCCTGGCATTCAGTTTTGCTTTTTACGGACTTTCCAGAAAAAAAATTGATGCCATGCCCATTCCCATGCTCTTTATCGAAACCCTGATTCTATTTATCCCTGCTCTGGCCTATATCGGTTTCAGGGTTGCCATGGGGTCAAGTCCTTTCATGGAGCAGACCATCATCTCTTTATGGTGTGTGGGCGCGGGTGTGGTTACAAGCCTGCCGTTACTGTGGTTTGCTGCTGCAGTGAAGCGATTGAACCTGTCAACCATAGGAATCCTTCAATATCTGGCCCCGTCCATTGCATTTGTCCTCGGGGTTTTTGTATATAAAGAGCCCTTTACCCGGCACAATCTGATTACTTTTTTCTTTATCTGGATCGGCGTGATCCTTTATATCTGGGACACGGCCGTTCACACAAAAAATTCATAATCATACCACTTTTCCGTCTTTCCAGAACGGCGACATTTGCCGCAGTCTGTCAATGGCCGGAACCAGGGTCTGCACAATGGTGTCCATTTCTTCTTTGGTGTTATCGTGGGACAATGAAAATCGGATGGTGCCGTGGGCTGATTTAAAGGGTACCTGCATGGCCATGAGCACATGGGATGGATCCAGGGAACCTGAGGTACAGGCGGAACCGGACGACGCGCATATGCCGGCCTGGTTCATCAGCATGAGGATGGATTCGCCCTCAACAGCATCAAAGCCGATGGACAGGGTATTGGGCAGACGATTTTCTTTGTCCCCGTTCACGGACGTTGCCGGGATCGCATCTAAAAGCCGTGTCTCAAGGTAATCCCGGATCTCCCGGACTTTAGTTGCCATGAAGGGAAGGTTCTCCTTTGCAAGTTCACAAGCCTTGCCTAACGCGATGATGGAAGCTGTGTTTTCCGTGCCGCCCCTGCGGCCCTTTTCCTGGTGGCCGCCAATGAGAAAGGGCGAAAATTTGATGCCTTTTTTGACATAGAGCACACCAATCCCCTTGGGTGCATGGATTTTATGTCCTGACAGAGACAGCATATCCACGCCGACGGCCTTAACGTCAATGGGAATTTTGCCGGTGGCCTGAACCGCATCCGTATGAAACCAGATCCCTTTTTCCTTAGCTTTTTGAGCAATTTCAGCGATGGGAAATATGACCCCGGTTTCATTATTGGCCCACATGACCGAGACAATGGCGGTGTCATCGGACATGGCCTTGTAAAGGGTGTCGAGGTCAAGACGGCCCTTTTTGTCCACCGGTACAAAGGTCACTTTGAATCCCTTTTTTCCCTGCAGATGAAGACAAAGACTTCTGACAGCCGGATGCTCGACTGCTGTGGTTATAATATGTTTTTTTTGCGGAAATGCGCTGATGGCCGCGTTGATGGCTGCATTATCACTTTCAGTCCCGCAACTGGTAAAAATAATCTCCCCAGGGTCTGCATTGATCAGGTTCGCCACCTGTTCCCTGGCCAGCTGCACTTTTTTATTCACAATATCTGCAAAACCATACATTGAGGACGGGTTGCCGTAAAACTGCCCTAAATACGGCAGCATCTCTTGTACCACTTCATCAGCCACCCGGGTGGTGGCGTTATTATCGGTATAGATCATGTTAATCCTTATTTTAACCCCATGGTTTCAACGATGGGATCAATCTGCTGCCGAATATGTTTCCAGGGACGCCAATGTCTTGTGGACAACTTCTTCAATTCTATCCAGACACTTTCCGCAGCCGCCGCCGGCTTTAAGATAATCGGTCACATCCTCAGTGGTCTCAAGGCCATTGGCTTTAACGGCGTCAATAATTTCAAGATCCGTGACATCAAAGCATTCGCATACCATCTGGCCTGGTTTTTCAAGGATCTGAATCCCGCGGAAATCCGCAATGGCTTTTTTTAAGGCGGCCTGGCCCATGACCGAGCAGTGCATTTTTTCTTTGGGCAACCCGCCCAGGTAATCGGCAATGTCGTCATTGGTTACTTTGGCGGCATCATCCAGGGTCATCCCCTTAATGATTTCGGTTAACGCCGAGGAGGAGGCCACGGCAGACGCACAGCCAAACGTCATAAAAGAGGCGTCAATGATTCTTTCATTTTCATTTACCTTTAAATACAGCTTAAGCGCATCTCCGCAGTTCAAAGAGCCGGTTTCACCAATGGCATTGGCGCCTTCAAGCTCTCCCACATTCCTTGGTTTCAAGAAATGCTCCATAACCTTTTCAGAATAATTCCACATAGCTGATCTCCTTTTGCCCCATAGTGTCACCCCCCAGTGACAAGGTGAATTTTCTTTAAAGAAGATACTACATCGTGGTAGTTTGTCAATCAGCCTTGGAAAAATTTAAAAATTTATCCAGGCGAATCAGTGCCGGCCTGCCTCCACCAGATTAAAGACAACATTTCGGACAATAAACCCAACACCCTTTCAACGTTTCAAACTTGCAAATCATGGATGCAAGTGTTAGATTCTATTATTCTTTTTTTGACCTCTAATTATACGGTGTCCGGCTTTCATGGAGGTATTAGAATCATTTATTCATTAGACGCGAAAAAATATCTTTTTCCCAAAAAAACAGGAAGCGGTACGCGCAATCAGTGGTTCAAAGGGGAAATCTTCTTATTATTTATAATTGCTTTTTTGTTTTTATGCTTCCCCTTGGCTATATTTGCAGGGGCAACGGACACCCGTTCTAAAAAGGATACTGACTTAAAGGCTGATTTTTCAAATAAAAAAATTCTCTGGGTCAGCTCCTATCATCAAGGGTATGAGGCAAATGATGCCATCGAGACCGGAATTCGTGCCCAATTAAAGGGAACTCCGGTTGAATTGCGCACTTTTTTCATGGATACAAAGCGTAACAACACTTCTATTCAAGGCCAAACTGCCGCAAAAAAGGCGTTTTCAATTATTGAACAATTTCGCCCCGACGCTATTATAGCCTCAGACGATAATGCTCAAAGATATCTTGTGGTTCCGTACCTAAAAGAAAAATCCATTCCCATTGTTTTCTGCGGCGTTAATTGGGATATAAAAAAATACGGATACCCCACTGCCAACATCACGGGCATGGTTGAAGTCGATCTGACACAGCAAATGTACGATCTTATGAAATCATATGCAACGGGTAACAAGATCGGTTTTCTCAGTGGCAATGTTGATGCTGAACGCGACATGGTACAGATGTACAATACCCGTTTTTTCCAAGGCCGGCTCAAACCCTATTTCGTGGAGTCCATGGCTGAATTCAAACACGCCTTTCTGCAAGCCCAGCAGGAAGTCAATATGCTCTATATTTACAATTATACAGGTATAAAAGACTGGGATCCAAATGAAGCAGAGCTGTTCCTCAGCCGCCATACGCGTATTCCAACCGGCTCACACAACGATTTTATGGCGCCCTTTGTCACTTTTGTTGCAGCTAAGTCTTTGCTGGAACATGGCCGGTACGCTGCTAAAACGGCACTTCGTATTCTGGCCGGTGTGACGCCGGATAAAATTGCCGTGACTGAGAACAAGGAAGTTGAACTATATGTGAATATGCGAATGGCCAAGGCGGCATCTTTTGTCTTTCCTGTAGATTTGTTGCAAACCGCCACGGTTATTTCGGAAATAAAGGCATACCTTGACCCGGACCCCGGGACCATTATGCCAAACCAATATGCAGGGAAAAAAATTTTTCTGCTCGATTCCTATCATGAAGAATATGAATGGAGTACCGGCATTAAAAATGGTCTTTTGAGCGGATTTTATGAGACCGGAGTCCATCTGCACAGTTTCCATATGAATGCCAAACAAGAGAATAGCCCTGACTGTTTAAAAAAAATAGGACAAAAGGCATATGATGCAATTGTTCAATTTCAGCCTGACGTGGTCATCGCCTGTGATGATGCTGCACAAAAATATGTTGTTTCACCCTATTTACGGGAACAAAAAATTCCTGTTGTATTCTGCGGTGTAAACTGGGATGCGTCAGAATATGGATACCCTGCATCCAACATTACCGGCATGATCGAAGAGGAACCCATTGGCGGCCTGATAGCGCTTTTGCAGCAATTTGCCAAAGGCAGGCGTCTGGGATACATTGCCGGTAATACATTAACCCAGCAAAAACTGGTTAAATTCTATCACCAAAATCATTTCCATCAACGGATGACCACCACCTATCTAGTCGATTCCATGGCGGGATGGAAAGATGCGGTGTTGAAAATGCAAAACGCTGCAGACATGCTGGTATTGTCTAATTATTCGGGTATTCAAAACTGGGACAGCAGGCAGGCCGTACAGTTTATTAAGAAGCACAACACCCTGCCCACAGGAGGTATGCTTGATTTTATGACACCGTATGTCATTTTCGCCCTTGAAAGAATTCCGGAAGAACAAGCCAGTTATGCTGCGAATACCGCGCTACGTATTCTTGACGGCACTCCTGCCTCGCAAATTCCAATGGAAAAAAACATACTATTTCGCCTGACTTTGAATCTACCCATGGCAGAAGCATCAAATATTACGATTCCATGTACAATTTTGAAGCAGGCAGAAAAATTAATACAATAATTACACCCCACATGGACTGAGCCATATGAAACTGCAATATCAACTTAATGTGTTTGCCATCGTAATACTGCTTTCAGTGTCAGGGGCCATTTGCTCTGCAGGTGTTTTTGCAATCAATCGTGTAACCATGGAACTTAACACCAAACTGATAAACAACCAAGTCAGTAATGTTATGGCCAGCGCTGACGCATCAAAATTTATTATCAATGATATCAGGGGGGCGGAGCGACATCTAAAATTATTTTGTCGCAAAATTATAATAGACACTCTGCAGGTCTTTTGATAATGTAACGTGGATGTGTGTGAGTTCACCCAC
>NZ_KB893115.1 GCF_000373985.1 Desulfobacter curvatus DSM 3379
TTCAGCTTTTTTCATCAGCACAGTCCAATTTTATAGTCGTCTCAGCGAGAAGAAACTATCACGTTTTTTGTTCTCAAAGATAGGCTTTTTTCAAACCGGGAAAATGGGAATGCGCCCAAGCCGGACGGTGCCGCAACCACCGTTAAACGGGAACAATTTGTTTATACCATTTCGAAAAATGGCAAAGTCGTGCTTATCCGAATTAATAGAAAGGAGAGAAAAGATGTCTGACTTCTTTAAATTGATTCCGGCTGTCATTGCTTTATCAATTATTTGTTCGGGTATTCTTCAGCCACAAATCTGTTTTGCGGATAATGACACCTACGCCAACCTACCGCCGTTTATCAATGCTGATACCGATGCCAACGTCCTTTTTGTGATGGATTTTTCCGGCAGTATGCAGGGACAGGCATATTACGATTATAATTATAATAATTATTATCCCTATTATGGTGACGACTATTCCAGTGCCCTGGTAATAGACTACGGTGATAATGGTGAGATCTCTACGAATTATGACAGCGCAACAACATATTACGGATATTTTGATTCGACAAAATATTATTCTTACAACAGCGGGGAAAAATATTGGGAAATAGACACCGGAACCAGTTTTACAGTCCCCCAGGTCGGAAACAAAGACAGCCTTTCAGGCAATTTTCTTAATTTCCTTGTCACAACAAGGGTTGATGCGGTGTTAAAAAACCTGATAGGCGGAAAAGCAGAATGTCCAGCCGGTGAGAGCTATTGCATACTAAGACCACAGGGCGCACGACGGTGGGTTAAAGTTGCCAACCTGAATGGAAACTGCTACGTGCGGCCAGAATCATGGGACAGTGGATCTTATCTGACAAAAGATGTTCTGATATCAGTTGAAAATGTCGACGGGACTTCTTCCATAGGCGAATTTACCGATTGGTATGCCAGGGTCAAAATAGATGCTGATGACCGCTCAGGAATTATCCAGAAAAATTTTTCCAAGCTGAGATTCGGATTTATCGCTTATGCCACCACATCCAATGACACGGCTGAGGAGGGCATGATAAAATACGGCGTCCATGAAAACGATATGGACAAGCTGATATCAGCCATAGAAAACACCATCCCCTATCATGGAACCCACACGGGAGAAGCGTTGAGGGAGGCATATTATTATCTCACGCAAAGTTCAAGTGCCGCGTCATATAACGTCAACGCCGGTTATATAGCGGAAGGCACCGAGAGTGACCCATATTATGAGAAACGAACAGACGGCACCCTTGAACCGGCCTGGTGCAGAAAAAGCTATGTAATTTTGATATCCGACGGTGAATATAACGGCAGTATTGATCCGGATACCTGGGCCCACAAACTGCACATAGATGACTTACGGGAAACCGACGACGGAGGCAAAAAAGATAAATTCCCGGAGGAGCAGAATGCCAATGTGTTTTCCCTGTTTGCTTTCTCCAGCGATATCGATGGACAAAAGTCCATGAAAACGGTGGCTGCTTTTGGAAATTATAAAGACATAAGCGGCGGCACGGACGGGACGCCCTATACTTTTTCAGAAGCAACTGACAGTGAAGACAATTCCTTTCCCCGCACCGATTGCAATCCTTCCGGCACTTACGACAACGCCTGTGAAGAATGGGACTCAGATAAAAACGGCGTTCCCGATGCATTTTATTACGCCAGCAACGGCCAGGCCATGTCCGATGCCCTGACAGCCATTTTTGAATCCATCCGCCAGGGAACCGCTTCCGGTAGTGCGGTCACCGCCCTGACCTCAAGGGTTTCAACGGGAAATGTAGTGGCCCAGGCCGCATTTTTTCCGGATAAGGAGTTTGATGACGGCAAAAAAGTGACCTGGATCGGTGATGTTTTTGGCGAGTGGTATCTCAACGGCTATATCCCTGACGCAAGCGGTGTAGACACGCTGGTTCAAAATATCAGGGAAGACACAAATAACAACTACTCCCTGGAGATCGAAGACGACCGGATCGTCGAGTATATCATCAATAATAAGGATTTAACCATCAATGCCTATGATTCAAATAAATATGGCACCAAATTCGATGAAACGGTTGATCAAGTGCATGATTCCATAGAGGAGATGAATAATCTTTTTGACTGTGGTGAAAAGCTTCGAACCCGGGAGCCCGGTGACAGAATCATATACGGTATTGATGAAAACGATAACCTGATCGAATTCACAACAGACAATACGGATAAATTTGACACTCTTTTCGGAAATTCGGCTGCTGAGTATCCGGACTGTCTTTTAACTTCAGGGTCTCCCAACTACGAGAATTTGATCAAATACACAAGGGGAGAACCCGTAACCAACTGCAGGTCCAGGGCGACAGACAATTCTGTCAATGATGAAAATAATGACAACGTATGGAAGATCGGCGATATCATCTACTCTTCCCCAACCATCGTGGAATATGACGATTATGCATTGGTGTATACCGGGAGCAACAACGGCATGCTGCATGCGTTCCATATGGGATTTATAAAAAATATCGGCGAGACCCTGAATCCGGCCAAGCTATGTGATGACAGTTCTGCGGCCACATGCACCCACACAAAAATTGGAAAAGAGGCGTGGGCCTTTGTGCCCAAAGATGCCATGCCCTATTTAAGGTACATGGCAAGCCCGGACTATAACCATATTTATACCGTGGATCTTAAACCGTATATCGTGAATATGGGATCCCGGATTATTCTAATTGGCGGGATGCGGTTCGGCGGCGGTACGGACGCGACAGACGCAGACGCGATTAATCCGCCTTCGGACACGACCGGAACCGTTGGACGGTCAGCCTATTATGCCTTGGACATCACAGATCCCCAAAATCCCAAATATCTGTGGCGGTACGCTCCTGACGGCATGGGGTTTTCCTATTCCGGCCCGGCCTACATCAAGCGCAAGGATTCTGACGGAGACTGGCATTATTTTATCATGTTCGCTTCGGGTCCGACCACATATGAGGGCCGGTCCACCCAGGATCTACAGATTTTCGTCGTGGATCTGTTTACGGGCGAAGAAAAGGATGTGTTTGGCGACGTGCCTTCCGAGCTTGGGATAAACCTTGCTTTTGGCGGGCGACTTTTTACCAATGGCTTAGACGTCAATGAAGACGGCCAGACCGATTTTATATTTTTAGGTTATACAGACAATGCCGACGGTGCATACAGCAAGATGAAAGGCGGAATCATCAAAATCTGGACCGGGTCCGACGATCCCAAAAATTGGGATTATAATAAAACATACCTGGCACTCAATGCCAATCCGATTACCGGACCCATCAAAGTGATGGATTGTTTTCCGGACCAGCTTTCATTTCCATTTTTGTACTTTGGTACGGGACGCTACTTTGTATCCAACGATGAGACCCAGGACACAAACGGTGATATCAATTATCTATATGGCGTTCCCTTTAATTACGGTGCTGACAATATAGCCATCAAAGGCGCTGTCAGTATCAACAACACCACCAATGCAAGTGCCCTGACATGCGAGACCCTTGATGCCATCAACACAAACCCCCTTCAGGCGGCCTGGCATATCCCCTTGGAAGAGGCCGGTGGAAATTATTTGAGGGAGAGATGTTACTCAGATCCCTCCGTAACGGAGTACAATATTGTTTTCTTTGATACGGCCCGTCCCACGGACGTGGTCTGCGAATGCGGCGGCCAGGCCCGATCCTGGGTGGTCAACTGCGCCAGCGGAATGGGCATAGATAGCGAAATCTGTAATGACCCGGACAAGTATGTGGTCGACGAAAAAGTTCAATTTACATACCTGATTCAGCGGTCCGGCGGCGACATCCAGCAGTACGGCGAAGATGAATTTGATCAAAACGATAACAGAACAACCGGTTGGGAGGAAGGCGTGCCATCGGAACAGGGCGGCCTGCCGACTTTCCCGTCAGGGTCAATGCTTGGGACTATTTTATATTGGAAGCAGTGGTAGGAAATCTTTCTGCCAGTCCATGGCTGTTATTTTAGTGCCCAATGAAGTAATCGGCAAAATTTAGGCTAATTTTCAACGCGTTAACCTTGTATGGTTTTGCCCTGGGTGATGTGATAGTGTATCAGGCAGGCACTTTCCAAGAGACTTGATGTTTCAAAAAGAGAGGATGAATTAACGATTATCGGTGAAAGGCGTTGAAACGATGGAATCCTTTGATCAGATTATTAAAACCATAGCATTGAGCATGGGCGCGGCATGGGCCAGCGGAATCAACCTGTATGCTACGGTATTTGTTTTGGGGATTCTGGGTGCCACCGGCAACCTGGTGCTGCCCCAAAATCTTGAAATATTGTCCGACCCTGTGGTGCTGTGGGCCTCCGGCTTCATGTATTGTGTTGAATTTTTTGCGGATAAAACTCCCGGGGTGGATACGGGATGGGATGCAATTCACACCTTTATCAGGATTCCTGCCGGCGTGATGATTGCCGCAGGGGCCGTGGGCGATGTCAATCCTTCTTTGGCCCTTGCTGCCGGAATCCTGGGCGGTGGCCTTGCCACGGGCAGCCATCTGACAAAATCGGGTTCCAGGCTTCTGATCAACACGTCTCCTGAACCCTTCTCCAACTGGATTGCTTCGGTGCTTGAAGATGTGGCCGTTATCGGCGGCATCCTGGTAGCGCTTCATAATCCTGTTTTATTTTTGGCTCTTCTGATCGGCTTTATTTGCCTGATTGTGTGGTTGCTGCCTAAAATATGGCGGGGCATTAGATTGCTCTTTGCAAAAATTAAAAATTTTTTCAACAAGGATGTGCCCCGGCAGATTTCGTGATTGCTGGCGCCTGCACATGAATTGCCTGAAAGGTAATTCGTATCGTTTACATTTGGGTTCATAAATCCTTTTGAATGAATCACGGAACGGTTGAATGCGACACAGAATTATTTTTTTTACTGTATCAATTCTCTTCATACTGAGTTTGCAAAGTGAAGCGGCTGAAAATACCTTCGATGAGCCGTTGTCAATTGCCATTGATAAAGATTATGCGCCGCTGACCCGGTTGGATGTTGATGGTAAGCCTGCAGGGCTTTTTATCGATATTTGGAATCTATGGTCAAAGAAAACCGGAAAAGAGATCGTCTTTATCCCTGGCGCGTGGGAAGATACGCTGCGTTATCTGAAAAACGGGCAGGCAAGTATTCATTCCGGGTTGTTTTATAGTGATTCGCGTTCGCAATGGATGGCGTTTTCCCAACCTTTCTTTGGTGTAGGCTCATATTTTTTCTATCCTTTTGCTTCAATTAAAATTGACATCAGCGATACATTGTCAGGAATAAAAATCGGCGTGACAAAAGGTTCGTTTCAAGAAGAATATGCCAAACAAAGATACCCTGAATCCATCGTGCTCACATTTACAAACCGGGAAAAAATGATCCGGTCTGTGTTGTCCCAAAAAACAGATTGCCTTTTATCAGAAGGCCCTGACATGGCATCCATTATCAATCGTTTTGGGATGTCGGGGCATTTAAAAACCAGCCCGCTGGTTTTCAAACGGACATGCCATGCCGGGGTTTTGAAACACAATTCGCAATTGCTTAAGCTCGTGGACGACGGTTTTAATTCTATTTCCAACAGCGAACTGGCACAGATTGAGAAACGCTGGATATCTGATCCTGAAAAACAATATTACAGAAACGATGCAGATAAAATGCAGCTGACCGATATTGAAAAAGCATGGATTTTAGAGCACCCAAAAATTCGCGTCGGGTTTCCGTCTAATTTTCCACCTCTGTTCTATAACGAAGGTGGTGTTCTCAAAGGGGTCAGCCCAGACCATCTTAAATTGGTTAGTACCTATTCCGGTTTGAAATTCGATTTGATTACCATCCCGGCAAAAGAACTGGATAATTTTTTACGGAACGGCACAATTGATATGTCCGTCGGCTTTGAAATACCGGAACGTAAGAATATTGTGTTTAATACCTTATTGAGCATGAAAATAAATTTAGTCGTTGTCGGTCGAAACGAAATGCCTGTTGTCAACGGAATCTCGGCGATGAAAGGCAAAACAATTGCAATTGTCCGGGGAATAGAGATTTTTAATAAGGTCTTAAAAGCGTATCCTGACCTCCGGACCTATCCGGTGAATTCATTCAAAGAAGCCATAGACGCTGTGGTGTCGAAAAAAGCAGATGTATTGATGGGGGGGATGCTGATGGTTGGCCATCTTTTGTACAAGTATCCCTCTTTAAAGCTTTTAGGGCCTGTGGGCACGCCTCCGGAGCCGTATGGTTATCTGGTAAACCATTCATTGCCGGAACTGGTCAGCATCATGGATAAAACGATTCGAATGATTCCAAAAGAAGATGTGGATGCCGTCATACAAAAGTGGTTCAAGGTTCAGATTGAGCAAAAAATAAACTGGACTGTTATTCTCGGGTGGGTTGGCGCGCTCAGTATTGGCTTCACTATAATCATATTGCTACTTTCCCATTGGAACAAAAAGCTCACGCTTGAAATTAAAGACCGGAAACAGGCGGAAAAAGCACTGAAAATAAGTGAATCCAGGTTGAAAAATATTATTGAAAACAGTACCAACCTTTTTTATTCACACACATCAGATCACAAAATGACTTTCGTCAGTCCCCAGGTCAGGCAATACCTTGGTTATGAGCCGGAAGAAGTAATGGAGTGCTGGACCGATTTCATTACGGATCATCCCATGAACCAAAAGGCAATGGAATTTACCCAGGAAGCGATCCGAACTGGGAAACGGCAACCCACATATGAACTGGAGATGCAGCATAAAAGCGGCCGGAAATTGATTGTTGAGGTGCGGGAGGCCCCATTGGTTGAGAATGGTTCTGTTACAGCCATTGTTGGTTCTCTTGTGGATATTACCGAACGTAAACAGGCAGAGGAGGCACTTAGAGCCTCCCATGAGAGATTCTTGACTGTTCTAAACAGTATTGATGCCACAATTTATGTCGCTGACATGGATACATATGAAATATTGTTTATGAATAAATTCATGATCAACAGCTTTGGCAGGGATTTCACCGGAGAAAAGTGCTGGGAGGTGTTTAGAGGGGAAACGCTGCCCTGCAATTTTTGCACCAATAATCAATTGGTTGATGAAAACGGGAACCCGGATGATGTCTGTGTATGGCAGGATAGAAATCCTTTAACTTGCAAGTGGTATGTCAACCATGACCGTGCAATAGAATGGACGGACGGGAGACTGGTCAGGATTCAAATTGCCACAGATATTACAGAACTCAAAGAGATGGAGAAAAAATACCAGCAGTCCCAAAAAATGGAAGCAATCGGACAACTGGCCGGCGGCATTGCACACGATTTTAATAATATACTCTACCCAATAATCGGATTTATCCAATTATCACAGAAGGAACTACCTAAAGATCATCCTGTACAGGAAAAACTAACAGATATTCTGGATGGTGCAAAGCGGGCCAGAGATCAGGTTAAACGCATTCTCCATTTTTCAAGACAACAGGAACCGGAATTAAAGCCAACGATCCTTCAACCCGTGATTAAAGAAACATTGAAATTGCTAAGATCCACTATTCCGGCGAATATTAATTTAACCAGTGATCTTTATGATGGCCAGGACGCTGTGTTGTGTGATGATTCTGAAATTCATGAAATCCTCCTAAACCTTTGTACAAACGCCTATCATGCAGTCGCAGGAGATCAGGGTGATATAGTTATTGGTTTGGATAAAGGCAATCCTTCCCAGGAATTAGACCTTCCTAAAGGTGAATACCTATGTTTAAGTGTTAAGGATAACGGCATTGGTATTCCCGAAAGTATAAAGGATAAAATTTTTGAACCATACGTCACCACAAAAGAAGTGGGAAAAGGTTCCGGACTCGGGTTATCGGTGGTGTATGGCATTGTTCAAAATTGTAATGGGGGGATAAGTGTTGAAAGCAGCCATAAAATCGGAACAATTTTTAAAATTTATTTGCCGATTACGGATCAGGCTTTTGACATTGAAAAAAAGGATTCTATTGGTCTTTTAAGTAAAACCGGAAATGAGCATATTCTATTGGTAGATGATGAAGAACCAATTGTCAAATTGGGCATCATGGCACTTGAAGATTATGGCTATCGTGTAACCGGTCTTCAAGACAGTACCGAAGCATTGGATTTACTCAAAGCGAATCCGGACGATTTCGATCTGGTGATTACCGATATGGCAATGCCCAAAATGATAGGTACTGAACTTTCACAAAGAATATTAGAAATCCGACCTGATATCCCTGTTATTATCTGTTCCGGCTACAGCGAGAAATTAGATAAGGAGAAAGCAAAGGACCTCAATGTGTCAAAATTTCTCGATAAGCCGCTTTTGATAACGGATTTAATAAAAAGTATAGAGGAATTACTTGAAAACCCAAAGGGATGAATTGATTATGGGACTGGACTACAGGGACGTTACATGCGATTGCTCTTTTCCCTTCCCAACGTTCGCTTGATCCCTTTTCTTTGGTTTGATGAGGGAAACTGGGCATGCCCTGGTTCCTATTCTACCCATTTTCATCTATGGCTACTTTAATTAAGTAAGATGTCCCGAATTCGCTTTTAAAAAAATGTTTGCTGACGTCGATTTCCTCGTTGCGTTAAAAGAATATAATAGACCATGACAAATAAGGGGAAGGTTGATATATTGTACATATGAATTCGATAAATCAAATATTACAAGATGCTATCCTCCTGCCGGAGGATCAAAGACTTACTCTCGCCAACCGGCTTTTAATGCTAAGCGAACCACATGCATCAGAAGATGTGAGGTCTGCCTGGGATACGGCAATCAAGGATCGTATTGCTCGTTATGACCGGGGAGAAATGAGATCTCGTCCAGCTAGCGAAGTTTTTTCAGATTTAGACCGCCGACTCAATCAATGATTGTTGAATTTCTTGAAGAGGCGGAATTAGAGCTATTTGAAGCTGCTACTTGGTATGAATCCAAAGAACCCGGGTTGGGAAAACGTTTCCGAAATGAGGTTGCCCATGTTCTTGACCGAATTCTTGAAGATCCAACACTTTGGAGAGAGCATTCAAGCGGTTATAGAAGAGTGAATTGTCCTGTATTTCCATATTATATCCCATTTTTCATAAGAGGTGAAAAAATTCTCATAGCTGCGGTTGCACACGAGCGTCGAAAGCCTGGTTATTGGAAGTATCGTACCTGATCCATAAAATGCCATGGATTGTTGAGATGTAAATATTCGGGTTAATTTTTTATAGTCATTTCAAAATATTATAAATATTTTCATTTACCGATCATCTGAAAAAATGGTTCCTGACGTCGATTTCCTCGTTGCGTTATATGGTGGGGCATCCCTTCTGCTGTAGCTCTTGCTATTCTTGGCATAATGAAAAAAAGATGTATTGAAAACTTAAGTTGTTGTCAATGCAATACATATACGGTCCCCCGAATTCGTGTTCAAGGAGATGAATTGATTATGGGCCTGGACTACAGGGTCGTTACATGCGATTCTTTTTTCCCTTCCCAACGTTCGCTTGACAGGGGCTTTGTATTGCGCAATCATGCGTCTTGTGTTGAGGTGCCCGTTTGGGCCTAACAGGGAATCCCGTTGGAATCGGGAGCGGTCCCGCCGCTGTAACCGGGGACAAAACCTGCACATTGCCACTGTTCGTTTTTTTAGGCGTATGGGAAGGCGCAGGTGTTTGGGTGATCCGGGAGCCAGAAGACCTGCCTGAGCTGATGATGTGCGTTTTGCAAAGGGAATTGCCGGCGCAGACATAACTATTACAGGGCCAAGAAAACTGGGTGCAGCCCTTCAAGTCATAAAAGGCTTGAAGGGCTGTTTTGTTTTTTTGGGGATGTCCTATATGCGGGATCGCCTTCCATGGGAGAATGGCGGAGGGGATGTTTTTGGCAAACATGCTTCTGCTGTTTTGTTTTAGGACGCGGTGCAGGTTCCGGATGGCTTGCCGCGCGTTATTTTTAACATCCAGGATAATCAGGAGAAATTTGTATGAGAAAGGTGATGTGCGCAGCAGTTGTTTTGGCAATGGTTTTGTGTGCGGCAAATGCATATGCCCACAAAGAAGCAAGAGAGATGAAAAAAGGCATTCTGCTGGTGGCGTTTGGTACCAGCGAGGCCTCGGCAAAGGTCTCTTTTCAAAACATTGAGGCAAAAGTGAAAAAGGCGTTTCCCGGTGTTGATGTGGTCTGGGCTTATACCTCCCATATCATCCGGCATAAACTGGCCAATCAGGGTGAGATGATTCTTTCCCCGGCCCAGGCATTGGCCAAAATGATGGATGAAGGGTATACCCATGTGGCCGTGCAGTCCCTCCATACCATTCCGGGAGAAGAGTACCATGAACTGACCATGACCGTGAATGGTTTCAAGGCCATGCCCAATGGTTTTGACAGGCTCATTTTAGGTTATCCCATGCTGGGTGCCCAAGATACGGTTGCCAAAGCAGTTGACGCGATCATTGCCACGCTGCCCAGGGCGCGTAAGGCAAACGAAGCTGTTGTGCTCATGGGGCATGGCACCCACCATCCGGGAAATATTTACTACGCTGCGATGAACTGGCAGCTTCAGCAAAAAGACCCTAATATCATCATGGGCACCGTGGAAGGGTATCCTGACCTTGGGGATGTCATTACCTGGCTTAAGGCAAAAAAGACTGGAAAAGTCTGGTTAATGCCCTTTATGTCCGTTGCCGGCGACCACGCCAAAAATGATATGGCAGGCGATGAGGAAGATTCCTGGAAATCCCGGCTGACCAAGGTGGGATTCTCCTGTCAGACTGTACTTAAGGGTACGGCTGAATATGATGAGTTTGCCGATATCTGGATCGGTCAGTTGGCAAAGGTAATGGCCCATTTTAAATAAAAAAAGGATATTTGTTAACTATGCCGGCTGTGACAGGCATAAAAAGTTCCTCCGCCCGGGTGGCGATTGGTCTTGGCTTGCTGCTGGGCGGGGCTATTGTTTTGTCTGCGGCCATGGGCGTGGTTCGCCTGCCTTTTGTGCAAGTGTTGGGCGTGATCTGGGAAAAACTCTGCGGCCGGGGCCCTGTGGATGCGCTGGCATCGGCCATTATCTGGGATGTGCGCCTTCCCAGAATTTTGACGGCAGCCATTGTTGGGGCAGGGCTCTCTGTTTCCGGGGTGGTGTTCCAGGGGATTTTAAGAAATCCCCTGGCTGATCCCTATACCCTTGGCATTTCAGCCGGTGCCGCCTTTGGGGCCTGTGTGGCCTTTTTTTTCAATATGAGTTACTTCCAGGGGCTGAGTGTGGGGCTGTGCGCCTTTGCCGGTGCCATCATGACTTTGGCCGTGGTGCTCTATCTGTCTGGCGGCACTGCCGGATATTCATCCAATAACCTGATTCTTTCGGGCATTATCGTTGCAGCCATTCTCTCAGCCGGGATCAGTTTTTTAAAATATGCGGCGGATGAACGGGTCTCGGTGATCATCTTTTGGCTCATGGGCAGTTTTGCTGCCAAGACCTGGATGGATGTGGGGCTTGCCTTTGCTTTTGTGAGCATCGGCGCTGGGGTGTGCCTGTGTTTTGGCAGGGATTTGAATCTTATGGCCTTGGGCGACCGGGCTGCCGCCTCCCTTGGCATGGATGTGAAAAAATCCCGTCTGATTCTTTTGGCAGCCGCTTCGCTCATTGCGGCATTGTGCGTGTCCGTGTCCGGCATCATCGGGTTTGTGGGGCTCTTGGTGCCCCATATGATGCGCGGGATTGTGGGGGCGGACAACCAGTGGCTGATGCCGGTTTCCCTTCTGGCCGGGGCGGTGCTGTTGCTGTGTGCGGATACCTTTACCCGGGCCGTACTGCCTTCGGAATTGCCCATTGGGGTGCTCACCGCATTGATCGGGGGGCCGTTTTTCTGCTATGTGTTTAAACGTCAGTTTTTCGGAAAACAAAGATTTTAAAGGTCCATGGGATATACATTAAAGGATATCTGTTTTTCCTATGAGAAGCGCGTCATTTTTTCTGGGGTCAGCATGGAAATACAGACCGGGTGCCTTTATGGTGTGCTCGGGCCCAACGGCAGTGGGAAAACCACCCTGCTTGACCTGATCACAGGACACCTGAAACCGCAGAACGGCGACATCCTGTTGGACGGCAGGCGTCTGGAGGATTTAAACGCCAATGAACTGGCGAAAAAATGTGCCCTGGTGCCCCAGGATTTCCGGGTAAACTTTCCCTTTACCGTGGATCAGGTGGTGATGATGGGACGGTATCCCCATCTGGGCCGGTTCAGTGCACCCGGTGCAAAGGATCGGGAGTTGGTGGATCAGGCCATGGCTGCCACCGGGATCAGCGATTTTTCCCATCGCCATGTTACGGAACTGTCCGGCGGGGAACGCCAGCGCGTGGTGTTTGCCAGGGCCCTGGCCCAGGCAGCCTCCTATTTGATTCTGGATGAGGCCACCTCCAACCTGGACATCCGCCATACCCTGGCGCTTATGGCTCTGGCCGCGGACAGGGTGAAAAATAACGGTCTCACGGTGGTCAGTGTGATGCAGGATCTTAATCTGGCCGCCCGGTTCTGCAGGTTTCTGCTGTTTTTAAAAAAAGGGCGGATCATGGCCCATGGGACCGTTGACGATGTGTTCACGGAAGCGGTGATCAAAGAGGTGTTTGACGTGTCATCCCGAGTGTATTTCGATGAAACCATCCATTGCAAACAGGTGGTATTTTTATGATTGTGTTTGAACGAAACGTCATCAAAATTATAGTGTTTTTTTCAGCTTTGTTGTTCTGGGCATTGCCGGTGCAAAGTCATGCCGGCAATATTGTTACGGATGCCGGCGGGCGCAGTATTCAGGTTGATGCGCCCTTTACCCGGATTATCAGTCTGTACGGTGCACATACCCGGAATTTGGAAACCCTGGGGCTTGATGATGAAATCATTGGGATCTGCCCCATGGACGAATGGGGGGCCAAACAGGAATTTTCCTACCATGACGGACTTGAAAAATTTCTGGCTGCCCGGCCGGACCTGGTGTTGATCCGGCCCATGATCGACAGGGCCTATGCAGCTCTGGTAAAAGGTATGGAAAGATCAGGCATTGTTGTTGTTTCCCTTCAGCCCGGCAGTGTGGATGAGATGTTTGACTACTGGCTGACCCTGGGCACCCTGACCGGTAAAGTTGATCAAGCTCGTCAGATGGTCGCCGCATTCAAGGATGAAATTGCCGGCATTCAGTCAGTGACCCGGATGATTGCGGATAAAAAACAGGTCTATTTTGAGGCCATTCACTCCCGGATGAAAACCTTTACACCCGGTTCCATGGCCATCTTTGCCTTGGAAACAGCGGGCGGTGTAAACATAGCCCGGGACGCGCCGTCCGTGAGAGGTACCAATATCGCCTTTTACGGCAAGGAGCGAATTTTATCCCATGCCCATGAGATTGATGTTTTCTTGTCCCAGAAAGGTGCCATGAACCAGCCCACAATAGAGATGATCAAAGATGAGCCCGGCTTTGATGTGATCCGGGCGGTAAAGGAGAATCAGGTTTTCATTGTGGACGAAAAGATTGTATCCCGGCCCACCATGGATTTGCTTAAAGGCATTCACGCCATTGCGGACATGCTTTATCCCGGGGCGCTTGAAAAAGGGAGAGTCCAATGAAGGGGATTGTGGTAGCCGGCGTTCATTCCGGGTGCGGGAAAACTACGATAACCCTGGGGCTAATGGCGGCATTCAAGCGCCGTGGACTGCGTGTTGCCCCCTTTAAGGCCGGTCCTGATTTCATTGATCCGGGGCACCACACCACCATCACAGGTGTTGCCGGCCGTAACCTGGACGGGTGGATGCTTAAGAAACAGACCAATCTGGATATTTTTAGGCAAAACACAAGCCAAACTGACATATCCGTGGTTGAAGGGGTGATGGGCCTGTTTGACGGGTATGACGGCAGGAGTGAGGCCGGTTCCACAGCCCAGCTGGCTAAATGGCTGGATCTGCCCGTTCTTCTAGTGGTGGATGCCCGGAGCATGGCCCGAAGCGCCGGGGCCCTGGTCCAGGGATTTGAAAATTTCGACCCGGACTTAAAATTTGCAGGGGTGCTGTTCAACAAAGTGGGTAGCCCCGTCCATCTGGACTATCTGACCCAGGCCCTGGAAGGCAATGTGAAGATGCCGTGTCTGGGCGGGGTGGGCCGGAACCCGGACATTGAAATTCCTTCCCGGCACTTGGGTCTTGTCACCAGTGACGACCATGGACTTGACCATCAGATGCAAGATGCCCTGGCCGATCTGGTAGAAAATTGCATGGATCTTGATTCGCTGCTGGACTCATTGCCTATAATTCCTACAGGTCCGCCAATTTTTCCGGAAAAGAAACCGGCTTTTGTACGCATTGCCGTGGCCCGGGATGCGGCATTCTGTTTCTATTATCCCGAAAATATTGAACTGCTGGAACAGGCCGGGGCACAGATTGTTTATTTTTCGCCACTATCGGAACCCAATTTGCCGGATAACATAGACGGCCTTTATCTTGGCGGCGGATACCCGGAACTGCATGCCGCAACCCTTACCCAAAACACCGGATTTAGGCAGGCGGTTTCCATGGCCTGCAAAAACAATATGCCCATTTATGCCGAGTGCGGCGGGTTCATGACCCTTTGCCGTACCCTGGAAGATTTAGACGGGCAATGCCACGACATGGTGGGCTGTTTTGGGTTTACCTGCCGCATGTCCAAACGGTTGCGGGCCCTTGGATACCGGGAAATTACGTTGAAGCGGGACACAATCCTGGGGCCGGCAGGCCTTACCGCCCGGGGACATGAGTTCCATTACTCCAGCCTGGATGACCATGATGAAAAAAACGTGTATAATGTAAGTGACCGGACCGGCGGCAAACGTGTTGTCCCCGGGTTTGAAAAGAACCGGACCCTTGGCAGTTATCTGCACCTGCATTTTAAAAGCAACCCGGACGTGCCGCAACATTTTGTGCAGGCGTGTTTTCAATATCAGAAAGAAAGGAAAACTTTTCGTAAATGAAGCCCCATGAAATCGAAGCAAAAAGCTTTGGCATCATTGACGCGGAGGCAGGCCCCCACAATTTTGATGCGGATGAGTGGAAAATTGTGCGGCGTATGATTCATACCACAGCAGATTTTGAATATATGCAGATGGTCAGGATATCAAACAATGCGGTGGCGGCCGGAGTCAACGCCATCCGGAACGGCTGCACCGTGGTAACGGACACCAATATGGCAAAAGCCGGTATCCGAACCGGTCCTTTGGGGATATTTGGCGGCAGGTGTGAATGCCTCATGGCTGATCTCCGGGTGGCGGCCAAGGCAAAGGAACAGGGGGTGACCCGGGCTCATGTGGCGGTGGAAGAGGCCGCACACATGATGGAAAACGGTATTTATGTGGTAGGCAACGCTCCCACCGCTTTGCTTCGCCTGCTGGAGATGATAAGAAAGAAAGAGGCGAATCCGGCACTTGTTGTGGGGCTTCCCGTGGGGTTCGTCAATGCGGCGGAATCCAAGGCCGCCTTGATGGAAACCAATACGCCTTATATTTCAAATGTGGGCCGCAAAGGCGGCTCCAATGTGGCGGCAAGTGTTATTAATGCGCTGGCCCTAATTGCAGGAGATAGGGTTGCCGGTGAAAGGAGGTAACATGACCCAAGGCATTTTGTACGGTATTGGTGTGGGGCCTGGTGATCCGGATTTTATCACCTTAAAAGCCGTTGAAATTCTGAGTAAGGTGGACATGGTATTTGCCGCATCTGCTGCAAGAAATTCCCATAGTCTGGCGGCTGAGATCGTCAAACCCCATTTACGGGACTCTGTGCCCATTCAAAGGCTCCCTTTTCCCATGACCCGGGACACCCAGGCCCGGGAAGCGGCGTGGCAGGATAATGCCAAAACTGTCATCAAGGTGCTGGAGCAGGGTAAAAATGTAGCCTTTATCACCCTTGGGGATTGCATGACCTACTCCACCTACGGATATTTGATTAAATACATCCAAAAACTTGCCCCGCACATTGAGATATGTTCCATTCCGGGCATCACGTCCTACCAGGCGGCAGCGGCCCGCATCAATACGCCTCTGGTGGAAGGCGAGGAGTCCATGATTCTTTTATCCGGTGTCATGGGCGGGGACAAGTTCCGGCAGATCAGCGACCATGCGGACAATGTGATTTTTCTTAAAGCATATAAAAATGCCGGTGACATTGCAAAGGCCCTGGATGAGGCAGGCCTGGCGGAAAACAGTGTGGGCATAGTCAAATGCGGGCTTGACGGTGAGCAGATTGTTCCCAATGTGAACGCGTTTCAGGAAAAAAAACCCGACTACTGGACCTTGATCATATCCAAGAAAAACGGGCATAGCGTTGAATCCTAAGAAAAAAAAGAATAATGGTCTGATGCTTTTAATCGGGCTTTTGATCACAGCCGTCGTGCTTGCCGCGGGCCTTGCCTGGGTGGATGGCGTCACTGCGGCAAAGCTGCCTAAACGTCTGCTGTTGCCGCTTTCCCGGATGCTGGCCTTTGTCTGCATCGGTCTTGTGGTGGCCCAGGCCATTGATGACACGGGCTGGACCAGTAAATTGGGGGCTCTGGCCGCACCGGTATTCCGGTTTGCCAACTTAGGCACCCGGTGTTCTGCCGCGTTCACCGCTGCCTTTTTTTCAGGGGTGTCGGCCAATGCCATGCTCCTGGATTTTTATAAAGAAAAGCAGATCTCCCGGCGCCAGCTTTTTTTGACCAACTTCATCAATCAGTTCCCGGCTTTTTTTTTGCACCTGCCCATGACGTTTTTTATTGTGGTGCCCTTAACGCGTACGGCAGGGTTGCTCTATTTTTTTTTAACCTTTCTGGCCACCTGTGTGCGTACATTTTTGTTCGTTTTGTTCGGACGCTTTTTTGTGCCGGCCCAAAATTCTGTGCCTGTTGCAGGTGACGATGTTCAGGCCGGGGACGCCCAAGGCATTTCAAAAAAGAAAAAGCCGTTGATGCAGTCTTTAAAGGAAAAGCTTCCCGCCCGGTTTTCCCGGGTGATGGCCTTTGTGGTTCCGGTCTACACCATGGTGTACGTGCTGACCGCAGCAGGTGCATTTGATGCCATTGAAATTTTTATGACCCGGTTTGCGGTGCAAAAATTTGTCCCGGCCCAGTCTTTAAGCGTGGTGGTCTTAAGTTTCGCTTCGGAGTTCACTGCAGGATTCGCTGCGGCAGGTGCCTTGATGGATGCCGGCACCATCACCATGAAACAGACTGTGATCGCACTGCTTTTAGGCAATATCATCGCATTTCCCATCCGGGCCATCCGGCATCAACTGCCCCGGTACATGGGCATTTTTTCACCGGGCATGGGACTTTCCATGTTACTGATGGGCCAGGGGTTCCGAATGGCAAGTATTGTTTTTGTGGGACTGGTATATTGGTTTGCCGGATAGAGAGACGAAAAATTTACGCCAGGGATTTACCACGGGTACGGCGGCCGCGGCAGCGGTAAAAGCGGCGCTGGTGTACCTGTTTACAAAGCAGATTCCCGGATCGGTAAACATCAATCTGCTCAACGGCCAGGTACTTGAGGTTCTTGTTGATTCGGTATCTCCATACAATGGCCTTGTCCGGGCCGTGGTGGTTAAGGATGCCGGGGATGACCCGGATATTACCCACCGGGCCAGGATCGGTGCCGTGGTAGGGCTGACAGATGAACCGGGTATGGTGCAGATATTTGGCGGTAAAGGCGTGGGGGTGGTCACCAAGCCCGGCCTTGAAGTTCCGCCAGGCGAACCTGCCATCAATCCCGGTCCCCGGAAAATGATCCGTGAATCGGCCTTACAGGTGCTCACCCAGTATCACAGCGCTGCCGGGGTGAGCGCTGAAATTTTTGTGGAAAACGGCGAAGTTCTGGCCGAAAAAACCTTGAACCGGCGGCTGGGCATAGAAGGGGGCTTGTCCATTCTGGGCACCACAGGACTTGTAAAACCCTTGTCCCACGAAGCCTATACCGCCACCATCCGGTCGGCCATGTCCGTGGCCCGGGCATGCGGGTGTGACCATGTCGTTTTGACCACGGGAAGGCGATCTGAGCGGTTTTCCCAAAATTTTTTTACGGGTCTGTACCATTTGCACCCGGAGGCCTTTATACAGATCGGGGACTTTTTCGGCATGTCCATGGAATGCCTGGCTGAACATAAGATCCCCAATGCCACCCTGGCCGTGTTTTTCGGCAAAGCCCTGAAAATGGCCCAGGGGGTTGCCCATACCCATGCCGCCAAGTCGGATCTCACCATGGATTGGCTGGCGGATGTGGTCAAAAAAGAGACCGGCAATGAAACCCTGACTCGGGAGGTGTTAAACGCCAACACGGCCCGGCATGCCTTTGGAATGCTCTGGCCCGATTACCCGGATGTGCTGGAAAAAGTAGGCACTGCCATGATCCGGTCTGCCGAAAACTCTTGCCCGGCACCGTGCCGGTTCAGGGCTGTGATTTATGATTTCCAAGGGGCCATTGCCTTTGATTCCAAAAGTCGGCATTGGTAAAATATATCTTTCTTTTTATCTTGTATGCCAAAGTAATTCCTGCTATGGAGTATTAAACGTAATGCTAACTGGCTATTATAATTGATATATTCAGGATATACCAATATCTCTAACCGTCCTTAACGTAGAATTGGAGCCAAGCATATTCATGAACAGTTTCAATGAACTTCACCTAAAAACTGAAAATTCATTCATGTCGGAATGGGATTGGGAGATCCTGATCGGCTTGATCAAAGACGAGCTGGTTGTCCCGGTTATCGGGCCGGAAATGTTAGAAGTGGAAAATGATGAGGGCCGGTTGGTTCCATATTATGATTTATGGGGCCTTGAAGCAGGAAAAGAGGCCGGAATAGAAACAGAGAAATTTGGAAATATGCCCCTGCTATATCAGGTAGCGGGCCATATTTTAATGGACTCAAAAAGCCGTATCAGGAATATAAATCGGCTTGCAGTTCTGGTTGACTATGTTGTCCAGAGAAAAACCTGGTCAATTCCTCAGGTATTAGAACAGATCGTGGACATTAAGTCCTTTCCGCTCATTGTCACAACTTCCATCGACCACTTTTTGGATAAATTGATGAAGAAGTCCGGCAAACCCTTTGCACGAATCATGTTTGCACCAGGTGGGGCAGGTTCTGAAATAGATCTGCCATCTAACTTTAACTTTCGACAAAACAGAGCTTTGATGCAGCTTTTCGGCGCAACCAGCCGTTGTCCCGGAACCTGTGCGGTTACTGAAGACGATCTGATTGAGTTCAGCTGGTCTTTGCTGGATCGTGAATATGGCCCTCAAAATTTTTATGATTATCTTCAAGGCAAGACCGTGCTTTTGTTAGGATGTAATTTCCCGGATTGGCTCGGACGGTTTTTTGTCCATGCCCTGCATGCAAACCGAAAAGATGTAGATCTTTGGTATGTAAGTAAAAACGACGATATGGGACTTAGATCTTTTCTTGAACGAAAAGGGGGTAAAATTCTATCACCGTATTCCCCCGGTGTTTTTATCGCAGAATTATATGACCGATGGCTTAAAACTTTACCTGAAGTTGAAGATGTTTCTGCTGCCGCTCATTCTCCGGATTTTGAGCAGAACTTGCTTGAACCGATGAAACCCGGTGCTGTGTTCATCAGTTATATTCGAGAGGATATGGAATCTGCCGTTAAAATTCGTAGTCAGATGGAAACAGCCGGGATTGATACATGGATGGATTCTTCAGCACTGCAATCCGGTGACAGATGGGAAGCGGTCATAGAAGAACGAATCAGGAAAGCCTCCTTTTTTGTGCCTTTGATATCAGGTTCCCTGAATCCTGACAACTGGGGAGGGAAACGGGAACGCTTTTTTTTACGGGAATGGGAACTTGCCAGACATTCCGACTCCATGCGAATGCCGGAAGACAGGTATATCCGGCCACTCTGTCTTGATGATACAACATGCGAGGCCTCCTTTGTCCGGCCTTTCAGCAAAATTCACTGGTCATATGCGCCTGGAGGGAAATTGGATGAAGCATTTATACAAAGTATCCGTGAGGGTATCCGCATTTTCAGGAGGGCCCGTTCATGAATAATGTGAAAGAAACATCCGGGGTTTTGCAAAATAAACAAAAAAAGATAGCAGAACGTCTTGAACACTCTCCCTGGAAGGGACTGAATTATTATTCGGAAGAAGATAAGGATCTGTTTTTTGGCCGGGATCGGGAAATAAAAGAGTTTGTCAAATTCATCGACCGGGATGTGCTTACCATACTGTTTGCCACTTCAGGCATAGGAAAAACATCATTGCTGAGAGCCGGTGTTTTGCCGTTGCTGAGGAATTCCGGAAAATTTCCGGTTGTTGTCCGCCTGCATTATGGAGAGGGCCTCCCGTCACCAAAGGAACAGCTTATAAGCACCCTGTTAGAAGAAGCGCGAAAGTTTCAAGTGGAAGTTGAAGGCATATCTAAATTTGATGTTTCGGGTATGGGGTTGTGGGAATTTTTTCATTCCATCGAATGCTGGAGTTCAAGAAACGATTTGTTGACCCCGGTGCTTATTCTTGATCAATTTGAGGAGATTTTTACGCTTGGCCGTGGGGATGACGAATTCATTGAAGATCTGGCTGATCTTGCAGAGAACCGTATCCCGATGACCTTACGCCAGGCTGTGGAGTCCGAAGAAAAAATTATCGACTGTGATCCCCACCTGCAAAATTATAAAATAATACTTGCTTTAAGAGAAGACTACGTACCAAAGCTGGATCTTCTTAGGAGCAAGATGCCTTCAGTTATGAGAAATCGCTTTGCCTTGCAGGCGTTTGATCAAAGGGCGGCATTTGAAGTTATTTCCCGGGCCGGTGGAGAGTGGATAGATGATACGGTTACTGCAAAAATTGTTGAAGCGGTTGCCGGAAAAAATAACCAGGATTTCCACGGCAAGGATAAAGTTGAGCCTGCATATCTGAGTGTCATGTGTGATGAGCTATACAGACGAATGGTTTTGCGTGATGAATCAAGTATTACAAAAGCACTGGTCTCAGAAGAAGGGGAAGATATTTTAAAGGATTTGTATGCCCGCAGCTTTGAGGGACTGGACGATAATGTCCAAACTTTTATTGAAGACCAACTCCTTACCGAATCCGGATTCAGGGCAACCCTGCCGGTTACGGATGCCGTTCAAAAAGGTATAAAACAAAACGAACTTGATATTCTGGTTAATCGCCGTTTGTTACGCTTTGAGGACCGATTGGGAACCAGGCATGTCGAAATTTCACATGATTTGTTAACCGGCGTGGCATTGGAGAATCGCAACCTGAGAAAGGAACTGATACAGGATGCTGAACGGGAAAATCAAGTTCTTGAGTATGAAAAAAGGCTGAAAAAATCCCGCTATATTGCCCTGGCTTCCTGTGCTGCAGTTTTGCTCCTTTTGTCAACCATACTAGTTGTTTTTAATTGCTGGTTCCTTGAACATAGAACCTGCTTTCACTCTGTTAAAAGAGTGTACGGTCAGCCCCGGGGGATCGGAGAACCGTTGTCTAAAAAAGCTGTGAGAAACCGGCAAAGGTCCTATGAGATTACCACCCAAGGAAGCAGAATTTGGTTTATAGGCCCCCGCCATCCCAAGGTAATCTCCCTGCGTGCTATCGATTCCCACTTTAATTTGACAACACAACACAATATGGGAACATATCTTTATTCATCATACGAAGCCCCTCTGGATGAAAAAACGGGGCAAATTTTTTCCGGCGGAAATCATAAGACAGCACAAAGAGATCTGTCTGAAGGAGAATTGCAGTCAGTATGCCGGTGGGAATTTTTTTCCGGGAAAAACGGCAGGCCGATTTATGAGATTGGAAAAAATGAAAACGGAGATATCGTTTGGCGAATGATATACGCCCCTTCTGATCTATATGATTGGAAAAAACAGGTGGTTGTGCATTATGTAAATAAAAGCGGATACCCTCAAAAACAGAGGCAGGATGAAGCTGACTATGTTCAAATCTTCTATAATGACCGTGGATTGGAAGAGTTGATAGATTATCGTGATTCGAAGGGACAAAGGGTTTCAGGCAAAGATGGTGCCCAAGCTGTGGAAAACACGTATGATGCTCAAGGCAGGTTATTGAGCCATCAATCAATGTCCTGGTCTGAAAATACTCAAGAACATAAGCCCATGATAGACCGGATGGGTAATTGTGGTATGCGGTACTCTTACAACGACTCTGGTTGGCGGACAAGGGCAGAGTCATTTGGGGTAGATGGAGAACCATGCCCGGTAAAAGACGGCTTTATAGTTTGCAAACAAAATTATGATTCATGGGGGAATCTCATTGAGGAATCATACTGGGATGAAACAGGCCAGTCACCGGTTAATTTTATGGGCAAACACAAAATAGAATGGGTCTATAAATTAGGATGTCCTATCAAGGAGGCCTATTATGGAATTGATGGAAAATTAAAAGCGATTCAGCAAGGCTATGCTATTATTCGGTTGGAATACGACAACAAAGGGAATCCAATAGAATGGGCGTGTTTTAATGTCCAGGACCAGCCCTGTCTTGACTTATCATCTGGTATGCACTCGATCCGCAAGGTTTTTGATAAAGAAGGCAGGGTTAAAGATGAGCGATATTTTGGAATAGACCAAGAACCACGTGAAAATAAAAACGGTAATCACGGGTATGTTTACCAATATGATAACCATGGAAAAATTGGAGAACAAATCTACCTTGGGATTAACGGAAAGCCCAAAGAAAATAAAGACGGCTACGCCATTGTTCGAATGAAATATGACAATAACGGGAATCAAACAGAATGGGCGTGCTTTAATGCCCAGGACCAGCCCTGCCTTGACATCTCGTTTGGCAATCACTTGAACCGTAGGACTTTTGATGAAGAAGGCAGGGTTAAAGATGAGCGATACTTTGGAATAGACCAAGAACCATGTGAAAATAAAAACGGTAATCACGGGTATGTTTACCAATATGATAACCATGGAAAAATTGGAGAACAAATCAACCTTGGGATTAACGGAAAGCCCAAGGAA
>NZ_KB893116.1 GCF_000373985.1 Desulfobacter curvatus DSM 3379
TTCAGCTTTTTTCATCAGCACAGTCCAATTTTATAGTCGTCTCAGCGAGAAGAAACTATCACGTTTTTTGTTCTCAAAGATAGGCTTTTTTCAAACCGGGAAAATGGGAATGCGCCCCCTAATCGTTGAAAAATCCGTCAAATCATACGCGACCTTAAGTTTAAGCGTATTGTTGGTAATATCACTGGTACCGGCAGCGCCCAGTACGTACCGGTCCTCATTGCTGCGATCCTTGTCCGCCACCCAGCCGGACACCGGATTGCCTACTACAGCACCGCCGGAGGAGGCTGATTTTGTTATAAAACTGATAGATTGAGCTTCAGCTTCCATACGATTGAACCACAGATTGTAAGCAAACTTCCCGGTCCTGTTGCCTACTGATCCAAATGCATTATACCCGTCAAGGTCGTCATCGGTTTTATAAACATGGGCATTCTGATAAAAGTATTTAAGGCTGGTATCCACCTCCAGTGTATCAGGCATATGGGTGGTAATCAGCGCGGTGCCCGACATGGAATTGCCGCTCAATGCCGCTGAAAAAGGGCCGTAGATCACATCCACCTTTTCAATTTCCTGGGGTGCGACCATAAACCATTTCGGGGCATTGCTGTGTCCGCTTGACGTAAAATCGGAAAGCCGCATGCCATCCGCCGACACCAGGGTCCGGCCCGTCATGGAGGAATTGTTACCCCGGATAATCAGGGGGCTGTTGGTGCTTCCCGGGTAGAGTTTGCGCAGGTAAGAGCCGGGCATGTATTTGAACACGTCAGATGTTTCCATGGCATTGATCCGTTCGATACCTTCAGCAGTAATGCTTTCCACCACCGCAGGCATATTGGCCGTCGTTTCGCCCATAATTTTTCCGGTGACGGTGATTTCGCCCAGATCCTGTACCGATTTTTGACCGCCTTTTTCCTCCTTGTCCGCAGGTGACAAAACTTTGGTCTTGTTTTCATCCGAAATTGCCGTGCCCGGCACAAAAAACAGTCCCCCGCAAAAAACTGCGACAGCAAGAAAAATCCACTTTTTCGTTTTCAACATTTTGCTGATACACTCCTCCTTAATATAATTTGTCAATTACTTTTTCCCATATTACAGTGTGCAAAACTTTGACAAAGGAGCAATCAAGTGAATCATACAATTATAAAGATGAAGCCAATCAATCTCATAGAGCATCCGGAGGGAGGCAGATATCGTGAAGTTTTCAGATCTGCACACACAATATCTAAAAATGATGGAACTGCCAGGCCGGCCTTAACCCATATCTACTTCTCGTTAAAACCGGAGGAGATCAGCCTTTTTCATAAAGTGACATCAGATGAAATCTGGAATCTTTATCAGGGAGAAGGCATCCATCTATTTTTATGGGATGAAACTGACACGCCGCCCCAATGTGTTACGTTATCCGCCAGGGAAAACTGTTTTTGTCATGTTGTCCCTGCAGGCATCTGGCAGGCAGCGGTACCGATTTCAGAAACGGTGCTGGTCGGCTGTTCAGTTGCCCCCGGTTTTGAATTCTCGGATTTCACGCTTATGGCATACAAATCCCAAGCAGCAAAAAAACTGGTTGCATTAGCCCCGGAATTATCCGGATATATCAGCAAATAGGCCATCCTTTCACATCGTATCAAGAACATTCCGGTCATCTGAACGCCGGGTTGAAATATGTTTCCTTCAATTTAATGATCCTGCCAGATGCAATAAAATTATTGCATCTGGGCCATCCATAACCTTACCACGTGACACATCCGAATCACTTCCGGCAAAAACAGGCCACAAACAAATTATATAGAATTTTTGTAATTTCAGTATATTAACACTTTTTCAAAAAAAATCCGATACAATATATATACCGGCATGGTTATGGCATTAGACAGGGCCTGAAATACAAAAATAATATATCCCGGGCCATGGTTCCGGGGAAATAACAGGTCCTCAGGGAGAACAAATATGACCAAAGAATCGGTGTTCAGTGTCTGCGGCATGTGTACGGTACGCTGCCCCATTCAAGTAGAAGTGGAAAACGGCCGGGTGGGATTTATTTCAGGCAATCCCCATGTACCGGCAATGAAAGGGGCGGTTTGCCCGAGAGGTGCGGCAGGTACGGCGCTTCTCAACGACAGCGAACGGCCCCAGACGCCTTTAATCAGGACCGGAGAACGGGGGGAAGGCAAATGGCGCGAAGCCACCTGGGATGAAGCACTGGATTATGTGGCAGAAAAACTCAACCAGGTGAAAGCTGAATACGGAGCCCGGGCCATCTCATTTTCCGACAGGGGCGGGCCGTTCAGGGACATGCACCGGGCTTTTCTTAAGGGGCTTGGCACCCCGAACTATAATAATCACGACTCGTCCTGTGCCAGAAATGTTCAGCATTCTGCGCTTTCCTTGACCGGCATGGGCCGAAAAGCCGTTGCCTATGACTTTAAAAATTCAAAACATGTGGTACTCCAGTTCAGAAATATTTTTGAAGCGGTTAATGTCCAGGAGGTCAACGACCTTATGGATGCCCTGGAAAAAGGATGCAAACTCACGGTCATCGATATCCGGGCTACCATATCCGCATCCAAGGCCAGCCGGTTTATGATGATCCGCCCCGGTACCGACTATGCCTTTAACCTCGCCGTCATCCACGAAATCATCAACAAGCGCCTCTATGACGAACGATTTGTCAGCCGCTATGTGGAAGGATTCAAAGCCCTTGAAGAATTTGTCACCCCCTATACCCCGGAATGGGCAGAAACCGAAACCGGCATCGCCGCAGAAACGCTTCGCAGTTTTGTGGAAGAGCTTGCCAAAGCAGCCCCTTCGGTGATTTGGCACCCGGGCTGGATGACCGCCAGATACAAAAATTCCTTTTATATCTGCCGTTCCATATATATCATCAACGCCCTTTTGGGCGCTTACGGTGCCAAAGGGGGACTGCCCTTTGTATCAAAACCTGCCGATGTGGGGGCAAAGGGCTTGAAATCCTTTATGGATCTCTATCCCACACCCGACGAAAAACGTGCCGACGGCGTGGGCTGGAAATACACCCACTTTGAGAACGGCCCGGGCCTTGCGCATTTAATGTTCAAGGCCATTGAAGAACAGTCGCCTTACCCCATCAAAGCCTATATTGCCTACCGCCATGACCCGCTCATGGGATATCCGGACCCGGACCGGCTGCGGCAAATGTGGGACAAGCTGGACCTGCTGGTTTCGGTCACGTTCTCATGGTCAGACACGGCCTGGCATTCAGATGTGGTCCTGCCGCTTTCCACCTACCTTGAGCGCGAAAGTATCATCGCTACAAAAAATGACCTGGCACCCTACTTTTTTGTCCGAAAACGGGCAGTGGCACCCAGGTATGACTCCCTGGCAGACTGGGAGATCATCTCAGGCCTTGCCCGCCGCATGGACCTGCCGGACCTGGTCTTTGACCGGGTGGAAGACCTGTGGAATTTTCAGCTCAAGGATACCGGCGTTACCATTGAGGACTTCAATGCCAGGGGACTGGTGAAACTGGCAGATGAAGCAGTGTATAAAAACTTTGAAGATTACACATTTGAAACCGCTTCCGGTAAAATCGAAATCCTTTCCAAAAACCTGGAAGAGAACGGCCAGCCCTCTCTGAAGCCCTATGAACCGCCGACATCCCCAAAGGCGGGGGAGTACCGGATAACCTTCGGCCGATGCGCCCTTCACACCCAGGGCCACACCGTGAACAATCCCCTTTTAAACGAACAGATGTCGGAAAATACATTGTGGATCAACACGGAGGAAGCCAAAAAACTTAACATCTCAGACAGGGATATTGTCACAGTAAGCCAGAACGGCTACTCGGAGACCATCCGGGCCCAGGTCACCGACCATATCCACCCGGAAGCAGTTTTTGTCATCCACGGGTTTGGCCACCGCATCAAAGCTGAAAGCCGGGCATTCGGCAAGGGGCTTGCCGACAACAAATTCATGTCAGGCGGCCTGGATATCTGGGATAAGGCCGGCGGCGCCGTTGCGTACCAGGAGCACTTTGTCACAATATCCAAGGGGTAGCTTGATCTGTCCGGCACCCGGGAGCCGCAATAAAAAACTTGCAGCGCAAAATTTTTATTGCATGCCTGCCGGGCAGGACCCGGCCCCAAGCCTGGGCCAACGCCTGGGAACAAATAAAATTACTTTATTAATTCAGTATATTAAACAAAACACACAAATCGACTCTGCCATGGCATGGTTATGGCAAAATTTTAAATCATACTGAATCATAACGAATGAATTAACGTGTCAGTTCAGACACCGGAGGCCCTATGAGTCACTACTACCTGTTTCAGGATACCAGAAAATGCATCGGCTGCCATACCTGCGAGGTCATGTGCAAGGCCAACAAAAAACTGCCGCCCGGTCCCAAACCCTGCCAGATTATCCAGGTGGGTCCCAAAACCATTGGAGAAGTACCAAGGACGTCGTTTATTTTCATGTCCTGCTTTCATTGTGAAAACCCCTGGTGCGTTTCAGCCTGCCCCACCGGCGCCATGCAGCAGCGCAGCAAAGACGGAATTGTGTTTGTGGACAAAGATCTGTGCGTGGGATGCAAAACCTGCATTTCCGCCTGCCCCTGGGGAGCGCCCCAGTGGAACCAGGAGACCGGCAAGGTTGAAAAATGCGATCTCTGCATGGACCGGATCGACCAGGGCCTTGCCCCGGCCTGCGTGACCGACTGCACCACAGGCTGTCTTAAATTCGGCAAGGCCGAAGAGATGACTCACATCCGAAGGGAGCGCCATGCAGCGGCGGTCACCTCCTTTGAGGACACAAGCTTTTAAGGAGCCGGTATGGATAACATTTGCCCTGTTCGACGAACCATTGATTTTTTAACCAGCCTGATCGGTCCCAAAGGTCTGCCGGACCCCAAAGGACAACGGATATCCGAACAGATCCTGGTCCTTGCCGAGGAGATTGCCGAAGGGACAGCAGGAAATGATCATCTGCCGGCCATTGAGGCATTGGTCAAGACATATAATGATGCCGGCAACCCCGACCAGACCCGGGAGGCAGGCATAATCATTCAAGGGTTTGTGGCCGATTACCGGGAGGAATTTATCAACCATATCCAGACCCGGAACTGCCCCACCCACGACTGCGGAAAACTTGCCCCCTCTCCCTGCCAGATGGCATGCCCGGCCGGGATTGACATCCCGACATACCTTGCGCTCATTGCCCAGGGAAAGGATGCCGAAGCCATTGAGGTGATCAGACGGGACAATCCGTTGCCCTGGGTGTGCGGCCTGATCTGTACCCGGCCCTGCGAAATGATGTGTGTCAGGGCCAGAATCGACAAAGCCATCTCCATAAAATTTCTCAAAGCATTTGCAGCCGAACGTGCCATGTCGGAGCGTGCCTACACCAATCCTGTGCCAAAGCCTGCCAACGGCAAAAAAGTGTGTGTGGTGGGCGCCGGCCCCGGCGGGCTATCCTGTGCATATTATCTGGCACTCATGGGATACGGTGTCAGGATCATTGAGGCGTTGCCGGTGTCCGGCGGCATGCTCATGGTAGGCATCCCCAGATACCGTCTGCCAAGGGAAGTTATTGACCGGGAAGTGGCCATGATTGAAGCCCTGGGCGTTGAAATCCAGTATAACACCCGGTTTGGCAAGGATGTCACCAAAGAGGAATTGGACCGGGAAGGATTTGAGGCCTATTTCATCGCCATTGGTGCCCACAAGGCATGGACCCTGGGTATTGAAGGAGAAAAGGATTTCCCCAAAGTCATTGAAGCGGTCCGTTTTTTAAGGGATGTAGCCCTGGGCGACCACCACTGCCCGGGAAAAAACGTGGTGGTGGTGGGCGGCGGCAACGTAGCCATTGATGCGGCCCGCACCAGCCTGCGCCTGGGTGCCGAGCACGTCACCATCGCATATAGACGGACCCGGGACCAGATGCCCGCTGATGTGGAGGAGGTGGAACAGGCGGAAGAGGAAGGCGTTGAATTCTCTTTTCTGACCATACCCGCCGCAGTGACGGGTGAAGGACAAGATATTCACGCCCTGTCATGTATCAAGGCGGAACTGAAAGCAAAGAAAGGCTCCGACCGCCTGGCACCGGTTCCCATTGAGGGCCAGGAGTTTGAGATCCGGGCCGATGTTGTGATCTCCGCCATTGGCCAGTATGTAGATAATAAAGGTATGGAAGCATTCACCGGCATCAACTGGAGCCGCCGGGGGACCATAGATGTTAACCATGCCAGCATGGAAACGGCCCAGCCAGGGATCTTTGCCGCCGGAGACGCGGTATCCGGCCCAGCCACGGTAATCGAAGCCATTGGCGGCGGCAAACGGGCCGCAGACGCCATTGACCGCTATCTGCGCGGAATTCCCCAGCCCCGTGCCCCCAGAACGCCGGTACGCCACAAAACAGAACCCGTCATTGAAATGACCGCCAGCCGGAAAATGACCATTAAACCGCCGGAAATGCCCATGCTCAACATCTACCGGCGCAGAACCACTTTCCAGCAGGTGGAACTGGGATATGAGGAAGCCGATGTCCGCCAGGAGGCTGCCAGGTGTCTTCGCTGCGATATCTGCCGGCGTTGCGGCAAATGCGTGGATATCTGCCGGGATAAAATGGGGATCAATGCCCTGAAACTGGGGTACCTTGATTTTGACCAAAGCGGCCCCACCGATTTCAGGGTCACGGCGGAAAACTGTATCACCTGCGGGGCATGTGCGGCCAATTGTGAAAACAATGCATTAAAAATTGACGAAAAAGACGGACAGCGACGGCTTTTGCTCTGCGGCACCATCCTGAACAGCCAGGCCATCCAGTATTGTGAGTCCTGCGGTGCGAAACTTGGTTCCGTGGAATATACCCGCTTTGTTGCGAGAAAAACCAGAAACCTGACACCAGCCGCGGACACAAGGCTGCTTTGCAATAACTGCCTGCGCCGAAAGTCTGCGGTTTCCAAGGCCACAAACAGTGTTGCTTTACCCACGGTATAAAACAGGAGGCAAAGATGACATTTCAACGGGGAGATAAGATAGAGGTATTCAAGGTATCAACGGACGAAGCCTGGGAGGACTACATGAATGACTTTTTGGGCTGCCATGGATTTATTGTGGACCCGGACACCTCGGTGAACGACCCGGACTCCCTGGTGGAGGTAAGCCTTGAAGGCAAAGGCACCCACCGACTTCCCCAGGATTGTTTGAGACGGTTGGAGGATCAGGTATGAAGCTAGAGGATTTAATCAAAAACGATACTGGTCATTTTTATACGGTGGAAGGCGACCAGACCGTATCCCAAGCCCTGCAGCAAATGTCGGCCTATGGGGCCTCTGCAGTGGTGGTGATGGCGCTTGAGACGCCCGTGGGCATATTTACGGAAAGAGATTTGGTCCGCTGCCAGATCCTGTTTCCCGACAAACGGGCCGACCAGGTGACCATTGACAAGGTAATGACATCCAAACTGATCGTGGCTCAACCCCAGGATTCGGTGGATGCAGCCATGGCCATGATGATCAAAGCACGGATTCGCCACCTGCCCGTGGTGGGCGACAAAAAGATCATCGCACTGGTTTCCCTGGAAGACCTTGTCAAGGCCCATGTGGGGGCATTGACCCAGGAACTTCACTATCTGAAAGATTATATTTCTGATCTTCAGGATGCAGCCCATGATTGAGATTACCATTAACGGGCGGACAGTGGCCGCAAAGGATGGCGACACGGTTTTAAAAACCGCCCGGGAACACGGGATTCCCATTCCCCACCTGTGTTTTCATCCGGCACTCAAACCTTCGGGGGCATGCCGTCTTTGCGGCGTGGAAACCGGTCCTGATTCAGGGAAAAAAATGGTGATGCTCTCCTGTATTCTCAAGGTCAAACCCGGACTTGAAATCAGGACCGAATCGGATCTGGTGGCCGCCCACAGGCAGAAGGCCTTTGACAGACTGCTGTCCATGGCACCGAACTCGGTACGGATCCGGGAACTGGCCGAACAATTCAATGTACCGGTGGTGCCAAAGTCAGATGGGTGCATCCGCTGCAGGCTTTGTGTGCGGGTCTGTAACGACATAATCGGCGCAGGGGCCATTGCCATGGTTAAAACCGAAACCGGCAGCCAAGTGGGGCCGGGTGACGGTACCTGCATCGGCTGCGGCACCTGTGCCAATCTGTGTCCCACCCAATTTATAACCGTACAGGACCAGGACAACGTCAGAACCGTTTGTATTGGAGACCAAGTTTTAAGCCGCCTGCCCCTTGAACGGTGTGAAGCCTGCGGCAGCCGGTATGCCACCGCACAGTTTCTGGCCCATGTGGATGACAACACAGGAGACCACGTCCATGCCAGACAAGGCCATCGTTTCTGCCCGGCGTGCACCAAAATGATGTCCAGCCGGGCACGTACGGAAAATGAGCATTTGAGAAAATAATTTATGGTTCTGGTGCAAGGCCTTAACGCGCCGGCACCGGTAAAATAATGACCCAGGGTTTCCGAGAAGATCGGATATCACTATTTTATTAAGGAGTAGAGATTTGAAAATGAAGTTCAAGTGGTTTGTATTGTTTTTGACGGCAGCGGCACTGATTCTGCCGATGATGGCTGCGACACCTGTTATGGCAGATCCGCTTGCCGATGCCATTGCAGCCGTGCCCCAGGGCACAGGACCTGGCCAGATTGATCCGTCGGCTCCGGCAGGCATTTTCGGTATTCCGGGCGCACCGTCTCCGAGTTTGTTGCTTTGCTTTTGCTGGGCCGTCTGGGCGGGCTGGATTTTCTCAACCATCGGCGCGTTCGGTGGGGTTATGGCCGGCGTGGGTCATATTTCCATTTACGGAATGGGACCCTATGCCAAAACATTTAAAGATACCTCTCCCACCATCAACAAGATGCTTACAGACAGCATACGTGTTTCCAACCAGTGGATGGTGGGGCTTTCCGCCCTTGTCTCCAGCATCACCTACGGCAGGCAGAAACGCCTGGTAACCTCTCTGGGGGCTCTCATGGGTGCCGGTGCGCTTTTTGCCACATTCATAGTGGTATTCACCACCGCCGGAAAGGTAAGATTTTCACAGTACCAGGGCTGGTTCGGCCTGTGTGTATTCCTGATTTTTGCCTTCATGGTCTATGAAATGTCTCCCAAGGGCCAGGCCTCAAAAAAAGCGGCTAAGGATGCGGCCAAAGCATTTGAAGATACCGTTAAAAATAAGGGATCCATTAAAGGCCAGGGGGTAAAAACCCTGAGCTGGAGCATTACCAAAATCGAAATTTCTTTTTTCGGCCAGAAATTTTCATTCAGCCCCATCTGGGCCTTTGTCGGTGGATTTTGCATCTCTGCCATGGCCTCTTTCATCGGTGTAGGCGGCGGTTTCCTTTATGTACCCTTTTTAACCAGTGTCGTGGGGCTTCCCATGTTCGTAGTTGCCGGTACTTCATCTGTCGCAGTTCTCATTGGGATGGTTTTTTCCATCTTCAATTTCATGGTGCTCAAAGGGGTCGTGGTTTACTGGCCCATGATCGGCCTTGAACTTGTGGGCGTATTTGTCGGCTCCATGATCGGACCCAGAACCGGAAAGTACATTCCTGAAAAGGTATTGAAATGGATTTTCCTGGTATTGGCATTCTACATTGGTATCCGGTATACGCTGAGAGGTTTTTTCGGCATTGCAATGCTTTAGGACACTAATTAATACCATCTCACAGGCCGCCCCCGGAGGCGGCCTGATGAGAAAACGTTAAATCAAAAGGAGTAAAAGATGGTCAACAGATTCGATCAGTTCTACTACGCCATTGACAGCTATATTATTTTTTTCTACCGGGTGACGGGCATTGGTATGGTTGATTATATGGTCGGGACGTTTTGCCTTTCCCTCATTGCCGTCCTTTTGGGGGAATTGACCATTTCACTTGCCATAAGGTTCAACACCCCTTATCTTACCGGCCTGTCCCAGCGTATGAAAGAAAAGGAAGCGCTTTCCATTAAAGCCTATGAGACAGGAGACATGGTCGGATACAAGGCGCTGAATAAAGAAGCGACAGATGTCTGGGGACGCAAATTTTTTGCCATGTTGGCCCATTCGGCTGCCATCCTGTGGCCCGTGCCCTTTGCCCTGGGCTGGATGCAGACACGGTTTGCCGGTATTGATTTTCCCATTGCCTTCCCGTTCTCCCTGGTTACGGATTCCGTGGGCTATACATTTTCGTTCTTCCCCATCTATGTTCTGGCACGAATCGTTTTCGGAAAGTTTAGGCCTCATCTACCCTATTTTGCTTCAGTTCACAGGAAGCTGGGCGAAATGTCGGCCTGAATTCCGGAAATTGTAGCCAGGGAAAGAATTTGCCTTAAATTCCGAAACGAATTTTCCATTGAAACAGAAACAGTTGGTTTCTATAATTAAGACTATATACAAAACCCAATTGAGGAAGAAAAATTGTGAAACATCTTAACGGCAAAGAGCTGATGGTTCTAGCATATCTTATCCTGGCATTGCCTGAAAATTTATATGCGCTGCAGTTTCATTCAGCTTCCGAAGGGATCATCACCCACCAGATCGGACACCTGTTCTTTCTTTTCTCAATGGTTGTGCTCATGTTTATCATCAGTGGCAAGGGATTGGCTATACATAAAGGGTGGCGTCTGATCCAGCTTTCAGCATTTTTTTTCATTCTCTGGAACGGCTGCGCCATTGTTGCCCATTTCCTGGATAACCAGATCTATGCGGTCAGTGTAGAGCAGCTCACCAAAGGGTATGCCAAGATCCGGGTCCAGAACAACTCAAGCCTGCTGGGCTGGGTATATTACGGCCTTAAACTGGACCATTTACTATGCGTACCAGCCATGTTACTGATGTACAGAGGGCTTTCCTGCCTGGTGGACGAACAGAAAGCCGCAAAAAAAGGACAAAACCCATGATTGCCCCCTATCTGCCGATGGTGGTGATAGATGTTTTAGGCTCTCTTGCCATGGTGGTGCTCTCCCTTCTATGCTGCTACAAGGCCAAAATTTTAAGGGAAACCGACCAGGACAATGCGTTGTTTCTTTATCTTGTCTGGATCTCCACGGGATTTATGATCTTTGCCGTATCACGCGCGTTTGGCCATATCCTGCGGCAGTTTCTGATTTTAACTGCCCATACGGACACCTGGCAGGTGATCGCCGCTTTTTCCGGCAGCGTCAACACGGTCTCCTTCATGCTGGTAAGCCTGATCACCCTATTTTTCAACCAGATCTGGCAAATCAACGAAAAGATTCTGACGTCCCGGAAAAAACTGGAAGCCGCCCATGGGCAGCTTTTAAGTTTAAACCAGAACCTGGAGCAAAAGGTGGTGGAACGTACGGAGATGCTCACAAGTTCTGAGCACAAGGCCCGACGCATTTTTGAATACTCCCTGGACACCATTCTGGTGACCGACGCCCATTTAAAGATCCAGGAGATCAACAAAGCCGGCGTCACCTTGACAGGATATAAAAAGGAACAGATGCTGGAACAGAACATGGGACTGATGGATTTCATCACCCATACCCCGGACTGGGAGCGTCTTTCGCAACAGCTGAACACAAACGAATATGTGCTCAACGAAGAGTGCGATATTTTAAACGCCGATAACATGGAGATCCGGGTACTGATCTCAGGCGGTGTCGATTACGGCGCGTTCGGCTGTGCCAAAACCTTTCATTTCATCATCAAGGACATCAACGAAAAAAAACAGATGGAGCAGCAGATCGCCCAGGCCGACAAATTAGCGGCCTTGGGCGAACTGTCCGCAGGTGTGGCCCATGAAATCAATAACCCATTGGGCATCATTCTTGGTTACACCCAGCTTATGCTTAAAGAGCCGTCTGAATTTGAAGAAGATCTGAAAACCATCGAAAAACACGTAAAAAACTGCAGGGAAGTTGTCAGCAACCTGCTCTCTTTTTCAAGGAAGGGCTCCGGGGAAATGGAGAATGTGGATATCCACAAAATGCTGGGCGGTGTGGTCAATTTTTTAAAAAACCATTCTGATTTCAGGAAAGTTCAAATCCAGCTTAACCTGTGGAAAAATGAATGCCTCTGGGTGAAGGGCAATGCCCAGGAACTGGCCCAGGTGGTTTTAAACCTGATGATCAACGCCTGCCACGCCATTAAGGATAATCCTGACGGTTTTATTGAGCTTGTCACCCAAAAGGAGGACGCCCATATGCTCATTCATGTCAGGGATAACGGCCCCGGCATCTCCAAACAGCATATGCCCCGGATTTTCGATCCTTTTTTCACCACCAAGCCCGTGGGCCAGGGTACAGGGTTAGGCCTTTCGGTGGGATACGGCATTATTCGCCACCACCAGGGGGATATCATGGCCGCAAACCGGCAAAGCCAGGGTGCACAGTTCACCATCCGGCTGCCCCTTGTGAACACCAACAGCAATGAGGAGTAAAAGATGACGCCCAACATTCTTGTGGTGGATGATGAAAAGGACATGACCCGCCTTCTCCAGCGCACCCTTGAACCGGAATTGAACTGCCGGGTGACCATGGCTTTTTCCGGTGAAATGGCCCTGAATATCCTTGGACTGGGCGACACGGCCTTTGATCTTGTCATCAGTGACATCCGCATGCCTGGAATGGATGGGTTTGATCTTCTGGAACAATTGAAACAAATGTATCCGGATCTCACGGTGGTCATGCTGACCGCTTACGGCAATATTGAATCTGCTGTGGCAGCGATTAAAAACGGCGCTTACGATTTCATTGCCAAGCCCTTTGAGCAGGATGAAATCATCTTTAAAATCCGGAAAGCTTTGGAACGCAGCCAACTTATATCCGAAAACCGGCGGCTCCAGAAAGCCTGCCAGACCGACTCCCTGCCATTGATCGGGCAAAGCCCCGCCATGCAGAAAGTGTTCGAAAAAATAGCGTTGGTCGCAGACTCGGATGTCACGGTCCTGATCACCGGCGAATCCGGAACGGGCAAGGAACTGACCGCAAGATCCATACATGCCCTAAGTTCTCGAAAAAATAAACCTTATATCCCCATCAACTGCCCAACCATCCCCGAACACATCCTTGAAAGTGAATTATTCGGGTATAAAAAAGGGGCTTTCACCAATGCCTATCGGGACAAAACAGGGCTTTTCCAGGAGGCTGACCAGGGCACCATTTTTCTAGATGAAATAGGAGATGTCGGCCCCACCATTCAAACCAAGCTTTTAAGGGTAATCCAGGAAAAAGAGGTCAAACCCTTGGGCGACACCCGGGTGGCCCATGTGGATGTCAGGATTATCGCCTCCACCAACCAGGATCTGCAGCAGAAAATAAAAAACAATGAATTCAGGGAAGATTTTTTTTATCGGCTTTCGGTGATCACCATTGAACTGCCGCCGTTACGGGATCGGATTACGGATATCCCGCTGTTGTGCGATCATCTTCTGGCCAAGAACTGTGAGAATTTAAACAAACCGGCCAAGCATTTGTCTGAAAACGTGATGGACCTCCTCATGAAGCACCCTTGGCAGGGCAATGTCAGAGAGCTTGAAAATGTACTTGTCCAGGGTATTCTCTATGCAACCTCAGATACCATCCGTCTGGCCGATATCCCCATAAGCAACATTAGTGACAAAGACTGCGTCGACATGAACTTTGGTACGGATATGGAGCAACTGACCTATAAAGAGGCCAAAGAAAACACCCTGACCCAGTTTAACCATAACTACATCGGTGCCATGCTCTCCATGACCGAAGGCAACATCACCCAGGCAGCCAAACGTTGTGCCATGGATCGCCAGGCACTTCAGCAGATCATGAAACGGTATGCCATTGATCCTGAAAAGTACCGAAGCAAGCCGTCCTGAACTTTAAAAATGATAATTGTGCAATAATAATTTTTAACGGTATTTAACATGAAAAAACAACGACACCCACAACAACCATTTAAAACCGTGCCCGTTCAGGACGCCTGTGGTATGACCATTGCCCATGACATGACCGAAATCGTTCCGAACAAGTCCAAGGGCCCGGCCTTCAAACGGGGACACCGGGTCCAGGCCGGCGACATTTGCCGGCTCATGCGCATGGGGAAAAACAATCTCTATGTGCTGGATCTCAATGAGAACCAGGTCCATGAGGACGAGGCGGTGTTTGAACTTGCATCGGCCCTGGCCGGACCGGGGGTCGAATTTGCCGCCACACCCAGGGAAGGCAAGCTGGAGCTGTATGCGTCATATCCGGGCCTGTTCCGGGTGAATGTGGATGCATTGACGGAATTCAACATGCTGGACGATGTCATGTGCGCCAGTATCCATACCAATACCGCCGTAAACAGAGGCGACAGCCTGGCGGCCACCCGGGCCATTCCCTTGGTCATTGACCGGGACCACCTCGACCAGGCCACGGCCTTTGCCAAATCCGCCTATCCCATTTTTAGCGTTTCAATGTTCAATCCGTTGAAAATCCGTCTGGCCATCATCGGCAATGAGGTGTATGACGGCCTGATCCAGGACCGGTTCCAGGCCATTGTGGAAGAAAAAACCGCCCGGCTTGGCGCCCAGGTGCTTGAGGTGAATATCCTGCCCGATCACCAGGCGCGCATCACCGCCCAGATCCGGGATTACATGGCCAAGGAGACCGATCTGATTATCACCACCGGCGGTATGTCTGTGGACCCCGATGATGTCACCCGGGAATCCATTGAAGCGGCTGGTTTTGATGAAGTCCACTACTCAGCCGCTGTGCTGCCCGGAGCCATGTTTCTTTTGGGCTATACCCGAGATACAACAATCATGGGCATTCCGGCCTGCGGCCTGTATCACCGGACCACCATATTTGATTTGATGCTTCCCCGGATCATGGCCGGAGAGCGTCCCGGGAAACGGGAACTGGCAAGCCTTTGTCACGGCGGGCTGTGCCGGAACTGCGCCACCTGCCGGTTTCCTGACTGCTCTTTTGGAAAAAGCATCTGAGTATAGCCGGAATTGACAAGATTGACGGATTGACCCTTTCCAAGAGGTTTCACAAAAATATCAGTCAGGCAACAGTATTTTCGGCAGGCTAAACCTTGCCAGGTGTGGCAAAGTAAACGGTTTGTTTTCTACGATGGCATCTGCCGCACGGATACCGCTTAAAACAGCGCCATGGATACCCTCTCCCATATCCAGGGTAGAGAGTCCTGCCGCATCTCCGATGATGAAGGCATTGTCCTGTTGGTATTTTTTCGGACCATGCTGAAAATAGTAATTGTGCCCTTTGGGACTAGATGGATTTTCCCCGATGAACCCCTTTTTTTGAAGATCCATTGTAAAATGACGCCATTGGTCCATAATGTTCTGTCCCCGCTGCTTCAACCTATGGAATTTTCCGCCAATGCCGATGTTTAACCAGTTATTCCCCTTGGGAAGATACCAGGCATACCCAGGCAGTCCATGATCAAAAAACCATAGATGGCATTGCTTATGAACAATATCATATGGATATTCCTTTTCAACGGCAACAATGAGGGACTTGGAAGGACGGGAACGCTTTTGAGTGAAAAAAGTCTTGTAAACCGGGCAATGGGTACCGCCGGCACCGATGAGATACCTGCATCGATACTGGTCATCAATGATATAAAAACCGTTCTTCCGGATAATATTTTTTACACAATGGGTCTTAACCGGAACATGGGCGCGGGAGATCATCCAGGCATCAAATTCATATCTTCTGACAGCATATTGACGGGTGGGTACAGGAATTTTTATACCAAACATATGAAAATGAATTCGGTCAAATTGACTGAAGGTGTAAGGATAATCATCACCCTGGAATTCAAGGAGCCTGAATACGGCAGGGGTCACCCATCCCGCACACACCTTGGGACGGGGAAAAGAATATTTATCCAGCACCAGGGGCGTAATGCCCCTTTGCTTCAATTTCCAGGCACAGGCGGCACCGGCAGGACCGCCTCCGACGATAATGATCTCCTTTTCAATCATACCACTCCTTGATTTACCCGGACTATACAAGGCGGCAGCAGGGTGCTGAAGTCCCCTGTTTAGTCATCACAATCTGCCATAGCTGCATGGATCGTGACCGGAATCCTCCGGCACAGCTTAACAAATAATACTCCCACATGCGATAAAACCGATCACTGTATCTATCTTCAAGATTGGGCCACACCTGTTTGAAATTTTCGTACCATGCCATTAATGTTTTATCGTAGTCCTCTCCAAAGTTATGCCAGTCCTCCATGACAAATTGGTTTTCCATGGCTTTTCCCAACTGGGCAATGGAGGGAAGCATGCCATTGGGGAAAATATATTTTGCAGTCCATGGGTTACAAGCAGAACAACTGGCATTACTACCGATGGTATGAATCAATGCAATGCCGTCATCCCTTAGCAACCGGTTGGTCAGTTTCATGTAAGTGCCATAATTTTTATACCCCACATGCTCCATTAAACCAATGGAGACCACCCGATCATACTCTCCGGTGGCGGTTCTGTAATCTGCCAGCCGGATGTCAACGGGAAGCCCCCGGCACAGCTCTTTTCCAAATCGGGCCTGCTCTTTGGAAACGGTGTATCCGGTTACTTCAACGCCGTACTTTGTTGCCGCATAGTGGGCAAACCCGCCAAAACCACATCCCAACTCAAGTACTTTCATGCCGGGCGCCAGTTTTAACTTCCGGCAGACCAGCGCCAGTTTCGCCTCCTGGGCCTGATCAAGGGTGGTGGCATCTTTCCAGTATCCGCAGGTATACTGCATTTGTTTGTCCAGCATGCCCTGATAAAGTTCATTGCCGACATCATAATGGCTTTGGCCCACCATGAACGCACGCCTGGAAGACTGTTGGTTAAAAAGCTTTGCCTTTAGAATATTCCATGTGATCTGCCACTCTTTTTTTAATACTTCCCCAAGATTTGCGCGCAACACTTTTGCCATGAACTGATCCAGGGCGCGGCACTCCCACCACTGATCCATATAGGCTTCACCAAGACCCAGAGCAGGTTCATGGATTACCCGCTGGTAAAGCCGGTCATTCTTAATCTGAATGTCGTAGGGATTGTTTCCGTTAACGGTGATACCGGCAAATTTCAATAATTTGTTGATGGATTTTTTGATATTCTGATTTCTCATATTTTTCCTTCCTTTAAAAAGAATGAAGTCATAAATATTAAGAATCTACTCTCCCGTGGTACGGGCGATCCTGTTGATATACCCAATAACGCGTACATTTGTCCAGTCAGTTATCGAAAATAATCAATCAGAGAATTTAAAAGACAGAAACCGCTGTCATTACCACCACCATTAAAGAAACAATTCAGGGTAATGATAACATTGTTTTTGACTGTATCTATGTTATAATCAAAACAGGTGGAAATCTTCTAAACGGGGGAACAGGCCAGTGAAGATGAGAGAATCGGCGCTTCAGGAAACTCTGTTTAAACAAATGCGAACCCCTGAATTTTACCCCCATCCCGTTCACAGTGTAACGGTATGTGAAACCCATATTTCCATGGTGTTCCTGGCAGGCGACGTTGTTTATAAAATTAAAAAATCAGTGGGCCTGGAGTTCCTTGATTTCACCACCCTTGAAAACCGCAGACATTTTTGCACCCGAGAGGTGGCATTAAATCGCCGGCTGACAAATAACGTTTACCTGGGTGTGACAAAAATCACTCAGAAAGGAAACCATTTTTACCTGAACGGCGACGGGACGGTTGTTGAATATGCCGTAAGGATGCGGAGACTGTCCGAGACCGATTCCATGAAACAGTTGCTGCGATCCGGAAAGATCGGCAACAAGGATATTGACCGGCTGGCAATGGCGCTTTCCGAATTTTACGGTTCCGATACATCCGACAATCCGCCAAATATGGAAACGGCCTTTGAAACAATCCGGCAGAACTGCGATGAAAACTTTAAACAGGCCCAACCTTTGCTCGGGCCCCTGTTTGACGGCGATTGTTTTCAGTCAATATGGTCCAGGACAGGTACTTTTTTAAACAGGCAAAAACCCCTGTTTTTTCGCCGCATGGGAAATAAACGGTTCCGGAACTGCCATGGGGATTTAAGAACCGGTCATATTTATTTTACAGATACCGGGATTCAGATCATTGACTGTATTGAATTCAATGACCGGTTCCGGTATCAGGACGTGGGTGCGGACCTGGCATTTCTGGCCATGGATATGGAATTTCTGGGATTTTCAGCTTTGGCTGAAAAGTTTCTTTTAGCTTATGCCGGCTATAGTCATGACCCGGAAGTATACGTACTGATAAATTTTTATAAATGCTACCGGGCCATAGTACGTTTTAAAGTAAATTGCATCCGCCTGCAGGAGCATGATGTTTCCGAACAGGAGCGCAATAAACTTTTGGAACAGACAAAAAAATACCTTGCCCTTGCAGACCGGTATGCCGATCGCTTCTCCAAGCCCAGGATCTGGGTGGTCTGCGGCATGCCGGCATCTGGAAAGAGCTCTTTGGCACAAGCCCTTTCCCTGGCGCTGAATATCCGGTCCATTAATTCGGATGAGGTGCGGAAAAAAATATTTTCAGCCCCACCGACCGATCCTGAGAACATGCCTTTTGAAAAAGGAATGTATTCCGAAACCGCGACCGGCCAGACCTATGACAGGCTTTTGTCCCTGGCAGAAAAAGAGGTTTTAAAAGGCAATTCCGTGGTGCTGGATGCCACCTTCAGCCGAGAAAAATATAGAAAACAAGTGGTTTCCCTGGCTAAGCAATTAGGCGCCGGCATTGTGTTTACCGAATGCACGGTACCGGACCCTATTCTGCAAAAAAGGTTGATCATGAGAAATGGCAGGGACACAATATCTGATGCGCGGATTTCTCATTTTCAATCATTTAAAAACCGGTTTGAACCGATTCGAGACACAGAGACGGACCATCATATAAAAATAAATACCGAATCATCCATGGATGCATGTCTTTCAATAATTCTGCCCTGGATGATTTAAAAAAATTAATGTACTCAAGCAATAGGCTTAAGGCCTGATGCATAAATAAGAAAGGAGGCGCCATGTTTAAACACATTTTAGCAGCGACAGACCTTGTGGGAATTAAGGACCCTGTGGTGACCGGGGCTGCTGCAATCGCCGAAACCCATCAAGCCAAGCTCAACATTCTTCATGTGGCAGAGTCCTCCCATGAAAACAGCCGACACCTGGTTAAGGATTTTAAAACCGATGAAGAGATCAATTTTTCGCCGGCGTATCAGGAACTTGTCCAAAAAGAACTCTTTGATTTTTATAAACCAATATTGCCGGCGGGCATGGATTTTGAAGTCACGGTTGTTTGTGGATTTCCCTGGGAAGAAATTGTTCGTCAATCCCGGCATCTTAACGCGGGCATGATCGTCCTTGGCCCCCATTCCGAACGTGCCGCTGAAAAGGGAACCGTCCGGGTGGCCGGAAAAATCGGGAGCACCGTGGAAGGTGTGGTAATGCGGGAAAATTGTCCTGTGATGATTATCAACCCTGCAGTTCGCTTGTCCTCTGCGGCATTCAAAAAAATTGTGGTGGGGGTGGATTTTTCCGTTTCCTGCGAATGTGCCTTGTTCTTTGCCCGGAAAACTGCGGAAAAATTCGGATCGAAAATTTTCCCCTTTCACATGATTCCTGTGCCGCCGTATCCCAAGTATACCAAGGAAGATTCTGAAGCAGACCGAAAAAATACGGAAAAACGCCTGGAAGAATTCTGCCGGGATTTGATCAAAGACACCGATTACGACTATCAGATCTGGGGCGGCGCGTTGCCCCATCTGGAACTGGTTAAATGTGCGGAAAAGAACAATGCCGACATAATCATTCTGGGGTCCCACACAAAGAAAAAGGGCACAAAATGGTATGCCGGCAGTGCCGTGGAACGGACCGCCTTCCGCGCCGGATGTCCGGTGATCGTGGTAACGGACCCGGAAGCCCTGGTTTCCTGGGATGAGAACGCGCCGAATGATCCGGCAATCGGCAAAGAGAAAGACCGGGCAATTCATGTGTTTACCGACAAGCGCCATGAATAAGGGCCATGGAAAAAATGACCCACCAACTGACTGAGTATGAAGCCAAGCAGTTTTCTGCCATTCAGGCATGGAAAACCGAAGAACCCAGTGTCATCAGCAAATCCCTGGGGACGGTTTTTGCACCGGTATCCTGGCTGACCCAAAAGCTTATTCCGGAAAAAGCAATCCGGAGTGCCGTCTATGCAGCCATTAAAACTGCAGATAAACTAACCGACAGTGGTGATATAAAAAAATCGGGCAATGTTTCCGAAATCCGGGAGTTCTTCAAAAAAGAACTGGAATTCCTGGACAAGCTTTCAGCCAATGTACATCACTGGGCCATCGGCCTTGCTACGACCGGCGGTATTGCCACAGGCCTGGGCGGTGCGGTCACCCTTGCGGCAGATATTCCGGCAATGGTCACTTTGGCATTGCGAACCATTAATAAAATAGGCCTGTGCTATGGATACGAGCCCAAAACCAATGATGACAGACTTTTTATTCTCGCGGTTCTGGCCATTTCCAGTGCCAATTCAATCGGAGACAAAATGATTGCTCTCAACACGCTCCATGCCGTTAGGGCCAACCCAGAACCTTCTCTGGAACCATCATCCGATGATACGACCGAATCAACACCTGAAAAACCTCTAACCAAAAAAGATACCGACATTGGTATCGACCACCTTTCAAAAGCAATCGGGATAAATCTGACGAAACGAAAAATGCTCCAGCTTATTCCTGCCGCTGGTGCAATTGTAGGCGGTTCGGTGAACGGGTGGTATTTGAGGGATGTTGGATGGTCGGCCCGCAGAGCTTATCAGGAAAGATGGCTTGCGAACAAGTATTCCAGTAACAACTTGCTTTAAAATTACGCGGCTGATAAACATCAAGGGCTAATACATCTTTTAAACACTTAAATGACGAGGAATTTTGTTAGATGATCGGTCCTTTTGTTAATGGTGCGGCGGTTATTGTCGGGGGGCTCAGTGGCGCGATTCTGGGGGAATGTGTATCGAAAAATCTACGCCATAAAATGCCCATGATTTTTGGTTGTGCATCCATGGGGCTTGGTATTGCCATGGTGGTAAAGGTGAAATTTTTGCCCGTCGCGATACTTGCCCTGCTGTTGGGCTCAATCCTGGGAGAACTGCTTCATTTGGAGGCAGGCATTGAAAAAGTAGCCGGTGTCGTCCGTCGAATGATCGATAAAATGGTTACGCCGCCTGAAAATGGTTTGTCACAAGAAGAGTACATGGAAAAGTTCATCGCGATCCTGGTGCTGTTCTGTGCCAGTGGGACCGGTGTCTTCGGAGCCATGCAGGAAGGGATGACCGGGGATGCGTCGCTGCTTATTGTCAAAGCGTTTCTTGATCTGTTTACTGCAGGAATATTCGCCATTGCATTAGGTTTCCCCGTGGCCACACTTGCTATTCCCCAGTTTATAATCCAAACGGGGTTATTCCTGGGCGCAGCAACGATTATTCCATTGACAAGTCCGGCCATGATTGCTGATTTTTCCGCCGTCGGCGGCCTGATTATGTTTGCCACGGGATTTCAGATCTGCGGGATAGTCTCTTTTCCCATTGCCAACATGCTTCCCGCCCTTTTGATTGCCATGCCCATTTCTGCGCTATGGGTGCAGTATTTTGTCCATTAATTCATGTATGCTTGCAATATATTCTTTGTTTCCAACCGTAATGATCCGGGAGCATCTTGCTTCCGCGCAGTTCGATTGAAGAGATGAACAGGATAAAGAACAATTCAACGTTCAATATTCTGTCCATCGCTTAAAAATCTTTTCAATCCTGTTAAACGATGGACTTCAACATCAGGAGGATCAGTTTAATTACCCGTTGGGGAGGGCATTCAGCTCTTCCAGGGTAAACAATAGTCCGTCTTGACAAACAAATTTTTCACCGAGATTGCAGCGACCGCCGATACCGATGCCACATTTCATTCGTTTTTCCAGGAAGTTGGTTGATCAAAAGATCTGTGTCACCAACGCATATCTTTCAACTTTCGTTGTGGGCCGACCCTTGGTGAAAAACCAGGTCAGCCCGTGGCTGTTATTTAGTCAATAATAATCACCGGGGTGCTGTTCAGGGCATGCATCACCCGCGAAGCGTTGCTGCCAATAAAAAATTCCTTTAAGCCCGAAGTTGCTCTTCGTCCCATGGCAACGATATTGTAGCTCTCTTTTTTTGCCTCCTGGATAATGTCCGTGGCAATGTTTTTGCTCTGAGGCTGAGTTTTTATATGAACCATATCTTTGGCAAACCCGGCACTGATTAAAGCATTCCTTGCGGTTTCAAGGGTTTTCAGAATCATTTTTTCGCGCTGAGCCTCCATACGACAAAAGGAATTGCGTTCTTGTTCAAAGTAGGGCGTTAGGCTGGGGCTGTTGAGCCCACAGGCTGCAGCAGTATCTGGCACGACATGAAACAGTGTGACCTCATGGGCCTTGTTTAGATGTTCCGCCACAAAAGCGACGGTATTTTGGGCGCACTCACTTTCGTCAAATGGAATCAGGATTTTGGCAGTCATAATCTTTCCTCCTTTTTGAAAATTTTTTATAATCCGAAATTTGAAATGCACGAAAGTATTTCAGGGCTTTTAGGATTTTGAATACCTAAGTCTAAAAGGACCAAAATACTTAACTATAATTTATCAAAATATGCTGTTTTTCCGCAATGTTTTTTTCAAAACTATAGCTCGGCTTTTTTTAAAAAAAGTCAGTGATGTCCGGTTAGGTTTTTGCTTGTTCGCTAAATGTAATTTTTTGATCTTTGACAATATTGTCCCTGTTTAAACTATGAGACGTATCCTCGTCGTGCCCAATTAGGTCGTTCAAGATGGCAGTTCGTAACTGTCGAACTCTTTTAATAGAGACCTTCTCATTAAACTCGTTTCGACAGTAGATTGCCAGCAACAGGTAAGTGATAAGGCCACTAAGAATTTGAACCATAAGACCATATTCACTGCGGGCAATGAGATGGTAAACCTTCAGGTGTTCTTT
>NZ_KB893117.1 GCF_000373985.1 Desulfobacter curvatus DSM 3379
ACTTCTTCAACAGTATTGCAATCTTCAGCTTTTTTCATCAGCACAGTCCAATTTTATAGTCGTCTCAGCGAGAAGAAACTATCACGTTTTTTGTTCTCAAAGATAGGCTTTTTTCAAACCGGGAAAATGGGAATGCGCCCTAATACTTCTGCTATTAAATGCTGTTTTGAAATAGGCCTGGGTGACTGATAATACCGGTGTTTGGTCAACTATGTGGCAAATAAAGAAAAAAAATAAAAAATTTCATAACCTTGCTGTTGCAGTGGACGGCCCCTGCTATCGATATCGGGATCGGAATATCCATTATTGTCAATCCCGATCCCGATAACACGTTCACAAATAACTTAGCTCACTATAGCTCAAAGGTGGTCATACTGACCACAAGTTCAAGGTCTTCAATCTCTTTTACCACATCAGGTGGAACCGGGGTCTCGGTTCTCAAGAATATAATATTTCGATCTCCGTCATCCTCACGGCCCACCATCATTCTGGCAATATTGATATTGTACTCGCCTAATTTCATGCCAATGGAGCCGATGGAACCGGGTTTGTCCACATTGTGGATGATGGACAGGTGCCCCTCGGGAATAACCTCTAAACGGAATTTATTAATTCTTACAATCCGGGCATCATCTTTACCAAAAATGGTGCCTTCCAGGACATTGGTCTGGGTATCCGTGACCACGGTCACCCGGACCAGATTCAGGAAGTTGCCGGCCTCTTTGGAGGTAGATTCCGAAATTTTTATCCCCATCTCATTGGCCAGGGAGATGGCATTGACCGAGTTAACCTCGTCCCTGACATACTCATTGAGAAGGCCCTTGATGCCGTTAATCGTCAGGGGTTTGAGATCAAGGTCCGGAAATTTACCAATGTATTCGATTTGGACCTCCCGGACGCCGCCCTTGGTGATCTGGGCCTGCATTTTGCCCATTTTCTCCACCAGGTAGAGAAAGGGTTTAAGCTGCTTTAAGACATCACCGGTCACCGACGGTACATTTACTGCGTTGATCACGGTGTCGTTTAACAAATAGGCAATAATCTGGTTGGCAGCCGCCACGGAAACATTGGTCTGGGCTTCTTTGGTGGATGCGCCTAAATGGGGGGTGGCAATTACCTGGTCCAGCAGAAGCAGCGGATGGTCTGCGCTCGGGGGCTCAATTGAGAATACGTCAAGGGCCGCGCCTGCCACCTTTCCGGACTGGATAGCCGCATGCAGGGCTTCTTCATTAACAATGCCGCCCCTGGCGCAGTTGACGACCATGACGCCTGTCTTCATTTTTTCAAAGGCCTGGGCGTCCAGTAAATCAATGGTGGCATCCATTTTAGGTACATGGAGGGTAATATAATCCGACCGGGCATAGAGTTCATCCAACGTCACATACTCGAACCCGGCCTTTTCAATATGTTCCGAAGAGATATTGGGGTCGAACACAATGACATTCATGCGCAACCCCTTGGCAAGTCCGGCGACGATAGAGCCGATATTTCCGAAACCCACGACACCCAGGGTCTTGTTGAAAAGTTCCCGGCCCTGGAGCAATTTTTTATCCCAGCGCCCGGCTTTGAGGGATGCGGTGCCCCGGGGGATGTTCCGGGTTAAGGACATCATCATGGCAATGGCATGCTCGGCTGTGGTTACGGTGTTACCACCGGGGGTGTTCATGACGGCAACCCCCTTTTTGGTGGCCGCATCAATGTCCACGTTATCCAGGCCAATACCGGCCCGGGCAACAACCTTAAGGTTAGTAGCCGATTCAAGCAGATCTTCGGTCACCTTGGTGGCACTGCGGATGGCCAACGCATCGTATTGCCCGATGATCTCTTTAAGTTCTTCGGGGGACAGTCCGGTATTGACATCGACATCTATACCTTCCTGGTTTCTGAAAATATCAATGCCTGCCTCATCCATCTTATCACTGATCAGTACCTTCATTATTTGGCCTCCTTTTGAAACGCTTCCATGAATTCCACCAGGGCTTTAATCCCCTCAATGGTGGCGGCATTATAAATGGATGCCCGGCATCCGCCAACAGATCTGTGTCCCTTGAGACCGCCAAGGCCTTTGGCGGTGGCCTCTTTGATAAATTTTTGTTCAAGCTCCTCGCTGGGCAGGCGGAAGGTAACGTTCATCAGGGACCTTGAACCCTGGGCTGCGGTGGCCCGGTAAAAATTACTTGCCTCCATGAAATCGTATAACAACCCAGCTTTTTCCTTATTATACGCTTCCATCTTTTCAAGACCGCCCATCTCCTCTTCAATCCATTTGAGCACCAGATCAATGGTGTATATTCCAAAGCAGGGCGGGGTATTGTACATGGAGTTCTTTTCTGCATAGGTGGAATATTTAAGCATGGAAGGCAGATCCGAGTTGGCTGTTTCCAGAAGGTCTTTACGCAAAATAACCATGCAGGTGCCGGACGGCCCTAAATTCTTCTGGGCACCGGCGTAAATCATTCCGAATTTTTCCATGGGCAGGGGACGTGAAAAGAAATCGGATGACATATCCGCAATAATGGGAATCCCGCCGGTGTCGGGAAAATGGGCAAACTGGGTTCCCTTAATGGTGTTGTTGGACGTGATGTGGACATATTTTGCATCTTTGCTGAAGGGAATATCTTCAGGGATATATGAAAAGTCCTTGTCCTCGGAAGAGGCGACAACCACGTGTTTTTTATTCTGGATTTTAGCTTCTTTAATGGCTTTGGTGGACCAGGTCCCGGTATTAACATAGTCAGCACTTTGATCCCCGGAGAGAAAGTTCATGGGAATCATGGCAAACTGTAAAGATGCCCCGCCCTGGAGAAAAAGGACATGGTACTGGTCATCCAGACCTAAAAGACGTTTGGCCCGTGCTACGGCGTCATTGATAACATCGTCAAAATAAGAAGATCTGTGGCTGATTTCCGTGATGGACATGCCTGAATTGTTAAAATTCAAGAAAGAGGCCTGAATTTCTTCAAGGACCGGCAAAGGCAACGCCGCAGGTCCGGCATTGAAATTGATAATTCTTTGGTCTGTCATTTTTTACCTTTCTGTCTGTTAGGGGTTATCTTTAATTTTTATTGTCCGTATATGTTTCATTGCCTCACAACCCAAGGCAATCTGATATCCAACCCTATTCATTAACGCCGTCGCAGATGAAAATCAATAGCATAACCGCCTTTATGTAAAAAACATTCATGCCCGATCCATGGATTGACGCTACAGGAAAGTACAAATATCAGGGTTCCTATCTTTACATATAAAGTCGCAATGGATAAAATAAAATCTCTTAATTATTGCAAAAATCAAAATATACGACTGGATGGTGTTTTTAAAAACCATTTGGCAACAATCAAGAGGAGTTCCCCCATGACAGATCAGACAAACCAGGAAAACACGCCAGCCGGTACCTGGAACACCCCGTTTTGGCCCGAGGGGGTTGCGCACAATGTTACCGACTACCACTATCCGGTTTTTAAACTGCTGGACGACTCGGCAGCCCGTTACCCCAATCAGATTTTCACTATATTCAACGGCGCAAAAAAAACCTTTTGCCAGGTTAAAGACACAGCAGACCGGATTGCCTATTTTCTGACAAAAAAAGGCATCAAAAAGGGGGAAAAGGTGGCAATATTTTTGCCTAATCTGCCCCATTTCCCTGAAATTTTCTTCGGCATCATGAAGGCCGGGGCCGTGGCCGTTAACTGCAACCCCATATACACCCCCACAGAATTAAAACAGCAGCTTACTGATTCCACCGCAAAAATGGTGTTCTGCATGGACCACCCCACCTTTTACCCCAATGCGGTCAAGGCCGCGGAAGGCACAGGCGTCGAAACCATCATCATCTGCAATGTTAAAAGTTACCTGCCGAAAATTCAGGGATTGTTAGGCGGCCTGTTAGGCAAAATTCCCAAAGCAGACCACCATGAACCCGGTCATATCATGTTTGACGACATGGTGGCCCAATCCAGCCCCGAGCCGCCGGATATTGACATTGACCCGGTCAACGATACGGCTGTTATGCTCTACACCGGCGGTACCACAGGCATTCCCAAGGGCGCGGAACTTGTACACATTAACTTCACCTACCAAGTGGCCGGAATCATGGAATATCTAAGGCTGTCCCATGGTGACGGAAAGCCTTTGGAAAAAGCATACTACGGAGGATACCATCGGTTTTTGGGGATTTTGCCCTGGTATCACAGTTTCGGCATCTCCGTGGCCATGCTGTGCGCTGCAGGCTCTGGCAGCAGCCTGATCTGCATCCCGGACCCCAGAACAGGCAAGCCCCCCTTCACGGATGTCCTCAAGGCCGTCCAGAAATACCGCCCCACACTCATGCCGGCCGTACCCACCATTTTTGTGGCCTTTACAAACCATTCCAAGCTTGATGAGTATGACCTATCTTCTCTGATGGGCTGTTTTTCAGGGGGGGCCCCCATGCCGCCGGATGTGTGCCGCCAATTTGAGGAAAAAACCGGTGCCGTTATCTTTGAAGGATACGGGTTGACGGAAACCGCGCCTGTGCTGTCGGCCAATCCGACCAAGCGGGAAATCAGAAAAATAGGGTCCATCGGATTTCCATTACCCGGCACAGACATAAAAATTCTGGATCTTGATAATCCCACAAAGGAACTGCCCAGGGGTGAGGACGGCGAAGTGGCCGCCTGTGGCCCCCAGGTCATGAAGGGATACTGGAACAAGCCCGATGCCAATGTTGACGCATTTGTCATCATTAACGGCAAACGCTATTTTCTCACCGGGGACATCGGTCACATCGACGAGGATGGGTATATCCTGATCACGGACAGAAAAAAAGATATGATCCTCGTGGGCGGATTTAATGTATACCCCAGGGATGTGGAGGATATCCTATATACCCATCCCAAAGTTGAATTGTGCGCAGTGATCGGGGTTGCGAACAAACACAGTGGTGAAACCGTAAAAGCGGTTATCAAACTCAAGGAAGGTCAGAGTGCCACCCAAGAAGAATTCATGGCATTTTGCAAGGAAAATATGGCAGGATACAAACGCCCCAGGATCATTGAATTCAAAGAGGATCTCCCGGTCTCCAACATCGGTAAAGTGCTGCGCAGGGAACTGCGGGACACCCATTCCGATTAGCACCGTCTTTGCACATACCATTTAATTCCAGGCTCGGCGGATCTTTTTTTTAAATTTTGCTTGAGGTTAAGTGCGATTAATTCTATAAGACCAGGTGGTATTAAAGTTAAGAACTTAATTGGATGGCTGCCGGTTGAGGGGGTCATCCCTGAGCATTATAACCCGACAACAACACTTTTTAGGAGGTTTTATGTCAACTCTCGTATTTGGTCACAAAAATCCGGATACCGACTCCGTAGTCGCAGCCATCGCGCTGGCCGATCTGAAAAAAAGCCTTGGTGAAGACATTGCACCGGCTATTCAGGGCGACCTGAACCCCGAATCCAAATTTGTCCTGGACAAATTCGGCTTAGCTGCCCCTGCAGTGGTTACCAGCTATGCAGGTAAAGATGTTTACCTGGTGGATCATTCCGATCTGGCACAGAGCCCTGACGACCTTGGCGACGCCAATATCCTGGGTATTGTAGACCATCACAAACTCGGTGACGTTACCACCGGACAGCCCCTGGAATGCTGGATCTGGCCTGTTGGCTGCACCTGCACCGTAATTGCTTCCATGTACGAATACTTCAACGTTGAGATTCCCAAGGGCGTTGCCGGTGCCATGCTGTGCGCCATCCTGTCCGACACCGTAATCTTCAAGTCCGCCACCTGCACAGACAAAGACAAAGAAGTTTGCGCAAAACTGTCTGAAATCTGTGGCGAATCCGATCTTGACGCCCTGGGCATTGAAATGTTCAAGGTAAAATCCGCTGTTGAAGGCACCCCGATCCGTGAACTGGTTCTGCGCGACTACAAAGATTTTAATATGGGTGGTTCCGGCGTTGGCTGCGGCCAGCTTGAACTGGTTGACCTGTCCATCGTTGACGGCATCAAGGCTGATCTTGAAAAAGACATCCAGGCCATGAAAGCAGAAAAAGGTCATCACACCGTACTTCTGATGCTCACCGACATCATGAAAGAAGGCACCGAACTTCTCGTGGCTTCTGATGATGAATCTGTTGTTGAAAAAGCCTTTGGTGAAAAACCGGTTGACGGCAAATGCTGGCTGCCCGGCATCATGAGCCGTAAAAAACAGATCATTCCTTTCCTGGAAAAAGTATTCGGTTAATCCGTAATTCAAGGGCTTTTGGTGCTTTGCCAAAAGCCCTACCCTTCATCCCAAGCAATCTACCTGTTCACCCCCCCCACCCACATTCAAGACCATTTCCGTTATTTCCTCATGTTCACATAACTATGGAACATTGGGGTTAATATTGTTAATGTTAATTTTTTCTTCACAGATAAAAGGTCTTAAATGTTTAAATTCATTCATGCAGCCGATATTCATATAGACAGTCCATTGCGCGGGCTGTCAAAATATGAGTCCGCGCCCGTTGATGCCATTCGAAACGCGTGCAGAAGAGCCTTTCAAAATCTGGTGGATCTGGCGATAGAAGAAAAAGTGTCCTTCGTGCTTTTAGCCGGGGATCTCTATGACGGAGATTGGAAAGACTACAGCACAGGAATTTTTTTAAGCCGGCAAATGGGGCGCTTAAATCAACACAATATAAACGTATTTTGTGTTGCAGGGAACCATGATGCCGCAAATCGGATGACCAAGGCTTTGGATACGCCAGCTAACATGCTGATGTTTTCTGCCGGGAAAATGGAAACGGTAACATTGGACGCATTGTCCGTTGCCATTCATGGGCGCAGTTTCAAAACCCAACATGTTGACGAAAACCTGGCCGCGGGATTTTGTGACGCTGAAAAAGGCGTGTTCAATATAGGACTTCTTCATACCAGCCTTGATGGCCGGGTAGGACACGCAGTCTATGCGCCGTGTTCCCTGGATGATCTTGTTTCAAAAGGGTATCAATACTGGGCATTGGGCCATATCCATAAACAGGAAATTGTTTTTGAAGACCCTTTTGTTGTGTTTCCCGGATGCATACAAGGCCGTCATATTCGGGAAAGCGGCCCTAAAGGCTGTATTCTTGTCACGGTTGAAAACGAAACCGTAAAAGCGATTGAAAAAATCCCCCTTGATGTTCTGCGATGGACCCAAATCGAAATTGATCTGACCGATATTGAAGAACGCCGGGATATCCTGGAAAAAGTCAGGGAAGCCATTGAACAAGAACAAATATCGGCCGAGGACAGGCCCCTTGCCATGAGAATAAAACTGGTCGGTGCAACCAAGCTGTCTGACCAACTTGCCGCGTTTCCGGAAAAATTTGAACATCAAATCAAAGCGATTGGCGCTGAGACCGCAGGCGAAAACCTTTGGATTGAGCGCATTGAAAACAAAACCCAGGGGAAATATGATTTGGATACAGCCCTGGCCGACGATAATGCACTGGGAAAATTACTCAAATCGATCATCGCAACACCCGATGATGTTGAGATGATCGCCGGCTTGGCAGATAAAATAGCAGAGCTTAGGCAAAAAGCGCCCTCACAAGCGTTTGGGCCCGATACCATTTTAGATCTGAACAATGAGCAAACCATCAAACGAATCACCCGGGAAGCCAAAAAAATGCTGATCGGCAGAATGCTTTCAGCCGGGGGTGAAAATGAGAATTAACCGCATCGACCTCATGGCGTTCGGGCACTTCACGGAAAAATCTTTAGACCTGTCCGATGGTGATTTGGGATTACATATTATATACGGAGATAATGAAGCCGGGAAAAGTACATCATTAAGGGCGCTTATCGGTTGGCTGTTCGGCATTGAAGCCCGGACGAGGGACAACTTCCTCCATTCTAATCCAACGCTTCGGATAGGCGGAGAATTACAGCGTTTAAATGGACAAAAGCTTGAATTTATCAGAAGGAAAGGAAACAAAGACACCCTGCTCAAATACCGAAACAATGATCCTTTGGATGAAAGCCGGTTCACCCATTTTTTCCCTGCAGGCATTGATGAAACTCTGTTTACCAAGTTGTGGGGAATTGACCATGGCCGCTTAATTGCCGGCGGCCAGGAACTGTTGGCACAATCCGGGGATCTTGGCCAGGCGTTATTCAGTGCCGCAATGGGTACAGCCAATCTTAGAAAAATACTGGAGGAAATGCAAAACAGTGCGGTGGAGATTTTTAACCCCCGGGGATCCAAGGCGGTATTAAACAGGGCCATCTCAGATTATAAAGAGACTCAAAAAAGAATGCGTAGTGCCACCCTGCCCGTTTCCAACTGGAAAGCGCTGCAAAAAGAGTTATCAAAAATCAGTGCCGATATCAGAGGGGTTGAACAAAATATTAATAAAAAAAATAAACAAAAAAACCGGCTGGAAAGAATCAACCGTGTCAAAGGCGCCCTGGCCCAACGTCGAAACGATCTGACAAAAATCGAAGAATTAGGCAATGTGTTACTGCTGCCGCAAGATTTTGCAGAGCAACAGAAAGCAGCTCAAGAAAAACTGCAAAATGCATTAGATTTAAAAGAACGTCTGGAAGCCAAACGTGACGCCTTAAATAAAGAATCCAGCTCTCTATGTGTCCGAGAGGATCTGCTTAAAAATGAAGCGACCATCCAAATGCTCTACAGAGATCTTGGTGCCGTTGAAAAAACAAACGCGGACCGCCCCGGGCAGGATGGAAAAAGACGATTGTTGCGCAATGAGGCCGAAAAACGGTTGAAGGGTATCCGGCCTGACATGGGGTTGGATGATGCCGATCAACTCAGGCCTATTCTCAACAATAAAAAGTGGATCTCTGGATTGGTCCGGAAAAACAGTTTGCTTATACAAAAAGAAGCAGGATTAAAAGCCGCATTAAACGATCTGCTGGACGAACAAAAGTTATTTCAAAGTAAATTGGAAGATATATCGCAAAGTAAAATTGACTTAACGCAGTTAAAAGCGTCAATTGCTTCCGCACGTAAAGCCGGAGACATTGAACAACGCCTGGATGACATTAAAATACAGGCCGCACAAGAAAACGCAGCCTGGAAAAATGAATTTGCAAGATTAGGGAATTACCATGGCACCGCAGACGCATTGTTATCTATAATGTTACCGGTTTCTGAAACCATAGACCGATTTGAAAAAGAAAACGATGAACTTATAGAAAAATTCAAAACCGTATCCCGAAAGAAACAAGAACTGAAAGATGAAAAGAAACAGGCTGAACAGGAATTAAACGCTCTATTACTAAAAGAAGACGTACCGCAGTTTGCTGACTTAGAAGCTTTCCGCAAAGACCGGGACCAGGGCTGGGAATTAATAAAACAAAAATACATCCACCAACTGGATATCAGCGACATGCTTTTGGCATATACACAGGAGGCTGACTTACCCACCGTTTATGAACAAAAAGTCATGCAGGCTGATAATATATCAGACCGCCTGAGGCTGAATGCTGATCAGGTGGTTAAACGGGCGGAACTGGAAGCTAAAATTGATGACCTGACGTCCCGGATTGCGGTGCTGTCAACGACGGGTGAAAAAATAAAAAAAGAGCAAACTGATTTTAATATCAGGTGGATGGACATTTGGACGCCGTTAAATATTTCTGCCGGTACCCCACAGGAAATGAAGCAGTGGCTGCTGAAAGCAGAAAGGCTGATCGAAAAGATACAAACGGCAAAGGCCGTTTCAACCAATAAAGAAAAACTGTCTGAAGTGTACGATCAGCTAAAGGAATTGATTTCAACTCAGATATCCCAATTTGATAGTTCCCGAACAACAGAAAAAAAGCCTCTTGAAGCGTTGCTTTCATTGTGTGAGCAGCGACTGGAACAAGGACAAAAGGAGCGTGACAAACGTCGTGAAATAGAGTTGTTTTTGAAGGATGCAAAAATCCGTTTAAAACGAACCCAGGATGAGCTGAAAACGGTTAGAAATGAGTTGATGGCCTGGTCCCAGGAATGGAAAAAGGCAATAGACGGTCTAAGTTTGAAATCCGATGTGCACCCGGAAACAGCCACAGAAACATTTGACAACCTGGTGTTGTTCTTCCAGAAACTTGATCAATCTGAAGAGCTGCGCAAAAGAATTTACGGTATGGATAAGGTCAAAGAAGACTTTCACAGTAAAGTTTATGAATTCGCCCGGCGCATTGCGTTCAAAACAGACGATCAGGATGCCGTGACAATTGCGGCTCTTTTGCATCAAGATCTGAACGCTGCGCGGGAAGCCCGGGCAAGTTTAATCAAAATCAAAGACCAAATTGATGAAAAAGCGCAGGAGATCAAAGATGTCAATATTACTATCCGTCAGTCCCGGGAAAAAATTATCCAGTTAAAAAAGCAAGCCAGGGTTGAAACCGATGAGGCACTTATTAAGGCCGGTGAAAAATCAAACAATAAACGCGAGCTGCTGAAAGGCATTCAAACGCTTGAGCAGGAACTTAACCGCAATGGTGACGGCCTTGGCATTGAAATGTTGGAAGAAGAGTTGAAAAATTGTGAGATCGACCTCTTGGAAGGTGAGATTGAAAAAATATCCATTGAGCTGAAAGAACTTCAAATTCAAAGGGACAGTTTACGCGATCACCGACAAAACATTGAAAATGAAATCAAAGAAAAAGATGGGAGTGCCTTGGCAGCCAACCTGTCGGAACAAGCAGAAGGGCACCTGGCCGGCATAGCTCAATATGCTGAACATTACCTGCGTTTTCAGATAGGCGCGCTCATTCTTGAGCAACAAATAGAGAACTACAGAAAAGAGAACCAGGCCCCTGTGTTAGGCAGAGCAGGTGAATTATTCTCAAAACTCACACTGGGTTCATATGCAGGCCTGAGAGACGAACTGGACGCTTCAGGAAAGCCAATCCTGCTTGGCGTGCGACCGGACAATCAGGAGGTAGCCATAGCCGGCATGAGTGACGGGTCCCGGGATCAACTCTATCTTGCTTTGCGCCTGGCAACCCTTGAGCAGCATATAAAAAAGGAAGAACCCATGCCCTTTGTTGTAGACGATATCCTCATCGGTTTTGATGATGATCGAACCCGTGTCTGTCTGGAAGTACTGGCTCAATTATCAAAAAACATTCAAGTACTGCTTTTTACGCACCACCAACGGGTGCTGGAACTGGCAACGAACTGTAACGAAAGCAATAGGATCTTTCAACACAGACTTGCTTAGCGAATGGAAGGTATTAAATCCATTAATGGACTTTTTTTATACCGGCGGGATCTACAACCACCAGGGGAACACCAAGCCTTTCCTTAAGTTCCTTAATCCGGGCAAATGCAGGTACATGGTCACGGGAGGGGTCAAATACGGCAAGAACAATATCATGGTGGGAATCAACGTAGCCTGACAGCACATGTTCAGGGCTGCCGGCACTTAATGCGACGGAATAGGGAACCGGACAGTTCGGATTTTTAAGCATTTTTTTCAACGGTCCGGAGACCCCTACAAGGCGTTTGTCCCCCTGGTAAGGCAGATCACTGCCCTCCATTTCAATATTTCCGATTGTGCCGTCTATATTACTTGAATAATCCGTATTAAAGGATTTACCCTTTCTCTTTTTTATAAACTGGAGAATACACAGCCGGGCACTGATATGCTTGCATAGATCAGCAGCATATTTGAAAATCGGACGGGAGGGAACATTTCCGTCAATGGCAAGCAGTATCTGCTTCATTTTACCCCTTTCTGTTATTTTTTAAGAACCCGTGAGGGAAAATTTATGGGAAACAATAAATTTTAAAAATAATTTAGCATTTTACATACCAAACAATGCAGGTCCCCTGAATTTTTTCTCAACTCTGCGGCCACAAGGCTTCTCGGCGATCAAAAATGAGTCATTTCCTCTATATTGGGAAAACAGAGGCCGTTTCATTCTGAAATAGAGGTATTTCATGGATTTTTGAAACATATTGATATTATTAATAATATACCACCATTGCAAGAAATATATCCCCTGTTATGATTTGCAACAAAGTTTTTACCTTGAATTTTTAGCCCTATCATTTAGGATAAATGATATACAATTAAATGTCCTGTGCTCGTCAATACAACAAACAATATTACACTGTTAAAACAAGGAGGTTGCAATGCCCGTTATCACCATCTCAAGAGGTTCTTACAGTCGCGGAAAGGAAGTTGCTGAAAAGGTAGCCTCTGTACTGGGATATGAATGTATTTCCCGTGATATCCTGCTGGAAGCATCGGAAGAATTTAATATCCCGGAGATCAGACTGGTCAGGGCGCTTCATGATGCGCCGTCCGCTCTTGAAAGATTCACCCACGGCAGGGAACGCTTTGTCAGTTATATCCGCAAAGCACTGTTACAGCATATCCGGGAAGACAATATTGTTTATCACGGACTGGCGGGGCACTATTTTTTGCCGGATCTTCCCAATGTCCTGAAAATCAGAATCATATCAGATATAGAAGAACGTGTGAAAGAAGAGGTCAGGCGAGAGAATATTTCCGAAGAAAAAGCACGCTATATTCTAAAAAAAGATGATGATGAGCGGCGGAAATGGGGTTTGAGGTTATACGGAATTGATACATGGGACAGCAAACTTTATGATATGGTCATCAATATAAAACACCTTTCCGTTGAGGATGCTGCAGACCTGATCTGTGGGACGGTTCGAAAGCCCAATTTTGAAACCACCCCCGAATCTAAAAAAATCCTTGAAGATGCCCTTCTTGCCGCGAAAGTTCATGCGGCTATTGTAAAATTATCCCCGACAAGCATTGTCACAGCAGATGACGGCGTCGTAAATATCGGCGACCCGGAAGCTTCCATGAAAAATGAAATAGAAAAAATTGCTGAAAATATCGAAGGGGTTAAAAAGGTTATTGTGAATGCTCATAGAAAAACCGACGACCACCATGCCGTTAATCCATTCCATAATATATGACGATAGACCTTAGCCCGGACAACGCATGTTACCAATAAAAAAAAGCAGCCGAAAGGCTGCTTTTGAAATCTTTAGTGGGGTGAGTGACCGGGATTGAACCGGCGGCAACCAGGGCCACAACCTGGTGCTCTACCAACTGAGCTACACCCACCACGAAAAACTCTGCATAACTATCAGAACTGATTTTCTTTTTCAAGTATTTTTTGCACTATCGATAAAATTTGAGTCATATATTGGGATTGACCTGCCCTGCCCCTTTGATTATTATTCTTGAAATATTTACTGTTAAAAACACGTAACAAGGCGATCAATACAAAATGAATATGAATACGCTGATTATTTTTACCATACGTCTGATTCTGGGCCTGGCATTCGGAATCATCCTTACCCGGCTGTTCAAACCGGACTGGGGAATCTACCATGGTGTTGCCACAGGCGTCATTCTTGTGGCCCTGGCCTATGGCATGAGCTATTACAGAAAATTCAAAGGGTAACAGGCAGGCTTTTGTGGACAATATAATTCTGGGAACCGCAGGACACATTGATCATGGAAAAACCAGCCTAGTCAAGGCATTGACAGGCATTGAAACAGACCGCCTCAAAGAAGAAAAAGAACGCGGCATTACCATAGAACTCGGGTTTGCCTCCCTGGATCTTCCCAATGGACAGCACATCGGCATCGTGGACATGCCCGGCCATGAAAAATTTGTAAAAAACATGGTGGCCGGCTCTTCGGGCATTGATGTGGTGGTTATGGTTATTGCGGCCGATGAAGGCGTCATGCCCCAGACCCGGGAGCACATGGAAATCTGCAACCTCATGGGCATCAGCCACGGCATGATTGCCCTGACGAAAACGGATCTTGTGGATGAAGACCTGCTGGAACTGGCCATGGACGACATCCATGATTTTATTTCAGACACCTTCCTTGAAGACAAACCTATTGTACCGGTGTCCTCTGCAACAGGCCAGGGGCTGAAGGAATTTTTAACTACCCTTGAAGAAATATGCACACAAATCCCGCCCCGCAAATTTTCTTCCATTTTCCGCCTTCCCGTGGACCGGGTATTTTCCATGAAAGGGTTCGGCACGGTTATCACCGGGACCCTGATTTCGGGCCAGGTAAGTGTGGGGCAAGACATCATGGTATTTCCAAGAAAAATTACATCAAAAGTCCGGGGGCTTCAGGTGCATTCCAGTTCGGTTGAGACGGCTGTTGCCGGTACCCGGACGGCCATCAATTTCCAGGGCCTTGACAGGGAATCTGTGTTCAGAGGCGATGTGCTCTCCACGCCGGGAGCTTTGATTGAAAGCTATATGGTGGATGCACAGTTTCATTACCTGAAAAGCAACACCAAACCGGCCAAGGCCCGGACACGGGTAAGATTTCATTCGGGGACAAGTGAAATACTGGGCTACATGGTCCTGCTGGACAGGGAAACACTTTTGCCCGGGGAAACGGCACCCGTTCAGTTTCGCCTGGAATCCCCGGTCTGCTGCATCAAGGATGACAGATACGTTATTCGATCTTACTCCCCCGTCAAAACCATCGGGGGCGGAGGTATCCTCAACCCGGTGTCCCAGAAGTACAAGCTTAAAGATACGGCCATGATTGAAGGACTTTCCGATCTTGCTGAACAGGATGATGAAAAAACCATCGCCTATTTTCTGTCCATCAAGGGATATACCGGGCTGACCTTGAATGAATTACGGGTCATGACCAATGTGCCGGATAAGAAACTGGCTGCCGCTTTACAGAAAATGCTTGCACAACAGGAAGCGGTCCTCACGGACAAGGAAAAACAAATTTATGTCCATGGCTCTATTTTCGATGGCTTTAAGGAAAAAGTGCTGGAACGACTGGGCACCTATCACCAGGAAAACCCCTTAAAAGAAGGCATGCCCGCCCAGGAACTTAAATCCAAATTTCAATACGTGGATGATGCACGGTTTTTCAACATTCTGTTTAATCGACTTGAAAAGGAAAACCTAATTGTTCTGGACAAAAACCTTGTAAAACTTTCAGGATTCAAGGTGGCCCTTCAGGTGGACCAGCATAAAATCAAAGAAAAAATTGCCGATATTTACAAAAAATCCGGTTTGACCCCACCCTTTTTCCGTACCATATGCCAGGACCTGGACCTGGACCAGAAAACAGGCAAGGATGTGATGCAGATGCTCATTGATGAAAAACAGGTGGTCAAAACAAAAGATGATCTGTTTTTTGATGCCGCTGCCGTCGGTGATCTGGAAGCAAAACTTATCGAATTCCTCAAAGCCAATGAAAAGATCACCACACCCGAATTTAAGGATATGACCGGCATTTCCAGAAAATATGTCATTCCCTTGATTGAGTACTTTGACGCCATACATCTGACCATACGGGTTGAGGACCACCGGCAGTTAAGAAAAAAATCAGCCTGAGCGTCAGATTCTTTCAATAAAAGAAGCGACAATACTGTCCAGGCGCATCCAGCCGTCAAGGGTTAAAACAAATCGTTGCCCGGCATCCTGAAATCGGGCAAGCCCTTTATTTTCAAGGTTGTCCATCAGGCCTTGAAACACGGTTAAAAACCGGTTTTGCCACAGGTCCTGCCCGGTTCTAATATCAAGCCCCATTGATGTCCGCAGCCCCACCATGACATACTCCATCTGGCGCTGTTCCAGGGTAAGGGTTTCACTGTCGAATGCGGGAAGCCCCTCTGTTTTCAAGGCCCTGATATATCCATCCAGATCCGGTGAATTCCAGAACCGTTCATACACGGCCGCCCCATCCATGCCGAATTTTACGGCATAGGAATGGGCGGCCGGCCCGAATCCATAATAGGGCACCATCAGCCAGTATGCTCGATTGTGCAGGGAACGAAGGGATGTATGCTTTGCAAAATTGGATACTTCATAATGATCCCATCCCCGGGCTTTCAGATATTTGGCAGCCGCACAGAACAGATCAACCTGATCGGATTGCACCATGGGTAAGAACTTCCCCCGTTCATGCATGACATGCAGGGCGGTGCCCGGTTCTAACGTAAGCATGTAACAGGAAAGATGGGCGGGCATAAGATCCAAGGCAGCGTCAAGCTCCCGGATCAAATGGTCGTCGGTCTGACCGGGAAGGCCGTAAATCAAATCCAGACTGATATTTTCAATACCCGCAGCACGAATTTTTTCCACGGCATGTACGGCATCATCTGCTGAATGGATACGCCCTAAGAGGGAAAGCTGTGCCGGATCAAGTGACTGGACGCCAAGGCTGACACGATTAATCCCCATACTTCGGCACTTTTTCAAATGGATCTCGTCCAGGGTACCGGGATTGGCTTCAAGGGTGATTTCTGTCTGACGGCAAAGGCCAAAGGCCCTGTCTATCGCCTGCAGAATGACGTCAAGATGCCGTGGCCCAAGCAAAGACGGGGTGCCGCCACCAAAATACACAGTGGCAGCATTGCCTTTGTGCTGGGAAACGGTTGATTGTGAACGCAACCGAATCTCCCTGACCAGGCCCGCGACATAATCAGGAATCAGGGAGAGGTCAATGCTGGAATAAAAATCGCAGTACCTGCATTTTTTTATACAGAAGGGGACATGAATATATAGGTGTTCAGATTCAACAATCAAGTCAGACAAACCGCATCATCAACCGATCCAGAATCTGATCCACATTTTTCGGGGTGACGCCGTAATTTTCACAGGCAAGCCGCACTTGATCCATCTGAGGGCTTGCCTCCATGTCTTCAAGACCTTTAAAAAATCCCATGCGCCGACCGATTTGATAAAGGATACGCTCTTGGGGGGCCAATTCAAAAAACCGGTCAATGACCCCAATCATTTTCTCCTTGTCATGGGGTATCTTACCGGTAACCGTTTCAAACAAATTCAAAATGTGATCGCTCTTTATACGGGACTGGATATTATCCAGGGCCTCAAGCATCAGACGGATTTCCGTGGCAATCATGGCATCACCCGGTTTTTCAAACATGCCCCGAAGCTGCCAGTGGGCAAGTTCCGTGGAGGGCGAAAGGCCAAGAGTCCGGATTTTGATCACATCCGGATTAATTGCATTCAAGGCTTCAGCTGTCTCGAGGGCATGTTCAATGGACAGGTCAACACCGCCTAATCCCGGCACCACATACGCATACAACTCAATGCCTGTCTGCCGAATCCGTTTACCCGCCTCTATGTGACCGGCTCTGTCAACCCCTGTTCGCATACGGTTAAGCGCCAAATTTGACCCACTTTCAAGGCCCAAATGGATCCGGTTAAGACCCAGTTTATACAACTGTTCCAAAGTATCGTCAGGCAATTGAAGGATGGTGCTGCTTCTGGCATAGACGGCAATGGTTTCGGTTTGGGGAAAACAGTCCCTGATGTGCCCGAGAATAAAAAGCAGGTCCTTGGGATTCATAACCAGGGGATTGGCATCCTGGAGAAAAATGGAGGCCATGCCCGCAGCATACCACTTGACGGTATTGTTGAATGCAACCCGGTCCCGGATTTCAAAACCTGTATAGATGGAATGAATCCGCTCCTGGTCAAAGGCAATGGGTGTGGCATTTTCCTGAAGCAGTCTGTCAATGTATGTACGAACCAGGTCAATGTCCTTAATGATATCTTCCACAGAGCGTATGGAAAATTTCTGCTTTTTATAAACCGGACAAAAGGAACAGCGGTTCCACGGACAATTCCGGATCAGCCTCAGCAAAAGGCTGTATGCATCATTGGCCGGATAAAGGGGTCCCTGTTCATATCCCTGGTATGTCTGTGTCTGTTTATCGTCTGCCATACTAAAAAGCTTAATAAAAAAAGCTACGGTTTCTGCCTCATATTGAACCTTTCCGATAAAAGGGTTATAAGCATTAGAAAAATGAAAGTCAATATTTGGATCTGTCTTGAAAACATATCCCGATTTTGTTACTTATTCCTAATCTTTATAGTTAATTATCGAATTTTTCCGCACTGGGCGGGAGAATATGTGCAATATTAAGGAGAACGCATGCCCGGCTTTGAATTATTTTCAGATGAGGAACGTAAACAGGTCAATGATGTTCTGGAAACCGGCGTTTTATTCAGATACGGATTTGAAGGGGCCAGAAACGGCCATTTTAAAGCCCTTGAATTTGAGAAAAAACTGGCCAAAATAACAGGTGCCGGGTTCAGCCACCTATGTTCCAGCGGGACAGCTGCCCTTTGTACAGCCCTTGCGGCCTGCGGCATCGGGGCCGGGGACGAGGTTATTGTGCCCCCGTTTACCTTTGTGGCCACATTTGAAGCCGTGATCCAGGCAGGTGCAATCCCTGTGTTTGCAGACATTGACCAAACCCTGTGCCTGGATCCGGACCGCCTGGAAGCGGCAGTGACACCCCGGACAAAGGCAGTGGTTCCGGTGCACATGTGTGGAGCCATGGCAAGGATTGATGAAATCAAAGCCTTTTGCGATAAAAAGGGCCTGGTGCTTTTGGAAGATGCCTGCCAGTCTTTGGGCGCAAGTTTCAAGGGCAATCATCTGGGCACATTCGGCAAAGCCGGCTGTTTTTCCTTTGACTCGGTTAAAACCGTTACCTGTGGTGAAGGTGGTGGTATCATTACGAATGATGAAGATATTTACACCCGGTGCCACCAGTATGCAGACCATGGCCACGATCACTTAGGCGGGCCGGACCGGGGGGCGGATGACCATCCTATCATGGGCACCAACTACAGAATATCCGAACTGAATGCCGCAGTGGGGCTTGCCCAGTTAGGCAAACTGGACCGCATCGTTGAACTCCAGAAAAAAAATAAAGCCGCCATCAAAGATGCCATGAAAGAGATTAAGGGCGTTACTTTCCGAGAACTTCCCGACTCGGACGGAGATTCCGCCACCTTCTTGAGCTTTTTTATGCCCACACAGGATCAGGCCGAACAGGCGGCAAAAAAACTTGCGGAAAACGGGGCGCCCTGTGCCTACTGGTATAACAACAACTGGCATTATTATAAAAAATGGCACCATCTCAAGGCAATGAAACGGTCAGCCAGACTTCCCTTTGAGTTAAGTGCCGATCTGCCGGATTATGCCGGCCTTGTGCTGGAACAAAGTGAAAGTATCATGAAGCGGGCGATGTCCATGCAGATCATGCTGTCCTGGACCGTTGATGATATGGACAAACGTATTCAGGCTGTATTAAACGCTTTAAAGTAAGGATTTATAAATGTTCAGAAATTTTAAGCTGGTTCCCAATATTCTTTTCGGCCGGGGCTGTTTTGCCCAGCTTGACGAGGTAGTCGGCGGCCGGCGCAAGTCCGGTGAAGACTGGGCTGTTTTTGTTGTGGATGATGTATTTAGAGGCAAAGACCTTGAAAAACGCATCCCCTTGCATGACAATGATTTTCTTTTGTGGGTCAATGTAGCGGATGAGCCTAAAACAGGCTATGTGGACAAGCTCACCCTGGAAGCAAAAAATTTCAACCCTGCCCTTCCCTGTGCAGTGATCGGCATTGGGGGCGGCTCCGCCATGGACCTTGCTAAGTCCGTCTCTTTAATGCTCACCAACGAAGGATCATCCACCGAGTACCAGGGATGGGATCTGATCAAGAACCCGGCCGTATGGCATGCAGCTGTGCCCACCCTGTCCGGAACGGGTGCCGAAGTTTCCCGGACGGCCGTACTCACCGGGCCCGACAAAAAACTGGGACTGAACTCCGATTATACGGTGTTTGACCAAGTGGTCCTGGACCCTGAAGTGACCGCAGGCGTGCCCAAGGAGCAGCACTTTTACACCGGTATGGACTGTTATATTCACTGCATTGAATCTTTGCAGGGCACCTATATCAATGAATTTTCAAAAGCCTACGGGGAAAAATCATTGGATCTTTGCCGCCAGGTGTTTGTGGATAACCACCCGGATTCGGCTGATAAATTAATGATGGCTTCCTTTTTCGGCGGCATGAGCATCGCCTACTCCCAGGTTGGTGCCTGCCATGCCCTCTCCTATGGTCTGGCCTATGTGCTTGGCACCCATCACGGCGTGGGCTGCTGTATTACCTTTGACTACCTGGATGAATACTATCCCGACGGGGTGAAGGAATTTAGATCCATCATGGAAAAAACAGGGGTGGACATTCCCAGAGGCCTGACAAAGGACCTTACCGGTGATCAAATGGAGACCATGATCAGTGTGGCCCTGAATCTTGATCCGCTGTGGGAAAACTGCCTGGGTAAGGACTGGAAAACGATCATGACCCGTGACAAGGCGCGCAGCCTTTTTGAAAAGATGTAACCATGCCCATTGCAGTGATCCCAGCGCGTTTCGGTTCCAGTCGGCTTGGCGGCAAGCCGTTGGTTAATATTGCAGGCAAGCCCATGATCCAGCGGGTATTTGAGCAATCTCAGAAATCATCCGTGGTAACAAAAACCATTGTTGCCACAGATGATGAACGTATTGTCAGTGCCGTAAAGGCATTTGGCGGAGATGCCGTAATGACCTCAGACATCTGCCGGTCAGGTACGGACCGGGTGGCTGAAACCGCCAAAATGCTGGGTGCCGCTGACGAAGATATCATCATCAATATCCAGGGTGATCAGCCTGTGTTTGATCCCAAAAGTCTTGATGATTTGATTCGGCCCTTTGAGGAAGATCCCGGCCTTGCCATGTCCACCCTGGCGTATAAAATTAAAAATCCCCGGGAGATTACAGACCCCAAGGACGTAAAGGTTGTCTTCAACCGCCAGGGCTTTGCCATGTATTTTTCCCGGGCCCAGATTCCCTTTCCCCGGGACGGTCAGACAGGCGTAGACTACTATAAACATCTAGGTTTTTACGCTTATACCAAAGCCTTTCTGGACCAAATCGTCTCTCTTGACAGCGGCACCTGTGAACAGGTGGAAAAACTGGAGCAGCTTCGGGTGCTGGAATACGGATTTCCCATAAAAGTGGCTGTCACCCAATATGATTCACCGGAGATTGATCTGCCCGAAGATATTGAACGTGTTGAAGCTATTTTGCGCTAATACTGCTGATTACATATGAATAAATTCTATAAAATCATCCATACGTCAAGCCGAATCCTGTGGGGTAACAGGGAAAAACGAATTCTTTGTGAATCATTATGGATGAAAAAAAATGGTCACCAGATAGCCATTATTGCACCTGCAGAGAGCCCTTTATTCAAAAAAGCCAAACAAAACGGATTGAAGGTCTATCCCATGACCTTCAAATCATTGGCCGGAGTCGGTGAGTTTGCCAGGCTCAAACAGATATTTGCCGTAGAACAACCGTTTGTAGTCAATGCCCACGGCAAAGGCGACGCCAAACTTGCATTAAAGGCTGCTCAGGCCACGGAAGTTCCCTGCCGGATCATGTCCCGCCACAATGGGAAACGGGTTAAAAATACCTGGCCCAACAAAAAAATATATAAAACCCGATGCCACTATGTTTTCACCACCTCAAGAGACAGTAAAAACCATCTGAGGCAAACCTTTTCCCTGTCGGATATGCAGATTTTCTCCATTCCTGACGGCATTGACATGCCTGAGGCGGCTATTTCCCCAAACAAAACAACCAAAGCAGCAGCCATGCAGAGGTTGGCAAACACCTTGGGATTAGAAACAGATGCCAGGTTTACTGGTGTTTTCGGTAAAATAGATTCCCAAAGCACACAGCAGCTTTGCAAGACTGCCGACCAACTTATTCGGGACTTCCCTTCTCATCATCTGGTGATTGCCGGTATCCCCGAAAACCAGGACACCATGGATATAAAGCTCTGCTCCAGGGTGCATATGCTGCCGCTGACTGAAGACAATGATGCCTACTACCAGGCCCTGGACTGCTGTATCTATTTTCCAGACTTCCAAAATTTTTACCAGGGGGTACCGTTGGAAGTGACAAAGGCTATGGCTTGCTTCTGCCCGGTGATAGGTCCGGATACCCCCGGCATCAGAGATATTCTTATTGATAGCAAAACCGGAAAGGTCTTTGATCCAAAGCAAGCTGAATCTCTGCCGAAAATCATCAACTGGACCCTGAATACCCCCCAGGCGATCCGGCCCCTGACCCAGGCAGCCTGGGCTAAGGTTGAAAAACACCACACCATGGATGCCATGGGCAAGGATATTTTACGCATTTACCAGTTACGCCAGATAAAACTTGATCGAAGGTTCCAAATGATCTCTTAGCAATAATGTTGAGGTTTCATGACGCCGCATGTGGATAGACCAATTGGTTTTCCGTTTCTCTTGTATTCATTTTGTTAAATTTAATCAAAGAATATTTGCTCAAGCTTCGTTCTTTTCCACTCTCTTTTTTTATCGGAATCAAATATGGATGATGCATAAGTACTGTATGCGCACTTACATTCTCCACCGGCGTCATCACAACGGTCACGTTTTTTGTAGTTCGTTAATCGGCCATTATAATGGTAGCTTAAACAATAAAATGATTGTCCTATTTCTCTAATTTTTACAAGAATATCGTGGTCCATATACTGAGTTCTTGGAATAAAAAGAGGGGCGCGCGCATTCTTTGGAAAAAAAGCAGCTGCAAAGTGGTCAACTTCTGGCCCTGATGATTTTCTTAAGAGAGAGTCAAATACCAAGTAGTTAAAGTCTTCTCTTTCTATTTCACAGCAATTTTTGGTACCAATAATTTCCCAACCTTTATTGATCATTTTCCCCTTAATTTCTTTGCATTTCTGACTTAAATCTTGGATTTCGCTCTTTGAAAATGTGCGTTTTTCGTTTTTCACCCTTCATTGTCATTGATTGCTCCACCATTAATTCAGCTTGAGTTGCCCAAGTATTGGTAATCATAGTAATGAAGTGGAACGTCCAGAATGAAAAGAATATCTTTTTGAAGATCATTTAGCTCGGATACAAAGCCATAGTTATTTCCGTCCGGCAACTGCATTTGTCCCAATACAATGTCTTCG
>NZ_KB893118.1 GCF_000373985.1 Desulfobacter curvatus DSM 3379
GTCGGTTTTTTGCACAACGAACTGTTGGACTTCCATGAAGAGGTACCACGTATATAAAACTTTTATAGTATAAACCGACCGCCGCTGATGATTTAAAAAGTTGTCTTCTGTGCTTGAATTGTTATCCGAAAGAGATAGCTTTATTGATTTGATACCTTCAATTTGTAACGGTAATAAAAGTGTTGTGGAACAAAAAGCCATACAACCAATGGAACGCTATTCCCTTTTTTGAGGGGAGTGTTTCATATAAACGGCCATGGGCCGACCTGACATATCAACTGCCAGGCATAGCCCACAACAAAGCTTGAAAGATCTGAGTAACTTACCCAGACTTTCTTATAAAATTTTCCAGTTTCGAAATTCTTAGAAAAAAATTGGTCAGGCATTAATGGTATCATGTGTCTCCCAAAGCCTTTACAGAAAGGGCGTTTGATACTCCAAATCAATTCTCAAGGGGTTAAAATTTTAAAGGCAAGCTTTTGCATTTGTAGGGCTCTCTTTTTTGAAATTAAAAACTGTCCCGGCTTAAACCGGTAGCCGAAATTTGGACAAGCCCACATATTGTGGTTGAATCGTCCTTGAAAAAATCCGGAGTGACAGGGATAGTCTGGGGTTGTCGCCCGACTATAAAAAGGAGTCTGACGGGATAATGGACGGCCGAGGTCGTTCAATCCCTCTGACGATCTTTTTGTGGGAGACGTTCGCAGCCAAACTTAGGGCATGGAAATAAATTTTACTCGTGGATTCCATAATTTCTCAAAAATTTAACTCAGCACCGGATTATTCGAGGTGCCCTTAAATCATTATTCGCCGCTTGGGTACTTCATACAGCAATCAGAACCAATACAGGGGCTCAGACTTTGACAATATTTAAATAATTTCCTATTAGATGTATTGCAGTCTAAACATGTTAGGATTCATATATGCAAAACTTTTTAGACATTTTCACTAATATTCTCAATTCAGTGCGTGAGCCGCTCGTGGTTCTTGATGCCGATTTAAAAATTGTCAGAGCAAATCATGCGTTTTACGTGGCCTTTTGTGCCAAGCAGGAAGAGACAGAGGGCGTTTTAATTTATGACCTTGGCAACGGGCAGTGGAATATCCCCAGACTCAGAGAATTACTTGAGAAGATCCTCCCTGAAAACACCGTGTTCAATGATTTCGAAGTGGAGCATTCCTTTGAAGGCATCGGGCCAAAAATCATGCATCTGAATGCCCGAAGAATTTATAACGATTTCAAAAAAGTGGAGTTGATTCTGCTGGCCATTGAGGATGTGACCGAAAAAGAGCATTACAAGCGGAATCTTGAGGATATCGTAAAAAAAAGGACCGAACAGCTTGTTTTAGAAAAACAGAAAACCGTAGAGGAAAAACGAATTGTCGAAAAATCCTTAAAGAAAATCGAAGTACTGAAAAAGCAACTTGAAGATGAACAGGCGTATCTTAAAGAAGAAATTAAGCTGGAACATAATCACGAGAGCATTATCGGCAAGAGTGACGGGCTTAAATATGTGCTCTTCAAAGTTGAGCAGATTGCCCAAAGCAACACAACGGTGATGGTTCTCGGTGAGACAGGGACAGGTAAAGAGCTTGTGGCCCGGGCAATTCACAGCAACAGCAACCGGAAAAACCGGGCACTGGTCAAAATCAATTGTGCGGCATTACCCTTAAATCTTATAGAAAGCGAACTTTTCGGTCATGAGAAAGGAGCGTTTACCGGGGCCGACCGCAACCAAAAAGGGCGATTTGAAATTGCTGACAAAGCCACCCTGTTTCTGGATGAAATCGGAGAACTGCCTCTGGAATTGCAGCCAAAGCTGCTCAGGGTCATTCAAGACGGTGAATTCGAGCGCTTGGGCAGTTCTCGCACCACCAAGGTGGATGTACGGATCATTGCCGCGACAAACCGGAACCTTGAGGATGAAGTTGAAAAAGGGCGTTTCAGAAAAGATCTGTGGTACCGGCTCAATGTCTTTCCCATTACCATGCCGCCGCTGCGTGAAAGAAAAGAGGATATCCCCCTCTTGACAGATTTTTATATTAAAAAAATATCCCGGAGACTGGGAAAACAGATCAAGGTGGTTCCCCAAAACGTGATGAATGCCCTTTCAAATTATCACTGGCCGGGAAACGTCCGGGAGATGGAAAATGTCCTTGAACGGGCAGTGATTAATTCATCAAGCCCTAAACTCCATCTGGCGGATGATCTGGAAAAATCCTACAGGCATTTGAGCAAAGACTTTAAAACCCTGGAGGCGGTTGAACGCGATTATATCATCCGCGTACTCGAACAGACCCACTGGAAAGTCAGCGGCAAGAACAGTGCCGCCCAGATCTTAGGCCTTAACCGCAGCACATTGCGTGCCCGCATGCGCAAACTCTCCATTGTTCCTCCCGAGCGCCTTCCCTTTGATTCCCAATGAGGCCTATTTTTTCTTGTGGCCGATCCTTTTGCGATCCTGCAGCTGATTCCAAAACAGGAACCTTAAAAGGCACCATATGACCAATTGAACAAATACGACCGCCTTTAAGGCCATCCGACCTCCTTAAACAAGCTCCCCTCCTTTGAGTGTTACTCCTTAAATTCCGGCATCATCATAGAATGACTTCTCCGACCCGTCCCTTGGCACAATGATTGCTCTATCAGGTTACAGCAATCCCGCCCCGGAAAAACGGGTAAAAGGAGGTCCCAAATGAACATTTTACTGATTTATCCCGAATTTCCTGACACTTTCTGGTCCTTTAATCATGCGGTCAGTTTCATCGGCAAAAAAGCCGCTTTTCCCCCATTGGGCCTTCTGACGGTGGCTGCGCTGCTGCCCGAAAAATGGTCCAAGAAACTTGTGGATACCAATGTGGAACGTCTGAGCGACACGGACCTGTTATGGGCGGACATGGTCTTTATGGGTGGAATGACGGTTCAGCGCGAATCCGCCTGCCGGATTATTGACCGGTGCAAAGCCTTGCCGGTGCCCATCGTTTGCGGCGGTCCTCTTTTTACGGCTGAACCGGAGCAATTCGGGACTGCGGATCACCTGGTGCTGGATGAAGCCGAGCTGACACTGCCCCTGTTTTTATCAGACCTGGAAAAGGGCCAGGCAAAAAAGATCTATCGGGCGGGAGAGTTCAGTGACCTTAGTGAGACGCCGGTTCCCCTGTGGCATCTGTTGAAGGTAAAACGGTATGCCGCATTGAGCATCCAGTTTTCCAGGGGGTGCCCCTTTAACTGCGATTTTTGCAATGTCACCGCATTGTTCGGACACAAGCCCCGGCTGAAAACCCCCGGCCAGATCATTGGGGAACTTGACCGTATCTATGATATGGGCTGGCGGAGCAGCATATTTTTTGTGGATGATAATTTTATCGGCAACAAGCGATTTCTGAAAGACCATCTGCTTCCGGCCCTGATCCAATGGCGCAGTGATAAAAAAGGATGTGTCTTTTTCACGGAATCTTCCATCAACCTGGCCGATGATCCGGACCTGCTTTCCCTGATGGTAAAGGCGGGATTTGACTCGGTCTTCATCGGCATCGAGTCCCCGGATGAAACCGCCTTGAGCGAATGCCATAAAATCCAGAATAAAAACAGGGATCTGCTTGAAAGCGTGGCCATCATCCACCGCAGCGGCCTGCAGGTGATGGGCGGGTTTATCGTGGGATTTGACAGTGACCCGCCCTCCATTTTTCAACGCCAGATCGATTTTATCCAGAACAGTGGAATCGTCATGGCCATGGTGGGGATGCTTCAGGCCCCTCCCGGAACCCGGCTGTTTGACAGGCTTCAGCGCCAGAGCCGGGTGGTCAGGCCATTTACCGGAGATAATGTGGACGGCACAACCAATATTCTGCCCCGGATGGGGATGGAGGCGCTGTCAAAGGGGTATCAACGGATCATGAAACAGATTTATTCCCCGGCAAACTATTACCGGCGGGTCAAGACCCAGTTGCGGGCCCTTACGCCCCCGGAGGTGTTCCAGCCCCTGGACTTCCAGCGGTTTCTCTCTTTTTTCAGGGCAAGCCTCAGACTGGGTATCCTGGGAAAAGAGCGGTTCTGCTATTGGCAGCTGATTCTGTGGACCCTCCTTAGAAAACCCCGGCTGATTTCTGTGGCCGTTACCTTATCCATATACGGGTATCATTACCGGAAAATCTGTGAACGTTATATCTATATAAGGAGTAAAGATGGTCAATAAAATTCAAAAAAAAATCTATGCTGCACTGAAAGATTCTTATTCCAAACCCGGCTACGGCCTGGAAGATGAATTTTCAGGGCTGAGGGGCCCCGAGGTGCAAACCTCAGATACGGCATCTGACTGGGAGGAGAAATATTATTATCTGCTCGCTGATCTGGAAAACACGAAAAAGCGCCTGGCACGAGCCTCTGCTCTTGAAATAGAGGGGCAAAGAACAGAACTGCTCAAAGATGTGATCAAGCTGGCTGACGGGCTGGATCTTGCTTTGAACCATATCTCCGGTGAAGATGACAGCCGCAATATCTTCCAGGGAATCCAAGGGCTCAAAGGCATTCTGGATCAGTTTTTCATCAAACATGAGGTCCAGCCAATTGAGGCTTTAGGCGCCGTGTTTGACCCGAAGATCCATGACGCCCTTGGAGTGGTCCGGAATCCTGCAGCAATTGCCCATACCGTGGTAAGGGTTGAAAGAAAAGGATATTTATATCACGGCAAACTGCTGCGCCCGGCCCAGGTCCTGGTGGCGGCGGGGTAAAAGCACTCCCGCCCCCAACCGCTGCATCCGGAGCAACCAGTAAATCGGTCCGGCCGTGGGAGAACTTGGATCGGACTTCCGTGGAAAAAGAAAACATAGAAGGATCAAGGCCAAGTCCAGTGGTAGAAACTGCGTTGTCTATGATTGCTGAAAAGGATTCAGTCCATGTCAAACAAACCCAATCCGATTAACACCATCCAGGAAAAATTGCGCAGCCTCTTTGGCCGAACACAGGCCGCATCAAACAAAAAACCCGGGGCGCCTCTTTTAAATTTCTGGACGGTTCTCATCATTTTTTGGGGGCTTGTCTATCTGCAGCAGTCTTTTTTTGCTCCTAAGACAGAGACGATTCCCTACAGCCGTTTCAAGCAGGCCATGGCCGAGGGCAGCGTGGATGACATTCTGATAGGTCCCGAGAAGATTGAAGGTATTCTCAAGGGCGTACAGGGGCAGAAATTTGTTACCGTCCGGGTGAATGATCCGGGCCTTGCAAAAGAGATGGATGAGCGCAAGATCCAATATTCCGGCCGGACTGAGAACCGATTCTGGGGCATCCTTCTGTCCTGGGTTCTGCCCCTTGGCTTTCTCTTTCTGATCTGGCGGTTCACCGCAAAAAATATGGGCGGCTCAGGGGTGATGTCCTTTGGTAAAAATAAGGCCAAGATTTTTGCAGAGAGCGACACCCGGGTCTCTTTTGAGGATGTGGCCGGCATTGACGAGGCCCGGGAGGAACTGGAAGAGGTTGTGGATTTTTTAACCACCCCGGAAAAATTTCAGAAACTGGGGGGACGGATCCCCAAAGGCGTCCTTCTGGTGGGACCGCCTGGAACCGGTAAAACCCTTCTGGCAAGGGCGGTGGCCGGTGAGGCAAAGGTGCCTTTTTTCAGCATCAACGGCTCCGAATTTGTGGAGATGTTTGTGGGGGTTGGCGCGGCCAGGGTCCGCGATCTTTTCTCCCAGGCCGCGGCCCAGGCCCCATGCATCATTTTTATCGACGAACTGGATGCCCTGGGCAAGGCCCGGGGAATGAATGCCATGGGGGGCCATGACGAACGGGAGCAGACATTGAACCAGCTTCTGGTGGAGATGGACGGCTTTGATACCAATAAAGGGGTCATCATCATGGCCGCCACCAATCGGCCGGAAATCCTGGATCCGGCACTCCTGCGCCCCGGACGCCTGGACCGGCAGGTCCTGGTGGACCGGCCGGATATCAACGGCCGGGAAGCCATTCTGAAAATCCACTCCAGACAGGTGGTTCTGGGGGATGATGTGGATCTTTCCAAGATCGCCGGCCGCACCCCCGGTTTTGTGGGTGCGGATCTTGCCAATATTGTCAATGAGAGTGCCCTGCTGGCGGCCAGAAGCAACAAGGACATGGTGGAACCCAGTGATTTTGACGAGGCCATCGATCGGGTGATCGGCGGGCTTCAAAAAAAGAACCGGGTGATGAATGCCCGTGAAAAAGAGATTGTGGCCTTTCATGAGTCCGGCCATGCCATTGTGGCCGAATCCGTTGCCTTTGCCGACCCTGTCCATAAGATATCCATTCTTCCCCGGGGGATCGCAGCCCTGGGATACACCCAGCAGCAGCCCACCGAAGACAGGTACCTGATGACACGGTCTGAACTGCTCGACCGGTTGGCCGTGCTTCTGGGCGGCCGGGTGGCAGAGGAGCTGGTATTTAACGAGACATCAACCGGGGCCCAGAATGACCTCCAGCGGGCAACGGACATCATCCGGTCCATGGTGGCGGAATACGGCATGAATGAAAAGATCGGCCTTGTCAGTTATGACCGTCCCCGAACCCCCATGTTTCTGCCCCAGGGCTATTCTTCCGAGAAAAATTACAGTGAGGAAACCGCGGCCCGGATGGATGAAGCGGTCTCACTGATGATGGAAGAGGCGCATCTGCGGGTGAAAAAGATCCTTTCAGACAAAAGGGCGCTGCTGGATAAGCTGGCCGCACTTCTCGCCATCCAGGAAACCGTCCGGGGGGAAGAACTCAGAGACATGATGTGAGTTCATCCATTGTTGCGCGGCGGCAATGGCATGACACTGACAGGAAAACCATGGGAGGGCATGATGAAAAAAACAAAGAAAAAAATGAACCGGGTGACCAATGACAGCAAAAGCGACTGGATCGAATTCGGCAAAGAAGAAGCGGAAAACTGGATCAAAAACCTGGCAAATGATGATGCCCTCAGGGTGGCGGTCTATGCATCGGATTTTGATGATGCAGGGACAGTTGCGCATTACGCCCTTCCACACATGAACTTGACCTTTGAAAAAATCCTGCGCATTCCTTTGCCGTCCTTACCATGCGGTTGATTTCGCCGTCAGCGGATTCGGAAAGCTGCTCGTGTCTGTCCTGCAACACCGAGAGCAACTCCTGAGATCTTTGCCGAATCTTCTTTTTTTGTTCCGGATCTTTTTCCTTACGAGCGGCCTTTTGAAGATAAACTCCTGGGATCAGACGGCTATGCATCAGGTTTCGCTGGTCATCAGACAAATTCATATCGTTGACACACGACTCAATCATGCAGAAATAGAATACAAGGGTTGCCATCATTTTTTCGGTTACGCACCAGGCTTTCTCGATTTTATCCTTGCATCGATCCGGCAGCAGCTCCCTTGCTTCCCGGATTTGATCAAAGCTCTCTTTCAGGTGAATGCCAACAGCATCTGCGTCCTGCTTATTTCCTGTGAGAGGATCATAGGGATGATAGGCTCTGCTGATTTGTTTTCTTGCTTTTGTGACGTTTTCCTGATTTTCTCTTGCCTTGTCCAGAGCCTCCCTTGCTTCTTGTTCTTTTTCCACGCAGCGAAGGATTTTTTTATCAAAATCAAGAGGTCTACCAACAGGTCGTTTTTCAAGGCTTTCATAGTCGTCCTTGTTTTTCTGCGCATCAAGGACATTCTTTTCACTATTTTCATATTCTTTTTCATCTTTCCGTATTCTGGCAGAGAGTGGAGCTCCAGTTCCCCGGCTGATTTCATACATTACATGAAACAAATCCGGAGAATGATGACCGTTCAAGCCTTTCGTCACATGATGGATCAATCCCTTTCCCTCATCGCTCGTACTTTGAATAACCTTGACGGGAAGATTGCCAAGCTCCCCTCTGACAGCTTGGTTCCAAGTGGCTCCGGAACGGTCCTTGGCATATTTTTCAAGAATAATATAGTTGGAATTTGGCTCGATGACCACAAGGCAGACTTGAGGATGAAAGGTTTCATCTTCACATAGGGAGATTCGTTTTTTGGGCATAAGCAGTGAAAGACGCGCTTGTTCCATATCACCGAACCGGCCTATTTGGGTGTCCATTTGATTTGAAATTTTTTGATGGGTGCCGTAGGATGCTGCCACAAAGCTTGATAACCGGGTTAACTTAAGGAAATTGCAAATATTACGGATGCTGGCACATCCCACCTTGGTGAATTCAAAAAATGGGTCATGTTCTTCATATTTTCATGTCACAAAAATTAAGGTTCAGTAAAATCTTCCATAGAGAAATCATACAATCCCCATAGCTGACAATTCGGTAAAAATAACCTCAGTTCATACAGTTAATCAATTGTTGCATGTAAGAGAGAGATCGGATGGAGCTGTGTTGGTATGCAACAATTGATTAAACGCTCTTCCATGATTACGCACCCATAAGGGGCTAATATAGTACAAATATAGTTATTACGGTTAAAACAATTTTTGAAACGAGATTCTACGAATTGTTTTTATACGCTTCAGCAAGACTGATATGCAATTCAAACGCATATTAAAGGGATTCTGAGCCATATTGGATTGACCAAGGCGAAAAAGTATCAATTGGAGCCGGAAAGGACGTCACTGATTTTCTTAGCAAGCGCCTCTCTGGAAAATGGCTTTTGAAGAAACATCACACCTTCGCCCAGAATTCCACGGTGTGCAATGACATTGGCCGTATATCCGGACATGTAAAGGATTTTCAGGGATGGGAAATCAAACTGTAGCGTGTCGGCAAGTTCTTTGCCGCTCATTTTAGCCATAATCACGTCGGTGAGAAGCAGGTCAATTTTACTGCCGTGACGGTTGGCAATAGACAAAGCCTTGTGTGGAGAATCGGCTTTGAGGACCTGGTACCCCAGTTTATTCAGGGTCTTTTCACAGAAGTTCAGAATCATGGTTTCGTCCTCCACAACAAGAATGGTTTCACCGCCTCCTTTAACCAGATTGCCCGTGTCCTTAAGGGGGTGATCATTGCTGTCATCGCCTTTATACGCCCTGAAGTAGATCCTGAATGTTGTGCCGTTGCCGGGTTCACTGTATACGTTGATGAACCCCTTGTTTTGCTTGACGATACCGTAAGTAGTGGCCAGTCCCAGACCGGTACCCTCGTTTGGTTTTTTCGTGGTAAAGAAAGGCTCGAACAGACGGGCCTGAACAGCCTTGTCCATGCCGCATCCATTGTCACTGACTTCCAGGGTGACAAATTCTCCGGGTTTAAAACCCGGCCGTTGGCGGCACTCTGCTTCCCCTATACAGACCATATGGGTTTCGATTGTTATTTGACCGGAATCGGTAATAGCGTCCCTTGAATTCACGCAAAGATTGACAAGAATCTGGTCCACTTGTGTGGGGTCCAGCATGACCTGTCCCAGATTTTTGCCGGGGATCCATTTGAGTTCAATGTCTTCACCGATGAGCCGGATCAGCATTTTGATCATGTCATCTATAACGGTATTAAGACTCAGCGGCCTTGGGGAGATGGTCTGCTGGCGAGAAAAGGCCAAAAGCTGACGAGTCAGGTCGGCCGATCGTTTGGCTGCTGTTTGAATTTCGCTTAATGCCTGGTAATTGGTATCATTTTCATTGATCCCTTCCATCACCAATTCCAGGTTGCCTAGAATGACAAAGAGCATATTGTTATAATCATGAGCGACCCCGCCGGCCAGACGGCCCACAGATTCCATTTTCTGCACCTGGAGGATTTTTTCCTGCAATGCTTTGTTCTCTGCCTCAATGCGCTTGTTTTCAGTTATGTCCTGAACCGTGCCGATGGATTTGACCGGGTTTCCCTGTGCATCATATTCGGTTTTGCACCGTTCCTGTACATTCTTGATGCGGCCGTCTTTCATGAGCAGGCGATGCTCAATACTGTATGGTTTTCCGGTTTTCAGGGACCGGGTGTAGGCCTGATCGATTTTTTCCCGGTCCTCGGGATGGGCTGCATTGAGAAATGCTTGATAGGAGGCGTCAAAAGAGGACGGATCAATTTCAAATATCCGGTAGATTTCCTTGGACCAGAATAATCCCCCGGTCTGGTGATACAGCTCCCAGTGTCCGATATGGGCCAGTTGCTGCGTATCCCTCAGTCTGGCTTTGAATATTTTCAGATCTTCTTTGGCCTCTTTCAGCGCTGTGATATCACATGCGATTTCCAGGATCGTCATTTGGTCATTCGAGTCCCTCACAGGGATCATGCGGACCTGCCAGAATCCGTTTTCAACGGGCCAGTCGCATTGGCCGGTTGCCGGGAAGGTGAAGTCTACAAGCGTTCGTGTGTGCAGCACCTCGGTCATGGGACATCCCGTGCAGGGCTGTTTCAGTCCCCATATTTCGTAACAGTGCAATGGTGGAGAACAGGAGTGCTCCGGCTTATTGCCGACAGCTATTTGACCGGCAATTGTTTTGTCGTTGATGAGCCGGTAATCCGGGGTGAACCAGGCTGCAAAAAAGGGAAGCCGGTCCACCAGGGCCTGATTGAATATGTCATGTTGTTCGGTCATTACAATTTCGTCCAGGCGTTGAAGTTCTTAACAGGGAGTTCCGGGGTAATGCCATATCGAATCCCCGGGATCATGAAATTTTTTTATAAAACGATATTGAATTTTTAACGGCAGCATTATTAAAGAAATCAATAGATAAAGTTTAAAAAAAAAAGGTATAAAAAGCAATCCTAATTTTTAATTCGCTTGACCGGCAGCAGATAATACGACATATATGAAATGTCACAGTTCCCAGATCCGTGAATTCGGTCCATGAGTTTCTGATTTTGAGATTTCCAGGAGGATCTATGAAAATTAGTGCGGTCACTGTCCGTGTAAAAAAGGCGTTTGTAAACGAATTTATCGAAGCCAGCAAATTGCATCAGGCCAATACGGTAAAAGAGGAGGGCAACCTGCGGTTTGACTTCCTTCAGTCCCTTGACGACCCGACCTTGTTTCTTTTTTACGAGGCCTATAGATCCCAGGACGATATTGAGCTGCACAGAAATGCTGATTCTTACAGAACATGGCGAAAAACCGTGGATTCCTGGATGGCCGTTCCCAGGGTTGGTATTGGATTCAGGCCGCTGGCACCGGATGACGGGGAGCAATTCAGGTACCCCTGATCTTCTCTGTCCTGTCCCGAATTTCATCGGTTTTTCGCACTCTGTCAAACTTGCTTTGTATCCTTTCTGGCCTGTCTTATGCAATGTGCTCCCATTGTCTTGGATATCCTGTTTCTTCTGGGGCTGTATTTATCCAATTACAGCTATAGGAGGGTAAATCATGGAAAAACAACAACTGGCCGACGCGTTGTCCCGGGAATTCACCTCTTTGAGGTCGCAGTGTAAAATGCAGTCCGGCGATTTTTTTCCGGAAAATGTCATTGACCGGCAAACACAGATCACAGAAAAAACCGCAGCGCTCACCGCATATCTTGCCCATGCGCCATATTCGTCTGCCAAAACAGCCGCATCCGACTTAGATATGGCCAAAGAGGAAATCATTCTCGGGTATAAATTGATCCAGCGAACCAGTGCCGCAGCCGATACAATCCGGTTGTCGGTCAATGGAGATTATCTGAATATCGTCAGGCATTATTTTTCCGGCCGGACGTATGTGGTGGTCTTTTTTACCGGCCTTGCCTGTCCCGGGCGATGCAGTTTCTGTCCCAACGTGACAATCCTGCCGGACGGCAGCCGACAGCTTTCTCTCTATGGCAGTCGCCAAGATAATTCAATGTCTCCCGTCAATATCGCATCGGTTTTTCGGGATATCGATAAAATTACGCGCCAAAACACCTCAATTTTGGTAAAAATTTCCGGAGGACTGGAACCGTTGACCGATCCGGACACCATGGCAGTTATTCTAGACCAGGCTGAAGCCATGGGAATCCATGTTAAATTGTTCACCAACGGCATTCTGCTGAAGACCCCCCGGCTTCGACGCCTGGCCCTCAGGGCCGAAGACGTGAGAGTCAGCCTGAGTATGGTTGATGAAGATGCTTATGGAGAACTGATGTTCGGCAATGATACAATCCGAAGGAGACAGTATGGGCTGCCCGTAGTGCTTGAGAATCTGCGCTGTCTTGTGAAGGAACGGAATCGGCTGGGTATCAGTACCCGAATCGGCATCAATACCGTTGTCCTGGAAGAAAACCACAGGGATCTGGAACGGTTTGTCTATATGGCTAAGGACCTGGGGTTGGATTATATTGATTTCAAACCCAATTATTTTTCAACCTACACAGCACAAACCCTCAAGGCAATTTCAGAACAGAGAGACAGCGTAAAGGCACAGAGCGGCAAGGGTATTAACATCTATTTCGCAGGCTCCCTGTCAGGGGAAAACATGTTCTGGCATCACCGGGATGGTGAATGCGAACCCCATAAGCAGTCTATGTTTAAAATGTTCATCACCCCCAGAGGGGATTGCAGCCCAGTCCATCACGGCGCTTTTCCCCGGGGGCGGGCAACGTCCGATACCGGCGGCGCCCCATATTCCATCGGCAGAATTTGTGAAGAATCTTCACTCTTGGACCTGATCCGCAACATGCCGTGTCTGCCGGGTTTGCGGTATGAGAAACTGAACCCTTTTGAACATATGCTGGCCTTGGAAATTAAACGGGAAGAGCAGGACCGGGCATGGGGTATCCCAGACAGCTGCAACCCCTATCATTTTTCCAAGGGCGATATTCTGCCCCGGCAGATCCTGGAGAACCCTTTGCTGCATTAAGGATTTAGGCTGATGCAACTGAGATGATTTTGCCGGATCTAATTCAAATGGTAAACTGAGCCACCTTTTCATGAAGTTCTGAGGCCAGTGTAGACAATGCTTCAGCACTGGTCCGTATTTCACGGCTGCCCGCTCCCACGTTTTCTGTGGCTTGGCTTACACCTGCGATATCCTGTGTGACTTCCCTTGATACAACCGATGCCCGGTTAATATTTCTGTTGACCTCATCAAGTCCGGTGGCCGCTTCGCTGACGTTCTTGGATATCTCCCGGGTTGTGACGGTCTGCTCTTCAATGGCCGAGGCAACCGTGGCCACAATTTGGTTGATCTCATTGATAACATCCACAATGGTGTTAATAGCCCCCACTGATTCTGTTGCAGTGGCCTGAATCGCGCTGATTTTGTCACTGATGTCCTGGGTGGCGTGAGTTGTCCGTCGGGCCAGGGCCTTTATTTCACCGGCAACCACGGCAAATCCCTTGCCGGCCTCACCCACCCGGGCAGCTTCAATGGTGGCATTTAGGGCAAGCAGGTTTGTCTGCTCTGAAATTTCTGCAATGGTTTCCGTGACCTTGTTGATCTCTTCTGCTTCCCGGTCAAGGTCCTTGACTTTGACGGACACCACTTTGGCTGTAGCAACGGCGTTGCATGTGGTTTCACTGCCTTTTTCCGTATTATGAGAAACCTCCCGGGTGGTGGCGGCCATCTCTTCAATGGCTGTGGCGATCATCTGCAGGTTCATAGTCGCCTGTTCAGTAGCTGCGGCAACACTGTCCATGGAGACGCTCATTGTTTCGGCGGATGTGGAGACATGACTTGTTTTTTCCGAAGTCCGGCCTGCATTTTCCTCAATTTGCCGTGAAGCAATTAACAATTGTGTGGAGGAGGCTGTCAAACTGCCGACCCCGGCCACGATATCTGAAAACATCAGCTGTAAATTTTCAGACATGTCGTTGAGTGCCGATGCCAGCATACCGACCTCATCGGTCTGATTGATATCGAGCCGTTTGGTTAAATCTTTGCCGGCAATAACTTCCCGGGTGTCCAGTACAATCCCTTCTACACCAAAATAACTGATGATGCTCATTATGCCTAACAGAAAAACAACTGTACCAATACCGATGCCTATTTTTTTTGTAATCTTGATATTTTTCCAGTTCAATACGTTCTCCAAAAACAAACTATATTTTAAATTTCCAAAAGGCAGGTATACTTATGTTTATATTTTTAAAAACGCCATTTTCATATAACGGCCACGGGCCGTCCTTGGTCTATCAGCACCCAGGCTCAGCCAACGACGAAACTTGAAAGATCAGTATAAAAAGAGAAGCCCAGCCACCGAAATCAATTTCGGTGGCTGGGCTTAAGAATGTCAGTTGATTAACTTAAGTGTTATACTTAAGCGTTATCAATGATTTGGTTCATTGTTGCGGAAGGTCTCATTGCAGCAGTTGTCTTATCGAAATCAATTACGTAGTAACCACCGATATCAACAGGGCTTCCCTGTGCAGCTAAAAGCTCATCAGTGATTTTTTTCTCGTTTTCTTCCAGAGCCTTAGCAACTTTTGCAAATCTTTCTTTCAAAGCTGCATCGTCATCCTGTGCAGCAAGTGCCTGTGCCCAATACATTGCCAGATAATAATGGCTGCCTCTGTTGTCAATTTCATTGACTTTACGAGAGGGATTCTTTCTTTCCTCCAGGAACTTGGTATTGGCTTCGCCCAGAGCCTTAGCATATACTTTAGCAGTAGCGTTGCCTTTGTTTCCAATGTATTCCAGAGATTCGGCAAATGCCAGGAATTCACCTAAGGAATCCCATCTTAAATGACCTTCTTCCAGGAACTGCTGGATATGTTTTGGAGCAGATCCACCGGCGCCGGTTTCAAAAAGTCCGCCACCAGCCATCAAAGGAACGATGGAAAGCATTTTAGCACTGGTACCAAGCTCAAGAATGGGGAACAAGTCTGTCAGGTAATCCCTCAAAACATTACCGGTAGCACCAATGGTATCTTGTGACTTTCTTACACGGCCACAGCAAAAGGTGCATGCGTCAGTTGGCGCCATAATCTGAATATCTAAACCGGATGTATCATGATCCGGCAGGTATTTTTCAACTTTTTTAATCAGTTCGGTATCGTGACCTCTTTGTTTATCCAGCCAGAAAACAACAGGGTAACCGGTCAGTTTGCCACGATTTACGGCCAGTTTAATCCAGTCTTGAATGGGGGCATCTTTTACCTGACACATTCTGAAAACATCGCCTTCTTCAACATCGCGTTCAAGCAGAACGTTACCGGCAGTATCGACAACTTTAACGGTTCCGGCAGTGGCGACTTCAAATGTTTTGTCATGTGAGCCGTATTCTTCGGCCTTCTTTGCCATCAAACCAACGTTTTGTACGGTTCCCATGGTTGCAGGAGTGAACGCGCCGTTTTTCTTGCAGTCATCAATAGTTGCCTGGAAAACACCGGCATAGGCTCTGTCAGGAATCATGGCTAAGGTATCAGCAAGCTCTCCATCCGGTCCCCACATTTTTCCGGAATTGCGGATCATTGCAGGCATGGAAGCGTCGATGATCACGTCACTGGAAACGTGCAGGTTGGTTATTCCCTTGTCGGAATTCACCATTGCCAGAGGCGGTCTTTTTGCATAGCATGCCTGGATATCTGCTTCAATTTCCGCTTTTTTGTCTGCAGGTAAGGTCTCAAGTCTTTTGTAAAGATCGCCAAGACCCATGTTCGGGTTCACGCCGATCTCTTTGAACGTACCTGCATGTTTTTCAAAAACTTCCTGGAAGTAAACATAAACAATATGGCCAAAAAAGATTGGGTCGGAAACTTTCATCATTGTTGCTTTAAGATGGGCTGACAGCAGAACACCCCGATCTTTAGCTTCTTGAATCGCTTTAGCAACATATGCACGCAACGCCTTTTTGCTCATAACGCAAGCAGAAATAACTTCAGCGGGTAACAGTGCAAGCTTTTCTTTGAGAACAGTTTTTGATCCGTCTGCACCAATCAGTTCGATGTTAACGTCACATGCTTTTTCAACAGTCGTTGCAACCTCAGTTCCATAATAGTCACCTTCGGTCATTGAAGCAACGTCAGTTTTGGAGTCCGCAGACCAAACACCCATGGTGTGGGGGTTTTTCTTGGCAAATTCTTTAACCGCAACAGCTGCTCTACGATCGGAGTTTCCTTCCCTTAAGACAGGGTTAACTGCAGATCCCAGATTCTTTGAATATTGAGCTTTGATGGCAGCTTCTTCGTCATTTTTGGGTTCATCAGGATAATCCGGAACATCATATCCATTGTCCTGTAATTCTTTGATGGCGGCTTTCAATTGGGGAACAGAAGCACTGATATTCGGAAGTTTGATAATATTTCCGTCCGGAGCCATGGCAAGCTCGCCTAAAAATGCCAAATCATCAGACACTTTCTGATCGTCTTTTAAGCGGTCATTCCAGTTAGCTGCAATTCTTCCCGGCAAAGAGATATCTCTTTTTTCGACTTCAATCCCGGATCCTTTAAGATAGGATTGAATAATGGGAAGCAAAGAATGAGTTGCTAATAAAGGGGCTTCATCAGTTCTCGTCCATCTAATTGTTTCAGTCATGTTTATTCCTCTGTTGAAGTTTAGGTTAAAGACATCTAACAATATTTATCTTAAGATCAAAGACCTATCAGATAGTTTCTTATCAAAATTCAATTTAAGGTCTTCCATCTTGCAAACACAAACGGCGAATTTACCGGCCATGAGCAGTTCACCCATAACATACAAACAATACTAAGGTTTCAACGGTCTGACTTAATTTGTTCTTAAACAAAAAACAAATCAGAACTGTAATAGCATTCAACCAGGTGCAAATCAAGACTGTTATATAAATTACTGTAAAATTTTGTATACAACTAAAATTTTACATGTTAAGGGACAATAATAGTCCTATTAGTGCTGATTTAAACCCGTTATTCATTGTATTTTCCGGGTTATCGCAGTGACAGTTCAATATCGTTAACTTAAATTTTTTTTATGATGCCCATCTCCTGCTTGCTTGGACATAATAAAGAAGGAAGGAAGGTAAAAAAATGAAAATAGTTGTTCTTGATGGATTTACCCTGAACCCGGGGGATCTTGACTGGGAAAAATTTTCAAAAATAGGTGATCTGCAGGTTTATGACAGAACAAGCCCCGAAGAGATCCGGGAGCGGACGGCTGACGCAAACATTGTGCTGACAAATAAAACCATGCTGACGGCCGAAGACATTGCAGCAATGAACCAGGTTGAGTATATCGGGGTGCTGGCAACGGGGGTGAATGTTGTCGACCTTGAATATACCAAAAAGAACGGGATTACGGTGACCAATGTTCCCGGCTATTCCGGTTCTTCGTCAGCGCAAGCGGTTTTTGCCCTGATTCTGGAATTGACCAACAGGGTGGGACACCACAGTCAGACGGTAACGGATGGAAAATGGTCGGAATCAAAGGATTTCTGCTATTGGGATTATCCTTTGGTGGAATTGGAAGGCATTACCTTGGGCATCGTGGGATATGGCGGTATCGGCAAAGCCGTGGCAAGAATTGCATTGGCTTTTGGGATGAATATCCTGATCTACAATCGCTCGGTTCCCCCTGATCTTCCCGATGGAATCGCCTATTCGGATCTGGATAACCTGATCAAATCCAGCGATATCATTTCCCTGCATTGCCCGTTGACCCCCCAGACAAAAGGGATGATCAACAAGGAAAGCCTGGCCCAAATGAAAAAAACTGCCTATTTGGTCAATACCTCCCGGGGTCCGCTGGTTGTGGAAAACGATTTGGCAGATGCTTTAAATAAAGGCATTATTGCCGGGGCAGCAATGGATGTCCTTGACGTCGAGCCGCCGGACAAAAACTGCCCGTTGCTGACGGCTAAAAACTGTTACATTACCCCCCACATCGCCTGGGCAACCCTTGCATCAAGGCAAAGGCTGATGTCCATAGCCGTTGAAAACATAAAAAACTATCTGGCAGGAAATCCTCAAAATGTAGTCCCCAAAAAATAAAAACCGCAGACCCAGGCAAAAAAACCATAAGGAAGAGATGGGGGTTCCTTAAAGCGATCAGATCATCACTAAATTTGACCTGTCAATTCAGTACCGGCTGATTAAAAAACAGGCCCCGGTAATGCCCAAGGATATTTGAAAGCATGGCTGTTCTCAAAAATCTTCAGAATGGCAACCACCTGATCATACTGGATCCCAATACAACGTCTCCTTTACCCTTTTTAAATCTTGATAAAATTCAAAACAGCCCGATGAAACCCTAAGGAAACAATAAACTCTTTATTCTAATCTTCTTTGCGACCCGAAAAACATATTTCAGATGCTTTCCGGGTCGCAATTTAATCATCAATTTTTTACAGTGAACAAAATCGGCCGGAGCGCATTCTTCCCTGCAACGTACATCGGTATTGGTCAGGGACAAAATCATCATCCGGATTGACCCGTTGGTTAATATCCAACCTAAAGCATGTCGCTGATACGAAAATGCACCGTCAAATATAGATTTCTGATTCCATATATATCCAGCGGCATTTGAACCACATGATTATCTGATATACCTGACGGATAGCTAATCATGACCGGATACTCTCCTGACAAAATGCCTTCACCACGACATCTCCAGCATTCGTATACGCCAATCCAACCTTGACCGGAACAGGATGGGCATTTTAGTTGTGCTGGCAGGGTCACCTTAATTTGTCCACCCTGAAACGCCTGTTCAGGTGTTAATGTGATAACTACATTGAGATTCTTAAGATCGTCGCTTTTAGGTCTGGATCTCTGATTGAAATTGCTAAATATTTTATCAAACAATTCATCAAATGATGGCCTATAGGTATGAAAAGACCGTAAGAGACTCGCAGTTCCCAAATCCATGGGTTGTTCCTGTTCAGGTATGAGAGGCTCAACTTGTTTTCTTGGGGCGGATCTTATACTTTCCCAATATTTGGGCCTCAATTTTTTTTTTTGACTTAGGACCTCAAGGTCATGTGTTTGTCGTTTAATTGGATCTGACAGTATGGAATATGCCTCATGGACTGCAAGAAACGGAGAATGGTTATCTCCATAATGATCTGGATGAAACTCCTTGGCAAGCCGTCTGTATGCGTCTTTGATATCATCCAGTGTTGCATCTGAAGTAATTCCTAAAACAAGGTAATAGTCTTTCGGCATGATATCACCCCCCTGATAAAAATTCTTCAATTGAACAATCTTAAATATTTATATTTGAATAATGAATATCTTGATATCAAGATCATTACCGGATCATAAGTACATTTAATGTTGTAAACGTCGCCCGAACCAATTGCATCCCTTTTAGCTTATCGAGAAAAAAATTCGTTTTTTTATTTTGATTCGTTCATCATTTCAGGCCTCCTTCTTTAAAAAGAAGGATAATTTATTTATATTACTATGTCAATAGTAATTTTAATCGTAATGAAAATTATATTGATATAATATTTTTTATGTCTATTTTATTTTCAAACCTAAAAAGAAGGTATAACAAAACCGGTTTTTAAAGCAAAAAACTTATAAAAAAGGAGTTGGAACTATGTTTACAAGAATGAGCGACATCGACAGAATGTTCGGGACCATGGATCTGCTCCGAAAGAGAATGGGCAGACTTTTCAGTGATTATGGCAGGTTGTACCTTTCCGGTCCTGAGTTCACATTGACATCTAATTCACCAAGAACCAACCTTCTGGAAAGTGGGGATACATTTGACGTCCAGGTTGAAGTTCCCGGTATCTCAAAAGATAACCTGAATATCAAAATTCAGGGTAATTATCTTGAAATTAGCGGCAAACGATCTGTGGACACCCCGGAGGGTTATAAAGTTCACAGGAATGAAAGAGGCCGCAACACATTTTCACGTAGCTTTACTATACCTAATGGCGTTGATGCTGAAAAGGTTGAAGCCGAGCTTAAGGACGGTATCCTATACCTGACACTACCAAAGTCAGAAACTGCAAAACCCAGAATGATCGATATAAACGCAGCATAAAAAATCAGGGCACCATCTCTTATTGCTTGGATGGCTGAGAGGATTGGTTCTGCTCCTCGCAGTCATCTTGATCCAAAACATATAAATATCAAAAGGAGATGAAAAATGAATATTAAAAAAATAGCACCATGGAATTGGTTTAAAAAAGAAAACGAAGATAGTGGACTTACCATTCCTGTAAAATACAATAAAGAAAAAAAGAGCAATTATTCAGCACACTCATTAAGTAGTTTGCACGATGAAATGGACCTGTTGTTTGATGATTTTTTCAACGGTTTGGGGTTGCCCCTATCATTATCCAAATCAGGAATGCTTGAAGGAATGACCGGTAGCGTACTGAAGCCAAGGCTTGATCTAAGTGCAACCGATAAGGAATACACGGTTTCTGTAGAGATACCCGGCGTTGGTGAAAAAGATGTAAACCTTGAGCTTATTCATGACACCTTGATTATTCGGGGAGAAAAAAAACAAGAGAAAGAAGAGAAAAAGAAAAATTATTACCGGCTCGAAAGATCCTACGGGTCATTTCAACGTACTTTATCACTGCCGGACGATGCTGACAGGAATAACATAAAAGCTGATTTTAAAAATGGTGTATTGAACATCACCATTCCCAGGATGGAGCTTGCTGGAGCCAAAGCTAAACAAATAGAAATTAAATATACCTAACACGACAGCGACATATAAAATTATAGACGGAGTCTTTTTTATCTGATACACTTCCGGCCTACATGAAGAACTGTGGAGGAAGCTGTGAAGATCAATTTTGATATCTTGGAGAATAAAAATCTATTCATTGGGTCATTGAAAGAATTGCCATCGGCAGAACTGATGCAAGTTTGTGGGAGTGACCTGGAACCTTTATGGGACGAATTGGTTCAAAGGTATCACTATTTAGGTCACAAACAGCTTTTAGGAAAAAGGCTGAAATATTT
>NZ_KB893119.1 GCF_000373985.1 Desulfobacter curvatus DSM 3379
GGTGGCCATTGCCATGCCTGAACGATATTTTATTGATCAAGGATTATATCTGCCTGGGAACTGATTCATAAAATCAGCCGAACCGCCCTGGTACGAGATCCGTATGCCGGGTGGTGTGGGAGGGCTCCTCAGTGATGGGGAGTCCTATCCCGATTGTGCAAATATTTTTCAATCGCCTTCGACACTCCACTTAGGCTCTTGGTTTTGATCTAAATTTATCCCAACGACTATTTGCACATTTCTGAATTCCAGTGGAACAGCATCAAGGCTTGACCCAAAGGTGATTTCAAAATGATCATCCCATATGGACAACTGTCTCAAAAAATCGCCAACTGTTGGCCTACAATCAATTTCTGAAATTGGCTCCCACTGCTTATCAATCTCATTTAATTCAATTTGAAGGAGATCATCTCCTCTTTGCTTAAAACGATAAAATATTAGAGGACGTTTTCGATATTTTGAAGACCCAAAAGTTATTTCCGTATCAGAGCTTTGTTTTTCTAAAAACGTTCTTAATTTTCCTACGGTTAATACTTCTCCATTCATTCAATTTGTCCTTTTCGTGATTTTAATGCACAACGCCAAAATAACGGGCCGGGTGGCGAATCACGAAGACGGCCTATAAGCGAAAAAGATTGAAAAACGAAAGCGTTTAATAACTGCACGCTCCCACCCGGTCCCAGTTCATTTTTTTGTTCTGCTTAAATTTTATGGTATTTTTCAAATGCTTTCTGAACCAAATTTTTTCTTTTTTCCATTTCTGCAATTCTGCCATCAATGCTATTAACGTATTCTTCTAATTCTCTTTCGGTATCAATCATGTAATAGCCACGGCTTCCACCAGCTATGGGTAAATTAAGTTCCTCAATTGCTTGGAGAATTAAGCCTCTTGTTTGAACATGAGTTGCATCTTCATTGATTCCAATTTGAGGGCCTATCTTACCGGCACTTATCTGATTTCTTTTCCCACAATGCTTTTCCAATATTTCTTTTATTTTTTCAAGTCGTGGATCAGATGTCATTATTTTATTTCCTTTGGTAGCAGAACAGTTATATTAGGCAGAATAGGCCAATATGGTGATAGGCGGATTCCGTCTATTACCCATTCAATTTTTCTTAAGCCCTGTAAATAGTACCTGCTTAAAATAAAAAGCAGAAAATCGACTGGGGCTTAACCCCAATAGTCACTGACTTTTATGTACCCAAAAGTCTGCCTTAAATCAAATCAAAATGCCATTTACTATGCGGATAAAAACCGGCAGAACCCACTATTCAGCGGCAAGGTTTTTTGCCACAAGGCCTGCAATGGTCAGTCCGAAACACCCAGGCACCCAGGCGGCAGACCCGATGGGCGGCCTGGGGCGGCCATGGCCGTCTTCCACATGGCCCTGCTCCAGTGGGTCTACGACGTCTTTATCCTCAAAGGGCTCCTTGTTCAGTGGGGGTTCAATGGAGTAGACGCAGGGTACGCCGCTGGAAAGCCCACGGCGGCGTAGCCGTCTTCGCACCATCCGGGCCAGGGGGCACACTTCGGTTTCAAAAAGATCTCCTGTCCGGATCATAGAGACATCAGTTCGGCCTGCCGCCCCCATGGAGGAGATGAGATTAAGCCCCATCTGTTTTGCCCCAAAAATCAGACTGACCTTTGCGTTGAGCCCGTCAATGGCATCCACCACCATGTCCAGTTCCGGGCTTAAAAACTGGGACAGGCTGTCTGCATTGACAAAAGAGGTGCGCAGATCCACCTCACAATCGGGATTGATATCCAAAACCCGGGCCCGGGCCAAGGCCGCTTTTTCCTGCCCCAAGGTGGAATGTAAGGCATAAATCTGCCGGTTGATATTAGAGGCGTCCACCCGGTCAAAATCCACAAGCCGCAAATAGCCGATGCCGGACCGCGCCAGGGCCTCCACCACAAAAGACCCCACAGCGCCCAGGCCGAAGACAGCCACCCGGGAACGCTTAAACCGGTCAATCGCCGCCTTTCCCATTAATTGCTCAAGCCGGGCAAAGGGGCTGATCATACTTGAATCCTGAATCATGCGGTTTTCTCTTTTAAAATAGGCCCAAACAGATTCAGGCTGTTTTCGTATCCATGCAGGGCCAGGGTTTCAAATGCCATACCCCGTCGCGCTGCCGCCACCCTGACAATTTCCGGTACATTGGCGGGCTCATTTAGCGGTGTTTCCCCGGGATGGGCATCCAGAACAAACTGGGGCACAATATCCGGAGTATCGGTTTCAAAGACGATCCGGTCAAGACTGACCGCCTTCAGGGCCTGTCCCACCTTTTTGGCATTGGGCCGGGTTACGGATCCGGAAAAGGAGATATGAAGATTGAATCTCTCAAGGACCGGAATAAGGTCGGCAGACCCGGAATAGGAGTGGATCACCCCGCCTGCAGCCAAGGGCCCATGGTGTTTCAAAATTTTCACTATTGCGTCCCAGGCCTTGCGGATATGGATGTTAATGGGCCGGTTCAGGTCACAGGCAAAGGCCAGGTGGGTTTTAAAAACTTCAAGCTGCAGATCCCGGTCAGCGTCTTTGTCCATGAAATCAAGCCCGGTTTCCCCTACCCCGGCAGGTATTTTCTCCAGCCATTGCCCCAGATTTTGTGCCCAGTCCGGGCTTAGGGTATCAAGAAACCAGGGATGAATCCCCAAACAGGGCACCACACTGGAAAATTTTTCAGACAATTGGACTGTAATTCCAAAATTTTCTTCCATGGTGGCGCAGGTGGCTATTGTTTCCAGCCCGGCGTCTTGGGCCCGCAGCACAATATCCGGAGTGTTTTCAATTATCCTTGGATCATGAAGATGGGTATGAACATCAATGAACCCGGTCATGCTCAACCGGCCAGGGAGTGGAGAAAATCAAGGGCCATAGAGTAACCATGATGACCGAACCCGGTGAGCTGGCCCGTGGCAATACCGGCAATCATGGAGGTATGGCGGAAGGTTTCACGCTTGTGAATGTTGGACAGATGCACCTCCACAATGGGGCATGACAGCATGGAAACGGCATCACGAAGGGCCACGGAAGTATGGGTCAGGGCACCCGGATTGATAATCACTCCGGCAGGTCCCTGTTCAAATGCGGCATGGATGTAATCCAGGATCGCGCCTTCGTGGTTGGACTGAAAGAAATCCAGGGAAAGCCCCAACGTATCTGCTCGTTTGTTGAGCTCCCCGTTAATCTGATCAAGGGTAAGCGCCCCGTAAATCTCGGGTTCCCTTTTCCCTAGCATGTTCAAATTGGGACCATTGATAACATGAATCATGCCGGGTCTTATCTGTGACTGAGTATTCATCTTTTCCCCCCAACGGCTTTTTTGCCCCGGAACAGAAAGGCCGTACCGGGACAAAAGCGTTTTTCAGTTAGACAGCGGCGGCAGCGGCCTCAAATCCCAAATCAAAGGCATTAAGGTTCATCTCCACAAGCGCCGGTTTAATCCTGCGCTTGATCGCCTCTTTAACGTTTTCCTTGGAAAAACCCAGGGCACCGGTCTGGATCAAGGCGCCCAACAGCACAATATTCACACTCATGGGCGAGCCGGCTTTACGGGCCAACGCCATGGCGTCTATGGCCACAAGCCCTGCAGTCTTCTCCTTGAGCACCCGTTTAATCTCATCCACCTCGGGGTAGGCCCCTTTGCCGATACCCACGGTAAAGGGCGGCAGGGTGGCGGTATTGGTAATCACTTTGGTATTGGCAGAACAGCGGCCAATGGCGCGCAGGGTTTCAGCCGGTTCAAATCCCAGCAGGATATCGGCTTCCCCATCGGAAATAATGGAGGAGGAGGCATCCCCGAAAATAATGGAGGACTCCACCACACCGCCGCGCTGGGCCATGCCGTGGATCTCGCTCATTCTCACCTCTACCCCTTCAATGAGGGCGGCTTCACCCAGGACCTTGGATGCCAGTAGATTGCCCTGTCCGCCGACTGCTACGATGACCATTCTTAATGTTTTCATATCGAATTTGTCTCCTTGTCTATTTCAATGGGCGGATGGCGTTTTCAGGACAGATCTGGGCGCACAACGCACAGCCCACACAGGTATCCGCATCAATTTTTACCCGGCCCTCTTCAATGTAAAAAGATGGACAGGCGATCCCGTTGATACACTCCTTATGGTCCGTACATTTATCGGTCACCTCAAAGGGTCTGGGCTTTTTCAGTTTAATGCTCTTGGCCCAGAGGATACAGGGCTCTTGGGAGATAACAACAGAGACGCCGTCAAAGGCCATGGCCTCTTTAAGGGTTTCAATGCTCTTTTTCACCTTAAAGGGCTTGATCACGGAGACATGCTCCACCCCCAGGGCTTTGACCAGATTCTCAATATTTACCCGGCCGTACCCGGACATGCCCATCAGTTCCATATCCACGCCCGGATGGGGCTGATGGCCGGTCATGGCGGTGATACCGTTTTCAAGGATCACCAAAGTGAAGTTATGGCGGTTGAACACGGCATTGACAAGCCCTGTAATGCCGGAATGAAAAAATGTGGAGTCGCCGATCACGCTGACCACCTTCTGGTCCGTGGCTTTGCTGAAACCGCAGGAGGAACTCACGGACCCGCCCATGCAGACCACAAAATCCCCAACGGACAAGGGCGGCATAAATCCCAATGTATAGCAACCGATATCACTGGGGTGGATGACATCCATTCCTTCAGCCGCCTTTTTAATGGCGTAGAAGGTGGCTCTGTGGGAGCATCCGGAGCATAGATTGGGGGGACGGTTGGCAATTTCCGGCACATCAGAGGTATCAATCTTTGGTGCCGGGGTATAGTCTATGCCGAAAAAGGCGGCAATCTTCTCCCGGACCATGGCAGGATGAAATTCCCCCAACGAAGTAAACAGGGCGTCCGTTTTTCCCAGAATTGGAAGGACAAGACCCGCTTCCTGGGCAAAAGCCTTGACCGCCTCTTCCATGAACGGTTCGCCCTCTTCGATAACAAGCACCTTTTCACAGCCGGCCAGGAAATCTTTAATCTTTTTCCTGGGCAGGGGGTTGGAAAATCCGGGGCGAAGAATCTTGACCTTTGATTCAATACCAAGGTCTTTTACGGCATCCAGGGCATAATGGTAGCTCACACCGTTGGCCACAACCCCCCAGACACCCTGGCCTGTAACAAAGTTGAATACTGACTCTTCAGCCATGCCGGCAGCCTTGTCCATGCGCTCCAGAAGCTTGACATGCAGTCCCCGGGCCACGGCGGGCACGGTGACACAGCGCATGGGGTCCCGTTCAAACCGGCCCTTTGTCTTTCTCTCCTTGATCTCGCCAAAGGTGACAAAGGCATTGGAGTGGTTGATCCGGGTGGTGGTGCGCAGGATCACGGGCTGTCTCAAGGTTTCGGACAGTTCAAACGCCTCTTTGATCATCTCCTTGGCCTCGGCCACGTTAGAGGGTTCGAACATGGGCAGATGGCCGAACTTGGCATAGTAACGGTTATCCTGCTCGTTCTGGCTGGAGAACATGGCCGGGTCGTCGGCCGTTAAAATCACCATGCCGGCGGTGACGCCGATATAGGCAAGGGTCATCAGGGGATCGGCCGCCACGTTAAGCCCCACATGCTTCATCATGCAAAAGGTGCGAAGTCCTGAATTGGCAGCCGCAGCAGCTACTTCCAGGGAAACCTTTTCATTGGTGGAATATTCAAAATACAGATCCGATTCTTGGGACATCTGGAACAGATTCAAAGAGACTTCCGAGGACGGGGTCCCCGGATATGTGGTGGCAAAGGCGACACCGGCTTCAACAGCGCCCCTTGCAATGGCTTCGTTGCCCAGGAGCATGATTTTCTCTCCAGGGCTGTCCTTTAACAGTTTATGCATGTGCACAACTCCTTAAACAAAAAATTCTGACGGGTGCATCGCCCGTCAGATATCTGAATAGTGATTTTTATATGAAAGTTTCCAGCAACTAATTGGATTCTTTCTATCTTTGTTGTGGGCCGAAGCCTGGGGGTAGATAGCCCCGGTCAGCCCATGGCTGTTATAAACAAATTTTGGTTTCAGGCATACAGTTTTTCAGCATGGGCCAGGGAAGAGGCATACCCCTTGAACCCTTGGGTATCCTCACATGAGTTAATGGCACTGGAGGCGAAAAAACCTTCCACCATGGTCTTTTCCCCATGGCGAATTAAACCCATGAACAGTACCGGAACAAGGCTGAGCCCGTTTTTGCCGGTTTCAACACTGAAATCCAGTGGATCTGCAGTCTGGTAGACGGCAAACAGACTGTTTTGCACAGGCATCAGCTGTACAATTTCAGGATGTTCATGGTGATGGTGATGCTCGTGATTGTGATCACTACAATGGTTGCACATGATCTTTAAAGCCTTTCATTCTTGCAGGTTGAGGACACAAGCCCCTTAAAATACCAGGTCGTTGCCGGCAAATACAGCAGACCCTGTGCCCTAAAACAGTTTAAGCCCTCAATATTACCGAAATCTATTATAGAATTAAAGGATTTTGAAAAAATTCTTTAATGGGTCTTCACCGCCAGAATGGCAGCCCCTTCCAATTCACGGACGAGCTTGATACAAAGGTCCCCTTTGACAAACTCCTCGGCCTTGGACTTTTTCCTCCGGCCGATGACGATCATGGAGTGCCCCCCTTTTTTAAACTCTTCAATGATCCCGTCCGCAACCGTCTCGCAGGGTTCATTTATGATTTTAACCCGAATATTTTCTTCAGGCATCCCTGTTCTTTCCAGCAGGTCCAGCCTTGCCTTTTCAAGAATAGACAAATACCTTTCCGGCTGGGCTTCCATAAATTGTTTACCCATGAGTTCATCACCGGCAGCGGGTTTTCTAAACACATGGATCAATGTTATATCAATGCTGTCAGGACGAAATTTAAGAGTTGAAAAATATTCCAATGTAGCCTTTGAACTGAATGAATCGTTTACGGCTATGAGTATGGATTGCTTCATTGTTCAATCCTTCTTAAAAAAAACGGGTTATAAAGGCCTGAATATCTGTCTATAGTTCATCAAAGGCCTGGACACACCTGTCAATATCCTCAATAATCTCGTCGACCATCTCATAAAAGATTTCGGTCTGTTTTGAAAAATGCATTAAAATATTGTTCAGCGTGCTTGGAATGACAGGATACAACTTTTTTAGATTCACCAGCCGTCTTTGATCCAGTATGGCAAAATCGGCGTCGGTCAACCGCTGGTGCAAATCGCCATATGTTTGCGTATTGTTCTTCATCATGTAAACCGTATGAAACCCCTTGCCGACGGCGTAAGTTAAAATATTGCCCAGGCCGAATATATCCAGGCTGAAAGGATTCTCAGTTGTCTCGTAATCGTAGTCAAAATCAATCCATACATAGTTGCCCGTCGCCCTTTCCACAAAGAGGTGATCGTTTCTGATGTCCCCGTGTTTAAATCCGTTCCTGTGGAGAAAACTGATACCCTCAAAGGCTTTGGACAGATTTCGAAGGATACCCGGCAGTATGGTCCGAAAATAAACCGGATAAGCCATTTCACTGAAATTGCCGAGATATTGCAAAAAATTTTGCCCCCTGACCACCTCAAGGACCCGAATATTATTACCATCTTGATCGATAAAGGCCTTGCCCTGCATAAAAAGAGAGTGCCCTTCCACCAGATCAAGGATTTGCCCTTCCTTTTCAGGGCTTCGAAAACAATTAATTTTCACCCCGCCAATATTTATCTGAAAGGACTCAAAAAAGGCAAATTTAAGGTATTGAATATCCTTTGTTTTTTGGTTAATCACCTTTTTGACCCAAAACTTTGGATCTTCAATTCCGAAGCGTTGCTCCTTGGCATGGCCGATCACCTTATAGGCCTGTCCGTTCACATGGACGATATCCCCGCTGTCTATGGCATAAAAATTACTGGTATCCTGGATTGATGATTTTCCCATATAATTTGCCTCGTTGGTTTACGCCGGATTTAATAAAGGAGTCTATGGGGCAAACTGTTCATGGCCACCTTAAATTGATCAATCACATTTTGAAGACCGCTGTTTTCAATAACGATCCCCAGATGCTCAAACAAAACGGACAAAGACTCCAGATCCTGTTCGCTGACAGCAATGACCTCATTATGATACATGCGCACGACCCCTGTAACCGTGTGTTTGAATTTAATGGGTATTGAGAGCATGGATACAATATTTTCTTCTGCCGCCTGCTTTGGATACTGGACCCTGGGATCGGCCTGAATATCTTCTATGAACACAGGCTCCCCCTTTGCCAGGGCGGAATACTTTTCATCAATAAATATCGGGCCTTTTTCCAGGTATTCCCTGCTGATGCCATAACTGCTCACCATAAAGAGCTGATTTTCTTTTTCATCCAAAACAAGGGTGCAGCAGCCTTTGATTTTAAATGTTATGGCAATCCCTTCGGTGATGTGCGCCAACAAAAGTTTCAGATCATCATAGGTTGAAATCGCATGGCTGATGGACCTGAATTCTTCCAGATTGAACTTACGTTCCAGTGCGTTGGTCATTTTAACTCTCCATGTTTAAACAAGATCCGGACGGCTTTTGTAAAGCAGGCCGGTTGGGAACAATAAAATCCAAATCTCGCTTCGGGCCAGTTGATCGGCTAATTTCTTCATGAAAGTGTTTCGTTGTGGGTTGAGTCTGGGTTCTGATGGAAGAGGTCAACCCATAGCCACTATTATATTGAAAAATAAAAACCTATGTCAATGATTCAAATTTCAGGGCTATAGGATTATACATTTTCAGGTTTTTTCTCAGACACTAATTCGGGGATCAATTAAAATTGCCTTATGATTTTTCCGGTTTCGGTGCGCTTGAACGTTTCTTTAAACACAATCTTTTTCGGCCGCTCGTAGCGGTCCAGATACCGGACCAACAGTTGCGCCACTCTCTTTTCAAGTAGACTGTCAGGCGTTGCCTCAATGACCAGAACCATGCGGCGGCCAAGGATTTCATCGGGCAGGGAGCCGATGAAAAAAGGCTGTTCAATGGCACTTCCCAGCTTTTTTTCGATGGTTTCAGGAAAATATTTAACACCACCTGAAATGATTACGTTATCGGCCCGGCCAAGAATGCGAAAGGTGGTACTGTCAATAAGTTCGGCCAGATCGTTGGTGACAAGGGGAGCCCCTGACCCATCAGATGTGTTCAGGCCCGGTATTTCAATGGTAAGGCATCCGCTCGGGGAGAGCCCCACCGAAATCCCCCCCAGACAGTGAAAAAAATCAGATGCACCCGGCCCATTGGTCCGGCGAAGGGCAATGTGGGTGGCGGTTTCGGTCATACCATAGCTTGCAAAACAAGCCGTGGGCACAGTTTGAAGTTCGGTTTCAAGGATTGCCGGAAGCGCGGAACCGCCGATGAGCAAGGCCCCAAGCGCGTTAAACCGTTCCGGATATTCCAAAAGCTTTGTGACCTGGTTGGGCACCATGGCGGCGAACCGGAAGGGATTGGCCGGGCACTGACCCAGGAAGGCGAAATTATCGGTGGGTTCTGCGGTACACAGATCAAGCCGGCCCAGAAGCGCCCTGACCACCATCAGCTTTCCTGCGATATACCTTAAGGGCAGACACAGCAGGATTCGTTGCCCGGGTTTCAGTTCAAAAAATTCAAGGGTGCGCATGGCGCTTTGGGCTACAAACGCTTTTTCCAGGAAAATGGGCTTGGGCGGACCTGTGCTGCCCGAGGTGTGGACGGTGATGGTATTTTCCGGGCCATACCATTGGGCCAGAAAATCAAAAACATCGGATTCAATGCCCGGAGGCCAAGCCTGATGCCCCGCTTTCAGAAGCGTTTCCATCCGGTGCACGGTACCGTTGATGCACAGGGTATCAGGGAAAATATTCACAGCATTAAAAAATCCCAGGAAAAATAAACCGCTTTTCCGGATCAAAAAAGAGTTGCTCCCCACGGATTTCCAGGGGGGATTCCATATTATTGGTAAACAACTGCCCCGTACCCAGGCCCTGATGCAGATGGGGCTGCTTTAAAAAAGCCCACTGGGCAATGGCATTCAACCCCAGGTTGGATTCAAGATAGGAGGTGATCCACCAGGCGACACCCTTGGCATCGGCCAATTCAATCCATTCGTCACACCCTCTCATCCCGCCGTGCAAACTGGGTTTCAGCACCAGGTATTGGGGGGTAAGGGTATCCAGAAGGCCAATTTTTTCTTCACGGGCCGTAATTCCGATGAGTTCCTCATCCAAGGCAATGTCCAAGGGGGATTGCTTGCACACGTCTGCCATTTGCGGCCACTGTCCTTTGGCGATGGGCTGTTCAATGGAGTGGATGTCCAGTTCTGCCAACTGATCAAGCCGGTCCGAAACCTCGTCCGGGGAGAAGCCGCCATTGGCATCCACACGTAAAATAATGTCGTCAGCACTGTATTCGGCCCGGATGCTTCTGAGGATAGCCAGCTCGTCGGAAAACTGAAGCGCCCCGATTTTAAGCTTAATGCACCGCCACCCCAAATCCAGTTTCTGCCGGACCTGTTCTTTCATGAACGCGGGGTCCCCCATCCAGATCAGTCCGTTGATGGGAATGCCTTTGTCACCCCGGGTAAAACCGGAAGGAAACAGAATCTGCGTACCGGCCTGCGCCAGATCTTTCAGGGCGGTTTCCACGGCAAACTGTACCGAAGGAGGTATCTGCCGCCAATCCGCCTGGGCACAAAACCCATCCGGGTCTGCGGCAAGGGCGGCAAGATTCTTTTCCACTTCAGGGATGGTTTCAATGCTCAAGTCCGGCAAGGGTGCACACTCCCCTACCCCGAATCTGCCCTCTTTTTCCAAAACAATGTACCAGACCCGGCGATGGTTCAGCACCCCCCGGGATGTCCCGGCCGGGCGCTTAAACTGTAAATCATGTTCAATAACACGTGCTTTCATAGCTTTAATTTAACATCAGGGGAACTTTGGAAATTTATTAAAATCCGGTTTCCTTTTTTCAAGAAATGCGTTTTTGCCTTCCTGTGCCTCCTGGGTCAGGTAATATAAAAGTGTTGCGTTACCGGCAAACTCCTGGAGCCCCAACTGGCCGTCGAGCTCGGCATTGAGCCCAAGCTTGATCATGCGAAGGGCCAACGGACTGTGTTCCTGCATTTTCATGGCCCAGGCCACGGTCTCATCCTCAAGCTGCTCCAGGGGCACCACCGTATTGACCAACCCCATCTCCAGGGCCTCGGCAGCCGAATATTGGCGGCACATGAACCAGATCTCCCGGGCCTTTTTCTGCCCAATCGTGCTGGCCAGATAGGAGGAGCCCAATCCTGCATCAAAACTGCCCACCTTTGGGCCGGTCTGGCCAAAGATGGCGTTTTCACTGGCGATGGTGATGTCGCACACCACATGAAGCACATGGCCGCCGCCGATGGCAAAGCCGTTGACCATGGCAATCACGGGTTTGGGCATGGACCGGATCTGTTTCTGAACTTCCAGGATATTCAGCCGTGGGGTGCCGTCCTTGTCAATGTAACCGCCCTCTCCTTTTACATTCTGGTCGCCCCCGGCGCAAAAAGCCGTGTCCCCGGCGCCGGTCAGAACAATCACATTGATACGCTTATCTTCCCGGCAAATGCGCAACGATTCGCTGATCTCATGGACGGTGGTCGGCCGGAAAGCATTGCGGTAGCGTTCACGGTTGATAGTGATCTTGCCGATACCCTCAAAATACTCAAAAAAGATATCTTCAAACTCTTTGATGGTTTGCCATTGGCGTTTTTCTGTCATCACACACTCTCTCCATTTATAGTTATTCTCTTTTTAATTTCGGTAAACAACCCCTTAAAGACCTTTGTGTTGGTCCGGGCATCCGTAAACACCTCTAAAAGGGTGGGGACAATCCGACCGGGATTATAGAGTTTTTCAAGGGCCTTGTCCAACTGGGGCGCTGAGCCGGCCTGCAGGTAATCAAGGCCGAATGTGGAAGCAAGACCTTTGGCCTTTACACTTTGGCCTGCAAAGAAATAATTTTGAAACACCCGTTGATTATCCGCCCCGGTTCGACCGGCAAGATCCTCAACAAAGCTGAAAATATTGCCGCCGCCGTTATTGAGCAAAATAATCCGTAAATTTTTTTCCAGATATTTATTCCACAATCCATTGGAGTCGTAGAAAAAAGAGAGATCTCCCAGGATAAGGGTATTGATCTTGGAACTGCATGACGCATACCCCACCGCCGTTGAAACAGAACCGTCAATACCGCTGGTCCCCCGGTTGCCAAGCCAGGTAACCCCCTTAATGCCGGGATTCAACACAGCATATCTTACGGTGGAACTGTTTCCAAGGTGTATGACAGAATCTTCCGGCACTGTTTTTAATACACCGGTACATGCCTTAAGATCGCTGAAAGGCGCTTGATCCAAATACTGTTTATAAATCTGCAAAGCCTCTTGTTCCCGGTTTTTCCAGGCCCCGGCATAATCACCGGAGGTCTTTTGGAGCTGTATCCCGGCCATTTGCTCAAAAAACCGTTCCGGAGGCATGGCACAAACCCGGGTCAAGGACTGGTAGGTGTCCATATGCCCGCCCCCGGCATCCACATGGATATGCTTGTCCGGTTTATGATCTCTTAAAAATTGCCGGATACGTTTGGACACAAAATGCCTGCCAAAGGTAATCAGCAGATCAGGCTGAAACATAGCTGCATCAGCGTTGGATATGGACCCAAGCACCAGTTCCGGACAGCCACAGCAACAATTAGAGGGTATCTGCAGGTTGGCCAGATGCTCGGCCACAACCACGGCACCGGTTTTTTGCGCAAACAGGGTCAGTGTACGGTCAAGTTCTGCATTGGCAGAGGACTGGCCTGCAAGTACAAGTATTTTATCTGCCCGGATGATCTCTTCGACTGCCCCGGCCAACGCCTTTTCGTCAAGAGTTATCCGCGTACCCGCATCCTCAACCAACTTAACATCGGGCAGTTGCGCATCCATGGTCCGGTGCAGGGGCTCTTCAAGGGGAATATTGATATGCACAGGCCCCGGCGCATCGGATACGGCCGTATTAAGGATATCGTTGATCAGACACGCTGCTGCCCACAATTGATTGTCCGACTCTTCCAGGGGCAGTGTGCACGATTGCCTGATAAAATTGCGGTACAAATCCGTTTGATGAATGCATTGATTTTCCAGCTGGTCAATCCAGTAGGCAGGCCGGTCCGCAGTCACTACAATCAAGGGAATATTCTGGTAATAGGCCTCGGCCACAGCCGGGGCAAAATTGATTGTAGCTGTCCCGGAACTGCACACAATGACAACCGGCTTTTTCTTTGCCTGGGCCACCCCTAAAGCAAAATAACCGGCACTGCGCTCATCCACAATCACCCTGCAGTCAAATTGTCCGCAGCCCCCCAGGGTATGAATCAGGGGACCGTTCCTGGAGCCGGGGCACAACACAACATCAAAGATCTTTTTGCTGATAAATAAAGAGGCAAGCTGCTGCACATGGCGTTTTGTTGAAATCATCAGTCCTGCTCCTGCAACGCCTCTATGGCATTTAAAAGTGTTCTGGACTTTTGCGTGGTCTCTTCCCACTCCTGTTCCGGGTTGGACCGGGCCGTGATTCCCCCACCGGTGTAAAGCGCATACTGGGCATCTTCAATTTCCATGCTGCGCAGGTTCACGTAAACGTCTGTGCCGCTTTGTTCAAGGCGCCAGGGACCAAGGAAGCCGGTATAATACCGTCTGTCATGGGGTTCAAAGGCCTGGATAAATTGATCGGCCTCAACCTTGGGCAAACCGCAGACCGCGGGTGTCGGACAAAGCTGTTCAACAAATTCCCCAAGCCGGTTTTCAATCTGTTCCCCGGAAAAGAAGAAAGAGGTTTTCAGATGGGCCACGGTGGCGGTTTCAAGGTCCTGGGGCCCCTTGGTCTGGTAAGTTGAAAAACCAAACCGATGGAGTACATCCACCGTATACCTGGAAACAAAGGCCTGCTCTTCAATTTCTTTTGTAAACCAGCAGTACTGGCCATCGGGGCGCAGGGGCTGGGTGGCGGCCAGGGACACGGTCTGGGCATGCCGTCCATCGGAACGAAACAACAGTTCAGGGGTGGCCCCCATCCAAAGCCCGGCCTTGGGCAGGTTTACCACAAAGACAAACACCCCCGGATTTTTGTCACGCATCCCAAGAAAGAGCGATCCTAATGATTCATTTTTTCTCTCCTTACAAATGCGCCTGGAGACAATGACTTTGGAAAATTTGGCGGCGTGGATCTGTTCAATGGCATGGTTGACGCAAACCAGGTAATCATTAAAATTTGTTGAGATGCAAGGGTCTTTTGTTTCCTGCCCCAAAGAAGCCGACGTCAAGGTTTCCGGATCAAATTCCTGGATCTGGCTGTAACCTTTCAGGTGTATGGCCGGCTGCAACACTATAATGGGGGCATTATCAGATATTTTAAACGGGGCAAACACAAACCCGCGGGCCCGGCTCAGTTGTTGTATACTTCCCGGAAATATAATGTCATTCTCTGCGCCTGCAATCAGTTGCGGGCTGTCACTGGACGGTTGGAACCAGCAGGCAAATGCAGCATTTTTTTCTATCAGATTATCAATCAGACAACCCAACTGTGTAACACTGTTCATCCTCTTCCTAATTTCTTATCGGCAGCGAGGGCAGACGCGGCCATGACATAAATCTTAACATTTTTATTTTGTTATTTTATTTCAATCTGAGCGGCTTTTTTAACATCCCTGATCCACGAATAACAGTCTTTTTTGACTGGGAATGCTTAATCTCCCCTAAAATTGATTGTCTCATACACATCTAACACTCATTTGATATGTGTATTTCAACTAAAAAATGGAGATGATTTTATGAATAAACAAAAGCAACTCACTATAGTTAATCCATTACTGGGCATTGTATTGTTCATACAAGCCCTATCCGGCGCACTTCACGATGTCTTGCCTAAATTGATATTTGAATTGCTTCACAAATGCGGATGGGCATTGGTCGTTCTTGCAATTTACCATGTATATCTTAACTGGTATTGGGTTAAAAAGAATCTTTTGCAGCGTTTTAAATCATAGCACCACCCCCTGGCCAGGGTAGTAAAAAGGCGCTATCGAAATAAATGACGGGCCTGCTGTCCGTGGTGATAGTTTCCATTCTTCCCAAATCCGATTTGTCCATGGAATACGGGAAACAGAAGGAAAAACATCACGATCAAAATGCCAATGCCGAACAGGAGTGCGGCCTTTTGGTTTGACTTGCCCGCGATGATCAGTTTGATGGTATTAAAATTTAAATAGAGATGAAAACTTAACAGGACAAGGAAAAAACAAGCGGCCCAGAAATGAATATTGCCCCATCCATGGCGGGATATTCCAAAAAAATTAGCACCGGCACCGCCCTGAAAGCCCGGCACAAGCCTGTAATGAATCATCAGCCCGGTTCCCAGGATGAAACAAAATAAAAACCATAATGATACATCAACCTTTTTTTTCAAATCTTTTGTATTCATGCTGTCACTCACAAATGCGGTCAAATTTTCCCCTGGTCAGTTTAACCAGGTTGTCCGGTGCCAGTTCCATGTCAAGTCCTCGTTTTCCGGCACTGACAAAAATTGTCTTAAAATTCTTTGCCGTGTCATGAACCACTGTTGACAGAGTTTTCTTTTGCCCGATAGGACTGACACCACCCAGGATATAACCGGTTGTCTTTTCCACCAGCTTTTTATCTGCCATGGCTGCTTTTTTGACACCCATGGCCTTGGCAAACAATTTTAAATTCAACTGGCGGGACACCGGCAAAACGGCCACCCCAAGATCCTTGCCGTTCATTAACACCACAAGGGTCTTAAAAACCTGGTCCGAGTTGACCCCAAGTTTTTCAGCCGCCTCCTGCCCATAGGAATCGGCTCTGGGGTCATGGCTGTATTCATGGATCTTAAAATCAACTTTTGCTTTTTTGGCTGTGTTAATGGCAGGTGTCATTTGATTGCTTTCTTAATCTGTTGTTTTATAACTTGGCTGTTTATCATGTTTGCATACCTTTTTTAAGGGACTGGGAAAAATAACACGTATTATTGATTTTACATCGGATTATTTATACAAAACATGGGAACTTACGGCCCTGCTCCGGAGGGGAAATAATCATAACAGGTTCTAACAAGGACAAGCATGAACACGATTTCAATCATTGCGACCGGCGGCACCATTGATAAGATTTATTTTGATGCAAAAAGTGAATATGAAGTAGGCCCCCCAAACGCCATTGAGGTGCTTGATCAATTTAACCTGCAAGTCCCTTACACCATTACCTCTCTTATGCGCAAGGACAGTCTTGATTTAACAGATGAGGACAGGGAACTTATCGCCCAAACGGTTGCCGCAGACCCGTGCAGGATGATTATTGTCACCCACGGGACAGATACCATGCCGGAAACCGCCAGACACATCATCACCCACGGCGGCGCAAAAGATAAAACCGTTGTGCTCACAGGCGCGCTTCTGCCTGCCATGTTCAATACCACGGACGCTGTTTTTAACATCGGCTGTGCCCTGGGCGCGGTTCAAAAGGCTTGCCCCGGTGTTTATATCGCCATGAACGGAAAAATATTCATGGGGGGAAACGTAATTAAAAACAGAGCATTGGGCAGGTTTGAAGAAAGTTGAACGCCATACCGGCAAAAAAAGACGGACAAGGAGAATCCAATGGAAAAAGATCATACCAATCCGTATGCGGCCCTGGATCACCCCCAGGTACTTCAATTTTTGTTTCACCCACGGCGTGATTACACGGGAAAAGCCCTTTCCCACAAGGAGCATCTTATTCCGGTTGACCAGGATATTGAAGTCGGGGCGGCCTTTCATCTGGCAGATCCGTCATTCCCAAACATTCTTTTCTTCCACGGCAATGGAGAGGTCGTATCCGACTATGATGACCTTGGCCCCATTTTCAATGATCAGGGCATCAACTTCCTGGTGGCAGACTACCGGGGATACGGCAAATCCTCAGGCTCGCCCACGGTCTCTTCAATGCTTCTGGACTGCCATAAAATTCTGGATTTTGTCATTAACGAACTTGAAAACCGCAACTATACAGGTTCCCTTAATATTATGGGCCGATCCCTTGGCAGCGCATCAGCGCTGGAACTTGCAGCCACCCGCCAGGACAGCATTGACCGGCTGATCATCGAAAGCGGATTTGCCCATGCAGCCCCGCTTTTAAAAACCCTCGGGCTTGATCCTGATATGATCGGTTTTCAGGAAACCCAGGGGTTCGGCAATGCCGACAAAATCAAGTATTGGCACAAGCCCCTTTTGATCATCCATGCCCAGTTTGACCACATTATTGACTTTTCACAGGCAGAAGCGCTATATAGCCTTTGTCCGTCTGCCGACAAAGATCTATTGATGATCTCCGGTGCCAACCACAACGATATTTTTATCAAGGGGTTTGATATGTATTTAAACCGCCTGACGGATTTTCTCATCCAGTAGGAGGTTTAAAACAGCCTCAAATTGCTTATGCAATGTCGGAATTCATCCACATCCGGGATAAAAAGACCGGGACTTTGGGTCCGGCCATATTCCGCAAAACAAATTAATAAACAACACAGCAAAATCATCACAAAACTATGAAATAAAAAAAATAGACAGGTCAAGTTGAAACCAGCCCCAAAAAAACTTTTAAATTAAAAAATACTTATAAAAACAATGGGATGGCGCATTTACTGCTTTACTATGCGAAGACAAAAACGGCGGAATTTGTATTTTTTCATGCCAGCCCGTCTTTTGGGTTCATGACATAATGTAACCGAAGGGGCGGAGCTATATCCGGTATTAGATGTTAAGTCTATACTGGATACAAATGAGGTAAAAAAAAAGACGGCGTCAAATTTTGGAGACTGTAAAGCAAATATGAAACAATTGGAAAACAATAGATTTCACTGGCTGGTAACCGGCTGTGCCGGATTTATCGGCTCCAATCTTGTGGAAACCCTTCTCAATTGCGGGCAGACTGTTACCGGTCTGGACAATTTTTCCACTGGGTTTCAGCATAACCTGGACCAGGTACAAAAGAGCGTCAGCCGAGAATCCTGGAAAAATTTTACCTTTATTGAAGGCGATATCCGGAATGCGAAGACCTGCACCACAGCCGTAAAAAATGCAGACTTTGTGCTCCATCAGGCAGCCTTGGGGTCGGTGCCCAGATCCATCGAAGATCCTTTGACCACCAATGCAAACAATATAACAGGCTTTTTAAACATGCTGGATGCGGCCCGGCAGTCCGGCGTCAAACGCTTTGTCTATGCCGCTTCAAGCTCCACATATGGAGACCATCCCGGGCTGCCTAAAACAGAAGAGATCATCGACAAACCCCTGTCTCCCTACGCCGTGACCAAATATGTGAATGAACTTTACGCCGAAGTCTTTGCCTCAACTTACGGCATGCGCTCCATCGGCCTGAGATACTTTAACGTATTCGGCCGGCGCCAAGACCCCAAAGGTGCCTATGCTGCTGTCATTCCCCTCTGGTTTTCCGCCTTGATTCAAGGCTCGGATCTCTTCATCAACGGGGATGGAGAGACCTCTCGGGATTTCTGCTACATCGATAACTGCGTCCAGGCCAACCTGCTGTCCTGCCTGGCCCTGGAGAAGGCCGCTAACCAGGTGTACAACGTGGCATTCGGCTATTTTGATAGGTTAGTTTTTTTTGGTTAAACTGATGAAAGTCCAAAAAGATATGGCCATAACAACAGCCATTCTTGTGTTCTGCCTAACAGCATACGCTTGGGCCTTCCATTTTCTTCAGGTCAGTGACAAGCCCGTAAAGTCAGACGCCATAGTCTTGTTCGTAGGCCCGGATTATGACAAAAGACTGAAAGAGGCTCACCAACTCATGCATGAGGGGTATGCTGATACTCTAATTGTCCCAGCCTATAAGCTTATGCTCAAAATGGAACAGGGGGATATTGTCAGGGATTTTAACCCGGCTCAATTCAGTTTCAATCGAAAGGCATATCCAGAGTTTTATGAAAACACCCATGTCGAAGCACTTGAGGCCAGAAAGCTGATGGAAGAACAGGGAATCACCTCCGCCATCATGGTCAGTGAACCTTTACATATGAGAAGGATAAAAATTATATCTTCAAGGGTATTTGATAAAAAGAGATATCGGATAAAATGTATTGGAAGCCGGTATCTTAGGTCTCAAGGATTCTTTTCCACATTTAGGCCGCAGAATGTTAAGTTTACCCTGTTTGAGGCTGTAAAGATATGTTCATTTTGGGTGTACCAATTGGCTTAGTTAATTATATATTTTATTACTTACTGGAATTCGTTTGTTTTTCAGTGGAGTGAGTTCCGATGCACTTTAGAATAAAAATGAGCTTTAAAAAAATCGGTTTCTTCTTATTTATCATAGGCGTTATAGGTTCTATAACAACAGCTCCGGATGCAGCCACGCTTGTCTTAAATAAAGAAATTGTAATCCAAAAAGTACCTGTAACTTGGATTTCGCTCTTTGAAAATGTGCGTTTTTCGTTTTTCACCCTTCATTGTCATTGATTGCTCCACCATTAATTCAGCTTGAGTTGCCCAAGTATTGGTAATCATAGTAATGAAGTGGAACGTCCAGAATGAAAAGAATATCTTTTTGAAGATCATTTAGCTCGGATACAAAGCCATAGTTATTTCCGTCCGGCAACTGCATTTGTCCCAATACAATGTCTTCGAATTCTTTCAGCATAAATTCGCTGCGCGGGTTGCGGACATCCTTTCTGTTTG
>NZ_KB893120.1 GCF_000373985.1 Desulfobacter curvatus DSM 3379
GTCACGCCCAGTAAGGCCATAGGAATAAAGCTTGCAGCCTTTTCCATATCCACCATTCCGTAGAAAAGGTAAGTCAATGAGCCAGTACCTTTTCCGGCAATTTGGGTGAATATAGAAATGGCAACCGCTTCGGAGGGTCTGATATCTAAAAAAGTTAAGACCGGTATCCAGAGCCCCCCCCTCCCAGCCCCGCAAACATGACCATGGTTCCCACGGCGATGGCCAACAAATGGACACCTATAAATTGGGAAAGGCTTAATGGAATACCTGTTCCCAGGAATGAAGATATAAAAAAAATATAAATTATATCAATTAGCACCCAAAAGGCAAAATATCTTGGGATTTTACGAAGCCAGAACAAAATTTCCATTATTCATAATTCTTTTTGTTTTCACTCTCATTTACTCCCAGATATTTTCCATACTGCCGGGTAATAAAGACAAGAGTGGTTAAAAAAGCGGATAGTCGTACCAGGTGCCAGATCCACCACATACCATTCCATGGGCTTGAAAATGGGAAAATCATAGCGGAAATTCCAAATAGATAAGCCAAACAAGCAAAAAGCAAATCCAGCTTGTTGCCTCTTTGCCGGTACTCCTGATAAAACTTAAATACTGAGGCGATAAACAGAAGGCTTGCTGTTAGGTTGATCAGCACTGCTGCCATGGTAAATTTGCCGTCAAACAAGGGCATAATTCGAGGCACATCGCCCGGAAACAGCAGAGCCCTCAATCCGATTGAAACCGATAAGGTAATAAATCCAAAGTATATAAAACGTAGTTCGTTAAGGCTTCCAAATCGTCGTCTTTTGCAGAACCAGACCGAAGCAAAGAAAAAACTGCCTGATAGACTGGCTACACTGTGAAGAAAAATAAAAGAATCTCCAAGCCGGCTTATGGCGTGGGCTGTATCAAGTATCCCCATGCTCGCAAATCCTGTCGCCAGCATAACTAAAATAGCATCTAACTTTTCTTTGGATTGGATGAACAGTATTATGGAAATTAGGCAGGAAATCATACCGCCAAGAGTTTCTATTGTCGAATGTAACTGAAGATGGTGCCACTGCCAAGCATATAGCCTATCAAATAATCCTAACAGCGCACCACCTAACGCCAGGGCTGTAATCAGAAGTATTTTTGCAGGTGTAATTGAAAACATCCGGTTAAGGCCCCTTGTTAATAAAATTTCGGTTAATATGAGTTTTATATACGTCCCCATTCTTCTTTTTACAAGAAGCGTATTCTTTCCTAATGATTGAAATTCAGGTCCAGCAATTTATAGATCGAATTTAAGGTTATGTAAGGCGAGCTTTTTGTCTATACATTGAATCCCGAGAACCTTTCCACACAAGGAGTTGACTACTTCTGATATTGATGATGTCAACTCGAATCTTATTAATCTATAAAGTGAGCCCGACCTGAATTATTCCGAGTCGCTACAATTATCGATCAAAAACTACAGTTTTTGGAACATGAACTGTACCCGAGAATAATCATGTCCCAAAAAGTTATTTTTAATTTTTGTTGCATGATGTTATATAAACTCTTATAGCTTTTGGTACATAAACAGGGGGTAGAAGATGCCAGCACAGCCGCAAGAGAAAAATTTGATGTCACCGGCTGAATATTTGGAGATGGAAAGAACCTCTCTGGATATTAAGCATGAATTTTTTAATGGTGAGGTCTTCGCTATGGTTGGGGCCAGCAGGAACCACAACCGCATAAATGTGAATTTGACAAAAAAATTAGGGATAAATTTTGAAACCAACCCAGCCCATTGCGAAGTGTTCTCTAATGACATGCGGGTTAAAACGGCAGAAAATTATACCTATCCTGATCTTATTATTTCCTGTGGTGATGCAAAATTTGAAGATGATAAGTTTGACACTCTAACAAATCCCGTTATCATTATCGAAATTCTTTCAGATTCAACCGAACGTTTTGATAGGACGAAAAAGTTTGCTTATTATCGGGCAATTCCTACGCTTCAAGAATACATCCTTGTTTCCCAACATGAATGTTGGGTTGAGCAATATATACGCCAGAACGATATGTGGGGTTATCAATCATACGATAGGTTAGACCAGATTTTGAAGCTGGAATACATTAATTTTGAACTCCCGTTATCTGAAATCTATTTGAATGTTGAGTTTAAAGATGAGCCTCGCAAAATTTGAAATCAGCAGGAACAGCAGATTTTTTCAATAGAAGGGATTTTAGACAATGCACCCCAAAGGACATAAAGCGGAAATAGGATATAGAAGGGTATCATCAACAAACCAAAAAACAGACCGGCAACTTGACGGTGTCCCTCTGGATAAAATTTTTGAGGATAAACAAACAGGCAAAGACACCAACCGGCCCCAACTTCAGGCTTGTCTGGATTACCTTCGGGAAGGGGACCGGCTGCACGTCCATTCTATGGACCGGTTAGCCCGGAGCCTTGCCGACCTCCAGATCATGGTTCAGGACCTGACCAGTCAGGGGATTGTTGTCAAATTTCACACAGAAGGTTTGGAATTTACCGGAGAGGACAATCCCATGTCGATGCTGATGCTTCAGATCATGGGAGCCGTTGCGGAGTTCGAGCGTTCCCTGATCCGGGAACGGCAAACTGAAGGGATAAAAAAAGCCCTGGCAAAAGGCGTGAAGTTCGGCAGGTCTCCCAAATTGACCCTGGCCGATAAATATCAGATTGCTGATCTGGTAGAGCAAGGGCAAGAAAAGAACGCGTTGGCTGAACAGTTTGGGGTGTCCCGGCAGACCATTTACCGGGCGTTAAAAGAAGTTCAAGCGTAAATCAGAAATTTTGGAAGAATTAAGATGTGTGAATGCATGTAGGTGCAGATAATATCGAATAATCCCGGTCCGGTATTATTTAAATCTGGCCGAGGTATTCTGATAAAATCAAGCCAGGCCGATTATAAAATCAGGTCACTATAGATACAGGTTCGCTCGAACCTTTCCGAGGGAAGTATTCAATAACAAAATAAGTCAACGCTTTCACTGGCAATGATTACACCCCTGTCCTTCGCAAAAATTAATCCGTGGTAAATTTGTCGAAAAAATATTCTCCTCTATGCAGCGATTGAATGAAATACCCACTGTCCAGTTTATTTGAAAAGACGGATTCAATGTGAAATTTTTAATTGAGGTCGATTCTGAGCACAGATCAGCAAAGACCGTTCGATGCTTTTGATATCAGAACGATTTGAGTTTTCAGGCCGCTTTCTTCCACTCGTATCGATGATGTAATCCACCAATACGCGGCAAATCAATTATCTTGCATTTGCCGACAGGTCTGGGTTGGATCGGCCGACCGTTGGGCGTATTTTTTCCAAGGCTCAAATGTGTTCTGTCGTTATGATAATATTGGAAATACGCGCAAAGAATGTTTTTCAGATGTCCTTGGTTCAATACGATGACATTGTTTGTACATTCTCGTCTGATCGAGCCGATCACCCGTTCAACAAAAGGGTTTTGCCAAGGGCTTTGCGGGGCCGAGACCACTTCTTTGATGCCCATGTTTTTCACTCGATTGCGGAAAAAAACGCCATAGATTGCATCCCGATCCCGCATCAGATACTTCGGTGCCGTATCCCAGGGGAAGGCCTCCACGATCTGTTGGGTTGTCCACTCGGCCGTCGGATTTGAGGTTATATTGAAATGTACGACTTTGCGGCGGCTGTGGCTGAGGATCACCAGGACGAACAGAATATTAAAGGTGACTGTTGGAACAGTGAAAAAGTCAATCGAACACTTGTTAATATGATTTTTCAAGAAAGTCCGCCAGGTTTGAGACGGCTTTGAATTCGGCGGATGTCGGGGCATCAGGTTCGATACGGTTCGTTCGGAAACCTCGAACCCCAGGCTGAGCAATTCCCCATGAATCCTGGGCGCACCCCAGTTTGGATTGGCTGCAGCCATCCTCCTGACCAGATCACGGATTTCACGACTGACTTGAGGCCTTCCCGGGCCTTTGGATTTGAATTTCCAGAAAAGTTTGAAACCCTTGCGATGCCAGTAGACAACAGTATCCGGCTTTACAATGATGAGAGATTTACGCCAAGGAGTCCAAATTCGGGAAAGCAAAACCCAGAAGAGCCGATCCACCATTCGAATTTTCTGCCGCTTGTTCGTCCTTTTCATTACGGCCAATTGGTGGCGAAGCGCAAGGTTTTCGGCAGCGAGATTCGAAGTGACTTTGAACTTCAGCCATATGAATAAAACAAAATTTCCAAGCATTTTCATCATGACTCCAACTTGGCAGGCGTATACAAATTTGTCAATGATTTCAGAAAGTACGAATACTTGCGAAGGACAGGGCAAAATAAGGCATGGACCAGTCCGAATAATTAAACACAAAGAGATCATCTTTGCCATCACCGTTGAAATCTCCAGCATAGGACTTTCTATAGGTATAATCATGATAAGGGTCCAGAACCGTCTGCAGCCTGTTATAACAAACTGAACAGAAAGCAGGGGCATTGCTGTTCATCCTGTCATTGCAGGATGACCGATAAAGGTCAAATCTATAACGGGTTGTACCCAGAGTCGCACCTTCAAAAATGCCGATGTCCTGGGAATTATCCGTAACATCGGCACAATTGGTCGTAACAGGTGTGCTGGGATCAATAAAGGACTTCCATTTGACTTTATTCCTGTCGGTCTCAATGGTCAGGTTGGCTTGATTGGGTTCCGAACCCGTGTAATGGGTGTTCCCACCTGTATATTCATCACCGAGATTCCCCACCATATGTCCCATTTCATGGGCTACCGTGGTCCAGTTCGAGCTGGTGGTCACGGCAAAACTATCTCCTCTCCGGCACCCCCCGCCTCCAGGCTCATTGAGTATGATAAAAACAAAATCCCGTTGGGGGACAAGGGAGTTGAGAACGTTATTGATCAAGGTGCTTGAATTGGGCCCTGGCTCCATCCAGCACCGATCCCAAATGCCGCTGTAACGATAGCCAAAGGCCGTATTCCTGGCAGTTGTGACATTTCCGTTGACATCCACCTGGGTAACACCCGAATCCGTTGAATTGGCATTCACCCGATAGATATTAAAGGCATTTAATGTTTCCATGAAAACATCATCACTGAAAACCCCGTTAAAAATAAAATTATTGACCAGGGTGTTGTATGTGTTTTGATCAGCGGCCTGGAAGCCGTCTCCGATAATAACGAGGTTCTTTTTAGAGCCATTACTCCCGCTTCTCAGAATTTCCGTTACGGTCTGGGCAAATGCGCCATTACAAAAAAGAGATAGGGCAACAAACGTTACCGCAAAGATATACACCATTTGAAATCGTGATAAATATTTCATCGTGTAGCCCTCCCTACCTGAGCTTTGTCAAAACTTTTGATAAGTTCTTCGCTGTTGATCACAGAAATCCGTTTCAATTGTTTTTTAATCTTGCCAAACATCAAGGGGCTTATTTTATCAGGCATGCCTGTATCTTCCTCAAGAAAATAAAAATCCAAGGCTGCCCTTGAAAGGTTTTCTCTTTTCAGAAACGCATCGGGTATGGATATGGAAAAAAAACCATGTTTGGCACGTGAGATATAGCGGCCCGGTTGTTCATCAATGGACCTGACAAGAAGAGGGTCCTGCATGGAGCCCATGGCCACGATATTATTGTCCAGAAAAGCCGCATAAAAGAATTGACCATTGTAGGTATCCGATTCGATCAGACGGCCTTCGATGTCCGAGAACTGCTCAATCCGTATGGTGTTTTCCTTGTCAATGTATAGATTCAAACGCGCATAATGGTAGCCTTCTGCTTCTTTTTTCTTTGGAATCTTTCGTTTTGTCCCTTCCATGGCCAGACTCTTTTTTGGATGAACTTTACTGTTTGGCTCACCGTCTGAATATTTTTCAGGCTGCCTCTCATCAGGATTGTCTTTCACAACACTCTTTTCCTGGGGATCAAGGGGCCTGGTTTTATCTTTGGTTGGCAGAGTTTCTGATTTTTTTTGGGGGGGGGGCATCTGCCTTCTTGTCTCCGGTATTCCCTGGAATCTTTATTTCCATATTCTTTGCCTTAAAATAATATTTCAAATCATGGGGAATCAACTGGGACAATGCCTCATTAACTGGCATATTCGTTATGTTAACCGAGACCTTTCGGTCCTTTGACAATTGAGGAACCACAACATCAATTTCATGTTGCTCGTTCAATTCCTTGATAATTTTTAAAAGGGATGCATTATCAGCTTTAATGGTCATGAGATCTGTTTTTAGATTAAGGGCGATCCGGGGTGCTGTGACGTCCTGTGGAGAGGATGTGTCGGGTGACTTGCACCCAGCCATAACACCCAGCATCAGAAAAAAAAACAGAATAAAAAACTGCAGGTACTACGTTTTTTCATTGGAGACCTCCTCATTCTTAATATGTCCTTGATTTCAACCTACAGTATCGGGTCAAATCTTCTCAATTTGGTTTTTATGTGTTGCAAAGTAGTAGCATGTTGAGGAGAAGTATCAGCTATACAACAAATAATTATCCTGTAATCATAATAAAACAGAGAGGTTAATATGGCCTCGTACTCATAGTTGAAACTCAAGGAAATTTTGTTGAAAATCTGTTAATTATATCAGCAATAAACATGCCAATTTAAAATTTTCCATTGAAATGCGTTGTAAATTAAGTATAGTAGTCAATTATGGATAATGCAAATTATTTTCTGTAAAAGGCTCATGTTGTTTTCCGGGGTCTTATTTGATCAAAAATTCAACAAGCGAATGGAGCAGGGCCTTTCCTCCTTTGCCGACATTGTGAACGAACTCAAAGAATCCAAGATAAAAAGAGGGTTTTTCCTGTGAAATCCCGCGATGTGGCCGCAACCAACCTCGTAGCAGGGACCAGAAGCCTTCCATAGTATTTACAGTGAATCCAATGTCAATTGGGAAATCATGCCAAAACGGGGAGTGAGTTTCAAAGTAAGTCAAATCGTTCTTTTTGGCTCTTATGATCAGCGGAGTCAATGGGGGCTGATGCTGAATAGAGAACACAGCCCCGCCAGTTTAAAAACATATATTTTGCAATACAAAATGTGTAAAAAATACACAATATATATTGTATGTGTCGGTCATTCGTTTGATGGTTCTTTTCTCTTAACTATTTAATATTAAATTACTTTTTTTTAAAATAGTAATTTATGGCAACTAAGTAAATAACAAGTGTTGTGTTTATATTTTACAATTAATGAAGCCAACCACAATGACCTGTGTAAAAAACACACACTTGCAGGATGTTGCAGGGCAATACACATCATATTCTTTTCAAAGAAAGTTATAGAAGTCTTATAAAATAAATTTATTGTCTCATAAAATCAATTTATTAAATATTAGAACAATTATTTGGCATGGATATAGCATCATGCGGAATATTTGTGTTTCAAATTTTGAATACGCTGGGTTTTGTTAAACTGCACCGGTGTTTGAATGGGTGTTGAGTTGGTATAGTAAATAAGTTCCATAGAATTCTTAACAGGAGTCGGATCATGAGCAGGATTAACTGTAACCAAGCATCCCTTTGCCCCCTTAAAATCAAGAACACCATGGGGTGGCGTCAAAAAAAAACATGAAAACATACGAAGAAATCAACAGCAAAATAGCATCAGGAGAGGCAGTCGTCCTTACGGCAGATGAAATTATAGATTATGTAGATCAAGAGGGTCTGGATAAGGCTGCAGCAAAAGTTGATGTTGTTACAACGGCTACTTTTGGTACGATGTGTTCTTCGGGGTGTTTTCTTAATTTCGGCCATTCCAAACCAAAAATGCGGATGAGTGAGGTCTGGCTTGACGATGTTATGGCTTATGCCGGTATCGCCGCAGTGGATGTATACCTTGGCGCAACGCAATTAAGGCATAATGATCCTGCCAATATGTACTATCCGGGTGATTTTCAATACGGCGGCGGGCATGTGATGGAAAAACTTGTGGCCGGCGAAGAAGTGCAATTGTTTGCACTTTCATACGGCACAGATGAGTATCCCCTAAAAGAGATCCGGACCTATGTTACAATTGACGATTTTAACCAAGCCATTATGACCAACCCGAGAAACTGTTACCAGAACTATAATGTCGCCGTTAATTGTTCTGATAAAACGATTTATACCTACCTGGGTGAATTAAAACCGAATATGAAAAATCTCACCTATTCTTCGGCCGGGCAACTCTCTCCTTTGCTTAATGATCCTCTATATCAAACCATTGGCATCGGAACCAGCGTTTGGCTTGCCGGTGCCCACGGCCATGTATATGCCCAGGGCACCCAGCATGCGTCTGACTGCCTCAGGGGTGACAACGATGTTCCCATGGAAGGTGCCGGAACTCTTGCCCTGACCGGAAACATGAAGGAGATGGACAGTGAGTTTGTTCGCGGTGTCAGTTTAAAAGGATATGGCGCTTCACTGGCTTTGGGTATTGGTATCCCCATACCCATATTGGATAAAGAGATCCTCAGGCACTGCACTGTACGTGATAGTGAGATATTTGCTGAAGTCATAGATTATTCCTCAACATACCCCGAAAGGGGAGGCGATATTGTTGGGAGAGTGTCCTACGCAGATCTGAGAAGTGGAGAGGTTGAGTTGGACGGCAAGACGGTGACGACAGGGTCAATGTCTTCCTATTCAAAAGCACTTAAGATATCCGAACTTCTCAAGGAAGAAATTAAAAAGGGAGCGTTTTTGCTGAGCAAGCCTTTTCAAAGACTTCCTGCTAACCAGGGAACGACCCCGCTTGATGTGAGAGCCCAGGGAGAAAAAAAATGAATACAGTAGAACAGATAACCAAAAGAGTCATACTGAACTTCCCCCAATTTAATGTTGGGCAGCCGATTATTACCCGGCTCATCAGAGACTTTGATCTTGAAATAAATATATACAGAGCCAGGGTTACGCCGAATAAAGAGGGCTACATCGCCATAGATATCACGGGGGAAGAGTCCTTGATAGAAGAGGGCCTGGAATTTATACAGTCATTAAATGTTGACATCAATCTGACCATGAACAGTCTTTTATGGGATAAAGACCGATGTACCGGATGTGGTAACTGTGTCCCCCATTGTCCTACCGGTGCGCTTCATGTGATGGATAAAAGAACAAGACAGATCGATTTTCACAAAGATAAATGCATTGAGTGTCTTAGTTGTGTCGAGAACTGCCCTTTTGGCGCCTGTATCTCGATATTTTGAATATGAAGTGTGTAAAAAATACACAGATAAAAATATGCATTGATGCCAGGTGTTTGAATGTTTATTTTATTCTAACATCTTAAAATTATATATAAATATCGAGTAGTAAGTGCTCTGAATTTATCTGATGTACAACATGCGATGTGCCAGAAGTTTACAGTCGCCCGGGGGATCTATGGCAAACTGTGTAAGAAATTTACATTCGAAATATTTGGCATGCAAATAAATATTACAATATTGTCATTCTTCGGGGCTGCTGCGTGTTAAATCAATAGGTTAAATATTTAGATCTCTGTCTGGTATGAATATGGCATTGCTTTAGGAATCTGTATTCCGAATTTTAATGGCCGTGATCTTGATTGAACACAATCAATGTTGCTTTGATCTGGTATATCAATAAAAATCTATAATTATTTCAATATAGTATGTGTTTTAAACTGAATGAGAGGCGTTTATGATTTACCCCAATGAGTATGAGCTTGAAACAGGCAGGGACTATCCGAGTAAAGAAGAATTTACGGTTAATCATTGTGAAACAAAAGGCAGTGGTATTTATGTGAAGCGCAGCTTTAAAAAAGGTGAAATGGTGGCAAGAATGGCCGGGATTACCGTGCCGTATATCCTTCAGCACACCCTTCAAATCAGCCCTTTTCTTCATCTTTATGATCCCCATTTTACAGGGCTTTTGTTGCATTCATGTGACCCGCTTGTCTCCCTGGATATGAATAAACTTGAAATTTGGGCATTGCGGGATATTGAAAAAGGTGACGCCTTGACAATGGATTATGCCCAGACAGAGGATAAATTATTTAAGCAGTTTCCCTGCTCATGCGGTGCAATCAATTGTCGCAAATGGGTAACCGGGCGAAAAGAATCAATCAACGAAGCTGGGCAGCGACACCTTCTTGAACTGGAAAGGAAGTGTGGATGAAGCCACAAAACAAGCGTTTGTGGTGGGAAAGACAAGATTTGTGTTACCAGGACGGGACGTTATTCTTTGCCGGAAAATCAGTGACTGATTTACTCAGAACAACCGGCACACCGGCTTTCTTTTACAATGGAAAGCGGATGTTGCAAAATATCGGGCGGCTCCATAAGGCGTTGGACCAACTGGGTGCCCATAAAATTTTTTATGCGATAAAAGCCAACCGGTTTGCCCCGGTGCTGACACATATTAAAAACGGGGCAACATGCGGTGTGGATGTCTGTTCGCCCGGCGAATTGTTACATGCTTTTTCCTGTGGTTTCAGTTGCAATGAGATTTCATATACGGCTAACTCCATGACTGATGCGGAGCTCAAACTTCTGGCCGATAATCCGGATGTGGCTTTAAACTGCGATTCATTGAGCACGATCCGGCGGCTGGCCAAGTTTTGTTCCCATCGAAGAATCGGAATTCGTGTTAATCCGGCAATGGGGATTGGATACAGAGATAATGAAACCCTGAAATACAGTGGCGATAAAACCACCAAGTTCGGCATTTACAGGGAGCAGTTTGACGATGCGCTGCAGCTTGCTGAAAAACACAATTTTATCGTGGATACCATCCATTTTCATACCGGATGCGGGTATCTGAACAATCAACTATCCCTGTTCAGTGAGATTTTGGATGCAACGCATTGGTTTTTAGATAAGGTAAAAGATCTGGCGTTCGTTAATCTCGGCGGCGGCTTGGGTGTTCCCCATGATATTGATGACAAGCAGTTGGATCTGGATGCCTGGGTATCGGTTATCAATTCCCATTTCAGCGGCAAAGGCATCACTATCTGCGTTGAGCCCGGGGATTATATTGCCAAGGATAGTGGTATTCTGGTTTTAGAGGTGAATACCGTCGAGAAAAAGCGCAATACCGATTTTGTCGGTGTGAACGGCGGATTTAACCTGGCCATTGAACCGACGTTTTATGGGTTACCTTGCGAACCTGTTGTTCCCACGCAAAAAATAGACAAAATGAAACCAGTGACAATTGTGGGCAATATCAACGAATCCCTGGACGTATGGAAAGATAACTTCTCCATGCCCGATCAGATTGAAGAGGGCGATCCGCTTGTCTTTATCAATGCCGGTGGATATGCATCATCCATGATGTCCAACCATTGTATGCGCGGGCAGGTGTCGGAAAATTTACTCGTATAAAAGGCTATTATGAATTTAGAAGCAAAAAATATAAATTGTACAGCTGAAGAGGCGACTCTTGCTGAAATAGATAAAAAACACATTATCCACCCGTGGTCGGATTTAGGCAGTGATGCCGAGTCGATGATTATTGAATCCGGTAAAGGAATTCATGTTTTTGACAATGAAGGCAATAAATTCATTGATTCGATTTCAGGTATGTGGTGTGTGAATCTGGGATATGGAAATAAAGAGATGGCAGATGCCATTGCCGACCAGTGTGTACGCCTGGTTTATTATACGCCCTTTGGGGCCATGGCAAGCCCGCCATCCATTGAACTTGCACATAAACTGAGTCAGTTGACACCAGGCGATCTCAATCACTTCCAGTTTACAACCAGCGGGTCCACGGCTGTTGAATCCGCCATCCGGTTTGTTCATTATTATTTTAACTGTCTGGACCAGCCTGAAAAAAAACATATTATTTATCGTGAAAATGCCTATCACGGCAGTACCTATTTAAGTGCCTCGCTGAACGGCAAAAGATGCGATCGAAGCTACTTTAATTACATCACTGATATTGTCCATTCCATCCCTGATCCCAATCCGTTTAAAAGAGATGCCGGCATGAGTGTTGAAGATTTCTGCGATCTTCGTGTCCGTGAACTCGAAGAAAAGATTTTAGAGCTTGGGCCGGACAAAGCCGCCTGTTTTATCGCCGAACCCGTCATGGGGTCAGGCGGCGTGATTGTTCCACCGCCGGGATATCATAAAAAAACCTTGGATATCTGCAGAAAATATGACGTGCTGTATATCTCAGACGAAGTCGTCACGGCATTCGGGCGGCTGGGACACCATTTTGCCTCCGAAGACGTTTTCGATATTGTTCCGGATATCATTACCGTGGCCAAAGGAATATCTTCGGGGTACCAGCCATTAGGGGCCGCCATTATATCCGAAAAGCTGGTGGGGCGTATCAGCGGGGCATCGGCAAGGCCCAATTCATATTACACAAACGGATTTACCTATTCCGGGCATCCGGTGGCGTGTGCAGCCGCATTGAAATATCTTGAAATCATGGAACGGGACAACATAAATGAACATGTCAGGGAAGTGGGGCCCTATTTTATGCAGCGCCTGGAGGAACTCAAAGCGTTTCCCATTGTTGGCGATGTCAGAGGTGTTTGTTTAATGGCGTGTGTGGAATGTGTGGTGTCGGATGATGAGGAAAAAAACATTGCCATTGCCCAAAGAGTGGATGAATTTTGTCAGGAAAAAGGGCTCATTGTCCGGCCTTATGAAAATCTATGTATATTATCTCCGCCGTTAATTATCGACAAATCCGGTATTGATCAGATTGTAGATATTTTAAGGGACAGTATTATCGCGACAATGGATGAAAGAAATAAGGAGGCCAAGTGATGGAAAAAATAGATATCCATCTTTTAATAAATGGAAATATTGTGGCTGGAGAAGCGGACACGACCTCTCTTTTTAGCCCGGAAAATAATGAATTCATAGCAGATGTGCCAGGTGCGACCACTGCACAGGTCGATCTGGCCGTGGATGCCGCCAATGCAGCGTTTCCGGCTTGGAAAAGAAAATCTTTTGCGGACAGGGCTGATGCTTTATATAAATTCGCCGATCGCATTGATGAAAAAGCAGAGCTTTTGGCAAAACTTGAATCACTGAACTGTGGTAAACCCTATCAGCGAATGCTGGAAGATGAAATGCCGGCCATTTCCGATCATTTCCGGTTTTTTGCAGGCGCCTCGCGCTGCATGTCCGGCAGTGCCACGGGGGAATACCTTGAGGGCTTTACCAGTATGATCCGCAGGGACCCGGTGGGTGTGGTGGGCCAAATCGCCCCTTGGAATTATCCTTTGATGATGGCGGCCTGGAAAATTGCCCCGGCCTTGGCTGCCGGAAATACGGTGGTATTCAAGCCGTCCGAATGCACACCACTGACCATGCTTGCATTGGTTGAAGATATTAAAGAACTCTTTCCTGCCGGTGTACTAAATATTGTAACGGGCAAGGGCAGTGTTATCGGGAAACACATTGCCGAGCATGAAAAAATTCAGATGGTCTCAGTGACCGGTTCGGTCAATACCGGAAAACAGGTGCTGACCTCTGCAACATCCAATGTAAAACGCACCCACTTGGAGTTAGGCGGCAAGGCGCCGGTTATTGCCTTTGATGATTGTGATGTCGATGATCTGGTGGAAAATATGAAATTGTGGGGATATTACAATGCAGGGCAGGATTGTACTGCGGCCTGTCGATTATATGTTCAAGACAATATCTACCAGGAAGTGGTTGAAAAGTTGGCCGAGGCCGTTAAGAGTATTAATATCAATGATATCGGTCCGTTAATTTCAGCCGAACAACGGGAGATTGTCAGCGGCTTTGTTGAGCGTGCCAAGAAGGTTCCGCATCTGAACGTTGTTGCCGGTGGTAATAAAATTGATCGCGGATATTTCTATGAACCCACCTTGATCGCCGATGCCCGTCAGGATGACGAGGTGGTTCAAGAGGAGATTTTCGGGCCGGTGGTTTCCGTCACCCGTTTCAGCGATGTTAATCAGGTCATTGAATGGGCCAATGATTGCAAGTATGGATTGGCATCCTCTGTCTGGACCAAGGATATCGAAAAAGCACACCGGGTGTCATCCGTACTTCAGTATGGTGTGACATGGATTAATACGTATTTTATGTATGCATCCGAGATGCCCCATGGAGGATTTAAAATGTCCGGGTATGGTAAAGACCTTTCAATGTATGGATTGGAAGATTATACGGTTGTTCGGCATATTATGGTGAAAATGTAGAGCGCTGTCATATTAAAAAAACGCAAAAGCGGATGGATCTGTGTTGTTATTCATCTGCTTTTGCGCTTCTAAGAAAATGTATAAATTTTGCACATGTCTTATCGAAATCTAATATTTTTGCGCTGCAAAGTCCAATTCTATTTTTCTAATATTTCCGATATTTTTTATGCCTTGAAATGTCAGTTTATTAGTGATAATTCATAGGTAGCCAGTCAGGCTTGGTCGGAAAGAGGAATTAAAAATGTGCAAATTATTTACAATGAGTCGGCGCTTTATCGTTTGGGCAGCCTTGGTGAAAGAGGTGATGTTCAATGGATAATTCAAGCGATCCCATCAGCATCCTTTGCGTAGACAAGGGCAAGCTGCTGGCTGACCAGGTCAAGGACGTGTTTGACGAAGATCAGGTCTCCATTGCCTTTGAGAGAAGTCTTGAGACCGTTGTGGATCGGTTTGAAAAAGAGCGTTTTGATTTGATGCTTTTTTCCGGGTCCATGGCCAGGAATCAGCAGTCAGATGCCTTGGATATCCTGGAATTAATATCCGCCAAATGCCCCCAGACACAGATTTTACTGTTCATGCCCCCAGGCGCCCTGAAGTTTGCCAATTTAGGATTGCGGGCCGGGGCATATCACTATTCTACCCTGCCCATCAGCAATGAGGAGCTCAAACTGCTCATCGGGTCAGCCATCCAAGCCAAGCCCCAATTGGGCCCCAATATGCTTTTAAAGGCCGAGGCGGATAAAACCACCTTTGAAAGCATGGTCGGCAGATCCTCGGTGATGCAGAAAACCTACCGGCAGATCCGCCAGGCCGCAGCCACAGATATTCCCGTTTTGATTTCAGGTGAAACCGGCACGGGCAAAGAATTGGTGGCCCAGGCGATTCATGAACTCAGCGCCAGGGCCCAGGCCCCTTGCATTCCGGTTCATATTGCTTCCCTTCCCCAGGATCTGGTGGCCAGTGAATTATTCGGACATGTGGCCGGCGCCTTTACCGGGGCATCCAGATTGAGAAAAGGGTGTTTTGAACAAGCCGACGGGGGGACGGTATTTCTGGACGAGATCGGTACCATTGATCAAAAGATGCAGGTCAGCCTGCTCAGGCTTTTAGAGACCAATGAATTCTCCAGGATCGGCAGCCAGGATAGTCAAAATGCCAATGCCAGGGTGATTGCCGCCACCAATGCGGACCTTGAAAATGAGGTCCGGATGGGCAATTTCAGAGAGGATTTGTATTACAGACTGGATGTCTTGAGCATTGAAATGCCGCCCCTGCGTGATCGCAACGGTGACATTCCCCTTCTGGTGAGTCATTTTATTAAACAGGCCTGCGATGATTTTAAAAAAAATATCCGGGGCATGTCTTCGGATTTTATCAACTGCGTTGAGGCTTACCCTTGGCCGGGCAATGTCAGGGAGCTGAAAAACGCTATCCAGCGTGCCGTCATCTCCGCCACAGAGGATGTGCTTAGAACCGGCAACCTGCCCGATCGGGTCAGCCAAAACCAGGACCGGGAGACCCGGATGACCATCCGCGTCGGCATGACGTTGGCACAGGTAGAAAAAGAATTGATTATCCGAACCCTTGATTATACTGGGGGGAATCGGTCCCGGACCAGCGATATTTTAGGTATCTCCCGGCGGTCTTTGTACAACAAAATGGATCGTTACGGGCTGAGCATGAAGTTTCCAAAAATATAAGGCAGCAATGTCGCTTTCGATTTCATATCATCTGCCATCCGAATCATTATAAATGAATGATTCGGATGGCAGATGATATCAAAAAAAATATTGACACTAACGGCGGTTTTCGATACTATTCGGTGTTCATTTGATGGGCCATTAGCTCAATTGGCAGAGCAACTGACTCTTAATCAGTAGGTCCAAGGTTCGATCCCTTGATGGCCCACCACCGAAAATAAAAGCTTTCAGCGTTTTTCGTTGAAAGCTTTTTGCATTTAAGACTGTGATGTATCTCCCATATACCCCCCCCCCATTTTTAAAAGCATGGGATGACTTTAACTTTGCCACTTACCCACAGAATGGAGAATCTTGCACGGATTAATATCGGCCATGGTCCGGCTAAATTACCGCGTGTATCTTCACAACACAGGCATGTCATAATGAAACGAATACCCTAAAACAGATAATTGTTTTTTGAACGGTAACGACCAGAATCGTAAAGAATTTAGATCGTTGCTTGTGGGGGGATCATAGGATCTGACTCTAAATTTTTTAGAATGCCGCAATGGGTTTCCCATGGCTGAATGCATTCCTTTTGTTACAATATCCCTATTAATAAATTGGGAAAGTTCTCCATTGGGAAGATTGAGGAAATTTTCAAGCTTTAAGGCGATTTTTGCCGGATTACTGCATAAATCTTCATAACGAATATGCATAAAGTGGCCTTCGGATAATTTACCGGCAGCTTCAGAAGCATATCTATTTGCAACATACCATCCAATCAAAGGGCGAAGTTTCCCGTTTAAGTACCATTCGGATAGCCATTGTTGAGTTTTAGGAGAAAGATGATACCCTTTGGGACCCGTATTTATATTGATAGGAATTTTTAAAGATTGTATTTTAATACCAAGGAATTGTTGAATCTTTTCAAGGGTTTTATGTGTGTTGGATCGCATCTCGCCAGCCCCTATCACGAGAATGTCTTTTTTAGGTATGTATTTGTACCAACGTTCCAATTGTGGTGCATAACATCCCCTGTGAAGGTATGCATGACGAAGATGATGCCAATGGATGTGATTTTGATTTGACTTTGTCTCAAGATACCAATTTTCCCAGTTATCTAATTCGCGTTCGATCGCATTTTCAAAAGATAAATGTTCATAGCCGCGATGATATTCCATTCTCCACTGTGAGAATGCACGAGAGACCGGTTCACGTAATAAACATATAAATTTACAACCTGAAAGCGTATTGTTAATTCTACTGGGAACTAATGGTTGAAATAAATAATTGGGGGTTGCTTCCAAAACAATCTTTTTTGGACAGCAAGAAGCAAAATGCGCTTTGTAGTAGCTAACTCCTTTGTAATAATTCCAGTCAAAATAATGTGTTTCTTTTACTAATGCTGCCGAAACCTCAAAATGACTTGATAAGGTATTAAAAAGAAAACTTGTTCCCGATTTCTGGGCACCTATGATTATCACATTGGGAAGCACATTTTTTTGATAGCAGATTTTTCTTGTAGAAAAATATAAGTTACGTACCAACAGTTTGGAGGCAAAGATAAAATTCCTTTTTGTTCTTCTATATTTTTTTTTCGTTAGATCGTTATCTTTAACCATTATCCTTATTTCATCCTCTAATTCATGCATTCATTGCATATGGATACTTATGTCTGACTTGTATTACAGCGCTGACGCATCAAAATTTATTATCAATGATATCAGGGGGGCGGAGCGACATCTAAAATTATTTTGTCGCAAAATTATAATAGACACTCTGCAGGTCTTTTGATAATGTAACGTGGATGTGTGTGAGTTCACCCACCAATCGAAACGTTACATTTGAGGAGAAAACGCTGTGATAAGCCAGTGTGGTCGGCAGATTAAAAACGCAGAACTTGAACAGATTCGCGAGACGGTAA
>NZ_KB893121.1 GCF_000373985.1 Desulfobacter curvatus DSM 3379
AATGGTGGAAAGAACACCTGAAGGTTTACCATCTCATTGCCCGCAGTGAATATGGTCTTATGGTTCAAATTCTTAGTGGCCTTATCACTTACCTGTTGCTGGCAATCTACTGTCGAAACGAGTTTAATGAGAAGGTCTCTATTAAAAGAGTTCGACAGTTACGAACTGCCATCTTGAACGACCTAATTGGGCACGACGAGGATACGTCTCATAGTTTAAACAGGGACAATATTGTCAAAGATCAAAAAATTACATTTAGCGAACAAGCAAAAACCTAACCGGACATCACTGGGCCATGATAAAAGATAATTGAATATTGTTTTGTAAAAAATTTAAGACTTCGTCATCGTTTCCATTTTCTATATCGGCAATAAATTGATAAAAACCTTGATTACCTTTATCTTGAAAAAACTTCTTTCCAACAGTAAATAATTTATTTTGAATATTGCATTGAAAGACAATTACCGTGGACAATTCTTTAGATAATTTACATCCAAAAGAACTTAAAAATTCAAAGAGACGATTTAAGTCTTTTTCGGGTAATGAAACAATATGTAAGAACGAGACAAGAACGTCTTGAATTTGTCTATCTAAGTGGCAAGTTAAAGATAATTCGAACGTTTCTTGAGCGACTCTTTCATACTCTGGGGTGTTTTGAATAAGACGATAAATGTTCAATCTCGTTGCATTCAAAAGGGCTTTATTTCTCGCCCCTATATCCCCATATTCGCCAAATTTAGCTTCTAATTCACATATATCCTGTAGTAGTTTTTGTGAATCTTCTGATCGTTGCGAGGTTTCGTGATTAGAAAAAATTTTATTTATAGTCAACGATAACTTGAAAATATAATTGATGAATTTATCTGGATTACAGCGAATAGCTTTTTCGATATAATTCTCTGCTTGTGCGTGATTTCCTGTTTTTTCAAAAAAAGATGAAAATACGCTATAAAAACTTGATTTTTCACGAGGACTGACTGGAAACACCTCCTTATCAATATTTGAAACATCAATCTCTTCATCTAAGTTATTTTTCCTAATCAATTCCTCAAGCTTAAGCAGCCAGAAATGAGTATCAATTTTTCGAGCCTTTTCTAATAGTTGTTCATTTTTTTCAGGCTCATATTGTGCTAAATGGATTTCGGATAAATATAATAATGCACGTGAATCATTTGGATACATTCTACTGATTTTATAATAATTATTTATTGCCTCTTCTATCTTTTCTAATTTTTGTAGGCATCGACATTCCAAAATTTTATATTCTAAAATCAACTCATTATCATTTAATGTTGAAATTATATTTTCAACATCTTCTAATCTCTTTTGGGCATATTTTGCATGTTCCCTATCGAGTTCAATTTCGACCTTCTTTAAAAATTCAAAACCGTTTGAAATAGCAACTCTTTGGTCAATACTAAAACCCAAGCAAAGTATTTTGGCTTCGTCTAACTGAAAAAAGATATTTTCTAAGTTTTTACTTAAAAATAGTTCAAATTGAATATTTGGATTTTTTTCTCTCAGTTCAGCAAGTGCTTCTTCAGGTTTATTTGCTCCAGCATATTTGTCATTGTAGACAAAATAATATTCCTTTATTTCTTGAACTTGATTCCAATTCCTTTTTAATTTTTCAAAATCCTCTTTTAACTTCTTCGCTGCTTCTGAATCTTTAGTAGCGGGGACATTAGGAGCGTAAACTTGAAAATATTGCCCTAATTTCCTTATCCATCCATCATTGCCACCATCTCCACCCCCAGATGGAATTTTTCTAAAATCATCAAATGCTTTGTCCATAATATTTTCAAAAAAACTCTGAAACTCTGTTCCATTTTTTGAATATATTTTGAGTTTAAACTGGAGTGACAGGTAGTGTTTATCTATTGCGTTCATAACTCCTCACAAAAAAAGGAAGAATCTTCGGAAATTCATCAGATTATAACGAATAACTGAATGGATTTGTTCTTTTCGGCAGCCTGATATCTGAATCTGACTACATATCATATAGAAACGGTTGATAACCAAAGCGTCTATCATCGTTATCTAAGTTGCATATTAGTATGGTTAGCGATTATTGCATTTCTACATAGCATTTGAAGGCTCATTGAAAATTCATTGTTGTTTATATAAGTGACAATTAGATGATCTCTTGCTCTTGTCATCGCCGCGTAAAGACCGGCAATATGACGAAATTTTTCAGTAGAGCCGAGGTGTTCACCAACATACTCAGAATTAAACAATATTGCTGCATCAAATTCCACGCCTTTAAGTGCATTCCAGCTATCAACGACAACACATGGTCTTGTTACAATATTACCCTTTCGAGTCTCAGATGACATAGGTGCATGATGTGGTACCCCTAACTTTTGAAGAGCATCTGAAATCATAGGCTGGTATATTTTCACCACCTCTGGATGCATCATAATAGCAATCGAGGAAGACGGTTCCGTCTTTAATGCTTCGTATACTTCTCGGGCAACAATAGCAGCGTCGGAGCACTGAAAAACAGAAACGGGTACACCAGAACTCCTTTTAGAAGACGTTCTTGGCTCTACTACCCCTCCAACATTCCGTCGTGAAATGGGAATGTCCTCCAAATCCAAAAAGGGCTTAATAAACGACCAACTATAGTTAACGATTTCGGGAGAACAGCGGTAGCAGAGATCAAGAATCTCTGCACGTCCAACGACATTTATACCAAGTCGACTCCACGTCCAATCTGAGCGACGGCGATGCTGAGACTTGTACACCGATTGTGCGTTGTCATAGACCAGAAAAAGCGAATTAGTCTGTGGGTTTATCATCTGTAACAATCCCATAAACCATTCGTCTTCAAAATCTTGGGCTTCATCTATTAAAATGGCATCATAACGTTTAAGAGAGGAGCTTGCTATCTCGAAAAAAGCTTGCGCACCCCATCTATAATCATAATGAAGGATATTGGACGCCCATTTATTAAAAGTGCTGCAAAGAACTCTGCCTGGTCTAACTCCGGCAATAAGGCCTGTCATCCATCCTGCCATAAAGCGATTATAGGTTAGAACCAAAATTTGGCCGTAAATTGGCTCCTGAAGAATACGCTCCAGGCGATGACGTAAAATCAAGCTTTTCCCAGATCCAGCGGAACCACGCACTAAGGCATGTGCATTAAGCGCAGTATTCCGCACCTTATGTTGTTGATTATCTAAAATTACACAGCCCAACCGTTTTGCTTTACTAATAGAAAAATCAATCCAAGGCATCAGTGTCTCCTCTTAGCTGAGTAACAAGTTGATCTCTGTTTTTCCTTTCTCTTTCATGCTCACATATATAGCAGGATAACATCCGAAAAATAAGAATAACCAGATGGGAATAAATGGAAAAAAATCAATGCCGAAGTCATTCAAACCATCTGGAAACGCTTGCATACGTCCTAGTTGGTACGCTTGCTTGCGGCAAAACCGACCTTTCATATGATCAAAAAGGGAGGGTTGTTGTCGAAGGCTCGATACACATTATAATTTTTCAGCATTTTTAGTGACACTCTGGATAGTATTTTTTAGAAATACATCAAGATCTCCAATAGCCTTTGACATATCTCCTTCATCCACAGTGTTGTACCGGTCAAACATTTCTCTTGTCACATGGCCTGTTATTTCCATAATAACCGATTCCGGAACCCCTGCTTTTCGCATATTGGTATTAAAGGTATGACGTAAATCGTGGAAGACAAAACCATTTTTAACCTTCTGCCCATAGGCTATCTTGGATTTCTCACAGGCTTTTTTCAGGCCGGTTCTGATATCCTTTATAGGCTTGCCACGATATAAAAAAACGTGTTTATCATGTAAACCCTTTGGGATATTTACCAGAATCTCACGCAGGACACCGGGAATAGGTATAGATCGATCCTCGTTATCCTTTGTGTCAGGGGCTTCAAGATATATAAAATCACCTTTTAGATCCACTTTTTCCCATGACAAGGACAATATTTCGTCTAACCTCATGCCGGTATAATATCCAGTTGCAAAAATTGGTTTCAAGTGACTTGGGAGATTCTTCATAATCAGATAGAATTCATCATGTGATAGAATCCTCTTCCGGGCATTGGCTCTGCTATTTTTCAACAGCCGCTTTACCTTATTAAAAGGTTTCAGAGCGTCGCCATGTATTTTATCATTATCGAAAGCTCGTTTAACCATTGTCCGTGCCGCCCCAATATGTTTATCAATATATGAATCTGAAAATCCTTGTTCTTTCCCTTCTTTCTGATATGTCTTCAAGTCTTCCGGCTTTAAAGAATGAATTAACATCTCCCCAAACTTGCTATTAAAACTGTTCAAATTATTTTTCAAATCTTTATAATACGCAAGCGCTTTTACCGAAGGAAGCTCAAAATACCATTCGGTGAGTTTTTGAAATGAAATATTCTTATCAGCCACTTTCTCAAGAATAGAGGGATTTTCAAATTTTTGAGCTTTCCGCTTACCATCAGCGGCCAGGGCTTCTGTAAGACTTGTCCCTATTTTTTCACGTCTCTGGGTTTTTCCGACGCGATAATTTATCCAATAATTGACCTTTTTGTTTTTTTTCTCTTTATCAAGATTTGCGCCACACGGACATTTTTTATTCCGATTTGATTGTTTCTTGTGACAATATGGGCATTCGGCTAAAATTGACATTACCCCTCCATGCTTTAAATTTCATAAATCCATTAAAAAGATTGCAATCAATTGCAATTTCACCACCACTAAACAAACGGTTAAACTCATACTTTTTAACCTTGAATCTTATTCTTCTTGAGCCAATTATATAAATTAGGTAGCGTGGTATTATACTTATTTGCAATCCAGGTTTTAGTTGTCCCATTTTTCAATAAGGCAACAATCTCTTCCTTATGTGGATCAAGCATAGATTTCCCCGGTCCTTTAGGTCGGCCTAATTTGACCCCCGCCGCTTTTCTGGCTTTTAACGCTTCTTTAGTTCGTGACGATATTAAATCTCTCTCAATTTCTGCGGCCATTGAAAAACACATTGCTATCAATTTTGATTGTATGGTTCCATTTAATTCCCAGTTGCCTTTTAGGGCATAAATGCAAATCTCCTTCTCCTTGGCGACAGAAAGGATTTCCATTATTTCAAGCATTGACCGCCCAAGCCTTGACAGTTCTGGAACAATAAGCCTATCCCCTGCCCCAAGTTTATCAATTATTGTTTTTATCTTCCTATCTTTCCAATGCTTTTTCCCTGAAACTTTTTCTTCAACAAAATCGACATGACCAAATTTTCGATCATTTGCAAACAACAGAATATCAGCTTTATTCTTCTCAAGATCTTGGCCACTTGTGGAGACTCTCAGATAGGCAACTGTTTTCAATTTTTGCATTCTTCAATCCTTTAATTCGACAACTATAAAATAAAAATCTATATTCAATAGATATAATTTATAATTTTATTAAATAAAAATAAAGCTTTTTCTTATACATAAAAGGATAATAGAATATGATCATTTTCGTTTTATAAAAAATATCGAAAAAAATTTTAATTATAGAAGGGTTGTCCTTGAACCACGGACATAACACTTACATTGTTTTGGAGACTTATTGCTTTGTATAAAATAAAACCACACAATATAGATACCCACATGACTCATAACCCGAAGGTCATTGGTTCAAATCCTTTCCCCGCTACCAAATAAATAAGGGCTTTCAGCGTTTTACTGAGAGCCCTTTGTAATTTCGGTTCCATGCGGGTTCCATGTCAGAAGAAAAGACACTTAAAGTGTTTTTATATTTTACAGTTCATTGAGCCTTTCTTTTACATATTGAATTTCTTTTTCATTTGGGTTTGGTTTTGCTTGTAATTTTTCCAGCACTCCCCCCCATACTTTTCTCTTAGCATTTTTGACATCGTGCATGGAAAAACCACTCTTGCTTGTACCGTCCCATTTAAGGCTGAATTCTTCATGGTCCATAGTGCTCAAAATCAATTCTTCGTTTTTAGTTAGGGTAGGTTTCTGAGGGCCGGATATAGCTGAGACCCAAACAACAATTACGAATACACCGAAAAGCAAAAGCAAGCCAGAGCACCCAATCTGAACCTTTGAAAATCTGGAAAAATACTGTTGCTTCAACAATACTACTTTTTCCAGAGATTTTTTAAAGCTTTCGAATTTAGAAATTTTTAAAAAAGCGGGTAACATAAATATTATTCCGATTATGATGCCTTTCACCTCCCCGGAGGAAAAAGCCGCTAATCCTATAATCGCTGATATAATACTTACAAACCAGTACAATATATTAAAGCTTGTTTCCATCATGCCGGATTTTTTATGTTTTTCAGTACCATTGCCTTGGGAGGAAATAGATATTTTCTCTGGTTCTGCTTGGAGCTTTTCCGGCGAATAGGTGTTGGTTTCCTTTAGCTTAACTTTGGCGTATATGACGCCGCAACGGGGACATTCTTCATCTCCCTCTATCCTCTTAAAACCACATTTGGGGCAGACAGAATCATTTTCACCGGAGATCTCCTTTACCGAAAGTGTTTCCTTTGGGATATCGGGCTCCTCTTCTTGATTATTCAAAAACTCTTTACAATATCTGCACTTAATCGCTTCATCCTGGATTTCGGCACCACAAAATTGACACTTTTTCATAAGCACTCACAGTCATTTGATAACAATGGCATTCAAATCTTTTTTGGCTTTTTCATATTTTCCCATAGTATTGTATAATTCGTTAATTTGCTGTTCCCACTGTTGATATGCACCATTGTCCGATATCCTCCTCCCTTTTGATTTCAGTCGTTCAAAGCTATTTTTAATATATTGAAGCTTGTCTCTGAGCTTTTGGTTAACCTTTTTAAGGCTATGATATAAATTTAACGCCTTTTTTGTGGCAGTATAATTATCACAATAACCAACATAGCCTGATATCATTCCCTGGCGGTCAAAACAGTGTAAAAGACTATCGTTTAATATATAATATTCTCCGTATCTATTGCCGGAGCTTGATAATTTCAATGCTCCAACAAATGGGGACTCATCACTGATGGAACCGGGCATCCAGGTCTCTTTTTGGCTGTCGTCTTTATACTTTTCGGTAAAACTGAACAAACCTTTCTCGTAATTAATCGTCACTTTGCTTTTTAGCCCTTGATTATTAACGGACCAAGTGCCGATTTTGATTTCAACGTCATACATGCTAAACGCATTTTTTTCTATTGAGTTTAATTTGTCCTGAAGTTGCTGTATGTATTCATTAATTGATTTTTCAAGTTGAGCTTCTTTCTTTGCAGCTTTTTCAAATTTTGTAATATCAATTTTATCCGAAGGGAAGGAGATGGTCGCGCCCGATACGTCGCAGAAGTATTCATTGTTATTAATCCATATAGATGTACAGGGTATCTCCCTTCCGTTTTTTAGATATAGAGTTTCACTGCTTGCAGGAAGATAATTAAATACCAATAAAAAAATAACAAACCTGAAACACATCCCCACTGTCAGCTTACTGTATTTGCACTTATTTATTTTATTCTGTATTTGAAACTTCTTCATGAGCAGTTCCTAATCTAAGTTTATAAATAAAAAGGGGCATAGACCAAGTCCATGCCCGTACTGAGGTACCGCCAAGTACCTACCAAAGAACACAAACAAGACCTACACCCCAACCGGGATGCATTCCTGTCAGCGTCGTTCTTTGGTAATAAAAATTGGCGGTTTTCAGTACGAACGGCTACTGCACAAATGCACAGATGTTATATGCGTTTAAAGAACGAACTTTTTTTTCGATAAAACTCCTTCTATAAAAAACTTTTCATAACGGCCTTTTTCCAGGCCAGTTTGAAATTACCAGACCATTTCCGTAAAATCAATAAAATGTGGGTGTTCGTCAATTCATTTCTAACAGGCTGTTCAATTCCGGGGCATTTAAGTCTTTAATAGCTTGCCTTGTCCTTTTAGCTATGATTTCTTTGTCCGGGATATCGACGGGATGCAGGTCCTCATATTGTACTTTCAGATCGACAGGCCCATTGAGCAAGAAAGAATTCCCCACCACCATACGTTCCAGCTCTATAAGCTTAGAACATAGATTTGAAAGGCTCTCTTTTTCCTTGGAAAGGTCAGGCAGGCAACGTCCCGTTCTATCTTCAAACGCTTGGAGACGGTCCACCCTTTCTTTTTGTATTTGAATTACCCAACACATTATTCCCCAAGGGTCGATTCTTGTTTTATCTCGTTGTTTTTTAAATATAAGAGCCATAATTATCTTCTCCTTGCTTTAATCGGATATATCCGAAGGCATGATTCCCTTTTGAATCATTTCATTCTCTACCTCTTCAACTGTTTGAGGTCCTGTGTCCCAAAGACCAATATCAGGTGTGATAATTCCTGTCGCTTCGATAAGGAATTTAGCCGCTTCAAAACGGACCTTCTCATTTTTTCCGATTTTCAGAAGCTCATTGATTGTTTCGGTAGCAGTGATGAGGTTTCCCCTTAGCATGTCTCTGGTTTCTTCCATCATCTCTCTTTTGGTTTTGTTTATCAAAGCAACAAATTCAGGATTTCCCAGCCACTTTGATACAGTTTGGGCGCTTGCCCCTACTGTTTTAGCCGCCTCTTTTTTAGGTTTTCCAGAGGCTATCAGGATGGCTGCTTTGTGTTGTTTAGGATTTAAAATTTCCAAAATGATTCACCTTTCTTCTGATTTCTTAATACTTTGCAGGTAATTGCATTTTTTATGAGGAATTATTAATAGTAATGCACTTAATTGCAATCGAAGATGGACTGCCTAATCAAGGGAATCATTTTCTAAGAGGTGGGGCAAATGAACCCAAAATCAAACAGCCCTCACATTAATAATTAGTCATCTGACAGTTTGTATTTAAAATCAGGTTGATTCACGTTATATCTGGGCCGTGGCCTTCTCTTTTCAAATTCCTTTCCCATTTCGTTCCTTTCGAATTTGGACTTCAAATTCAACCTATCAAGGAAAAACTCCTTTTCGTTCTCGTACTGTAATTGCTGTTGAGCTTCACGTAGCATTGTGATCAATCTAAGGCATTGCTTGGTAATCTTTTTTAACTTTTTTTCAATCTTTATGAACTCATCATCATCATCATCACCACTCCATTCAAGAAACTCAAGTTGATTTGACAAATCAATAGCTTTATTCGAAAGCTCATTAATTGTCGTTTTACAGCGATCATGAACGAATTCTAATTTTGATTTCTTGTAGCCAGTAAGATATGCATCAACATACATCTCTTCCCAAAGTTCCCGGCTATCAAGAGGGAAAGGATTATCTTTCTGGGAACCAGATATAGAATTTCGAACCCCAGTGATAATTTCCATATCAGTCCAGCCATTCTTCTTTCTTGCATATAGTGTTGTGGCTTTCTGTCCAGTAATTTTTGCCCACTGAGCTGTGGTTTTCTTTCGGCCATCATGATGCGTGAGATAAACGTTATTACCCTTATTGGAATTTTGGGCATATTTATCTCTCCACTGAACCTTACCAGGGGCATATTCGGGATCACAGTTATCCAACCTATCAAGGGTATAATTTTTGATTTCACAGGGACCAAGATGCCGTAGAAAATCTTTGAATTTGGCTAAGTCCTTGTGAATAATATAACCTTTTTTTGCCCTCTGCTTCATGTTCTTCCAACTGTTGTAAGTTTGTTGATATTTTTCACGAAGCTCTGTAGCAGTAAGGGTTTCAATACCATCAAGGATTTCTTTAGTCACTCCAAGAGGAGTTTCTAAAGAGCTATTTTCTAATCCTTCTAACTCTTCCTTAGGAACTTGAAATCCACTTTTCAAGTAAATCAAATTGCCGCTTTTACTTTGCGTTTTATAACTATTCATGATATCTTCTTTTTGTATAAATTCTTTAGTGGGCTTGATTTCTGTTGCCGCAGAATTAAGCCCTTTTTTCTTTTTTATAGTCATTAACTACAACCTCCTTTCTGGATAAATTCATCAACTTCTTTTTGCGAAAAACGCACAGCTCTTCCAACTCTGATAGCTCGAATGGGGAATTTATTTTTCGCATTTCTGCTAATCCCGTTATATATAGACTGCGGTGAACGATTCAGCTGCGTAGACAATTCATGGACGGTAATTAATTTAACTGCCATCACTAATCCTCCCTAAACTGGTTTAAAAATATCATTAGGCTCACAACTTAGTTTTTCAGCCCATTTCTTTTGTTCTTCAGGCAACAATTCAATGCTTTCATGAACAACCCGACTCACTCTCGTAGCGGTTATGCCCAAAGCCTTTGCAAAATCAATTTGCTTCCGGTATTTTGATAAAATTTTCATTTTTAATCGTATGTTCATCAGTCCTCCTAAATTTATAAATCAGTAATTCCATTTACAGCTTTATTATATTTTTAAATCCTCATACACCACCTCCTTTCAAAACATAATAATTAGTAACGGGTGTTACACATTTCTAATACCCCAAAAAAAAACTATGTTATTTTTTCTTGAATTTTTTTCACTGCTTCAGAGACATCAATAGATACAACCATTTTGTGCTTATTTGTATTAACTCCAGAAGTGCAATCAATTGCATTTTTATTAACTTCAACGGTGGGTTCCTCTGATACAGGGTTAAATACACTTAGCCAATGGTTATCTCTTAGAGGCGAATTGGTCTTTGTCGGTTCTGAGGATACAATTTCTGACAACCACTTATCTTGTCGCCGACGTAAAGATTTCATAATATTTTTTATGATGGACAAGCTAAAACCGCACTGTTTAAATTCATTTATTATAAGGAATTCGAGCAGGTTCTCTTTGGAATATATTTTTGCAGTTCCTCTCCCACGAGAATCTTCAATGCCTGGTTCAATAAGCCCTTCATTAGTATAGTGGGTAACCGCCTGGGTAGTTATCCCGGTCACTTCCGCCACCTTTTTTTTGGTATATTCTCCTGGCCTATGCCATCTTGAACTCACGCCCATCATATAAAACAGTACCTCCTGTTACTAACTCCTACCATGACTCCAAAGCATTTGCAAGAAATTTCTTTTCTTCCCTTATTCCTGATGAACCACAATTCTAATGTCCATGCAGTCGCTTAAAGGGATGATCTCATTGATTTACAAGTTTGGTATATTACAATACAAATGGGAATAAGGAGATCACTTGGTCAACACTTGGTCAACGAACTGCCAGGTATATCCCTGTGCCTACCGGGCTATAATTATTTATACCTGCCTTATTATTTTTACAGTAATATATTGATATATTTAAATTATCAAGTTTAATTCAAGATAATTCATTTTACCTCATTATCAGCTCAAATTGGACTCAAAATCCTCCGGCCTTCGGGCCTTGTCGGTTCAAGTCCGACCTCCGGTACCACGAATATAAGGGCTTTCAGCGTTTTAGCTGGAAGCCTTTTTATTTTGTATTTCGGTCACTGTGCCCGAAACTGTGCCCAACTGATTTTTCAGGTATTCCTCCTGTTTTCTGGCAGCAACCATCAGATCCCCTTCACTGACGATGTTATACCGCTCAAAAACGGAACGAGTCTTATGACCTGAAATAGCCATCGCCACTTGTTCGGGAATACCAGACCGAACCATATTACGGACAGCGGTTCTTCGAAGGTCATGGAAAATGCGACCAGGAACACCAGCGTCTTTACATGCAGTTTTCCAGGCTTTCCGAAAATCTTTTAGCGGACCGGTCCCTGCTCTATTCGGAAAAACGTTTGGGAGAATCTTCTTTCCTCCCTTTTGGAGTTGCCGCTGGATATTAAAAATTGCCAAAAGCTCATCATCCAGATAAATAGTGCGGCCTTCCTTGTTTTTCGTTGTGCCTATTTCCAGGCACACTACTCTGTTCTCCAAATCTACATTCGACCATTTCAGCCCGGTGATTTCCGATACCCTCCAGCCGGATTTATATCCAAAAGTTACAAAGCCTTTCAAATATTCAGGCATGCAGGATCGGAGTGCCAGAAACTCATCATACTCAAAGAATCCAGTTCTGACATTGTTTTCTTCCAGCATTGATATGTGCGGAACCCTGTCAACAAGCGGCGGGGTCTGTTGTGCTCCCAAGTTCAGCATACGTTTCAAGGCAGACAATTCCCGGTTGACCGTTGCGTTTGATGCGCCTTCATCAATACGGTATTCAATGAATTTATTGATTCTCGGGGTTGTGATCTGCGGGACACTAACCCGTTCAAAAATCTTCTTGAGGTGATTGACACTTCTTTCGGCTTTCACAAGCGATTTTTTCTGATTGATACGATAATCTCGCAAAAACTCCTCTGCCAAATCTTCAAACCGGACCTTTTCAAACTGTACCCCAGGAATTTTGCCCTGGGCGATTTCACCCTCCCTTCTGCTTAAAAGTTTTTTGGCTACCATCTTTTTGGTACTATCGGAACTTTCCCGAAAGCACTTCCCTTGCCTGTAGTACTTAATCCAATAAACATTTCCGCGCAGATAAACACTTCCCATATTATACCTCCATCAAGCCTTGACGGGCGCAAGATGGACAAACATGCTCTCCCGGATTCACTGCTGGAGCTGGTCCTGGAGAACATGATTTGTACCTTTGAATATCCCATCTATAGATTTTGAGATCAAGAAGAAAGAAAAATGCCCCCGACTGAAACCGGAGGCATTTAAAATCACTTAGCCTTCATCGACCTGAAAGTCGAAAAAGTAACCTAAACTCTGATTAATGTACCTGAAGGCAGAAACTAAATCCCAGAAATGAGCATATGGGTCATTGTACAAAAGTCTGATCTGATAATCAGAAATCTTTTCACCCTTGGTAAAAAAAACCTCCTGAACATAAGGCGTCAAATCTTCCAAATTCCCCTTTTCTGGCAAGTGCTCGCATTTGACTCTAAAGCAATCAAAGAAAAATGCATTTGGATCATCAATAGACAAATTAAGCCTTTCAGTGAGATTGATTCCAATAAGATGATTGGGATCAAATTGTCGTGAAAAAATATTTCCGAGACCATGCCATGCATCGTAATATAGAGCAAAGCGAATATCGTTAATATCTGCTTCGTCCATTTCTGCCAGGCTATCACTTTCAAACAAAATACACGGAGATATTCGAATTTCATATTCGCATCCTTTCAGCATTGGTTCGTCATATCCATAGTACACGATTGAATCAATTCCAAAATCTGCCAATATCAAATTAAAAATGGAGTACTCGCCGAGAGAGGCATGGTAATTATTCTCCTGATCGACTTTTTCGATCAGCGTTTTATAATCATTTTTAATTCCGGGTGTATTTTTTCTAAAAAGTATTGGCATGTTTTTTTTAATATCGGTTTTTAACATTTTATATCTCCTCTAATTTTTGTATTTATTTTTTTCTATAAAGCTTTCTACATCCTGGTGATCTACGAACTGTTTTCGGCCAACCTGGACATATGGCAGCTGACCATCCCAGATTTGACTCCGCCAGAACCATTCCGTGGCCCCGATCAGGGCGACAAGTTCTTTGATGGAGTAAAGTCTTTTTCTGGGCACATCTTGGGCACAGTGAGTTGAAGACACTTGTCAATCCTCCGTCTTGGGAGGGGCGACGGATATAGAATCCCCCGCCCCTTTGGTGAAAGTTAGGCGTTGTCCCGCTCTTTTCTGTATCGTGCCAGAATTTCTTCGATAGCTTCGGCCATCTCCTCGGACATAATTACTTCTGCTTTGGGTTTTTCAGTCTGATTTTCCTCAGTCGTTTCAAGCTGTTTTGCGACAAACTCTTTCATGCTTTCAAACTTTCCGCGTCCCAATTTTTCCGCAACATCCAGAACAACTTTGTTCATAGAAAACAGGTCCAGGACAATATCTTCTTTAAAAGAATACATTCGTATAAGTCTGGACAAGAGATCTTCTATAGTCGCCTTTTCATTTTCGAAGATCCATCCCGAACGTAGGCACTCAACAGCTTCTTTCTCGCTCAATTTGGATTCTTCTGCTAATGCTGGAGAAATTTTTCTGCTGCCTACTTTTTTAAAGATTAAAATCGGATGACTTGCAGTTTGTGCCGTATAGCCAGCGTGTTCGTTCTTTTGGACAGATTCTTTGGCTTTATTTTCAAAATCATTTGAAAGAAACTGAATCGTAAATTCTGTGACAGGATCGAAGGAGGCAGTTTTCTTACTTAGGCACTGAATAACGGATGCAACGTCTTCCATCTTATGAAGGATAAGGGCCAAAATGCCACCGTCAGTCAAAATCCGATTCGCTTCAGATGTTTGAAAATATAGATAAGATCTATTTTTGTGGCTGAAAACGCCAGAGTCTAAAACTGAGCAAATAAAATCCACAGAACCATCGCTAATCTTACTCGTATCAGCTCCTTCTGTAACTCCTCTGGCTGGAGCAGGCTTAATTTCCTGGTTCTGTTTTTTGTCCATATCTTTTATGAACCTGGTGATTTTTGCGGCAGACCAGTTCCTCTTGATTGCCATTTTAGTCAACTCATCTGGATTCTGGGCTTTCAGTAAGGCTGTCCCATGGGCAACTGTAAACGTTCCATCTGCAATCGCCTTCTGGGTATTTGAGGGCAACTTAAGCAATCCAAGAAATTTGCTAACCTGCGCCTGAGATCCATATCCAAGAGCCTCCAATTCGGTATAGGTCAAACCATGTTTTTCAATCATCCCTTTTATATGAAGCGCTTTTTCAATCGGTGTGAGGTTGCTCCGTTTTGTATTGAGGACATAAGACAGGTGGGCGGCATTCGCTTCTTTTAGATCCTCATACACCACGCAGGACACCTTCTCCATGTCCATAGTCTTCAGGGCCTCTATTCTTCTCCAGCCGTCAACGACATGGTATTTGTCTTCCGCCACCTTAACCACAGTGATGGGGTTCAGAAGGCCGTTACACTTCAGGCTTTCAGTCAGGGATTCCAGATTCCCGGATTCCTGTCTCGGATGGTTCGGGTCCTTGATCAGGTTTTCGAGCTTAATGATTTCCAGTTTCTGGTCTTTCTTTTCCATGCTTGTTCCTCCATTTAAAAAAAGTTGTTTGGAGGGTGGCCACCCTTTCGGGTTTTGTTCTTGTTCCGCGGAGAACAATAATGCGTGAAGGATAGGAGGAAGAATCTGCAGATAATATCGAAAATAAATCTGCAAAATAAAATATTTTAGTTTGCTATTTAACCAGCTGAAATTGTGGATAATAAAGAAAGGAAAAAATATTTATGCAAACTATCCGAAAAAAGAATTGCAGATTAAATTGCAGATTTATTTTTTGGGAGAAGGGACGGTTTTTATTGTGATTATGATGAGATAAGCAGGATGGTGAGGTTTTTCAAGATCCTTTTGGACGTCCTACCGTTTTCTTTTTAGGGGCGCAATCTTTAACCCAGTTGTGACGAGTTCTATAACCATCAAATGAATATCCGGTTTCTTTGAAGCAATCCATTATGGTTTTATGGTCTGCAACTGCCTTAATGGTAAGATCGGGGTTTTTGTCCCATAATTGGGCAGCTCTAATTTGACAACATTTCATAGTTTTATCTTTTAAATTTTCGTCTTTAGGTTCTGGTTGAAGCTCATCGTCAGACACTTGAAATTCCTGCTCTTTTTCATCTATAACTTGGGGATGGTGAGACATGTTCTCCGGTTCCATTTTTTTCAAACCCAATTGTTCACCGTAGTAATCCTCAAAGGTGGCAACCTTAACAGGATCAAATCGTAAGCGCTGCATAGACACTTTTTGCACTTCCAGGTCTCCAGTTGTTAATTCAGCAATCAATGCCGGATGGAATGAGTTGTTGCTATTGATGTGAGCAGAATTAACACTGTCATAGGCTGCGAGGCCATGGTTTTGAATTAAATTGATCAACTCGAATGCATCCATTCCCCATTTTTCCATTAATTGCCCACCAGAAAGAGTTTTAACTGGAATTAAATTTGAAGACTCATCGACGTATTCACCAGTGAGGTATGCCTCAAGACCACCAGCTTCTTCAATTTCAGCAAGTTCATTGTAATCATCTCTATCCTCTGCCAAACATCTTGTTTTATAGTAAATTTTTCGCCCATACTTATTCAAAAGGGTATTTCTATAAATAAGCTCGAAATCAATCCTATTTCTCATGATCTTAAGTTCTTCAATAAAATCGCCAACATTTTCTTGAAAGGCTTTTCGTTTGTATCCTAAAAACCCTATGCAAAAATGTTCATGCTCCTCCAAAAGGAGATCATTTTTGTCTAAAAGAGGCTTCATTTCATCCTCTGATAAATTTTTTTTATTCCATTTGAAATTGGGGAATTCAGGGAATTGGGGGTCAAGAGGAAGATCTTCTCTGTCGTATAATTGATAATTTGGGGTCAGAGACCTTTCAAAAAAACTATTGATCAACTCAAAATCCCGTGAAAATAGAAGACTATCCCAACCATAGTTAATTCCCTTAAGAGTGTTGAATTGTGCCCCCGGAGTTAAAGTTCTCAGTATAACCTTATATCCTTGATTGTTCTCTATTTTTAATAAATAAGGGATATCGCTTTCAATTAATAAAAACGGAAAAGATTCGTTTAATCGTTTGGAATATTCTTCAAGTATGACGTCCTGCGGAACAGTATATGAGATTGCATCTTCTGCATTTTTTTCTGGAAAGTTATTTTCGATCAGGCCAATGTCAAAAAGATATTGTGCAGCAAAATATTTTCCGCACCACCTTTCTCTTATTTTAATATTTGAGGCAACACAATTATTACTTTCCCAATGACCCCAAATTTCCCAAAGGAACCCAAGCGCTTGGGTTGCTCTATACTTGCATAAAGTCGTTTTTTTGCATTCAGGACAAGTTATGCCAATCAACGCCGTTTCATCTTCTGCAGCGATTAAAAAAATGAATCCCCACAATTGAATTACATTTCCAAATTCATGGATGTCGTATTCCTTCGCACAAGCTTGATTTTGACATTTGAAGGGGAGGATTGAATCCAAGATTTGCATCTCTGTCATGCTTTAGACCTTTCCATTATTTCCGATTAGGGTTTCGACGTCAAAAACCATTTCCCGAGAACACCATATCACCAAAAAAAAGAAGAAATGGCAATAGAGCAAATAGGTTAAAACCCGGTAAAGCCGTGATCGTTTTTTACCAGGAAACTGAGTCAGGCACTGTTTTGAGGAGTGATGATCCTTTGGTGAAGGCGCTGGGGTGAGCTTTAGTTGAGGTAGTGGGGGCTGTGCTGATTTTTGTTATGGGCAACAATGCTTTTGGTAGTGGTGGGGGTACTGGGAGGAGTGGGCACCTCACAAAGATATTATTGAACACATCGAATTTTAAAAAAATATTTACTGTGTTTCGAAATATTGGTATTCCGTTACTAAGATGGCTATCGATTTAAGCCGGGACACCCTTTAAAACAAGGCTTCTCCGGCCCCCCGGTTCATGAGGCTTAGGTACTGCAAAACTCTCATCACCGGGTCAAACTGTCCCGCGTTATGTCGGTAACCACTAAGATAATTATAGATAGTCAAGTTGGATATCATTTTCAAGTTTCATGTTATAGCATTAGCTAATAGATAATCAATGTTATCCAGATTTGCTGGATCTACTTGTAGATGCTAAGGGCATTACTTTTTAGTCGGATATTCTATAGTGGAACAAATATTGGAGCCTTTGTAAGGTATATGGAGATATAAGTATGACAAGGTTTTATCATTTTGAATCGACAAGTATCAAATGTCAATTACTTTGTCCGGTTCGCGTCAATTATCTTGTCCGGTTTTTTTATATCAATAAATGCTTTTTGAGTGCATAAATTCTGTTCC
>NZ_KB893122.1 GCF_000373985.1 Desulfobacter curvatus DSM 3379
AACCCGGTTTTTAAAAGTGCTTGATGCTCCCCTGGATAACAACATTTGCGAACGTAGCCTGAAACAAAGTATCCTACATCGAAAAAACTCACTATTTTATAAAACAGAACATGGAGCCTTTGTTGGTGATATGTTCATGAGCCTGATCCAGACCTGCAATCTGATGAAGGTCAATCCATTTGATTATTTGATCACATTGCTGAATAACGCAACTGAGCTGAGAACTGATCCTTCCCGGTGGATGCCTTGGAATTACAAAACCTCGTCAGCGTAATATAATCGCAGCCCCCCCTCTCTTGTGACGAGTTCAGCTGAGCTATCCTAAAAAAATCCTTTGTGCATGTTTACCGAAGGGACACCGCCGTTACACCAAAAGCAACAATAAAAAACACCAAACTTATCATTAAATTTTTTTTCATTTTTCTATTCTCCTTTGTTTTATTAATTTCGTTATATCATAGGGTTTTGGAATCTTCCTTTGCCCTAATCTTAAAATCAGAATGAATATTTTTCAATGCTTTCTAAAATACTGTAACTTGGGGTCATGAGGACCGTTGATTATGTCTATTTATGTGGTGTGTAATCCTTGATAGTAAAGGCGTTGACTATTTTTGTTATTGAATGCTGTTTCAGAAAGGTTTGAGCAAGTCTGTATACAGTATAGTGACCTGATTTTATAAGCGGCTTGGCTTGATCTTATCAGAGTACCTCGGGCCAGGAGTCATTGGTTCTATCGGCGCGTGTCAAGCAAGTTGTCGCCTTTGCTGTACTTTGTTCTAATTTTTCCGCACAATCCCCTCATGACCTCCGACGGGTAATGTGGGGCCCATTCTCAGCCATGAGGGAATTGTGCTATCGTCCTGCTAAATTCGAACGGTCAAACAACCTTTTCTCAGCAGAGATTTCAGGCTTTAACCTTTTGAATTTTTTCAAACTTACTTCTGTAACTGCCTTCCAGTCTCTTGTTTCCTTGGACCACCGCTCAGGGTTCTTTAACCGGGCTTTCAGGTACACTTTATGCCGATTCTCAAGAATTTGAACATCTTTTCCACGGTGTCTGTCATCAGGGGTAACAAAATTGATACTGCTATGGAGATGAACGGTATTATACCAAGTTACAAAATCATTTGCCCAAGCTCTTGCTTCCATTACATTTTCAAATGGTTTTTCTGGATAGTTCGGCCTGTATTTCATTGTTCTGAATAATGATTCTGAAAAAGGGTTATCATTGCTGACACTGGGCCGGCTAAAGGAGGGCATGACCCCTAAATCCTGCAGTTTAGCCAACATCGTTGCTGATTTCATTGGTGATCCGTTATCAGAATGCAAAATCACCTGTTTTTTTGAAATCTTTTCACGAATGCAGGCATCTGTTATCAAATCTGAGGCAAATTCTCCAGACTCCGATTCATAAACCTGGCAGGCAACGGCTTTCCGGCTGTATAAATCCATCACCATATAAAGGTAATAGAATTGACCTTTCACCGGTGAACGCAAATATGTAATATCCCAAGACCATATCTGATTAGGACCACATGCCGTAAATGTTTCCGGGCTATGCCTATGCACCGGATTGCTTGCCTGACGGTGTTCGTTCATTCTCAGCGTTCTCAAAATTCGATACATTGTAGACTCAGACCCCATATAGATACCCTGATCAGCAAGCTTTGGAACGATTTGATTTGGGCTAAAATCTGCATATTCCCGAGATTTCAATACATTGACGATGTTATCTTGCTCTTCACCCGACAACTTATTGGCAGGAACGGCACGAGAATCCTTGCGTTTATCTGTTGTTCCCTGCTTTTTCCAGCGCTGAATCGTTCGCACTGTTAATCCCAATAATTGTGCAGCCTTGCTTTTAGTGGCACCGGCTTGGCAGGCCTCAGATATCAAGGTTAACACGGACCGCTTATCCTCAGAGGTTATCAATCTTCCTCTGGCTCCCCCCAGATCGCCTGGGCTTTTTTTTTAAGAACCAGCAAGGCCGCTGTTTCTGCAAGTGCTTTTTCTTTCCGGGAAAGGTCGCGTTTTAAAGAGGAGATTTCTTTTTTATATTGTTTTTCCCTCTCTCTGTGCTTTTCATCTGCAGTGTTTGACATACCAGAAACGGCATCTTTTCTCCATTGCTCCAGGTGATGGCAAAAAATTCCATTTTTACGGCACCAGGCGACGCATTCTTCTGAAGTCAGAGTTCCTGTTTCTATAAGTGCTGAAATTCTTTGTTCAAAAGGCCAGTCTTTGGGGCGTTTCGCTTTTGATTTCAATGTAGTGTTGCCGCTTTCTTTATATTGTCTAAGCCATTTTCCGATTGTTGATCGGCCAACTCCGAATTCTTGTGATATCTCATGGTGGGGCTTGTTGCCCAGTAATACCTTCTGTAACACAGCCTCTTTGATTTGGATAGAATATCCCATTTTCATCACCTCAATGCCCCGAATTTAATTTTTAATTGAGGCGACATCTATCCTGACACAGGGGGCTATCCAAAATATGGGGTCTGATTTAAATGTTATCGGACTGCGGGATTATTCGAATCCGGAAGCTGGCCCGCTTTAATTGCGAATGAAATCAAAGGAACACCACAGGAGAAACATTAAACCGCTCTCCAAGGGCTTTTACCTGCCTGGTGTTTAATTGGCGTTTGCCGCTTAAAATTTCAGAAACCACCCCTTGACTGCCAACCTCCGGCAAATCTCCTTGTTTAATACCATGCTCCCGCATTAAGTATTGCAGTGCATCTGCCGGATTACCGTAGATTTCTGGTAAATTAGTGTTCTCGTATATCTCAATCAAACTTCCAAGAGTTTCAACAAGGGATGCCAGAGGGTGGTTTTCATTTTCTCCTACTTCATCCAGTAGGTTGTCGAGAAAAGATACCTGCCGGTTGTATTCTTCCTGGGAATGAGGTACGGAAAAGATGCTTTTAATATCCGGCCACATCTGGATAATATGGTTTGTTCCCTGTAACATCAGCCTTCCCTCCATTTGTTTTTGTCATACTCTTTATGCGTGAGAACATGCCGGATATATAGCCGCTGTGTGTTATAATGAATAGCGGCTATGAGCCGGACCTTGTTCCCACCGATATTGAACACGGTAAACCCGTCCACCTGGTCTGCACTTGGGAAAACGCCTCTCAATTCAGCGAAGTTGGCAAATCTCGTATTTTTTACAATTCGATACCAAGCGTCCAGGGCAGTTGCACATCCCGGGTATTTTTTAACAAAATCTAATATTTTTTTCCGTGTTATTATGTGCATATATTTTTATATCTCAAATTGAGATATTTGTCAAGTCTGAGATTAAAAATACTCAGTATAAAAATTATAGTTAACCGATTTCGTTCATCAAAACGCTATGAACTTCCTTATCCTCAATCCCCAAATAAGTCATGGTCGTCTTCGGATCTGAGTGGTTGAATCTCTTAGCGATGACATCAAAACCAACGCCGTACTTCGTGCGTTGCTGATATCCCCAGGTTTTCCTTAAAGTGTGGGTGCCGTAATTCCCCTTTAGATTGATTGCCTGTGTCCATTTTTTAATGAGCCCGTGAGCCGCTTGGACGGTGAGCGGAGCATTCTCACCCTTTCGGCTACGAAAAAGGTAAAAGTGATCTTCTATGGGTTGACCGTCGCTATTCGAAAAATAGCCGTCGAGTGCTTTGCGGACAGATTTGTTTATAACCACAACATTCTTCTTTTTCGTTTTGCTTTCGATAATCTGATGAACCTGGCCAGGTTTCAGGTATCGAACATCACCGACTTTAAGCCCGAGGAGGTCCCCGGCCCGGATGCCGTTATTTATTCCCATCACAAACAGCAGAAGATCCCTGGGGCTTCCAGAAAGGAATTGAATAATCGCTTTGATGTCTTTTTCGTTCCGGATCGGTTCCACTTCGACCTTGGAACCTTTTTGGGGGTGATTAAAATTTTGTCCTTTTTCCATTCGGTTCCTCGTGCTTTAAATATTAAGTTTATCCTATTATGTCATTAAAACTTAATATTTAAAATGGGGGTTTTGGAAAAAACTCCATGCAAAAATAGAGAAAAGCCCATATTCACGGGGATTTTCGCTATTTTTATCAATCTTAACTTTCACCCCAAAGTTAAGATTTAAAGTTCCCTTTCATAAAAGCCGTCACACCTCATTGCTTAGAGACCTGTCGAGCTGAAATCAATATCCGTTTGACGATCGATGATATGAACATTTCCATTCTGATTTGATTGAAAGGCGACAGCTTTTCCATTTTTATGCAAGAGCCTTTGTACACCGGCTTTGGGATAATCATTCTTATTCATCAGCACAAAATCCGGTTTATGTCTTCCCTGGCGTAAAGCGGCAGGCCGATTGCTCCTTGGCAGACATTGTAATCCCTTGGGTTGATGCGTATCAAGGTTGAATTTAAGTTCCGGCCAGGTCGTTGGGATTATATCTTACCGTAGGTAAGGCAATGCCTGCCCCCATTTCAAAAATGGTCACTTTGCATCGAAGCTGTTGAGCTTTTCAAGCCATTTCTGCAAACGTGCCCCTTGTTCACTGGTGCGGCGAGATATCCAGTTCCCGTCCCCAAACACATAAAAATATTGGGGCGTGCCATCCACCTTCCAGATGCTGAAACGGAATCGAAGACACGCCGTTATGATCTGTTTTCTTTGGCAAAGCTATCTGGACCCAATTGATTCCGTGTCCCTAAATTGTAAAAACATCAATCAATAATTCAACCCTTGCGTCCTTTGCAATTTCGGATATCTCTGAAAACGGTGCCTCGAAGAAAATATCAAATACTGCTGGGTCTTCATTGACCTTGCTAATCCAAATATCACAAAAGTCATCAAAGGGGATACCCGACTCGGAGCAATGATCTAAGATTGCTTGTCTCACTGTTTTATAGTTGTAATCCATGACGAGACCTTGAACTTTTTCTGGTAGTCACTTCTTATACCGCAGGATCAAAACAAGAATTTAAATATTCTCAAACTTACTCTGCATGAAATCCTCTACAGCCACTATCTAATGCGTGTCTTTTTGATTTTGGGAAATCTCGGCAATGTCTGGGTTTAGTTTCATGAATCCTGCAGGTATATTTATCCTTACCGGGAAGTTTCCGCAGCCAAGGGCAACGGTCCACTGGTTCTTGGGTCTTAGGGTTGATCCAGACATCATTCAGGCCTGCAAATGAATCCACCCACTCCAGGATGTCATATCGTTTTTCATCTTGCCAGCGTGACACGTCAAGATCCGGAACTGAGGTCTCGTAAGCGTCTGATAAATTAATACAACAATGCCCGCATTGAACGCATTTGAATTTTTCCATTTCCGTCTCGATTAAAAGCCCTTTTGCACCCGTTTCCGGATGTTTTTCGACCATAACGTTAACCCGCTCAATCTTTGAATAAACCTGTGCGATTGTTTCGGGAGGTTCAGATCTCAGTAAACCCAAGAAATAATTCACCAGGTCAATACCGTAATAAAAGTTTTTTCTGTTATCGGATACTATCCATAGCCCATACCGTTCTAAAAAATCCGATGGGTGTACTTTTATGGCATCTTTTACAATCTCAAGTTTTTCAAAACCTGAAATTAGCTCTCCGATCTCTTCTTGCTTTTTCAATTCGGATTGCATCATCATGGTATTTCTGAGTTCTTCTAACGCTTCAGGGATAGAAACGTGTTTTAAATCCTTTTTGTCCATGGCTTGCTTTTTTCAATATATGATGAAGTACAAAATAACATCTGAACAGGTAATTTTTTATCAAAAAAATATAAATTTTTGAAGCTATTCTATTAAAAACTGTGTATTATATATTGGTATAAAAATTTTGGAGGGCCTGCCATGCAAAGAAATACCAGTGTCACATTAGGCGATCATTTTTTAGATTTTATCAAATTAAAAATTTCACAAGGCCGCTTTGATAATACAAGCGAAGCCGTTCGTGCGGGTTTGCGGCTTCTGGAAGTTGAAGAAACCAAGCTGGAAGCGTTACGCGCAAGACTGGCTGAAGGTGAAGCGCAGCTTGACAAAGGACAAGAGGTTGACGGCCAATCCTTCATGGATGAATTGATCGGCTGACATGACTCAATATTTTCTTTCTCCCAATGCGCAAAAGAGTTTGCGTAACATCAAGGCTTATTCACTTGAAGAATTTGGTGAAGAACAGGCCTTCATTTACTTAAAGCTTATTGAAAAAAAGCTGCAAATGATAGCAGAAAGTCCCGATATAGGCCGGGAACGCGAAGAAATTAAAAAAGGCTATTTAAGTTTTTTAGCCGGATCTCATATCATTTTTTATCGCAAAGCTAATAACCACGTCGATATTATAGACATACTTCATCAAAGCATGGAACCTTATCGACATTTGAAGTAATGAAACAGCCTTTCTTTTTGTTACACCAGGGAACCATTTCATTCATATTTCAGGGGCACAATAAAAAAAGAAGTCAACGCCAATTCCATAAAGGCTTTGAGCGATCGATAATAGACAAAGTCAACACTCTAACGACCTGATCAGCAGTTGACAGGGCAATGCGGAATTCCAACTTTCCAAGGCCGCCCTGGCAATCTGCTGTATTAATTTGTTATGGCTCGATTTCCGGCAACGGGTAGAAACGGGTAGCAATGTCGCTCACGTTTGACTCGAACATGGAGTCGTGAATGAATTTGCGTTTAGAAATATAACGAACGCATGCTAAACCGGACTCATCGTACGTATCGAGCTTTACAAGTTTGTCGTCTCCAAAGTCGATATACACGGGACACTTCGCGCCCAGCCAGGTCGTTCGCGGTCGAACCCAGTCATACTGGTGATGACCACGGTAGGATTCGTCGACGTCGGATTGAATTTCATCTATGCTGTGGATCTGGACCATGCCATTGTCTGCAGCTGCTTTTCTTGTCCCTGGATTCTCAGACAGCCGGAAAAACATGCCTCTGTTTGCACCGTGCATATGGCGTTGTGCTTTGAACCATACTATGTCTTGCGCTATGTCTGACTCAGGGTCAGGAAGACCGTGATAGATGTTGAAATTCTTTTGGAATGCCGATCCATCGAGAACCCATATCAAGTTGCCGTAGAATTCTTCACGTGAATCGCGCTCGTCATCAGTCATTGTTGAGTGCTGAACTTCAATCACGATTCCCGTTGGCGTTTTTATGTCCGCTCGGTGAATCTCACCGTCATCCGCTGTATGCGATACTTCACGACAGTCGAGTGGATACTCGTTCTTCCATTGGCGGTGCCAAGGAGTTTCATTTTCCCACCAAGGGTCACAGTCTTTTGGACGGTGATGCGCCCAATGATGCATTACACGAGGTCCGCATTTAGCAATCAATTCACATCCGCAAATAGGACACTCGCCGCGACCTCCAGGAAAGGCCTCAACGCGTTGGTCGTCAACAATCGCGAGTTGCATGTTGGTAGCTCCTCATTGCCATAACATGAACATCTGCGGCTTGACCGCAGCATGTTTTTGTTAGGGGGGGGCAATTTTTATTTATTAGACATTTTCAGAAATAAGGTTTTCCATCTATATTCTGGTGATAACTCAATGCCGTTGACTTAAGAAAAACAACCCTAAAATCAAGCTGTTATGTCACATTTTATTAAATGTTTCACTGCCTTTCAAACCGATCCAGTAATTTTCAAAAATACCAAGATGTCTGAATATAAAGGTCATGGAAATTTCGAGAGGTTCACCCCTCCCACACGCCTTGCTCAGATATATAACCTTAACATATTGAAATAACTCATCATCTTCTTAAGTCAACGGCATTGGGTGATAACTGACTGAAAATACATTACCGTTTTTGCCAAATTCTTTATTTCCGAAAATGTCTATTTTTAGCAACAACCAGTGGTTGCCCTCATCCTGAACAATATTTCCGTTACTGAACAAGGCTCCGTCGCAGCGGACGGACATAAAAAAGCGTTTCTGAAAAACGCGGAAGCTGTTTTCGCTCCACTCTCGGCTACCGAACAGCAGCAGTTGGGGGAACTTTTGGGCAGGATCATCACTGGTCTTGAAGAGGACGCCCTACCATGAATTCTGCCAGGACCGACACGATCACAGACACGGGGACGGTCATCATGGGCATAACGGTGGGCATGGGCACCATACCCACGGCACCCATTCTCACGGGCACTATGGGCGCGGTGATCAGGAACGTGGGGAGACTTCCAGGCGGGGACATCATCTGGAGCGGAAGATTATGACCCCTCACAACTAAGTTGGCTGAATTGAAAAATATTTTGGCAAATTTGTGCAATGTCCTCAAAAGATTTGTTTGATATAGTTTAAAAAATTTGTTTGACGCAATATGAGTTTTATCAATGCATTTAGATAGTTCCAATTTTCCACTGGTATGGAGGCACCCCAACATCTCAGCCAATCAGAATAAGGTAGCCACGTGGCCTTTTAAAAGGAGTATTCCTCATGGAAAATAATTTAAACAAAACCGTTTCACATATTGATACCCCTGTCCATCGCAGTATCAAACCAATATTCACCAGTGTTGTGGGGCTCGTCATTGTGTTTGGTCTTCTATTTGTCTGGAAAACCTCACGCAGCGAATCTTCATCACACCCGGCGCAACCGCCTGTGCTCGTTTCAGCTTCCAGAATCCAGAGTCGCAGTGTACCTGCCGATATCCAGGCCATCGGCAGTTTGGAGGCCGTACAGGAAGTCTTGTTGGCCCCTGACACTGCAGGACGTATCACCGGGATTCACTTCGAGGCCGGGCAGGTGGTCAAAGAAGGGACACTTCTCGTTCAACTCTACGACGCACCCGAACAGGCCGACCGCGTTGCTGCCGCCGCAAAAGCCGCCTTCAGCCATTTGCAGTTGTCCCGTTCGAGAGAGCTTGCCCCTACCGGTGCCGAGCCGCGTGAGCTTCTGGAACAGCATCAGACTGAATATGAGCAGGCCCAGGCAGAGGTGCGCCAACTGGATGCGCGTATTCAACAGAAATCGATCCATGCACCATTTGCAGGACAGATTGGTATTCGCCGTATCAATCTTGGCCAATATCTCCATGCAGGTGATCCCATCGCGACTTTGACCCGACTTGCCCCCCTTTATGTCAACTTTACTGTTCCGCAACAGGAGTTGGCATATCTGGAACCTGGTACACAGGTACAGGTGACTGCAGATTCTTCACCGGATAAGGTCTTCGAAGCACACATCAGCAGCATTGAACCCAGGATCGATGAGGAGACAAGAAACATCACAGTACAGGCGTTATTGCCAAATGCCGATCATGAACTGAAGTCGGGCATGTATGTCACCGCGCGCCTCCAGCTTCCAGCGACAACCGATGCCATTGTGGTGCCGCTTACCGCTATTCAAACCTCCGCGTACGGAGACAGTGTTGTCGTTGTTCAGGAATTGAATGGTGAAGGGGTTGGTAAGGTCGTCACGGCACCTGTCAAGACAGGACGACGCCTCGGCGATAATGTACTCATAGAGCAGGGACTCAAAACAGGTGATCTTGTGATCACGGCGGGCCAGCTCCGCATTCCGCCTGGTGCACAGGTCAAGGTCAGCGCATCTTCTCTTAACAATTCCGATGCGGCCAAATCCGCGCCGGTGCTTGAAGGAGAATGATCATGCATTTTACAGATATTTTTATCCGCCGCCCCATCCTGGCGCTGGTCGTCAGCCTGCTGATCCTGCTGGGGGGCGCAAGTGCAATCTTCTCACTGTCGGTGCGGCAGTATCCCTTTCTGGAGAACGCCACCATTAATGTCACTACCTTATTTCCTGGGGCAACGCAGGATGTGATGCAGGGATTTGTGACAACACCGATTGCCCAGTCAATTGCCACTGCCAACGGCATTGAATATCTCACCTCTTCTTCCATATCAGGTAAAAGTGAGATCAATGCCAGGCTTGTGCTGAACGCCAACGCCGATCGGGCTATGACCGAGATTCTCGCCAAGGTGCAGGAGGTCAAATACCGGTTGCCGGTCGATGCATATGATCCCGTCATCATCAAGTCAACGGTATCCAGTTCCGCAGTCGAATACGTGGCCTTTTACAGTAAGACACTGCCAATATCCCGGCTTACGGACTTTGCTATCCGGGTTGCCCAGCCCTTGTTTACAAGCATTCCAGGGGTTGCTTCGGCCGATATCAAGGGCGGGCGCGAGCTGGCCATGCGCATCTGGATCGATCCTGTACGTCTTGCCGCGCGCGGTCTGTCAGCGGCTGAAATTGTGGCAGCGCTACGTGCCAACAACGTTCAGGCGGCCCCAGGTCAGCTGAAAAGTCAGCTGACCGTCACCGATATCACAGCCGAGACCGATCTGCGCAGCGTCGCGGATTTTCGCGAGATGGTAATCAAGAGCGGGTCTGCCGGTAAAGGGGTCGTGCGCTTGAAAGATGTGGCAACGGTGGAGATCGGCGGTAAAAACTATGACAATGCGGCCTTTGCAACCGGAGAACCAGCAATTTTTATAGCTGTTGAGTCAACACCCGATGGCAATCCGATTGATATTGTCAAGGCTGTTAACAGATTTGTTCCCAAGATCCAGGCCATGGCTCCTCCCGGGGTGACAGTGGCGCCGAATTATGATGTTGCGCGCTTTGTCAATGCCTCCATTGAGGAGGTTAAATTCACGTTGATCGCAGCGATTGCTATCGTTATTGTTGTTATCTTTCTGTTTTTGGGTACGGTTCACGCCGTGATTATTCCGGTCGTGACGATTCCGTTGTCTATGGTGGGGACGGCCGCACTGATGCTGACGTTCGGATTTTCGATTAACCTTTTGACCTTACTTGCCATGGTGCTTGCCATCGGCCTGGTTGTCGATGATGCGATCGTTGTGGTCGAAAACATCCATCGCCATATTGAGAAAGGCCTGTCGCCGGTGAAGGCGGCGCTGGTCGGTGCGCGTGAGATCATCTCTCCGGTAATTGCCATGACCATTACCCTGGCCGCCGTTTACGCCCCGATCGGTTTGATGGGTGGACTGACCGGCGCTTTGTTCGGGGAGTTTGCCTTTACCCTGGCCGGCTCGGTCGTCGTCTCCGGCGTAATTGCTCTAACACTGTCGCCTATGATGAGTTCGATGCTCCTCAGTTCAAAGCAAAACGAAGCATGGCTGGCAAAGCTCATCGAGCGCCACATGGGTTGGTTGACTGCAATCTACAGCCGTTTGCTGGCGCATACCCTTGCAGCACGTCCTGCAGTGCTATTGGTGGGTGTGGCCATACTATTTGCCATTGTTGTACTTTTTAACGGCATTCCCCACGAACTGGCACCCACCGAGGATCAAGGGGCGGTTCTTGTTTTGACTCGTGGACCGCAATATGCCGGTATCGGCTATACTTCCCATTATGCAGTAGAAGTCGAAAAGATTTTTGCTTCCATCCCTGAATACGAGAGCGGTTTTATGCATGTAGGCGGTATCGCCGGCGGGCCGAACAGGATGATGAGCGGCGCAATTCTCACAGACTGGTCGGATCGTACGCGTTCCGCCAGCGATATTCAGGCGGAGATCCAGGCTGCCGGCGCAGCGATTAAGGGCGAGACCGTCACCGCTGTTCAACTGCCGTCGCTACCGGGATCAGGCGGCGGCCTGCCGGTGCAGATGGTTATTCGTTCACCTGACGATTTTGGCATGATTTACAACGAGGCCGAAAAATTGAAAGCAGCAGCCTATGCCAGCGGCCTTTTTCTCTATGTTGAAAACGATCTGGCCTTTGACAGTCCGCAGGCACGAATTACCATAGACAGCGCAAAAGCAAATGAGATGGGGGTAACCATGCAGTCCATTGCCGATACGCTGGCCGCGCTGGTCGGCGAGAACTATGTCAGCCGGTTTAATTTTTACGGCCGCTCTTACGATGTGATTCCCCAGGTGCGCGGCAGTGAACGCATGACACCGGATGATCTGGGCCGCCTATACGTTAAAACGACTTCCGGCATGATGGTGTCGTTGTCGACGGTCACCCATGTTGAGATGCATTCCCAGGCCAATCAACTCTCTCAATTCAACCAGATGAATTCGACCACGCTCAAGGCTTTGCCTCGTCCAGGCGTCAGCATGGGCGAAGCAGTGGCGTTCCTGGAATCCCAGCCTCTGCTGACAGGAATGAACATCGACTGGCTCGGTGACAGCCGGCAGTTCGTAAAAGAGGGCAACCGTCTCGTTTACTCCTTTGGCTTTGCACTGGCCGTTATTTTTCTGGTTCTGGCTGCTCAGTTTGAAAGCCTGCGCGACCCTCTGATCATCCTTATTACCGTACCGCTGGCCATCTGCGGCGCACTGGTACCTCTGTGGCTGGGGTATGCGACGCTTAATATTTACACCCAGATCGGCCTGGTCACGCTGATCGGACTGATCTCCAAACACGGTATTCTGATGGTAACCTTTGCCAATCATATCCAGCAGCACGAAGGCTTGAGCCGTATCGAGGCTATTGAAAAAGCCGCTGCGGTGCGTATGCGCCCTGTTCTGATGACCACGGCGGCGATGGTAGCCGGCCTGAGTCCGCTGCTGTTTGCCAGCGGGGCAGGCGCGGCCAGCCGGTTTTCCATCGGGATTGTCGTGGTGATGGGCATGCTGGTGGGTACCCTGTTCACGCTGTTTGTGTTACCGACAGTCTACAGCTTTATCGCCAAGGACCACCACGCTGCCGCCGAAAGTCCGCGTGCGCTCGAACTTGCTTCTGCGGAGGTACCCAATGTTTAAACCTTACCTGCAACATCAGTTATTGACGCATATTCTCCATTACCCTTTGCAACTATCGACCGTGATTGTTCTTGCTGTGGCATTGACCGGCTGCGCCATCGGTCCGGACTATCGCCCACCAGCAATGCCGGAGTCAGCGGTCGGTCATTTTGTGACCCAAATTGAGGGTGTCGATGAGATGACGCCCCTGCCTTCAGAATGGTGGAAGCTGTACAATGATCCGGTTCTGAACGGTCTGATCCGGGACGCCTTCGCCGCCAACACTGATTTGCGTGTGTCCCTGGCCAACCTGGAGCGTGCGCAAGAAATTTTCAATGAGGCGAACAGCGGTCTTTTCCCTTCGACAACCACATCGGGCGGTGTCAGCAATGGACGCGACCAGACCTCCTGGAGTGGTACGGGTCAGGCCCCCAGGCAGTGGTCCTACAGCGGCGGCCTGGAGGTGTCCTATGAACTGGACCTGTTTGGCCGGGTCAGACGCGACATCGAAGCGGCCCATTACAATACCGATGCTGTCGCTGCGGCCCATGACGCAGTGCGGGTGATCGTGGCAGCCGAGACCACACGCGCCTACGTGGATATCTGCACACTCGGGGAAGCCATCGCCGTGGCGCGTTTCTCCATCGAGTTGGCCAATCAAAGCCTGCGCATCGTCAGGGACCAGCAGCGGGCCGGTTCCGCCTCCCGTCTGGACGTGAAACGCGCCGGTGTCAGCCAGGCCCAGGCCGAAGCTGCATTGCCGCCGCTGCAGGGCCGACGGGAAGCAGCCTTGTTCGAGTTGGCTGCACTGACGGGGCGCACACCGGCACAGGTGCCTGGGATCGTCCGCACTTGCGTCAAGGCCCCTGAAATTACCCACCCACTGCCGGTGGGAGATGGTACAGCACTGCTACGGCGTCGTCCGGATGTGCGACAGGCAGAGCGCCAACTGGCTGTGGCTACGGCGCGGATCGGTGTGAGCGTGGCCGACCTGTATCCGCACATTAATCTCGGAACTTCAGGAGCCTATCTGCGCAACGACTCATTGAAGGGAGATCGCACCCTCTCCTTTGCGGTCGGCCCGCTGATTTCATGGACTTTTCCCAATATTAGCGTGGCACGCAGCCGCGTTGCGCAAGCCAAAGCGGAAAGTGCCGCGACCCTGGCTACATTCGACGGCGTGGTCCTGACCGCGTTGAAAGAGATTGAGCAGGCTCTGGCAGGCTACGGCGCAACACTAAAAGAGCGCGGAGCGCTGATTGAAGCACGGGATAGCGCTGAACAGGCCTATGAACTGGCCGATCAGCGCTATCGCAGTGGTTCTATCAGCTACCTTGACGTGATTGTTGCACAAACCGTTTTCATAGACGCTAAGGCTCAGGTGGCGACAGTTGATCAACGGGTGGGCTCGGCCCGGGTATCTGTATTCAAGGCCCTGGGTGGAGGCTGGAAAAACGCTGACACATGGACCGGTAACCTCACGGGAAGCCCGGATGGATAATGACAATTTATTTGATATAATCAGGTAAAAATTGACGGCCATGGTCGGATTCTGGCGGTCCCGGACCATGACAAACTTTTTAGGAGATTTATTTATGATTTTAGACAGTTCCAATTTCCCACTGGTATGGATGCACCGCAACTCCTCAGCCAATCAGAGCATGGAAGCCGGATTAGGCGAGTTCAACGAGTTGCTCTCACGTCAACAGGCCTTTGTGGTGCTCAATGAAGAGAGCCGTGATGATAACCAACATAAAGAAATCGGTGATGGGCGTAAGCAGCTCTCTCTCTGGATGAAGGAAAACAAAACCGAGATCAGATCCTTTATCAAGGGGATGATTCAAATTGAACCGAACACCACAAAACGGTTAGCGGCAAAAGCCTTTGCTGGCACCTTCGCAAAATTTTGGGGCTTCCCATTGTTCATAGCTGCTTCTAAAGAAGAAGGGTTGGAGATGGCGAACAAACTCTTGGCAGGAGTTAAAGAGGAGATTGGCAATCGCTTAATTCGGAATGATAACTAAATTGTAGTGTCCGTGAGGATAATGCCGGGTACTACTGTGGCCTGGTTGTCCTCTATTCCGGACTTGGCTTTAAAATCCGATAGATACCGTGCAGGTGGCTTGCCTGCCGTCTTGCGGAACATGGTAACAAACCCACTTGCATTTTCATAACCCAGATTAAAGGCAACCGCCTTTACGCTCTCACCCCTGGTTAACCGTTGCAGTGCAATAATTACATGTAACTGCCTCCGCCATTGTCCGAAGCTCATGCCAATCTCGTTTAATAAGAGGCGGGTCAAGCTACGCTCACTCATGCCGATGCGGGCAGCCCAGGTGGGTAAAGACAATTTGTTTGCCGGTTCGGATTGCAACATCTCCGCAAGTCGACGCAAACGTTTGTCGCGTGGCATAGGCAGATGCAGACCACAAACCGGCGCCGCAGTCAGCTCGTCCAACAACGTAGCGATCAATCTGCCTTCGCGACCGTTTAGCTCATAAAGTGCCGGAAAAGATACGGCTCTCTGGAGTAATTCCCGCAGCAGCGGAGAAACCGATAGTGTGCAGCAACTTTTTGGAAGATCGGGGGAAGCATCGGGTTCGACAAACAGACAGTAACACTCTGTTTTCCCGGACCCCCGTGCAGCGTGGGACAATGCGGCAGGAATCCACACCGCACATTGAGGTGGCACGATCCAAACACCATCCTCGATTTCACAATTGACAATACCGCTCACTGTAAAGAGAAGTTGTGCCTTGCGGTGACTGTGCCGCGCATGCTCCCAGTTTTTCGTTTCTACCGGAACACCCAGTGCCATCACTGGACGTGGCAGGATATCAATATCTTTATCAATAACAGTATCGGTGCCATTGATGTGCGGCATAGCATGATTCCTCGCAACTAAATTGGCTGAATTAAAAAATATTTTTGTAAATTTATCCAATTATGTCAAGATATTTAATAATCGAAAATATTCGGGTTAGTAATTTCCTGAATCCATGGCACAAAATTTGATGTGTCTTGAAATCATTAGAAAAAATCTATTTATTACTTCACCTGCGAGGTGAAAGCCAAAATCAATATTTCTTAATAATTTCAGTATATATCAAAAATCAAAGATTGTGCCACGGATCCAGGAAGTTATAATCAGAATTTATTTGCGGCCTCGCATCCACCCGATCTATCTGATATGTAGAATAAAGCGGCAAGAAACTTGGCACAAGAGTGGTCTGATGGTCACTATTTTTAATTAAGGGAAAATATGCCAAAAGAAATTACACATTTTGCCCTGGCTGAACATGTGAGCCGTGTTCTGCCCAAAGCCTCAAAATTTTTCCAGCCGGTTCAAACATTTCCATTTGTATTTCTCATTGGGGCGGTGTGTCCGGATTCGTCGTTCTATTATCTGGCAGGCCCGCAAAAAAAAATGGATGTTCATTTTCAATATCTGTTCCCCGGGAAAATCCGTCTGTATACAATTATCAGGCAGGCAAAAATTTCAAACCCCAAGCTTTATCCTTACATTCAGCACCCCATCGAAATAAGCACGCATGATTTTATTTTTATTTAAAATCAATATTTTATAGCTATAATTAGTCGTTTCTTAAATTGTCATATATTAAACTCAACTTTCGGTGCTTAAAAACAACAGCGAATAAAATCATAACTAACTGAATTTGCAATTTAAATTGACGAATTTCGCTTTGTATGATATGCTTCATTTACCACTAAACAAATATTTCAGACAAAGGAAATTCGTCAAAATGAATACTACCCTTACCGACCTACAAAATCAAATAACAAATTCAGAACAGATTGGCGTACTCAATGATTTCTTTGCAAAATTTAAAATCGGTACGTTATTGAATCAATCAGGAATCGTTAAAACGAAAGGGGCATCACCGCTTGCCATTTTTACAGCCCTGTTTAACCTGGCATTTCACAACAAAAATTTATACCAGGGCATTGTGAAAAATAAAAAGGTTGAGGTCGATAAGGACGCTGCTTACAATTTTCTGAACTCTCCGACATATAACTGGCGGCGGTTTACCCTTCATCTTTGCCGCCGGATTTATTTTGTCATCAAAAAGCTTCTTGATGATTCTTCCGAAGAAGTTTTGATTTTTGACGATTCTACCTATAGCAGAAACCGTTCTAAAAAAGTCGAGCTTTTATCCCGGGTGTTTGATCATACAGATGGGAAGTACATCAAAGGATTCCGGATGCTGACTCTTGGCTGGTCTGACGGTAACAGCTTTCTTGGGCTTGATTTTGCTCTTTTATCATCTGCAGACAAAAAGAATCGATACAATGAAATCAATCCTGATATTGATAAAAGGACCTGCGGATATCATCGCCGCCAGGAAGCGGTTACAAAATCCACGGTCGATCTCGTACCGATGGTAAAAAGAGCCCTTGATATGGGTGTCCAAGCTGAGCACGTCTTAATGGACAGTTGGTTTTCGATGCCATCAGTAATAGCAGATTTACGCGAACACATACACGTCATATGCATGCTGAAAGATCATCCAAAATGGTTTTATGAATATCAAGGCAAAAAGCTTAGGCTGTCCGAACTCTATGGGAAATTGAAGAAAAACAGAGGACGAGCAAAGGTCAAAGCCCACGCTATTGTTACTCTTTCCAACGGCAAGCAGGCAAAAATTATTTTTGTTTCTTGTGATAAAAAACGGGGCTGGCTGGCACTCCTGTCGACAGACCTGTCCCTCCCTAATGAAGAAATCATTCGTCTGTACGGCAAACGCTGGGATATCGACATGAACCATTTTCATTGCCTCTATAAAAATATGAGTGCTTTTTTGTCTTCATTTTTTCACCTCGTTTATTGCTCGGGTTATAAAAAACGGTATAGCATATTTATACCTCGGACTCTCTTTCGTCCTCCTCTTGAAAAGTGTTTATGTGCTTAGCCCATTGTCGTGGCTGTTTTCGTAATGCTTGAACACGAGAAATTTCATTTTCATCGGCTTTTATTATCCAAAAAGATTGATTGCCGATCCAGGATTGCCTTGCAT
>NZ_KB893123.1 GCF_000373985.1 Desulfobacter curvatus DSM 3379
TGCGTTTGAACATTTTTTATAACTGGCAGTCGCAATGATAGAGCCCTCCTTAACTTAACTGGAAAGACTCTACTTTTTTGTGAAAAAAATCTAGTTTAATTTCAAGTAGTTACGATTGATTATGGTGAATTATATTAAAAAATTGGGTGTATGCTCTAAAAATTAGACTTTTTCGACCGATTTTATTGATTTTTAAATTTATAAAATTCAAAATGGGAACAAGCGAAATCCAAGCAGTACCGTTTTCAACTGTCGGATTAAACAGCCGGAACGAAGCTATTCCGGGGAATGGCTTGACCGGGGCACGGGGCTGTCCGAAGCACGCCTTGAAGGAGCGCATCTCCTTTTGCCCGGCTTCGACGATGACGGGCTGACCCTGGAGATCTTTACATATGCCGAGATGGTGGAGACCGCCGATGCCATGGCCAATCACCGGGGATATACCCATATCGCCTTTGAGGTGGATGATGTAAGAACGGTGTATGACAAGGCCCTGAAAGAGGGAGGCGGCCCCTTGGCAAGGTAACGGAAAAACCAGTGCCAGGAATCGGGACCTTGGTCTTTGTTTATTTTAAGGACCCCGAGGGCAATATCATTGAGATTCTCTCCTGGAACAGGGAACAGGGATCAGTGATCAATTGCCGATAAACCAGGTCAGCCCATGGCTGTTAATAGAGCTTGCCGACAGCATCCTCCACAGCCCGAACAATCCGGCCGCTGTGCAAAAGCTTTCGAACAGCGGCAATATCTGCTGACAAAAATCGGTCCTTTGTCATGCAGGGCACTTTACTGCGGATGGTTTCATAAGCAGCCATGGTGCCTTTGCCGGCCTTAAGATTTGTGAACATATCAATGGCCTGGGCACCACATAAAAGCTCAATGGCAATAACCTGCTCGGCGTTTTCTACGATGTCCCGGCATTTGCGTGCGGCAGTAGCGCCCATGGAGACATGATCCTCCTTGTTGGCGGAGGTGGGAATGGAATCCACACAAGCCGGATGTGCAAGGACCTTGTTCTCAGAAACCAGGGAGGCGGCCACATACTGGGCGATCATGAACCCTGAATTGAGCCCGGTGTCCTTGACCAGAAAGGCGGGAAGACCCGAAAGCTGGGGATTGACCAGGCGTTCAATCCGGCGCTCGGAGATATTGGCAAGCTCTGCAATGGCAATGCCCAAAAAATCACAGGCCAGAGCCAAAGGCTGGCCGTGGAAGTTCCCCCCGGAAAGAAACTCTCCGGATTCCGGGAAAATCAGGGGATTTTCCGTGGAGGCGTTCATCTCCACCCGGATTACCCGTTCCACATAATTGAACGCATCCCAGGATGCGCCATGGACCTGGGGGGAACAACGCAGGGTATAGGCATCCTGAATCCTTGAGCAATCCCTGTGGGAGGATACGATTTCAGAATTCTGGGTGATTTTCATCATATCGGAGGCCGCCTTCATCTGTCCTATATGAGGCCGGGCATTATGAATTCTGGGATCAAAAGCGGTGCGTGTGCCCATCAGGGTTTCAAGACTTATGGAAGCGGCAATATCGGCATGTTTGCAAAGATTTAAGGCATCATAAAGGGCAAGGCAACCCAGAGCAAGCATGAACTGGGTACCGTTGATCAGGGCCAGCCCTTCCCCTGCACCAAGTTTCAAAGGTTCAATATTTTTGGCAGCCAGAGCCCGGGCGCCCGGCATGCGTACCCCATCCACAAAGGCTTCACCCTCGCCGATCAGCACCAGGGATAGATGGGCCATGGGCACAAGGTCTCCGCTGGCCCCCACCGACCCTTTTTCAGGAACCACAGGAATGATTCCGGTATTGAGAACATGGACAAGAGTTTGAATGGTTTCAAGGCGCAGCCCTGAATTGCCCCGGCAGTAATCATTGATCCGCAACGCCATCATGGCCCTGACCACATCATCATCCATACAGTTGCCCATACCTGCGGCATGGGATAAAAGAATGTTGCGCTGCAGCGTTTTTGTATCCTCAAATGAGATGCTGACATCGGATAATGCCCCAAATCCCGTGGTCACACCATAGATGCGCTTGCCTTCCTTCACCCATTGCTCCACCAAGGTCCGGGCCTTTTTAATCCGGGCTTCGGAATTAACGGAAACGGCAACGTCTCGTCCATTACGGGCAACCTCGACCAGTTGAGCAAGGGTGAAATTCTGTCCGTTGAGCTGAATAGTATCATTCATCATGTTTTATTCCCTAGCGAACATACCGAACGGGACGCCCTTGCTCCCGAATATGGCAAAATGGGCTAAAACCCGTTCCGAAAATGATCCTGAACATTCTTGCAGATTGCTTGACAGGGTGTTGACTCAATGCATCTACTTGTATAGACAAGCAGTATAGAATTGCAGCAAAAATGTCAACATCCATAAGGGAAGACACCCATGACTCATACACAAGCCCCCTGGGACATCGTGTTTATTCATGCAGATATTGCCACCATGGCCCGGGGCCGTTACAACATCATCAAAGACGGAGCCATCGGGGTGGCCCAAAAAAAAATCCAGTGGATCGGTACTTCTGACAAGCTTCAAGCCTCACCCGGCCCCATTGCCGATGAAATCATTGATTGCACCGGCAAGTGGATACTGCCCGGGTTTGTGGACTGTCACACCCATCTGATCTGGGCCGGGTCCAGGTCCAATGAATTTGAAATGCGCCTGTCCGGTGCAAGTTATGAAGATATTGCAAAGCAGGGCGGAGGTATTGCCGCCACGGTTGCGGCTGTGCGTGAAGCATCCGAAGACCGACTCTTTAATATCGCATCCCGGCGCATCAACCACTTTATAAGCCGAGGCACCACCTGTGTGGAAATAAAATCCGGGTATGGCCTGGATCTTGAGAATGAATTGAAGATGCTGGCTGTGGCTGACCGCCTGGCTCAACGCTTTCCTTTGCATGTTTCCCCCACATTTCTCGGGGCACACGCCCTGCCCCCGGAATACAAAGGACGAGCTGACGACTATGTGGACCTGATCATCAACACCATGCTGCCCGGAATCAAAAACCAGGGTATTGCCTGTGCCGTGGATGTATTCTGCGAATCAATCGCCTTTTCCATAGAACAAACAAAACGGTTGTTTACCGCAGCCACAGACTTAGGCCTGCCGGTCAAGCTCCATGCCGAACAGCTCTCGGACTCAGGTAGCGCAGCGCTTGCCGCACAGTTCAATGCCCTGTCCTGTGATCACTTGGAATACCTTTCCCTTGACGGCGCAAAGGCCATGGCCCATGCAGGTGTAACGGCCGTACTTCTGCCCGGCGCCTATTACATGCTCAAAGAGACCCAAAAGCCGCCGGTGGAAGATCTTATCCGCCTTAGGGTACCCATGGCCCTGGCCACGGACCTGAATCCGGGCACAAGCCCGGTCCATGACATGGCCACAGTGATGAACATGGGCTGTGTACTGTTCGGACTGACCTGTGAACAGGCCCTTGCCGGTGCCACCATCAACGGAGCAAAAGCCCTGGGCCTTGACAAACAAAAAGGCAGCCTGGAAACAGGAAAAGATGCGGATTTTGTGCTGTGGGATATTGATGCACCGGCCGACTTGAGCTACCAGATGGGTATCTGCTGTGTAAACAAGGTTGTGATTGCAGGCAAAATCACATATAACAGCCATGGGCTGACCTGACATATCAGCACCGAGGTGTAGCCCACAACAAAGTAAGAAAGTAATTCAACAGCTTATTGGAACTTTACTTATAAAACATCTAAGAAAGCTAACGTTTGTTTACAGTCCTTTTAATTTGGAGAACCGATGCGCATATACGCAGTTGCAGACATTCACGGCAAACCCGGACATATGGAAACCATTTACAAGGTTTTAGACCAGTACCAGCCTGAATTAATGGTTGTCCCCGGGGACATGACCCATTTTCTCAACTGGTCCACCGTCCTGTCCCAGCTTGACAGTCTTCCTGTTCCCGTTCTGGTGATCCGGGGAAATACGGACTTAAAACGCATTGAACCCCGTATAAAAAAAGCGGCCAATATCACATTATTAACGCAAACGCCCCTTCAAATTAAAGACTTTTCTTTTGTGGGAATGTCAGGGACCCTGCCTTTGCCCTTTGTCAACAGGGTCGGCCTGAATGAAAAAAAGAAGCTTGCCGACCTGCCCTGCCCTATGGCGCCGGATACGGTGCTGGTGGTCCATACCCCTCCCAAGGGAGCGTGTGACCGTGTGGGTAAAAAAATCCATGCCGGCAGTCGGAATTTGGCAGGATTTATCGAGGCCGCAGCACCAAGCCTTGTGCTTTGCGGTCACATCCATGAAGACGCCGGAATGGAAACACTCCATGAAAGTACCGTGGTTAACTGCGCCATAGCAGGGCCGGGATCAGGAGCCATCATTGACCTTGAAAAAAATGAACCACCTAAAGTGAATCTTCTGCAATCGGATACGCCGCCCAATTAAAATCGGTAAAATTTACGGTTTCCGGTCGGGCACTGTTTATAAAATGCCGAACATTCACGGGGCAAGCCGTTGCAAACCAAAAGAAGAATTGATAAATAACTAATTTTGATCTATAGTCACCGTCAATTTATAGGGATTTACTCAAAATCTATAATGGAGAAAACGAATGAAAACTTTTAAAATTATATTGTTCATAATTTTTCTGGTGGTTCTGACTATTTTCGGTCTTCAGAATCAGGAATACTTTCTGACAACTACGGCGCTCCACATTGACTTTAAAGTAGCATCCCTTTACTTCACGGCCATGGAATTTCCAAACTGGGCCTATTGGGTTCTCTGTCTGGTCATAGGCCTTTTAATTACAGGGATTCGCGGACTAATCACGGCCTTTCGCCTGAAACGCCAGGTTCGAACAAGAGATGAACGGATTGAAAGCATGAAAGGAGAAATTAATTCTCTTCAAACACGTCTTGATATATTTCTTCACGATCCCTACATTAAAAAACACCTGGAAGAAGAAGCCCGCAAGGATAAGGAACAGCAGCAAGCTGGAACCGAGGAAAAGAAAAAGGCCTGAAGTCCCCCTCCCTTTGAAATTCCATGGTCAAAAAGAAACAAACACCCATGATGGCCCAATATCTGGCCATCAAAGAAACCTGTCAGGACGCCATACTTTTTTACCGGATGGGGGATTTTTATGAGATGTTTCTTGAGGATGCCGTCAAGGCAGCCGGCATCCTTGAAATCGCACTGACCTCCCGGAATAAAAACGACCCCGATCCCGTACCCATGTGTGGTGTGCCTTACAAGGCAGCCGATCTTTATATTGCCAAACTCATTGCAAAGGGCTGCAAGGTTGCGGTGTGTGATCAAGTGGAGGACCCCTCCCAGGCCAAGGGACTTGTCAAACGGGAAATTGTCCGGGTCATCACCCCGGGAATGATCCTTAATGATTCCCTTCTGGACCGGGGAACAAACAACTTTCTGGTGGCAATCTCCAAAACATCCGAGCATGCCGGTCTTGCCTGCATAGATATCTCCACGGGCGGCTTTACCACCTGCCAGGTAAAACGCACTTCGGGGGGTATCCCATACATCCTGTTGGACGAGGCCCTAAAACTATCCCCCAAGGAAGTACTCCTGCCGGACAGTTTCAAATCCGATCCGGCCATGGCCGTCGTCAGAAAAACGTTTTCCCATGTTGAAATCACTTATCTGGACAACTATACGTTCCGGTCTGACAATGCCCGGCAGCTTCTGACAGAACAATTTTCCACCCGCAGCCTTGAAGGGTTCGGTATTGAACGCATGCCGGCCTGTATATCTGCAGCAGGCGCTGCCATCTCCTATGTCCGGGACACCCAGTTGTCGGACACCAGCCATATTTACAAAATATCCCCGTATGACCTCAATGACTTCATGGTTATTGACGACAGGTCCTGCAAAAACCTTGAGCTGCTGACCAATATCCAAACCCAGAGTTCAAAAGGCTCCTTGATCCACATTCTGGACAAAACCGTCACGGCCATGGGCGGCAGGCTGATCAAGCAGTGGATCAGATACCCCCTGGTGGATAAAGACCAAATACAGCAGCGCCTTGGTGCCATCGAAGAAATTATCAACGCACCCGGCACCCACCAGACACTTGGGGATCTGCTTAAATCCGTATATGATCTTGAGAGGTTAGGCTCCCGTATATCCATGGGCCAGGGCAATGCCCGGGACATGCTTTCCCTTAAAAATTCCCTTTCGGTCCTGCCCGATCTGTTCCAAGAGACCGAAACATTTGAAAGCCCGATCCTCAATGGTGCCGGCACGGATGAACCGCAGTCCCTGGTCCGGAGCCTGGAAGAACTTGCCCAATTGATCGGCAAAGCCATCCGGGAAGATGCCGTGCACGTACTCAACGAAGGCAACCTGATCAACGACGGATACAGTCCGGAACTGGACGAGCTTTTATCCATCACCCGGGACGGAAAATCATGGATTGCAAAAACGGAAAAAAAGGAAAAGGAAACGACGGGGCTCTCCTCGCTTAAAATAAAATACAATAAGGTGTTCGGATATTTCATCGAGGTATCCAAAGCCCAGTCTGCCCAGGTACCGGATCACTATATCCGGAAACAGACCCTTGTCAATGCCGAGCGGTTTATCACCCAGGACATGAAAGCGGTGGAAGACACCATATTCAATGCCCAGGAACGCAGAAACGCCCTGGAATATGAAATTTTCTGCACAGTCAGGGAAAAGGTGGCCCAACGGGCTAAGGATATCCTGACCATGGCACAGTTTATTGCCGCCGTTGACGTGGTCCAGGGACTTGCCAAAGCTGCGGTGGAAAATGCCTATGTAAAGCCGGACATCAATGACGACCGGCGCATTGACATTCAGGACGGCAGGCACCCGGTGGTGGAAAAACTTATTCAGGGTGAGCGGTACGTACCCAACTCCATTGCTATGGACGATATCCAGTGCCAGCAGATCCTGATCACCGGTCCCAACATGGCCGGCAAATCCACAGTGCTGCGCCAGGTGGCCCTAACCGTTCTCATGGCCCAAATGGGGTCGTTCGTACCGGCGGCCGGTGCCTCCATCTGCATCACCGACCGGATATTTACCCGGGTGGGGGCACTGGACAATCTCTCCTCCGGGCAGAGCACCTTCATGGTTGAGATGGAGGAGACAGCGAATATTGTCAATAATGCCACGGAAAAAAGTCTGGTCATCCTGGATGAAATCGGCAGGGGAACCTCCACCTACGACGGCATGAGCATTGCCTGGGCCGTTGCCGAGTACCTACATGATCTGAATGGAAAAGGGGTTAAAACACTTTTTGCCACCCATTACCATGAGCTGCTCCAGCTTGAAGAAATCAAACCCCGGATTAAGAATTATAATATAGAGGTCAAGGAGTTCAACGACAATATTGTGTTCCTCCGCAGCCTGGTCAAAGGGGGCACCAACCGCAGCTACGGCATCCAGGTGGCGCGTCTGGCCGGGGTTCCCGATGATATTATTGACCTTGCCAAATCGGTGCTGGCATCTGCGGAACACCATCCCATGACACCGGCGCCTTTGCCGCCACCTGCCAAAAAGAAAAAAGGGGCAAAAAAACAAAACACCAATGGTCAAATGAACCTGTTCGGTCCCTCGGACGATGATCTGCGCCGGATGCTGCACAACGTGGATATTGCCCAGATGACTCCCCTTGACGCCCTGAACTTTTTAAATGAACTCAAGCGCAAGGTTGAGGCATGAACACCGGGTTTAACCGTATATTCACAGTTTTTATGCCGGTTCTGGTATGTCTTTGCCTGTTTTACCGGCCCATGGGGACAGCCCTTGCCGCCGACCCGGCCAAAGCCAGATACCTGGCAGCAGATACCTGTCTTAAAAAATTAAAACGCTCTTCAGTGGATATAAACAAGGTGTCTGCCTGGCTGACCTGTATTGAAAAATACAAAGCCATCCATAAAAACTTTCCTGGAAATTCCTGGGCGCCGGCCGGGCTGTACAAAGGTGCAGAACTCTATTTCCAACTTGCCAAAAGATCAGGCAATGCCGACTGGAACCAACAGGCAGACGATCTTATCGCCCGCATTAAAAGGTTTTATCCCCAAAGCGCTTACAGTGCACGTGCCAACACCCTGGCCGCAGCAAACGCCTCAAGGCCCCGCCTGAACAACAGTGACGTAGAAATAAAACGGTCCCAAAAAAAGTTAACCCGGGATGATGAAGCCATTGCAGAATACCACAGGCAGAAACTGGCCCAGGCCGAGGCTGCCGATACGGGGGAATATCAGCAGCCCTCGGATGTCATATCGGATATTATAGAAAAAGACACACAGGACCCGGCGTATTGCGGTCCCGAGACCACCAAACCTGATGATACGGAGCTGCAGCCGCCCAAAGGAGACACAACCGTTACGGACTTACGATTCTGGTCTAACCCGGAATACACCAGGGTTGTGGTCAATGCGGACAGAGAACGAAATTACACCCACAAGCTATTGAAAAAAGACCCGGCCCTGAATGTCCCTTTCCAGCGACTGTATGTGGATATTGACCAGGCAAGACTTGGCCGCAATGTGCCGGACCACACCCCCATCAATGATGATCTGCTTAAACAGGCCCGGGCCGGCCAGTTTGCCCCCCACACCGTCAGGGTGGTGGTGGATATAAAAGATTTTGATAATTATAAAATTTTTTCCTTAAAAGACCCTTTCCGTATCGTTATTGACCTGTGGGGCAAAAACGCTTCCGGACCTATGGACCAGATTGCCGATGCCTCCCCCGGAACAAAGCCGTCTGATGAAAAGCCGGACCGCGTCACCACGGACAATTTGAAATCATCCGACATTGCCCGCCAGCTGGCTTTGGGTGTCAGAAAAATCGTCATTGATCCCGGCCACGGCGGCAAGGATCCCGGCGCGCCCGGATATATCAAAGGCGTATGGGAAAAGGATATTGTACTCAAACTGGCACTATCCCTTGCGGAAAAGCTGCGCAACCGCCTGAACTGTGAGGTGTTGCTTACCCGGACCACAGACCGGAAACTAACCCTGGAGGAACGTACTGCTATTGCCAATACCCAGCGGGCCGACTTGTTTATCTCCATGCACTGCAATGCCGCAAAAAACAAAAAACTGTCCGGCATTGAAACTTATATTCTAAACCTGGCCACGGATGAACAGGCCATTGCCGTGGCCGCCAGGGAAAATGCCACATCTAAAAAAAATATCTCGGATCTGGCCTATATCCTTAATGATCTGATGAAACATGCCAAGATCGAAGAGTCCACACGTCTTGCCAATGACGTTCATAAAGCCATGATCGCAGGCATGAAAAAGAAATACGGAACAATTCGTGATCTGGGAGTCAAACAGGCGCCGTTCTATGTACTGCTTGGGGCACGGATGCCTGCAATTCTCATTGAATCCTCTTTTCTTTCCAACAAAACCGAATGCAAACGTCTGATGACCGACGCCTACCGCAATGACATTTGCAACGCCATTGCCGACGGGATAGAAAAATATATCAATGCAACAAATCCCAAACACATATAACTATGAAAACCAAATGAAAGGTGGAAATTATGTCATTTGAAAACATTATTCTTGAGATGGACAGTGCCATTGCCATGATATCTTTTAATCGGCCCAAGGCCTTGAATGCACTGAACAACGCACTGCTTGATGAATTGGATGTCGCTTTGGACCAGGTGCTGGCCAATAATGAAATCCGGGTACTCATTTTAACAGGCACCGGAGACAAGTCCTTTGTCGCAGGTGCGGATATCTCGGAACTGACCCAAATGGACGCGTTGGCGGCAAAATACTTCTCCCGCAAAGGCCAGAAAATATTCTCCAAGATTGAAGCCCTGCCCTTCCCGGCCATTGCCGCCGTAAACGGGTTTGCCCTGGGCGGCGGCAGTGAAGTTGCCCTGGCCTGTGATTTTATCTATGCCTCGGAAAATGCAGTATTCGGACTGCCTGAAATCAACCTGGGCCTGATTCCCGGTTTTGGCGGTACCCAGCGGCTTGCAAGGGTTGTGGGGAAAAACAGGGCCAAGGAGATGATTTTCACCGGAGGCAATATTACTGCTGACAAAGCCCTGGAATATGGTATGGTCAACCAGGTGTGCCCCCTTGAATCCCTTATGGATGAGGTCAAAAAAACAGCCCGGCGCATTGCAGCCAAAGGATGCGTATCCTTAAGAGCGGCCAAAGAGGCTATACAGGCCGGACTGGGTTGTGACCTTGAAACCGGATGCTTGATTGAAAATGACGCCTTTGCCATCGTCTTTGCAAGCCCGGATGCAAAAGAAGGCACATCAGCATTTTTAGAAAAGAGAAAGCCTGAATTCAAAGGCAATATTTAAACCAGGGAGATGAAACATGCCCATATTCGACATTGACTATGAGACCATGCCCAGGGAGGGCCTGGAGGCGATCCAGCTTCGCCGTCTTCAAACCACCATTGAACGGATTCATGCTACGGTTCCTTTCTATAAGGAGACCTATGACAAGGCCGGGATTAAGCCCTCTGACATAAAGAGCCTGGATGACTTAAGGCGTCTGCCTTTTACCACCAAACAGGACCTCCGTGATAACTACCCTTACCGCATGTTCGCGGTTCCCATGGAACAGGTGGTCCGCATCCACGCATCTTCAGGGACCACGGGTAAACCCACAGTTGTCGGCTACACCAAACGGGATATCAACACCTGGGCTGATCTGATGGCCAGGAGCATGGCTGCCGCCGGTGGCACGCCAGGCGACATTATCCATAATGCCTGGGGGTATGGTCTTTTCACAGGCGGTCTGGGTGCCCACTATGGGGCGGAACGTTTAGGCGCATCGGTTATTCCGGTTTCCGGCGGCAATACCAAGCGCCAGATCACCATTATGCAGGATTTCAAGCCCACAATTCTGTGTGGCACGCCATCATATATTCTCCATCTGGCTGAAGTGGCTTTGGAAATGGGGGTGGATTTCAAGGATCTGTCTTTTAAAGCCGGTATTTTCGGTGCAGAGCCCTGGACGGAAAGAATGCGCCAGGAACTGGAATCCAAACTTAACCTCAAGGCCGTGGACATATACGGCCTGTCCGAAGTCATGGGTCCGGGCGTTTCCGTGGAGTGCGTTGAAGAGCAAAAAGGCCTTCATATTGCAGAAGATCATTTCATTGTGGAGATCGTTGATCCGGATACCCTAGAACCGGTTCCCCCCGGAGATCCCGGTGAAATCGTGTTCACATCCATTACCAAAGAAGCCTTCCCAGTCATCCGTTACCGCACCAAGGACATCACCTCCTTGAATCCGGTGCCCTGCACCTGTGGCAGGACCCACATGCGGATGAACAAACCCTCGGGCCGTACGGACGATATGCTTATCATCAGGGGCGTTAATGTATTCCCCTCCCAGATTGAAAGCGTTCTCATGGAAAACCGGGAAGTTGCCCCCCATTACCAATTGGTGGTTGACCGGGTTGACAACCTGGATACCCTGACGGTAAAGGTAGAAATTGACGAATCCTCTTTCAGCGATGACATCAAGGGGCTGCAGGCCATGGAAGGTAAAATTTCACATAATATCAAGGAGCACCTAGGCGTATCTGCCAAGGTGGCCCTTGTGGAGCCTAAAACCATAGAAAGAAGCCAGGGCAAGGCTGTCAGGGTTATAGATAACCGCCAATTTTAACCAAGGAGACTATTATTATGGCTGAACAGATATCCATATTCATAGAAAATAAAGAAGGTCGTCTTGCTGAAGTCACTGCCATTTTAAGGGATGCCGGTGTGAATATACGGGCGCTTTCCCTGGCAGACACCACGGATTTTGGTGTACTTCGCCTCATTGTCAATGATAACGAAAAAGCCACCACTGCCTTACGGAATCAGGGATTTACCGTGGGCAAAACCCGTGTTCTGGCGGTGGAGGTGAATGATGAACCCGGTGGCCTGAACCAGGTGCTGGATCCATTGAGTGAACAAGACGTCAATGTGGAGTACATGTATGCGTTTGCCAACCCCCAGTGTAAAAACGCTATCATGATTTTCCGCTTTGATGACCTTGAAAAGGCAAAAATTATTTTAGCGGAACAGGGCATTAAGGTTATAGATAAAGAGGAAATCTCAAATCTCTAACGTGCCGTCTATAAATAGTGTTTGAACGGAAAGTCGCCCATCTGCACCTTGCATCTGGGCAACTTTTCGTCCAAACACAAGTTTTCGTTCAGACAAAGCCTAAACGCTTTGTTGGTGGATTTGAATATTTCCATGGCCCTTACTGCAGGATGGCCCTATTCTTTGCCGCAACTTTTCTTTAAATGGGCAAAAAAATTCTGAAACAGGTTCCTTCGCCAGGGGTGGACTCCACTTCGATTGAGCCGTTATGAATCTGCGTTATGATAAAATAGGAAACGGACAATCCAAGTCCGGCACCCTCTTTGTCAGGCTTGGTGGAGAAAAACGGTTCAAATATACGCCTGCAGATATTATTGGACATACCCGGGCCATTATCTCTTATCTCAACACAAATCTGATCTTTTTTACCATAGGTTCGCATAAAAAAAGTCGGACACGGGTTATCCGCATACCCGGCCATGGCATCCACCCCGTTTGACAGAATATTGAAAAATACCTGTTTTAATTCACCAGCCCGGCATTTGACTTTTGGTAAATCAGGGGCATAATCCTTCATAATCTGGATCGCATCAAAATAAAACTCCTGTTCCAGGCTATATTCACTTGAGACCAGTTCAAGCGACTGGTCCAGGAGAAGGGATATATCTTCAACAGCAAAATCCATTTTGGTTTTCCCAAAAAAAGAGAGCATGTTCGAGACAATCCCTGACGCTTTTTTATCGGCTTTCATGATCAGATTCAAATCGTTAAAGACACCACGATCTTGCATATACCGGCTCAACCCATCAAAATTCAGTCCGTTTTTATCTGCGGCTGCTAAATTTTCAGAGACAGGATTTTCAACATTGTTGCGTATCCTTTGGGCCGCCCTGCGTATTTCGGCCAAAGGCCCATTGATGTTATTGGCCATGCCTGCAGCAAGTTTTCCCACTGACACCATTTTTTCAGACTCAACCACCCTTTTTTCCAGTCTTTGCTTTTCATCCTGCCGGCGTCGAAGGTATAACGCTTCAACCAAGACCAGAATCATCATTGTGGCAACCTCCTGGTCTTCAGAGATATATTCGCCTTCCTTACCTGCAAAAACGACCAGGCCAAACACATCCTTTCCGTACAGTATAGGCAGTGCCATAATGGTTTGGATGGGCAGATGTTCACTGGGGAAAAATGAAAATTCAGAATTCAAACTCACGTTATTGAATATTACAGGGGCTTTATTCGTAATTGCTTCGACCAGCCCGCCGGATATATGCTGTCTAACGCCGCAATTTATAACCGCGTCATCAAATCTTGGACATAATTTTTCGGCCTGATCGGAAAGCGCCAGAATTTTCAAATTATTTTCTGCGTCACAAACCTGCCCCACAAAACAATATGGGCCCGGAATTACGTCCTGGGCAATGGGAATAAAAATCTCTGCAATTTCCTGTATGGACTGTGCTGTCATGGATCGTTGAAAAAATGTATTCACTGAAGAAATCAGCTTACGCTGGTGCAAAATTTGTCTGCCCTGGATATTTTTCTGCTGTATTTCTCCCTTCAATATTATATTGGTACGCGATATTTCCTTTTTTTTCTCTTTAACGGCATCATGCATGCGAATAAAATTGCGTGAAAGGGTCCGGATTTCTCCAACACCTGTTTCTTCAATTTCGTCATCAAAATTTCCTGCAGCTATATCAGAGGTAATACGGGCAAGTCTTGCAAGCGGTTTAGTGATAAAATCAATCAAAAAAGCAAGCACTACAGCGCTGAGCAGGTTCACGAAGCAAGTAGCCCCCAATATCCGTGCCCGAAATTTAGCCAAATTTTTTTCAATCAGGCTGGTGGAGTAAATCACTGTCAGTCTTCCGAGTTTCACTCCTTTATAGTCAATGATAAAACTTTTCTTTATATCCACTCCGCCCAAAGGTAGCTGTCTTTCAAGATTGATATTCATATTCAATTCTGAATCATGGATGCTAAGGCGTTTTATGTTTTCATCATCAAAAAAAGCCTCTATGTTCATTTTTAGACTTTCCATATCCACATTATAAAGGGGAAGGGTATTGATAATCCGCATAAGATAGGTGGAGTTATCAATTTGTGCCCGTAACTTTTTTAACTCAAGGACTTTTACCTGGTGGGTGATGAAGAAATACAGAAACAGACTAACGGCACAAAAAGCCATAACAACAAAAATAAGAATTCGGGTCCTTAAACCCATATGATTTTCCTGGTTACCACTAAAAGATTGCAACAAAAACGGATCAGTCAAAACGGATGGGGCTAAACCTGATAGATGAATACGTTACAAACATTATTTAAGAAGAGCGGATTCGTTTCTAGACACCCTGCGAACCAGACTCCGGTAATCTTCCGAGGCTGTTGAGCCTGGAGCAAATTCAAAAATGGTCTTCCCAAAGGAAGGCGCATCGGCCAAATTTTCGTTATAGCGAATGGGTTTGCATAATTGTCGAGGATACAGCTTTTTCAATTGATCATACAGCACTTTGGGTCCCTTGATCCGCAAATCAAGAAATGTGGGCACAATGTATTTTAGTTGAATTTCGCTTTTATACTTCTGGATGGCACCCAGGCTTTTTATGAACTCAGACATCCCATGCAAAGGCATGACTTCTAAGGCAACAGGCACCAGCACCTCGGTCGAATAAAAAAGGACATTAACAATCAACTGATCCCATCCTGGGGCTGTATCAATCAAAATAAAGTCAAACTGATTGTCCAAGGGGCTTAGGGCTTCGGACAAAGTAAACTCCGCCCCAAAACTTTTTTTGTCAATAATACGCTTAACGCCTGCCAGGGATTTACCCCCCGAAAGCAACCATAGATTTTTTCTGGCTTCGATCAGGCAGTCTGAAATCGTCAGTTCCTTGGTTAAAAGTTCCGTCAAGCCGGCTCCCGGCCTTTTCCCAAGAATGTAGGAGGACTGTCCCTGGGTATCGGTATCCACTAAAAGGACTTTATACCCGGCGAGTGCAAGACCTGCACCAAGGTTCACACTAGTGGTCGTTTTGCCCACACCACCCTTGCTCAGGGTAATACAGATCTTTCTGGCCACAGATCCGGCTCGGCGGTTCATCTCGATGGGCTCTTCTTCAGATGTCAGAAGGGAGGAAAGAGCCACAGGAAATTTAAATTTGCACGATTTGCAACTAGCCATGATATTTGTTTTACCGGCATCTGAAAAAGGCTTCAAGGCTTCAGGATTTACTTTATGTTTTCTGGCACATTTTGGACAGGTTATAATCACTGGTCCTTCTCCTTTTGTAACTCCGCGATGATAGCATCAACTGCGATATTTGCAAGTCTACGCATGGAGACATGGGCTGTGTCATCACCGCTGACCTTTATTCTGATTTTGGCCTTTCCTTCCCATATTTCCACTGAAACATTTCCCCGAGACGCAGTCCATGAAGGATTTGCAGTCATTTCCGGCAAATCAGGTTTAGCCTCATTGGGACCGCCTCTGTATATCAGACAGTCAAGTTCCTTTGCTGAACCTTCAAACGTTTTGTCGTCAGTGCCTAAAAGGCTGTCCATGACATTTTTTTTCTCAACCATTCCAATGCCACCATTTAGCTTTTTGGGTGTTCTTCAAACAGGTCTTGAACCTTCAAGGCCTTTACTTTGAGCTGTCCAAGAGCGGTTTCCAATATTTTTTTATTCTCAGCGTTCATACCCACCCATTGAAGTCCTATCTGAAAACTGCCTGAATCATGAACGGAGCAATGAATTACCTTGGCGCGTAGCCCTGTAATGTTGACATTCCCAATTCTTAACCGGGCGTCATCAATAATCTGGCCGGATTCAAACTCAAGGCAGGAACTGACATTTACGGCGATACCGGTTTCGGACAAATTGGTTACTAAATATTCGTTTTCGCCAAAGTTTGCCCGGATATCATCTGTTAAGGAGACCGACATCCGGAACAAATGACGAATCTGGCCGCCCTCGGTATTTTCTTCGGGTATCGGCTGAAAATCTATGGAATCCTCACTCATCAGGTTTCCTCCCACGAATTAATGTCGTTAAACAGACATGACTGACCTGGCTTATCAACACCCAAGCTCAAGTTATAATAAACTAAGAAAATAATTTAACAACGTATCGAGACTTTCATGTAAATGTTTATTGAAGAAATTTAATGCGTTGAAATAAATAATATCAGGTCCTTCGTATCCATGCAAGAAAAAACAAAAGGGTGTCTTCATAAGAAGACACCCTTTTTTAAACGAATGTATCGTTAAACAGCTGCGTATTAATGTCCAGCAAGTGCAGCAACAGCAGGACCGATTGCAGGATGAACGAACAGAAGGATCATCGCAACAACCAGAGCGTAGATACACAGAGATTCGATCAGAGCAAGACCGATCAGCATGTTCACCTGGATTTTACCAGCTGCTTCAGGATTTCTTGAGATACCTGACATGGCACCATTCAAACCAAGACCCTGACCAATGCCGCAACCAAATGCAGCGATACCAATGGCAAAACCTGCTGCCCAGACACTACCAACGAGAAATTCCATGAGATTTACTCCTTTAATAAAGTATTATAAACAAACGGGCTTCTTCCAAAATCCCGTAAAAAAGCTTAATTCATTACTGTTTCATAAAATTTAATGTGCTTCTTCAATGGCGCCGGCAATGTACATGGTCGGCAGCAGGAAGAATACAATGGCCTGAATCAAAGATACAAGGATACCCATTGCCATGATGGGAAGGGGTACCAGTAAAGGACCGGCCAGCATCAGAAGGATGCCAACGACCAACTCATGCCCCATCATATTGCCGAAGAGACGCAAAGTGAGGGAGAGTACGCGTGCCAGGTGACCGATGACTTCAATAACAAAGAAAAGAGGCATAAGTGCCGGTACGGGTCCCAGGAAATGTTTAATATATTTTGCGCCGTGTTTCTTGACACCGATCACATGGCTCCATGCCACGACGATGATGGCCAAGGCAACAGTCGTGTTGATGGAAGCTGTGGGCGGATAGAATCCGGGAACCAGGCCGAACAGGTTACCTAAAAGGACAAACAGGAAAACAGTCAGCAACAGCGGATAGGAATCTCTTCCCTCTTCACCGGTAATACCAACCATAAACTCTTCAAGCCCGGAAATAATTACCTCAAAAACATTCTGAACGGTCTTGGGTACAAGGGCGACACTTTTGCCGCCAATCCAACCCAGAATAACGAGAATAATCATAGCAAACCACATGTAAGTGACATGAGGATGGGCACCTGCCCAATCTTCCAGACCAAATAAACTAAATAACGAAGTAAGAAATAGATATGGGTGTTCCACCTTAAACCGCCTCCCTGAATATAATCTTGGTTAATTCAATTGCCGCTGCTATAAACGTGCTTGCCACTACTACGGAAAGGCCTACCAAAAGCCCTGCCGGATGTACGCTGCGGTTTGCGATCAGCAGAAAAATAATCACTGCCGTCAACGCAAAACGCAGATAATATTTTACCAGAAGCGCACCGATCAGGGATTTGCCCTTTTCAAGCACCCGCTTCTGGTTGATATTCTTAGTCACTGTATTTTTAAGAACATGAAAGTTGATTGTCACAATCAAACCGCCCAGGAAAACCCCGAGATACACTTTTTGGGGGGCCAGGATCAGTGCCGCAAGGCTTGATCCGATAAAGAGAAACCAGTTGGTTCGTGTGATAAAGTCCACTATTTTCTCAAGTTCTTCCATTAATATTTTCCCGCTTTTTTTCCGGCCCTGATAATGTTGCTGAACCCGGCTGCTATGCCGACCCCAAGCCCCACCAGCAAAAGAATGGGTTTTGTACCAAAAACACTATCAAGCCAGTATCCAAGTGCCAGTCCGATGACAATGGCCAGAGCCACGGATATGCCAAGACTTGCAAAATATCCCAGCTCACGAAAGGTGTTACCCTTATCTTTCTCTGCCATTTTTATCAACCTTTCCCGGCAGCTTATTTGCCGATTTCCCCGGCAGCTGTAATCCTCAAATTGTCTTGAGAGCAAATATCATATGATCCCAATGAAGTCAACGTGAAAAAACGTTTTACATAATATCAAGGAATCCGTTGGTATACGGCCCTCTAACCCTTCCGATCAACCTTGCCGGAATATCGTTTTTCTCCATAATATCCACACATTGCACAGCCTGGTCCCGGGGCATAAAAAGCAAAAGCCCGCCCGATGTCTGGGGGTCGAACATTAAATCACTTCGCACCCGATCCGTTCCTTGTGCCACACGGGTATTCGGGGCAAAAAAACTTTTATTTTTATGGGCACCGGCCGGAAGCAGGCCCATGGCGGCATACTCCATGACCCCGTCCAGCACCCCGACCTTTTCAGTGTAAATTTCAATACGCATGCCTGAGCCTTTAGCCGCTTCAATCAAATGCCCCCCAAGCCCAAAACCTGTAACATCAGTACAGGCATGAACATGAAAATCTTTAGCGATCAGGGCCGCATGTTTGTTCAGGGTAGACATGGTTTTTACAGCCTGCTTAACCTGGTCCTCGGATGCAAGTCCACCTTTGATCGCCGTGGAGATAATGCCGGTGCCGATGGGTTTGGTCAAAATGACGGCATCACCCGCCTTTGCCCGGCTGTTGGCCCAAACCCGGTCCGGGTGCACGATACCGGTCACCGACAGCCCGTACTTGATTTCAGGATCATCCACGGAATGGCCGCCCACAAGTGCTGCGCCCGACTCTTTAATTTTATCGAGCCCGCCTTCAAGAATCCGGGGAAGAATGCCTGCGTCAAGGTCGCATGACGGAAAGCAGACAATATTCATAACCGTAATGGGTGTCCCCCCCATGGCATAGACATCGGACAGGGAATTAGCCGCAGCAATCTGACCAAAATCATAGGGATCGTCGGCCACAGGTGTCAAAAAATCAAGGGTCTGGACAATGGCCGTCTCGTCGGACAGGCGAAACACACCGGCATCATCCGGGTGTTCAAGCCCGATGATCAAATCCGGATGGAACGGTATTTCAAGTTTTGACACGATTTTATCCAGGGCCCCTGGATCCAGTTTAGCCGCTCAACCGGCGGCTTTTACTGTGCGAGTCAAAAAAAACTGTTCCGGTTTATCCATTATTCTGTATCCTTAATTTTTAAGGGCAATCACTGCGGCAAAACGTCCGGTGGCCTTGTTTTCCCTGAAAGAGTAAAACAGATCCGTACGGCACCGGGTGCAAAGCCCCATGGTTTCAATATGTTCATCCAACACACCCTGGGCCCCGAGTTGATCCCGGGAAATCTGCCAGAAATCAAAATAGGGGCGGTCCTTTTCTTTATATTGCCATAATGTTTCGGGAATTTCCCGCTTATAATTAATAAACTGTGCGCAGCAAGGGCCAAGAGAAGGAGAAATGCCGGCCCGGATGCTTGCAGGGGTACATCCGAACTGCGTGACCATGGTATTGATGCAACGGCCTAAAATATCTGCCACACTGCCCCGCCAGCCGGAATGGACATTGGCAACCACCTCTTTTTGCGGGTCGTACAGGACTACGGCCTGGCAGTCTGCCACCTGGATCGCAAGCCCCAGGCCTTTAAGGTTTGTAACGGCGGCATCTGCTTTAACTATTATAGAAGGTGCCGTCCCCTGCCCGTTCCATACAGCACCTGCCGCATCCTTTTCTGATTTAATCACGGCAATGTCAGTGCCGTGCACCTGATTTAAAAACAGACCCCGGTTCAGACCTATGGATGACAGCATCAAATTCCTGTTCCGGTTTACAATATCAGGGTCATCACCCGTGCTCAATCCGACATTCAATCCTAGAAACGGCCCTTTGCTGTATCCTTCGGCCCTGGAAAAAACGCCGTGAACCAGCCCGGGAAAAACATTCAGATGATCAAATGTTAAAGGATCAGGACCCGCCATAAAATTTTTGCCCAATACGTTCAATAATTTTTGATGTGGAAATATCTTCCTCAAACGCCACACGTTCCACGCGCCCGCCGCAGCCTTTGACAAACTCAGCGCCAATGATTTTATCCTCGGGCCAATCCGCCCCCTTGACCAGAACCTGGGGAACAATGCCTCGAATCAACGCTTCCGGATCAGGCGCATCGAACAGCACCACATGGTCAACACAGCTTAGGGCCGCCACAACACGGGCCCGCTGGGCCTGGCAGATCACAGGCCGACGATCACCTTTGATCTGCCGGACGGACAGATCGGAATTCAGACCCAGCACAAGCACATCCCCGAATGATTTTGCTTTTTCAAGGTAAGCCACATGGCCTGCATGAAGAATGTCAAAGCAACCGTTGGTAAACACGACGGTCCGGCCAAGGGTTTTGTATCCATCAGCCAGACGGCACATCTCATCCAGCGTAACAATTTTATTAGCCATATTAACCGTAGACATCCCCCCTGCGGTCCTGTCCAACGGGGATGGTTTTCCGCACCCGATCCACCAGGTCCATCTCAATGTCAGCCATGATGATACCGGACTTATCATCGCCCTGGGCAAGAACAGAACCGTTGGGATCAACAATCATGGAACTGCCCGGAAAAACAAGTCCGTTTGTATCCGTACCCGTACGGTTGCAGCAAACAAACCAAGCCTGGTTTTCAATGGCCCGTGCCTGGATTAATGTCTGCCAATGGGCCACCCGGGTAAGGGGCCACTGGGCACTGATCACAAAAAGCCGCGCCCCGTCAAGGAAAAGGCGGCGGGCAAGTTCGGGAAATCGCAGATCATAGCAGATCATTGCCCCGACGCGGCCCAGACTGGTGTCTGCCGTCACCATCTCATCTCCCCGGGCATAGTGCAAATCCTCACCCGTCAAAGGAAACAGATGCAATTTGCGGTACCTGACCCGAATCTCACCGTCCCTGTCAATGAAATAGAGGGTATTAAATACCCGACCCTCCTTTTGCTCGGGCATACTTCCGGCAACGGCCATGGATCGCTGGCGAGCAAATTCAGCCAGACGTTGAATCCCCTCTTTTACATCCGGCATCAGCCGGGCCATATTTTCATTGTCAAACCCGGTTAAAAAAAATTCAGGGCAGACCCCAAGGCATGCGCCCTGGTCAGCCAGGTGCCCCAGATGCCCAAGGGCAACAGAGAGATTGCCCCGGACATCTCCGTCTTTCACATCAAACTGCACGGCGCCGGCTTTAAACTTTGTTTCCGTGACCATATCAGCCTTTAACGCTTTATCATATCAGCGATCTGGAACGCCACCTCCAGGCTCTGCTCCGCATTAAGCCGGGGGTCACAGGTGGTATCATATCGATTGTGAAGTTCCTCACTAACAATATTTCTGGCACCACCGACACATTCGGTTACGTTTTTACCGGTCATTTCTAAATGAACGCCTCCCGGAATCGTGCCTTCTGCCCAGTGAATTTCAAAAAACCGGGTAATCTCCTTTAAAATTTCATTGAAATCCCGTGTCTTGTGTCCGGATTCAGAGGTAAACGTATTGGCATGCATGGGGTCGCAGTTCCACACGATATGAGACCCCTCTTTTTTGATTTCCCGAAGCAGGGCGGGCAGCTTTTTCTCAATGTTGCCACATCCCATTCGGGTAATCAGGGTCAATCTTCCCGGCTCATTTTCAGGATTAAGAACGTCAATGAGCTGTTTGATATTATCAATATCGTGATCCGGGCCGATTTTAACCCCGATCGGATTGAGCACCCCCTTCAAAAATTCAACATGGGCACCGTCCACCTGCCGGGTTCTCTCGCCGATCCAAAGCATATGTGCCGAACAATCATACCAGTCCCCTGTGGTGGAATCAATTCGGGTCAATGCCTCTTCGTAGGGCAGCAAAAGGGCTTCGTGGGAGGTGAAAATCTGGGTTTGGTTGATCTGGGGAATATCCGTGGTTATCCCGATTGTATTCATAAATTTTATGGCCTGATCAATCTGCCTGGCTAAACGGTCATAGGACCTGCCCATGGGGGATTGCGCCACAAACTCCTGGTTCCAAGCCTGAACCCTGTGCAGCGCAGCGAAACCGCCCCGGGTAAATGCCCGCAACAGGTTCAGGGTGGAGGCGGCCAGATAATATCCTTTAAGCATATATTTAGGGTTGGGGGTTCGTGCATTCATGGTAAATTCGCTTTTGTTGACCATGTCTCCACGATATGACGGCAGTTCAACGCCATCGACAGTTTCCGTATCTGATGATCGGGGCTTGGCAAACTGCCCGGCAATCCGGCCCACTTTTATGGCGGGTTTTCCACCGGCATAGGCCATAACAACAGCCATTTGCAGCAAAACCTTCATGGTCTCCCTGATGGTGGGTGCCGTAACCTGGGAAAAATCTTCTGAACAGTCGCCGCCCTGAAGCAAAAACGCCTCCCCTCTTGAGGCCTTGGCCAGCAGGCCCTTTAATGTTCTGATTTCCCCTGCAAAAACCAGCGGCGGCAGCAATGCCAAATCTTCAGTAACTTTTTCCAATGCTTTTTGATCCGGCCAGTTGGGTTGCTGAAGGGCCGTATAATTTTTCCAACTTGATTTTGTCCATCCATTTTGATTTGTCATGTTTTATACCGTCTTGTCCTTATTATTTCTTTTTTATAAGACTTACACAGGTCTTTCAACTTTCGTTGTGGGCTGAACCCCCGGTGAAAAACCAGGTCGGCCATGGCTGTTATTTCATTTATAATCCATCAAAAATTCACACCCCGCAATTTAGAATGTTTATCCTGAAATTGCAAAGTATACAGCGAAAAAATTTTTTGAGGTAAGCCTCCACCCGCACAAAACTCAATACTACTTTTAATAAATCAAGGCGAAAAATGATGCCGGACTTAATTTCTTTTTTACAAGCAAAAAAATATTGAAAAACCAAAACCAGAAGTATAAAACCAACTAATTAACTGAACCGGAGAAAGCGTTAACCCTCTCCGTCGCCAATACCATACAGCAGGAACATAGAATCCGTTAAGAATGCGAACGAGACGATTTCCCCAAGGCTTGGCCTTGATGGATTGATCGGCTAAGCTATGGCTATCACTTGATGATCCAGTTTTTTTTTCGTCAAACAGGAGGCTCAATACCATGATTTGGAATCAGTTTCCCCACAACGATTAGATAATATGTTAATATTATTATGTAATTTTAAAAATCGTGCCGCCAGAACCATCTTAAATTTTAAATAAACATTATAATACCGGCCCGTTACAAAAAAACTGGATCATTGAATATTATCAACAAAGCAGACCTAAAAGGGAGAAAAGTCTACAATGATGTTCAGCTCAATGAAACTAAAAACGAAATTGATGGTTTATGGCATTTTGTTTAGCGTTATTCCTCTTATTTTAATTTCTCTGATTTCTTTTTTCCAGGATGCCCAAACGGCAAAGATTGTGAGGCGCGAAACTTCAGATTTGGCTATTGAAAACTTCGAGCATCTGATTAAAGGAGTCTATTCAATCTGCGAAGCAAGCCAGGAACAGGTTCAAGAAGCAGTCAACAACTCTCTAAACGTTGCCCGGAATATCATGAAGCAACAGGGCTCTATAAAATTGTCCAATGAGACCATTGAATGGCTGGCTGTGAATCAATATACGAAAGACAAACAAACAATTTCTCTTCCCAGGGTTATTGTAGGTGGGAAATGGATTGGAAAAACAGACGATATGTCGGAAAAGTCGTCAATTGTTGATAAAGTTCAATCCTTGGTCGGGGGGACATGTACGATATTTCAACGTCTGAACGCATCGGGCAGCATGTTGCGGATTGCTACAAACGTCGTAAAAAAAGATGGGAAAAGAGCGATAGGAACCTATATCCCCGCAATCAATCCTGACGGTAAACCAAATCCGGTCATCAAAGAAGTGCTTGGTGGAAAAACATTCAGGGGCCGGGCTTTTGTCGTTGACAGATGGTACATCACGGCTTACGAGCCAATATATGATGACAACAATAACGTTGTAGGCGTTCTTTATGTGGGGATTCCCCAGGAAAGCTTTAGCGGCCTGAGAAAAGCGGTCATAGACACAAAAGTCGGTAAAACCGGATATGTTTATGTTCTTGATTCCCAAGGGAACTATGTCATTTCACATCAAGGCCGAAGGGATGGGGAAAATATACTTACCTACCAATCCGAGGACGGGTCCTTCCCGATAAAAAATATTATCAAAACGGCACACACCCTGCCTGAAAACGGTGTCGGCGTAATGAGATACAGGTGGGATGCCAAAGACGGTAAAGGCGAGGTGGAAAAAGTAATAAGGCTTATGTATTTTAAACCTTGGGACTGGATTATTGTAGCAGGATTGCCGGTTCGTGAATTTGATGCCACCAATAATATGATAGAAAAGATAAACGAAATTGCAAATAACACAGCCAAAGGCAGTGAAACGACAAACGCAGCCGTTAAAGCTGCAAAAGAGGTTTCCCAAAAGGTGGGTGAGCTTGGGAAAAGCGCATCTGAAATCAGCAAGGTAACGGAAACCATTTCAGATATTTCAGAGCAGACAAATCTCCTTGCCCTGAATGCTACAATTGAAGCTGCAAGAGCAGGTGACGCAGGCAAGGGATTTGCCGTTGTTGCAGGAGAAATTAAAGCACTTGCACAGCAGACAGCAGACGCGACAAATGAAATAGGCAACAAGATAACCGCTGTTCAAACAACAACAACCGAATCTGTTACTGCAATTAATTCCATTGTAAATATCATCAATGAAATCAATAAAATTGTAATAACTGTTGCCACCGCGATTGAAGAACAATCTGCAACAACCCAAGAGATAGCAAATAATGTAACCCAAGCTGCTCAAGGGATACAGGAAGTAAGCGAAAATGTAAGCCAAACGTCTACTATAGCAGGAGAAGTAACAAAAGATATCATCGAGGTAAGTCAGGCAGTCAACGAAATGAATGCCGGAAGCCATCAGGTAGAAACCAGCGCTGTGGAACTATCGAAATTAGCTGAACAGCTAAACAAAATGGTTGGAGAATTTAAGATATAACGGCCACGGGCCGTCCTTGGGTACATCTCCCAGGCTTCGGCCCACAACAAACATAGAAAAAATTTAATTAAAGCAGGCACCTGACAAATCAAATTCCAAAATCTCTCAATTTTTTAAAAACTGCATACATTCGCCTGCCGAAATGCGGGGTTCCCCTCATTGTTAGATAACACGTTCCAGTGTTAAATTTCACGTGCGCTATGAAGGCAATGGGAAACGCCAAAAGAGCAAAAAATGTTGCACACAAGTCATTTTCTATTGACGGGAACCAAAACTTTAAGCCTGCACCCATGAGGTTCAAGCCGTATATTCCACAGCGAAAGAAGAGGCGTCCGTGACAAAAAAAAAAGATATCAAAATTTTAATTGCTGATGACCACCAGGCCCTACGGGAGGGGCTCAAGGTTATTTTGCAGCTGGAACCTGATTTTTCGATCATAGGTGAAGCCGAGGATGGAAAACAGGCCATAAAACTGGCACAAGCCCTTGTCCCGGATGTCATCATCATGGATATGGATTTAGGCGATATGCATGGCACCCAGGCGACGGAACTGATTCTGGCCCGTCAGCCGGATATTTGTGTAATCGGTTTTTCCATGCACGTGGACCCCGATCTTGCCGAGGCCATGCACAAGGCCGGAGCAACGGCGTATCTAACCAAAAGCGACGCGCCAGATCAGCTGATTTCGGCCATACGGGGATGTTAAAAAACGGTGGGACGTGGACATCTGCATGCTGACTGGTCGTCTGAAAAACAAGGAACCAAAAACTAAAAACACTACCTGGTAAGGAGAAAAAACAGTGGAAAACAATGAAGGGGGCGCCCCCAACTTTAACGCAGCTGATTTCATGGATAAGATCAGGGTCGACGGTCAGACTTGTTCATTTTACAACCTTCATCTCCTGGACTCAAAAGCCGGGATTTCAATTGCCCGGCTGCCGTTTTCAATCCGGGTTCTGGTGGAAAATCTGTTAAGAAAATGTCACGGCGGGGAAGCTAAAGCTGCAGATGTCCTGGCCGCCGCCCAATGGCAGACAACGTATGACGCTGCACCTGAAATCCCCTATTATCCGGCACGGGTGCTGATGCAGGATCTTACAGGCGTACCTGCGGTGGTGGATCTGGCTGCCATGCGGGATGCCATTGCTGCGGCCGGCAAAGACCCGTCCCTGGTCAATCCGTCGATCACGGTGGAACTGATTGTAGATCACTCTGTTCAGGTGGATTACCATGGTACGAATAATTGCCGGCAAAAAAATGTGGTAAAGGAGTATGAGCGCAATGCGGAGCGCTACCGCCTTTTAAAATGGGCACAGGAGAGTTTTGATAACTTCCGGGTGGTTCCGCCCAACTCCGGGATCTGCCATCAGGTTAACCTTGAATACCTGGGCAGGGGCGCCATACGGTCTGAAACCCAGGGAGATGATCTTCTGTTTGCCGACACCCTGGTAGGGACCGACTCCCACACCCCCATGATCAACAGCATCGGTGTGCTGGGGTGGGGTGTCGGCGGGATTGAAGCCGAAGCCGTTATGCTGGGCCAGCCCTATTTCATGCCGCTTCCCGAAGTAATTGGCGTGGAGCTGATTGGAAAGCTCAACCCCGGTGTTACCGCAACAGACCTGGTGCTGACTGTTACCAATCGCCTGCGGCAAATGAATGTGGTGGAAAAATTTGTGGAATTTTACGGCCCCGGCCTGAGACACCTTAAAGTCCCGGACCGGGCCACCATTTCGAATATGTCTCCGGAATACGGCGCCACCATAGGATTTTTTCCCATAGACGAACAGACCATTGATTATTTTCAGATGACCAACCGGGCCGCCCAAGGCCAGGTGGTTGAAGCCTGGGCCAAAGCCTGCGGCCTGTTCAGAACCGATGGCAACGTACCCGAATTCAGCGACACCCTAAAAATTGACCTGGCGGATGTCGTTCCCAGCCTTGCCGGTCCTGCCAGGCCCCAGGACCTGGTCCGGCTCAACGAACTTGACATTTGTTTTTCCCAATTTCTGGATGAAATCTCCCCTGGGGATGCCGGCGCTAAACCCATTGACAAAAAACAAACCGATATCCGGCTCAACGATATCCCGGCTGAAATAGGGAACGGCAGCGTGGTGATTGCGGCCATCACATCATGTACCAATACATCCAATCCCTACGTGTTGATTGGTGCCGGCCTGCTTGCCATGAACGCGGTGAAAAAAGGCATATTCCCTAAACCCCATGTTAAAACCTCTTTTGCACCAGGCTCCAAAGTGGTGGTGGACTATCTGTCCGATGCCGGCCTGATGCCCTATCTGGAAGCGTTGGGGTTTCATGTGGCAGGGTTTGGATGCACCACCTGCATCGGCAACAGCGGCCCCTTGCATCCGGAAATTGAGAAGCAAATAAAAAAACAGGATCTTGCCGTGGCCGCAGTGCTGTCCGGGAACCGCAACTTTGAAGCCAGGATTCACCAGTCCGTCAAGGCCAATTTTCTGGCATCGCCCATGCTGGTGGTAGCCTTTGCCATCTGCGGGCGGGTGGATGTGAATCTTGACCAGGAGCCTTTGGCCTTAGACCCCAATGGAGAGCCGGTATATCTGAAAGATATCTGGCCCCAGGATCAAGAGATTGATGATCTGGTCGGCCGGTATGTCAAAAAAGAGGACTTTAAAAAACAATACGATCGTATTTTTCAAGGGGACAGCTCCTGGAAAAATCTGGACATTACTCAATCGGTCACCTTTGACTGGGATCCGGAATCCACCTATATCCGCAATCCCCCATATTTCAAGGATTTTTCACTGACCCACCAAACACCCAAGGGATTTGAAAATGCCCGGGCACTTTTGACCCTGGGCGATTCAGTGACCACCGATCACATCTCACCGGCCGGGGCCATTCCCGAAGCGTATCCTGCCGGTATTTACCTAAAGGAAAAAGGAATCGGCGTGGATGCCTTTAACTCCTACGGTGCCAGACGGGGAAACCATGAAGTGATGATGCGCGGGACCTTTGGAAATATCCGTATCAAGAATCAACTGGTCAGTCCCAAAGAGGGCAGCCTGACCCAAAAATTTCCCGAAGGGGACACCCGGTTTGTTTTTGATGCAGCCACCGCCTATCAGCAAGAGGAGGTACCGTTGATTGTCCTGGCCGGTAAAGAATACGGCACCGGTTCTTCACGGGACTGGGCCGCCAAAGGCTCCGCTCTGCTGGGCGTCCGGGCGGTCATTGCACGGTCTTATGAACGCATCCACCGCAGCAACCTTGTGGGCATGGGGGTTCTGCCGCTTCAATTTCAATCCGGCGAGGGATGGCAGGAACTGGGGCTGGACGGATCCGAACTGTTTTCCGTCAAAGGGATGTCCGACTTGACGACGCACAAACAACTGCAGGTTTCTGCCCAAAAATCAGACGGCAGCCATGTGACCTTCCAGGCCATTGCCCGCCTGGATACGGATATCGACGTCGAATACATGATACATGGCGGCATTCTGCCATATGTGCTTAGAAAATTAATCAAAGACGCATAACAAGGAGAAATTGCAAATGGACATTACCATAGTGATCGGTGGCGCAGCCGGACAGGGCATCCAGACCATCGGCGCCCTGTTGTCTGGCGCCTGTCGCAAGGCCGGTTATTTTGCCATGGCCGTCAATGATTTTGAATCCCGGGTTCGCGGCGGGCACAGTTTTTTCCAGATCCGAATCAGCAACGTCCCGGTCCACGCCCCACAAAAAACCGTGGACCTGCTGATTGCCCTGGACAAAAACACCTGGGAAATCCACAGTCCATCGCTTAAAGATAATAGTGTTGTGCTGGCAGATGAGGACTTTTCAACTTCGGGCAGGGTCGTACCGGTGGCCTTTGAACAAATCGCCAAAGAGACCGGCTCAAAGCTGTTTATCAACACCATAGCCGCCGCCGCAGGGCTCCGGGTGCTGGGCGCCGGTCCGGAAACGATCCAGTCCACAATCAAAGACCATTTCAGCGGCCTTGAAAAGGACCTGCTGGAAAAAAATTTGGATGCCGCCCAAAAGGGGTTTGATGCAGTTACGGATGTCTCGTTTGAAGAACAGCCCCTGGCAAATCCATCCACGCCCAAGGGCAATCTTATCTCCGGCGGCAAAGCCATTGCGCTGGGGGCGGCTGCAGCCGACTGCCGGGTGGGGGCGTTTTACCCCATGAGTCCTGCCACAAGCATTATGCAACACCTGACCGATTTGAGTGAACGCCTGGACATCGTGGTGGAACAGGCTGAGGATGAGATTGCCGCCGCCAACATGGTGATCGGCGCATCTTTTGCCGGTGCCCGTGCCATGACGGCCACTTCCGGGGGTGGGTTCTGCCTGATGACCGAGGCATTGGGGCTTGCCGGCATGACCGAAACCCCCATGGTGATCGTTAATGCCATGCGCCCCGGACCATCCACCGGCCTTCCCACACGAACCGCCCAAGGAGATCTTCGGTTTACCGTCCATGCATCCCACGACGATTTTCCAAGGTTTATATTTGCCCCGGGCGCACCGGCCCAGGCGTTTGAACAGACCCGCAAGGCGTTTCATCTGTCTGAAAAATACCAGGTGCCTGCCATTATCCTGGCGGATCAATATCTGATGGATTCTCTGTTTTTACTGGAAAAACCGTTTTTCATTAATAAGCATGTGGAACGTTTTATCATAACCGATGATGACATGCCCGATCCGGGCAGTTATGAGCGGTTTGCTGTAACCGATTCCGGTGTATCGCCCCGGGCACTGCCATGCAAGGGAAAGGCGCTGGTCAAGGTATCCAGCGATGAACACAGGCCGGATGGACATATCACCGAAGATATGGGCATACGCAACACCATGATGAAAAAACGCCATGCCAAATTGCCGGCCATGATCGAAGAGCTGGACGGCCCTGAAGCCGTTCATCCGGATGCCCACACCCTTTTGATTGGATGGGGCTCCACCGCCGGAGCCATCAAAGAGGCCACAGGCCTTCTGCGGGATCAGGGCGCGGATGTCGGTTGTCTGCTTTTTTCACAGATATGGCCGTTTCCGACGGCCGTTGCCGAAAAGGTGTTGAAAAAGAACGCCGACACAAAATTTATCGCGGTCGAGATGAATGCCGGGGCCCAGTTTGCCGGAATATTAAAAGAAAATACTGATATCGATTTCTCCGGCTATGTACTCAAATACGACGGCAGACCGTTTACAGCCCAATTTATCGTGGATGCACTCAAAGAAAAGGAGCTTGCCTGATATGTTCGATAAAGACCTTTATGAATCTGCCTACAAAAGCCAGTGGTGTCCGGGATGCGGCAATTTCGGCATCCTTGGCGCAATGAAGGATGCCTTGGCGCAACTCAATATTCTGCCGGAAAAACTGTTGATTGTTTCCGGTATTGGCCAAGCCGCCAAAACACCTCATTTCTTGAAATGCAATTTTCTGCACGGCATCCACGGCCGGGCGCTCTCCATTGCCCTGGGGGCCAAAATAGCCAACCATGATTTAAACATTATAGTCAATTCCGGAGACGGGGACTGTTATGGTGAAGGGGGCAACCATTTTATCCATGCAGCGCGCCGGAACACGGATATGACGCTTCTGGTGCATAACAATCAGATTTACGGACTGACCAAGGGGCAGGCCTCCCCGACATCCGCATGGGGCATGACCACATCCATGCAGCCCTCCGGCGTGATTTCAAAAGCCCTAAACGGTCCGGCATTGGCTCTGACCATGGGTGCCGGGTTTGTGGCCCGGGGATTTTCAGGAAACATAGACCATTTAAGCGGCCTTATTCAAGCAGCAGTGCAATATAAAGGATTCAGCGTAATCGACATTCTTCAACCCTGTGTCACCTTTAACCGGGTCAACACCGCCCAATGGTACAAAGACCGGATCTATGAGCTGGATGATACAAAGGGCCGGGATGATTTTGGCACGGCCATGGAGCTGGCCCGTGAAACTGGGGACCGGATACCTGTGGGAATTTTGTATGCCAAGGAGCAAAGAGAGTTTATCTCCCAGATTAAGGGGCTGGAAAAAGGCCCGCTCATTGACAGGCATTATGATCCGGACAGGCTGGAAAAAGTGATTCAGGAATATATTTAGAAAACCGAGAAAGGAAAGTACAGTGGCAAAATTAAGCAAAGAAGAGCGAAGAAACAATGTGATCAGCGCATTAAACCAGGCAAGAGCCATGGAACTGCACGCCATCAGCCAGTACATGAACCAGCATTACAATCTTGACGACATGGATTTCGGAGAACTGGCAGGAAAGGTCAAGCTGATCGCCATTGATGAAATGCGGCATGCAGAGATGTTTGCCGAACGGATCAAAGAGCTTGGCGGAGAGCCGACGTCCGAACTGGCCGACAAAGTCAGCAAAGGCCAGAAAGTAGACCTCATTTTCCCTTTTGATTCAAACCTGGAGGATGACACCATTGACGCATACAACGGGTTTCTGGAAGTCTGCCGGCAAAACGGTGACAGCATTACCATGAAGATTTTTGAAACCATTATTGATGAAGAGCAGATTCACCTGAACTATTTTGACAATATCGGCGGCCATATTAAAAATCTGGGGGACGCTTACCTGGCCAGGATTGCCGGCACGCCATCGGCCACAGGACTTGGCACCAGCGGGTTTGCCGTCTCCGGAGAACAGGAATAACGGCCACGGGCCGACCTGGCCTATCAACACCCAGGCTTCGGCCCACAACAAAGATAGAAAGAATCCGGTTACTTGCCGGAGACTTTCTTCTTAACAATTGGAAAGATAAAGCGGATGCCGGTTTTTTTGTCTGGCCGGTTCGCGGATAGCATATAAAATCACATTTCATTTGGTATATTCAAAGGGGCATGGTATATCAGTAACTGATGGGTACTAATTCCTAACATTACACTAATATATATAAAATTCAGGACCTTTCAGGAATCCGAAAATGAAAAGAATTGTAGTTGCTGAAGATAATACCCTGCTGCGTGAAGGGTTGTGCTTGATGATTAATTCAGATAAGAATCTTGAAGTAGTTGCCCAGGCTGCCGACGGATTTTCTGCCATTGAAACCACCCTTTCGCTTAAAGAACCGCCGGACCTGATTATGATGGATCTGTCCATGCCCAAGATGGACGGGGTCTCTGCCATCAAGGAAATCAAGCGTCAAAGGCCGGATTCCAAAATTATGGCGTTGACCATTCACGATTCGGATGAATTTATCCTGGAGTGCTTTGATGCCGGCGCATCAGGATATTGTTTGAAGGACTCGTCCCAGGACGAGTTGTTGAAAGCAATCCATGTGGTCATCTCCGGAAAGACCTATATCAGTCCTGGGATTACCGGCACCGTCATGGAAGGATTTTTAGACGGCCGCCGAAAACTGAAAAAAACAACCGCCTGGGACAGCCTCACCCAGCGGGAGCGGGAAGTTCTTAAGCTTGTGGCTGAAGGTTATACCAGCAAAGAGGTGGCCGGATTCTTATGTATCAGCCCCAAAACCGTGGAGCGTCATCGCTCCAACATTATGAACAAACTGGATCTGCACAATGTCTCTGAATTAACTGCGTTTGCCATTGAAAAGGGGCTGGTCGTATAAGCCTTCCCTATTTTATGTTATCCTGCCGGCTGCGTCCTGCAGCTGTTGAAAATTCTGTTTTGCCGCCTTTTTATACCTGTTTACCCGGTGCGGATACCGGTTCTGCAGGGTGAAAATGGGTAAATTCCCTCATGTGAAATCAAGGTTCTTTATACTAAAGTAAACCGATAGATTTCCTAAACCACTAATAGAAAGGAGGGCAGATGCAAAAATACGTGGATAAACAACAAGACCGTATCGCTGAAGGTGCGGTCCAAATGGTGGCGGGTTGTGTGGCCAATAACGTTCAAAATCTACTGGAGGCAATCCGCGGCAAAGCAATCATGGCCCTGTGTCAGGCCGAATCACCGGATGCGACCCAGGCCCATATGACACAACTTGTTGAATTTGTAGATCAAAGTTCCAGCATAGTTGATTATCTGACACAGTTTACACAGACCAGGCAGTGCCGTAAACAGCTTGTGGACCTCAACGGCATAGTAAAAACCGTAATTGAACATGCCGTCAACCAAATGAACGATGTCGTTCTGGACGTCAATCTGTTTGACTGTCCGATTCCGGTGGCGGTGGATAAGGAAAAAATCAACCGGGCAGTGACGGCGCTTATGGATAATGCCTATCAGGCGCTGCCTAGAGGAAAAGGCACAATCATTGTCGCGACCAATATTGTAAAGATGATGAACGGATCCTGCGACCTCTATGGTCTTCCCAGTGGGAAATATGCACGCCTAACGATAACAGATAACGGTGTGGGGATAGAAAAAGATGTGTTGCCCCATGTTTTTAAGGCGTTCTATTCATCTGGAAATCAACGCCATTCAGCAAGAAACGGCCTAGGGTTAACATTAGCCCGGAATATTGTAAAACACCACGGCGGGGTAATAGATATCTGGAGCACTGCCGGGCGCGGTTCGGCTTTCTCAATCTTTCTGCCTCTGGAACATCGGGCTGAGGAAAAGAACGGCACACATGCGTTAGGTACATCGTCATCTTTTCAACCCTGAGAAAAACCGAATAGGGTGTATGATGAACGGTAAAATTGAAAACGTGCTGAAAAATGGTTGCATCATCTGCCGGGAGAAACCCATGGCAATGAATAATTTTAAAAAAATTATTAGAAGTTTCCCGAAAATAATGGTAGATGCCACCCAAACCGATAATCTTAATTTTTCACCCCCCATGCTAAAAGGGAAAAAATGGCAATAACCGACGTCACCGAGAACAAGAGAAAACCAATTGCCGTTCAGGCCGCTGCCCTTATCGTAATGCTGATGGCCTTTTACATCAGCACATTTTACAATTTTCTGCTCTTTCATACCCTTGCCGAGATGTTTGCAGTGGTGACCGCCTGCAGTATTTTCATGGTGACCTGGAATGCCCGGCGATTTTTCAAAGAGAAGTCGTTTTTCACTTTTGTGGGAATCTCTTATCTTTTTGTTGGGATACTGGATCTGATACATACCATGACTTATAAAGGGGTCAATATCATGCCGGGTCTTGGATCCAACGTGACGACCCAATTATGGATATCAGCCCGCTACATTGAAAGCTTTTCATTGTTAGGGGCATTTTTTCTATTTAAAAGCCGGATCAGGGCATCAATTTATCTTCTTGGTTTTTCAGCGGTCACGGTGTTGATTTTGCTCTCTATTTTCGTCTGGCAGATATTTCCCGACTGCTATCTTGAACATGCCGGTGGTTTGACCGCGTTCAAGAGAAACAGCGAATACATTATTTGCCTGATTCTGTGCCTGGCGCTATCAGCCCTTCATCACAGCCGAAACCGCTTCGACGGGACGCTTTTCAACTGGCTGCAGGCATCCATCATCCTTACCATTATCTCTGAATTGCTGTTTACAACCTATATCGGGGTGTATGGTCCGGCCAATATGCTTGGACACTTTTTCAAAATCATTTCCTATTACTGCCTTTACAAGGCGCTGATTGAAACCGGCCTTTCAAGGCCTTACAGTACATTGTTTAAAAATCTTACCGACAGCAGGGAAAGTTATCAGGCCCTATTTTCAAATATGATCGACGGGTTTGCCAGATACCGGGTGATTTGGGATGAAAAAGGGACACCCGTGGATTATGAATTTCTGGAAATCAATCCCGCGTTTGAAAAACTGACGGGTTTCAAAGATGTGATCGGCAAAAGGATCACACAGTTGATGCCAGACATACAAAAGGACTCGGTCGACTGGATTGCCTGTCTTGGTAAGGCGGTCATACAAGGAGATCCTGTTCGTATTGAGGGACACTCCGGCCGGCTTAAAAAATGGTTTTCCGTTAATGCCTATTGTGTCAGGCACGGCGAGCTTGTCACCATTTTCGAAGATATCACCGAAAAAAAACAGGCGAGTGATGCCCTCTTTGTTCAAAGTGAGTGGCTTAAAACCACATTAAACAGTATCGGAGACGGTGTCATTTCAGCCGATGAAAACAGGCGGGTTTCATTTATTAACCCGGCCGCAGAAAGACTGACCGGCTGGCCGGGGGCGGATGCATTGGGTAAACCAATTGAAGAAATATTTTCCATAGACCTGGAACCCCGGGATTGTTCCTGCAGGCAGATACAGGAATCCTATGTTCCCGAAAACTTGCCGATTCCCCTTGCCTGCAAAGGAATGCTGGTGCGCCGGGACGATACCCGAATTCCGGTTGAGGAGACCGTCAGCCGACTTGAAAATGAAAACAAAGAGATGACCGGGTTTGTACTCATATTTCGTGACATCAGCGCCCAGCAAGAATACCAGGACGAACTTGAAGATGCCAATGAGCTTCTCGAAGAAAAAATTGGGCAGCGGACCCGGTCCCTGAACCAGACCATTAAACGCCTTGAAAAAGAGATTGCACTGCGGGTGGCGGCTGAAACCCGCTACCACAATGCCCATCAAGAGGTTCTGGCCCGGGCGGACCAACTCAGGGCGCTGGCCGGGAAGCTCACCATGGCGGAGCAGGCAGAACGCAGGCGGGTGGCAAAGGTGCTGCATGACGGTATCCAGCAGTATATGGCAGCAGCCAAGCTGCATCTAAGTGGCCTGGAACGGCAGATCCAGGATCCACAGTTGAATAAATCGGTTAGAAAAATTGAAGAAACCATCGGTACCTGCATCCAAATGGCCCGGTCATTAAGCGCGGACTTAAGTCCGCCAGCACTTTACAGGGGCGGACTGGTCTCCGGTTTAAGATGGCTTGCCGGACGAATGCAGGAACGTCATCAATTTCACATGGATTTTGCATCACAAATATCCGATGTGTCGCTTTCCGAAGACATCGTGCTGCTGGTGTTCGAGTCAGTACGTGAGCTGCTGTTCAATGCGGTCAAGTATGCCGGAACGTCAAAAGCCAAAGTAACCCTGAAAGTTAAGGGAAAAGATCGTCTTTGCCTCAGTGTCAGGGACGAGGGCAAGGGATTTGATCCATCCAACATCATGGTTTCCGATAATATGAGGCAGGGACTTGGCCTGTTCAGCATTCAGGAACGGATTGAATTAATCGGAGGAACCTTTAATATCACAAGCAGCCCAGGCAGCGGCAGCCGGTTTGATATTGTGTTGCCGTACGAACAGGAGATAACAACGCCCATTTCAGCAAACGATGCCCCCACCAGTGAATCTACCGTCTCCTCTGATGGTGATGCCGGCAAGAAAAAAAAATCAAAAAAAGATATCCGGGTGTTGCTGGCAGACGATCATGCGATCTTTCGTAAAGGCGTATTTCAAGCGCTTAAGGAAACTGCCGGTATCCAGGTCGTCGGCCAGGCTCATGATGGCATGGAGATTGTGGAGCTGGCCGGAACATTAAAACCCGATGTCATTCTGATGGATATCAACATGCCGGGCATGAACGGCATTGAGGCCACCCGCCGTATTTATAAGGCGCATCCTGAAATAAAAATCCTAGCCTTGTCCATGTATGAAAAAAAAGACTACGCCCGGGAGATCGTTTCTGCAGGTGCCATAGATTTCATCAGTAAAGGAGCTAAAGCCTCTGAAATGGTGGCAGCTATTCAGAACGCCGTAGCCGTTATTTAACATATTCCTTTTCTTTTTTGCCGATTCTGTTATGGCCGACACTTGGTTCATCCATACGGGTTGTCTGTAATTACAGGCTTTGAACAGTATCCCCTGTCGTTTAAAGATAAACGCCGATTACCTGTAAATGAGAATCCAAATGACGGAATATGTTTCATTGACAGGTAGAAATACCACCTATATTGTGACCAATATATGTAAACCAGCGGGTCTCAATTATCCAGAGGGAGGGGCATGGCAGAAAGCAAAGATGAACAAAAAAACAGAAAAAACGAGTTCCGTTAACGAAAAACCCAAAGCAGTACTGCCTTTTCTCATTGTAGGAATCGGTGCATCTGCCGGCGGGCTGGATGCATTTCAAAAATTTTTTTCTTCCTTGCCCGAGGCACCGGACATGGCGTTTGTATTGATCCAACACCTGGATCCCAATCATGAGAGCATGATGCCGGATCTGCTTTCCCGCCATACCGGATTACAAGTTCTTCAAGTCACCAAACAGACACCGATTGAAAAAAATACGGTTTATATCATCCCACCGGGGAAATATTTGGGCCTTGAAGGCGAGCACCTGGTGCTGTCCGAACCACCTGAAAGCCGTGGTATGCGGATGGCCATTGATTTCTTTTTCAAAACACTGGCTGAAAACCTTCGTGAAAAAGCGGTTTGTATCGTTCTTTCCGGGACAGGTTCCGACGGCACCACAGGCCTGCGGGAGGTCAAAGCAAACGGTGGCCTGGCCATTGTTCAAGACCCTGAAACCGCCCAGCACGACGGCATGCCCAGAAGTGCCATCAGCACAGGTGCTGTGGATCGTATTCTTGCCCCGGAAAAAATGCCGAAGGTTCTGCAGGAGTATGCCCGGCATCCCTATGTAAACGGCATAAATAAAGGGGTGCTGGAAGATACATCTGAAAATGATGATCAGCTTGAAGATATTTTGGCCCTGCTCTATGCCAAAACAGGGCATGAATTCAAACATTACAAAAAAAGCACCCTGGCCCGCCGTATTCAGCGACGGATGTCACTGAACCATATCGGCAAGGCTAAGGATTACCTTGGGTATTTAAGGAAATCCGATCAGGAAGCAGAAGATCTTTTCAAAGATATGCTGATCAATGTAACGGCCTTTTTCCGTGAGCCGGAGGCCTGGGAGATACTGGAAAAGCAGATTATACCCAAGTTGATAGAACGGTGTGATAAAAATTCGCCCATCCGTGTATGGGCGCCCGGGTGTGCCAGCGGAGAAGAGGCTTACAGCATTGCCATGCTGCTCCACGAGGCCATTGAACGAAGAGAGAAACGATGCGATGTGCAGATTTTCGGCACAGACATTGACAAGGATGCATTCCAGATTGCACGGAACGGCCGGTATCCGGAAAGTATTGCGGCCCAGGTCTCTGCTGAGCGGCTGGAACGCTTTTTTGACCGGGAAGACGGCTTTTTTGTCGTCAAAAAATATATGCGGGAATCTGTGGTGTTTGCACCGCAGTCCCTGATCAATGATCCGCCGTTTTCCAGCCAGGACCTGGTGATCTGCCGCAATCTGTTAATCTATCTGGAAGCGGACACACAATTTAAAGTGATCCGGCTTTTTCATTTTGCCCTGAAGCAAGACGGGTTTCTTTTTCTTGGCAATAGTGAAACCATCGGTTCCCAAAAAGACCTTTTTACGCCCGTTTCAAAGAGCTGGCGTATTTTTAAACGCCTGGGAGGCGGCAGACAGCCCAGAATCGAACTGCCGGTTTTCAGAACCTCCAAAACGCAGCGGACAAGAGATGACGGCACGGCGAACCGTCGCTCACGCATCAAAAGTCCGGTAGGGATTATCCACGAGGCCCTGGTCAATGTCTATGCCCCGCCGGCAGTCCTTGTGGACCGGAATTTTGATATTTTGTTTTATCAGGGTGAAACCACAAAGTATTTGAAACTGCCGGAAGGTGAACCCACACGTAATCTGCTGGATCATCTGGCGCCCGGTATCCGCACTAAAACCCGGTGGCTGCTCCAGAATGTCATTGAGACTGAGGAGCCAAACACTTTTGAGCATGTGCTGATTTTATCCCCCGAGCAGGGCCAGGAAACGATCCGTCTTGAAGCAACGCCCCTTAAACGCCCGCCTGAAGCCAAGGGGCTCATTCTAGTTACATTTTTTTCAACCCCAAGGGAGAAAAAGCCGGAAACAGAAGTGGATAGACCCGGTCCCGATCGAGAAGGCTCTGAGGAAGCGGCTATTCAGCAGCTGGAATATGAACTGCAGGTCACCCGGGAGGAACTGCAGTCCACCATAGAAGAAATGGAGACCTCCAACGAAGAGCTCAAAGCCTCCAACGAAGAGGTCATGAGCATGAATGAGGAACTTCAGTCCACCAACGAGGAACTGGAAACCAGTAAAGAAGAGCTCCAGTCTTTGAATGAGGAGTTGACCACGGTCAACAATGAGCTGCGTGAAAAGGTCAAGGAACTGGAAGAGGCAAACGATGACATGGCCAACCTTTTGGCCAGTACCCATATCCCTACAATTTTTCTGGACAGGGAAATGTGCATCAAACGGTTTACCCCCGGTGCCCTGGATGTCATGCACTTGGTTGGATCGGATACGGGCCGGCGCATTGATCATATTGTAAAGCGGTTTCAGGATGATGATTTGAGCCGGGATCTGCGCAGGGTGCTCAAGGAACTGATTCCCATCGAACGGGAAGTCTGTGTCACCCAAGAAGAAAGATACTATATCCGGCGTATTTTACCCTACCGAACCCAGGATGAGCGAATTGCCGGCGTAGTGGTCACGTTCATTGATATCACCCAGCGCCGCAGGGCTATGATGGAGATCAAGGAACGTGAGGATCAACTGAAAAAGGCGATACTTCATGCACCATTGCCAGTAATGCTGCTTGCCGAGGATGATGAAATTCTCATGGTCAGCGGGGCATGGTCCCGGATTACCGGGTATACGGAAAATGAACTTAAAACGAGCGTGAAGTGGACAGAAAAAGCACACGGAGGCAAACAGGCAGAAGTTCTTTTACATATTCGAAAAGTGCTGGATAACAAGGTCGAGGTCGATGCCGGAGAGTTTGCTGTCCGGACCAAAAGCGGCCAGGAACGGCTCTGGCACTTTCATTTTTCCCTGCTTGGCAACCTGCCAGACGGCCGGCGGATGATTATTGCAATGGCCATTGATACGACCACCCGCCGGACCTATGAGCGAAGCCTTAAAGAAAAAGAGGCGCAACTGCAGCAAATAAACGTGGCCCTTGAAGAAAAGATCTCCAGCCGAACCCGTAATCTTGAGGAAAAAACAATGCTGCTTGAAAAAATGGCCATGGAGCTATCCCAGGTGGAACAACGGGAACGGCGCAGCCTGGCCTCCCGGCTCCACGATGACCTTCAGCAGATTCTTGCTTCCGCCCGGTTCCGCCTGGACACCTACAGTCGGCAACATGGAGAAGAAGAAGACGAGATACTTTCCAAAGTTCAAACACTACTCATGGATGCCATCAACGCCTGCCGGGATATTACCTCCAATCTGGCACCTTCGGTGTTGTATGATTCCGGTTTGTTCAAAGCCCTGAACTGGGTGTGTAAGAATTTCAAAGACCGCCACGGACTGGAGGTGGCCTGCCATATTCCGGAATCTGCCGAAGACCACTTTGACCGGGAGAAATCCATTTTTATTTTTCAAAGTATTAAAGAGCTGCTTTTTAACGTTGTGAAACATGCAGAAACAGGGCATGCAAGCCTGACTGCTGATATGGACAACAACGGCTGCCTTCATATCCGGGTTCAGGACAAAGGATTGGGATTTAACCCTGAAACAATCCGTGAACACATGGCCCAACGCGGTGGCTACGGTCTGCTCAGCATCCAGCAGCGAATTGCCTATATCGGCGGAAAAGTAAAAATTATCTCAGAACCGGGGAGAGGCACATGCGTGGATATTCATCTGCCCCGGCAGGCAGGAACAAAAACCGAGTGTCACGACAGCTTCCCCGAAGAGAACGTGAGACTGGATGACTCCCTGCGCCATGTTGTGATTGTGGATGACCATCCCATTTTTCGCGAGGGCCTGAAAAGCCTGCTGGAAAATGAAAAAGATATTGTTATTATAGGTGAGGCCACAGACGGCAAAGAGGCGGTTGACAAAGTCCGGGAGCTTAATCCGGATGTAGTGCTCATGGACGTCAATATGCCGGGAATGAACGGTATCCAGGCCACCCGGGAAATCTTGAAATACCGGCCCGATGTCCGGATTATCGGTTTGTCCATCAATGCCGAAGAAGAATCTTCCGAATCAATGTTTGCCGCGGGTGCCCATGCCTATCTGCCCAAAGGCGGATTGGCATCAGAACTGATTAAGCAAATTCGCAAAAAAGAAGGATGTTAGAAGTGTCAGAGTGGAAGCTGCCGGAATCGTATGATTTTAATGGAAGGATTGTTCGATATGGAGTCCGTGGCCATGGCCCGGCCGTGGTACTGGTTCACGGTACACCATGGTCGTCCTTCAACCTTCGCCATCTTATTGAGCCGTTATCAAAAGAGTTCTGCGTATATTATTATGATCTTTTAGGATACGGCCAGTCAGACAAATCGCCAGGTGATGTCTCCTTAGGTCTCCAAAATCAGGTGTTAACGCAACTTTTGGATCACTGGGGGCTTAAAAACCCCGCCATTATCGGCCATGACTTCGGGGGTACGACAGTTCTTCGAACCTATCTCATCAATGGGTGCAAATTTAATAAAATTGTTCTTATTGATCCGGTGGCGATTTCTCCCTGGGGCTCGCCTTTTTTCCAGCACGTAAAGGCCCACCAGTCCGCGTTTGCCGGTGTTCCGGATTATATTCATGAGGCAATAGTTCGCGCCTACGTCAAAACGGCTGCGTTCATGCCCATAGATACCGAAACGCTAAATATGATTGTTTCTCCTTGGACAGATCCAAACGGGAAGGTGGCCTTTTATCAACAGATGGCACAGGCCAATTCAGGTTATACCGACGAGGTGCAACCCCTTTATCCCCTTATTACCAATCCTGTTTTAATTCTTTGGGGACGTGAGGATACCTGGATCCCAATGGAAAAAGGTAAAACGTTACATGAAATGATTCCGGGCTCATCATTACATGTGATTCCGGATGCGGGGCATTTAGTGATCGAAGAGAAACCAGATCTGCTTATGGAAAAAATTCGTCCTTTTTTCGGTATCAAGGTTTTGCAGTAGATTACTACGGCAGCAACCTTGATACCTTGAAGCTAAAATCCTCTTTTTCAGGACGACCAAATTTTAATCAGTACCTGGCGCTCAAGATTTCCAAAGGCCGTGGACATTGCAGTATTCCCGGGCGGTAACATTTGCAGGACAGCCTTTGAAAATGGCTTCCGGGGTCTGACCGGGTTTCAGATAGGTACGGCAGGATGTATCCCCGTCGATAACTTCAATCCATTCAATATAATGTTTTTCCTCCATGGGGTGGGGATTAGACCCTACTTTGACTTTGATGCCTTCGGCCGTTGTTTCAATCACGGGGACATGTTTTTCTTTTCCCTCATCCGCACTTTTTTCTTCAAAAAGGACCATTTCCGCACCGCAGCAAACCAGGTTTCCATCGGCACCGTGAAGAACCTCAACAACATTTCCGCAAAGTTCGCATTTATAGATCTGTTTTTGTTCAGCCATGTTTCCTCCTTAATTTTATTTAAGCTTTGTTTTGTGCAAGTGAACCCTTTGTGTAAATGATTCCCGGCTAATTTGATACGATCAAGATTACAGGGAAGGCGCTTAACCGTAAATCAGGGTTTCCACCCATTGGCACCGGTATGACTATGTAGTTGCAAATATACATCATTTTCCCCATTGAAAAAAACAGGGACGACGCCTTATCTTTAAGTTGTGAGCATGAGAACCGAAGGTACGGAGAAAAAACCTGACCGTCAAAGGAGATTTAATTGGCACGGAATCCAGGTAAAAAAGAGAGGTGTTTTCAACCGTTTGCCACGATCCGTATTTTAGGGCCGCAATCCGGCAACGGTTCACGAAGAGCGGCTGAAGTTATGGCATCCCAGTGTTTGGCAATCATTTCATTCGCCATTTTGAGAACTTCGCTGCTCAACTGCTCGGCATGGTCTGCATGCCGGGCTTTTAAATCCTCAAGCTGCGCGCGGATGACCGAATCGGTTACGGTTTCAAGTGCTTGATCATATGTCCGGACCGCCTTGGTTTCCAGCTGAATCAATTGGTCCAGTGTTTTTAATGTTCTTTTCTTGTCCATACACACCTTCCGATTCCTTAAAAAAAGCGTTGAAGGTCTTCTTACCCCGTGCCGTATGATCCTTTAACTGCCAGATCATCATTCAACTCTCTTCAACCCGGGGTCATTGATGCCACTATTTAAATACAAAAAGCAACGCGTTGTATATGTGGGAAAACCCCCATACCTGCAGTTTAATTCCTGTATGTATTTGGTTCGTATGCCACAAAAGATACGATCTATTCTGTCGTGGCCGCATCAATATCAATTATTCTGCTGCTTAAAAGATAGGGGCGGGTTTTATACCGCTGAACTTTCATACATTTGAGCAGCAGCTCCTTCAACCTTTCCGTACTTTGAAGAATGTGGGATACGGGTTCCTTAAATCCGGAAACACCAGGCTGTCTGTTCAATTCTTCGGTTAAAATTTCGCAATACCCGGAAATAATCTGGACAGGCTGGGCAAATTCATGGCAAACGGCCCCTGCCATCTCAAGTGCCCCGGTCAACCGTTCTGTCCGTTCAGATTCTCCGGGCTCGGCATCGCTGTGTACCAACCGTCGAAGCATTTTTGAATATTGGACGGCATGCCTGATTTCAGAGCGAAATATATGGCTGTCCCAGGGTTTTTTTATAAATCGAAAAACCTGCCCTTGATTGATTGCACTGATGGTTGCATCAATATCTGCATAGCCCGTCATAAGCACCCTTACCGTGGCAGGAAGCATCTGTTTCATTTTTTCCAAAAAAAACGTACCTTCCATTTCCGGCATTCTCAGATCTGAAACAACAACCGTTGGCTCAATTTCGGGGGCTTCTTTCAGTGCATTGGCAGGAGACGAGAACAAAAAGCATTTAACCGGCTCCTGTTTAAAAATTCGCTCAACTGACTTTAATAATTTAATATCATCATCAACGATCATAATTTTATCGTCCATTGCATCTCCTGTTTATTTTTAAGGAAGGAAGTACATCTGAATATTATTGACAAATAACCATATAAGCAACAAAAGAGTTTGCTGAGGTATTGATTTATTCAAGTGGCCCAGGACGACAAATTGTGGCAAAAAAAAATCGATAAAAGGTCTTTATTTTACGATTTTCTTAATATATTCTGTGTGAGTTAGCATATAAAAAGCGGCTCTTTCTCCTCAGATTGCTCACTTCAGACACAGAAACGTGAGTTTTATCCTGTTGATATGGTCTTTTTTATAGCCGATACGAATTTGTAGCCGATACGAAAACGTAACATAGGTATTTATAAATAGATAGCTGTAGTGACGCCCGGGGCATATTTTCAAGTATTGAACGAATTAATTGTTTTATATCGTGCTTAGATAACTTATCAACATTTCGACATTTTCCGAAGGATAAAGTCAAAACCGTGATGATTTTTTTGTTGGATATGACCGAAATGATCAGTAAAATTGCGCTTCAGCGATTGAAACAAATCGAGTTAAATGACCCCAAAAAATAAAACGATACAGTATCTGAACAAAAACCTGGAAATTTCGCCGGGCATTGTAACAGAAGAATCGCTGGTTGGATATCTCGTATTATTGGCCAAATTTCCAAAAGCCATGAAACACGTAAAACAGATAAAAATGAAAACCAGATAAAAAAATATAGAATCAAAGGAGAAATGAATGAATGAGCAAACCAACAGCATGAATAAGGCAGTAGCCGACATGACCATAAAGACAGGTAAATATCTGACATTCTCGTTAGAGTCGGAAGAGTATGGGATTGGTATTCTTAAAGTCAAAGAAATCATCGGTATGTTACCAATCACTTCGGTCCCCAGAACTCCGGAATTTGTTAAAGGCGTCATAAATTTGCGGGGAAAAGTAATCCCCGTAATTGACCTTCGGTCAAAATTTGACATGAAATCAATTTCTTACAATGACAGGACCTGCATTATTGTTGTCGAAATCGATGCGTCGGATTCCACTGTTCTAATCGGAATTGTGGTTGATACCGTCTCAGAGGTTTTAAATATAAAAGAAGATGAAATTGAGGAAACCCCGGCTTTTGGCACCAAACTGGATACAAGATATATCCTTGGCATGGCTAAGCAGGATGGGGGCGTTAAAATTCTTTTAAATATAGATAAGGTCCTTTCGTCCGACGAAATGACTGCCATTCAAAATGCTTCATAACTAAATGTTTTAAAAAAATAAAGGAGTTTAAGATGAAAAACCTGAGTCTGGGATTAAAAATCACATTTGGATTTGCAGTATTGATCATTATTGCCGTTGCCCTCGGTTTAATGGCCGTTGTGAACATGCGAACGGTAGGAACAAAAAGCACGATGCTGGCCAAAGAATATATACCCGAAGTGGCAGTCGCCATGGAATTAAGTGAGGCGGCCGACGAGGTGGCGTTTGAAATGAGAGGGTTTGGGTATACGGAAGATAAAAAGTTTTATCAATTGACTCAGACGGCAATGGATTCTGTTGACATGGCCCTGCAAAAGGCACGTGAACTTGATGACAACTCCCCAAATTTAAAAAAGCTTAAATCTCAGATTGATATCGCCTCTAAAGCGGTTGAAGAGTATAAAGCGTTGATCAGGCAAACCGTTGATACCGGTGCCAAACTTGCTGTTAATAGACGGACAATGGATGAGTCAGCAAAAAAGTATATGTTAAATTCCACTGAATTGTTAAAGGGCCAGAATGCAAAATTCAAATCCGATCTGAATGCCCGTCAGCAGAAGATCAAACTTGCCACCGATCTTGTTCATATTGGTGCCGGCGTCAGGGTCATCAATTTTAAAGCCCAGGCAGCCAACGATACAGGCCTTATGCAAAAAGCAATTTCACAATTGGACGGCATTGCCGAACCGGTAAATGAATTAAGGGCCATGATCCGTGACAGTGAAGACATTCAAAGGCTTAAATCCATTCAATCTGCGGGGCAAACCTATCAGAAAGCGATGGAACAATTTATGATGGAATTTAATCGCGGCAGTCTGGCAGACAAAAGAGTGCTGAACAGATACCGGGACCAGATGGATGAAAATGCCGGAATTTATGTGTCCAGCTGTGATGCGTTTCTTGAAGGGCAGCACGAGAAGTTACAGAGGGATATGCTGGAAAGAAATACAAAGATTACAATGGTGAACGATATTGTTACCCTTGGGAATGAGGCACGAATAGGGGCTTTTAAATCCCAGGCATTGAGAAGCCCTGAACTCATGAAAACAACCCTGGATATTTTTGCACAAGTAGATCACAAGCTTGAAGAATTGGAAAAAATTACACGGGGGCCTGAATTCTTAAAGCGGATAGAGGGTATTGATGCAGCCGGTTACGAATACCATGCCGCTATGAAGGATGTTCTTCAAAATTGGGTTACCATGCAGGATCTGGGGCTTAAACGCGTGGATGCCTCAGACAAAGTTACCAATGCGCACAAAACCATGTCGAATGCCGGAATCGGCGCAACCAACACCATTGCCAAGGATGCTGTGGACGCGCTTTCAAATGCATCTGTTCTCATGATTATCGGATTGATCGTTGCACTTATCGTCGGTATTCTTTGCGCATTTTTTATCACACGCAGCATTACCAAACCGATTAACAAGATCATCACCGGCCTTAACGAAGGTGCCGTGCAGGTGGCCGCGGCCTCCGGGCAGGTCTCCTCCTCCAGCCAGTCCATGGCAGAAGGTGCATCACAACAAGCCGCATCCATCGAGGAGACCTCTTCATCCATGGAAGAGATGTCGTCCATGACCAAGAAAAATGCCGAGAATTCAAATCATGCCGACGGGTTAATGAAGGACGCCAATGCGGTTGTGACTACTGCCGGCCAGTCCATGAATGAATTAACACGATCCATGGAGGATATCTCCAAGGCTTCAGAGGAAACTTCAAAAATAATAAAAACCATTGATGAAATCGCTTTCCAGACCAACCTGCTCGCTTTGAATGCCGCCGTGGAAGCCGCTCGTGCCGGTGAAGCGGGCGCAGGCTTTGCCGTCGTTGCCGATGAGGTCAGAAATCTGGCGATGCGTGCGGCAGATGCGGCCAAGGATACGGCAGCACTCATAGAAGACACGGTCAAAAAGGTAAACGATGGTTCCGGCATCGTATCATCAACCAGCGAGGCATTTTCCAAAGTGGCGGAAACCTCGGCCAAAGTCGGTGCCTTGGTCTCAGAGATTTCTGTGGCATCAACGGAACAATCCAATGGTATTGAAGAGGTCAACAATGCCATTAGTGAAATGGACCGGGTTGTCCAGCAAAATGCAGCCAATGCCGAAGAGTCGGCTTCAGCAGCAGAAGAGATGAGCGCCCAGGCCGAACAACTTAAAGAGTATGTTGATAATCTTGTGCTGCTGGTTACAGGTAAAAGCAATGCCAATCGCAAATTGGATGATTACCACCCTGCTAGACCGGTAGCTAAAAGCATCCCGGGCAAAACAACCCATAAACCAAAAACCAGGGATCACCACCTGGATTCAAGCCGTCCGGATCAAGTAATCCCGTTTGATGACGACGAAACATTTGAAGACTTTTAGTATCATAAAATTGAGGTGCAAAACGGGTCGGGGAATTTATCTCCCCGGCCCTGTGCCGGCGGCATCCTTAAAAATTTGACGAGAACTTTAAAAATTTGGAAAAGCCAATGTCTTATGAAAACATAATCGAAACGACAGAAAGGCTGGCATCAGAATTAATTTTATTCGACCCGCATCAGCTGGAGTCGATCAAAACACTGTTGCCCATTCTCAAGAGCATACATACGCAATGCAAATCGTTGGAACTATCGTCAGAGGCTGCGCAGATTCTGAAGGCCAGACACATTATTGATACCATCATAAAAGACGGCCCCCCGGTTGGAAACGATTTGTTGTCAAATCTTGACATGATTGTTTCGGATTTCAGCGCGAAGCTGAAAAACATGGGTCAAAAAAAGAGTGACGCGTCATTTAGCCCAAAGCAGTCCCAATCCCATGGCCAACCCCCAAACGGCGAATACAAAAAGTTAGAGGAAAAATTAAATGAGCTGTCAATGCTCATCGCCGGATTCTGTCCGGGAAAAGACCACGAGATAGGAGAAATGATTCGTAACCTAGACGGCCTTATCAACATTTCTGAAACGATTGAGCCGTCTACTTTTTATGATATTTCAAAGTTATGTAAACAATATTTGGAGAAAATGGACCTTAGCTGTGCGTGTAACACAAAGCCGGTTGAAGAAGGAATTGTGTTGTTAAAGTCCATATTAAGTCATTTAAAAAGGAATGAACCTTTTACCTTTGATTACTCCGATGTTCTTGAGCTTTTAGAAGAACACCTTGCAACCAACGAACCATGCTATGACTGTATCCAGGAGTCTTCGGAAGATGAGTATCCACAAAACGAGCCCGAATCCGGCCCTGAACAGAACAGTGCGCCCGAAAAACTGTCCGAGGATGATATAGAAATCCTGACCGACTTTATATCAGAGGCAGAAGACAATCTGAACAACATCGAAGTCTCTCTAATTGAGTTGGAGCAGGATCCTGAAAATACTGATATCATAAACGATATTTTCAGGCCGTTTCACACCATAAAAGGCGTTTCCGGATTTTTATCCTTAGATAAAATCAACCGCCTGTCCCATGCCACGGAAAATCTTTTGGACAGTGCAAGAAGCGGAGATTTCATCATTAACCATTCCGCCACAGATGCAATTCTTGAGTCAGTTGATTTGTTAAAACAGCTTATCGACAGTGTAAAACAGGGGCTTGCTACCGGTCACCAACAAGAGGACGGCCACATAGACGTAGAAATTTTGAGGGATAAACTCAAAAGGCTTCAGATTTCTTTGACTAAAGGGGAAAAAGAACCCATCGGTGAAATTCTTGTCAGGAAAAAGGATCTCAGCAAACAGGATGTTGAGCATGCATTGGAAATCCAGAAAAAGCATCCGGAAAAAAAATTCGGTGAAATTCTGATCGAAGATAAAAAGATCGCTCCGTCCCAGGTCGCTTCAGCGTTAATGGAACAAGCAACGTTTAAAAAAAGGGTCGATTCCCAAGTTAAAGTCAGCACCCAGAAATTGGACGATCTTGTGGATTATGCCGGAGAACTGGTGATTGCCCAGTCGATGCTGCGACAGCAAACCATGGAAAATTCCGCTTTGAGCCAGACCGTTGCACAATTGGGGCAGATTGTAAACAATATGCAGAATATTGCCATGTCCATGCGTATGATACCCATCAAAGCCACATTTATGAAAATGATTCGCCTGGTAAGAGATTTGTCCCGAAAATCCGGCAAACAGATCAACTTATCCATGACCGGAGAAGAAACCGAAATTGATAGAAATGTGGTGGATGCCCTTTATGAGCCCATGGTTCATATGATCAGAAATGCCTGTGACCACGGGATTGAATCCGTACAGGAACGCACGGAAAAGGGGAAACCTGAACAGGGAAGTATTGATCTTCGTGCCTATCATAAAGGCGGGAACATTGTCATTGAAATTGAGGACGACGGCAAGGGACTGGACAGGGAGAAAATACTTAAAAAGGCAACAGCCACCGGGCTGATTACCGGAGAAGAGCAGATGACGGATGCCCAGGTTTTTAATCTGATTCTCTCACCCGGATTCTCAACAGCCAGCCAAATTACCGATATTTCCGGCCGGGGCGTCGGCATGGATGTGGTTAAAGAGGGGATTGAAAAGTTTCGCGGCCATTTGAATATTGAATCCGAAAAGGGGACCGGTTCCCGATTCATTATCAGTCTTCCGCTGACACTGGCCATTATCGACGGTATGCTGGTCAGGGTTGATAGCGAAAAATATGTTATTCCCACCATCGCCATTCAAAAGGCATTCAGACCTGGGCCGGGTGAATATTTCACCGTAGAAGGAAAAGGCGAGATGGTTAAAGATCGCGGCAATCTGGTTCCTCTAATCCGATTAAATGAAATCTATGAAACAAGCAATCATCCTAAATCCGTCGAACAAAGCCTGGTTGTCGTTGTTGAGTCCAAGGAAGAAAGACGCGCCTTTTTGATTGATGAACTTTTGGGCAAAGATGAGTATGTCATTAAAAATCTTGGCGGGAATATGGATGATATCCGGGGTATTGCCGGCGGTGCGATTCTGGCGGACGGAAAAGTCGGACTGATCCTGGATGTTCACGGCATCTTTTCCATTGTCTCGAAAAAATAGGGACTGTGGCTGCAGAAATGAGATGAGGATATGAATAGATGAAACAAATTGTCGGTGTTGCAGATATGAAAGTAAGCAATAATCCCGCAGATGATGTGATCACCTACTCTCTTGGATCATGCATAGGACTGGTTATTTATGATCCGGTTGCAAGAGTCGGGGGAATTCTCCACTACATGCTTCCGGAATCCGTCATAGATAAGGAGAAAGCCGCCAGAAAACCATTTATGTTCGCAGATACAGGTATTCCGCGCCTGTTTAAAACAGCTTACGCAATGGGCGCAAAGAAGCCCAGAATTAAAATATTTGTCGCCGGCGGTGCCGAAATTCTTGATCAGAACGGTTTTTTTAATATCGGAAAACGCAATTACCTGGCGTTAAAAAAAATGTTTTTTAAAAACAAAGTGATGATCGATAAGCAGGAAGTGGGCGGGAACATCAATCGAACGGTCCGCATTGAAATTGCATCGGGCGATATTTTCCTTAAAACATCAGGATCCAAGGAAGTGAGAATATGACGGCACTGGATAAAATGATTCGTGAGATAAAGGATTTAACGCCGATGCCGGCCGTTGCCAACCGCCTGATCGAAATTGTTGAAGAACCGGACAGTTCAATGAACGATATTGCCCAAATAATTCACTACGACCCTGTTATGACCGTAGACATTCTTAAAATCTGCAACTCAGCATATACGGGGTTAAAGACGCCTGCCGAGTCAATTAAAGATGCCGTGAATATGCTGGGTACCGATCAGATAATTGAATTGGCACTGGTGAAATCAAGCGCAAAAGTCCTTTCCGGACGTCGAAAAGGCTATGGCCTGGAACAGGGGGATATGTGGCGGTATTCAGTCTCTTCTGCCGTTATTGCCAAACAGGTTGCCGTGCGACTGGGACTTAACAACAAAAGTACAATTTTTACCGCGGCCCTCATCAAAGACATTGGTAAAATCATATTGGAGAAATATGTATTCCAGGACTTAAAAAAAATTAATACCCTTGTAAAAGAATCCGGATACAGTTTCAGAGAAGCGGAAAAAAAGATACTTGGCATAGATCATGCTGAGATGGGCGCATTGATCGGCAAATTATGGAAATTTAGCCCGCGGATGATCAAGCTTATTCACCATCACCATCTCAGAGATGAATCCATGATGAACGATAAAGAGATCGCAGCTGTATATCTGGCAGACTGCATTTGTATGATGGTGGGCGACGGCGTAGGGGCGGATGGATTGTCATATCGGTTCAAGGATCAGTTAATGAAAATGCATGGCATTACCCACTCGGATATAACTTATATTATAGCTGAATTTGGGGTCAACATAAATGAAGTGAATGTTTTGTTAAAAATGGCTTAATGACGGCCATGGCCGATCTGATTTATCAAAACCCGGACTCAGCTCACAACGAAAGTGATAAGATCTATTGGAACATAAAGATCTTTCTCATAAAAAAATTAAAGGGAAGCAAATGTCTTATTCAATATTGATTATAGATGATTCAATGCCCATGAGGACCGTTTTAAAAAGATCTCTTGCGGCAGCGGGATACGGCGGTGCCAGGATACTTGAAGCATCAAACGGCAAAGAGGCGTTAACGGTACTGGCAGGAGACTGGGTGGATCTGATTATGACCGATTATAACATGCCGGAAATGAATGGGCTCAGCTTTTTACAACAAGTAAAATCCGACGCACTGTTCAAGGAAATTCCGGTGGTTGTCATTTCCACCGAGGGCAATGATTCAAAGATTAAAGAATTTATGGATACCGGTGCTGCCGGCTATATCACCAAGCCGTTTACCCCTGAGGCGCTCAGGGATTTAATTGTCAGTATAATTGGAGAGGCTGATTATGAAGAAAGTATTGATGACAGCGATGACGAATTCGATTTCTGAAGTCATGGAGACCATGTTTTTTATGCCGGTTGAAATCGGTCCCGAGACAATTCTAAATAATTCCGGCATTGACCTGAATACGGCTTTGGCATGCCGGTTGAGCTTCACCGGAGATATCTGCGGAAATATAGATGTTATTTCACCGGAGACTCTGGTTACGGAACTGGCATCCAATTTTCTGGGCGAAAGTAAAGAAGATCTGACGTGGGAACAGCAATTTGGGACATTGTCTGAGATGCTCAATATGGTGTGTGGAAATGCCCTGAAAAATGTAAAATGCGAGTCGCCTTATAAACTGGGCCTCCCCGAAAAGATTACCGGTAGTGATCTGGACGGCTCTGCAGAATGCACATTGATTGAAACCATGGATTCAAACATGGCGATGTTACTGTCTATGTGAATCAATAACGGCCATGGCCGACCTGGTCTATCAGCACCCAGGCTCAGCCCACAACGAATGTTGAAAAATCTGTGTAGCTTACACAGACTTAGAAAAGTACAAAAGGGCCTCTTTCAATGCCTAATGAAATTAAAGTACTTGTGGTAGATGATTCAGCCGTTGTCAGGAAGGTATTTAAAGAACAACTGTCCCGGCACCCGGACATTACGGTAATTGATACGGCCCCTGACCCGTACATCGCCCGGGATAAAATTGTTAGATTAAAACCGGATGTTATTACGCTGGATATAGAAATGCCGCGTATGGATGGAATTACTTTTTTAAAAAAATTAATGAAGTATTATCCGCTCCCAGTCATCATTGTCAGTTCTTTGAGTACAAAAGGAAGCGACCTTGCCATGGAAGCGTTAGCCATTGGGGCATTGGAAGTGATGGCAAAACCCGATAACGCCTATTCGGTAGGAGATGTCAGTGTGCAGCTCGCCGAAAAAATCAGGGCGGTGCATGCAGCCCAATTTCCCCGACGCGGTCAACAACACAATTCAATCCCCCCCCAAAAAATCGTATCCATGGCACCGTCTAAAAACACCAATAAAATTATTGCCATCGGCGCGTCAACCGGTGGGGCGGAAGCCATTAAGAATGTTCTGACCCAAATGCCGAAAAACTCGCCGGGTATTGTTGTTGTACAGCACATGCCGGCTCAATTCACCAAGTCCTTTGCCGGGCGGCTGAATGAATTGTGCCAAATGCGTATTAAAGAAGCAAAAAACAGGGATTCTGTAATAAGTGGTCAAGTTCTTATTGCCCCGGGTAATTATCACATGCTTTTAAAACGAAGTGGTGCCAAATATTTTGTGGCGGTTAAAACAGGTCCTCTTGTTCACTATCAGCGGCCGGCTGTGGATGTTTTATTTCGGTCGGTTGCAAGGCTCGCCGGGGCCAATGCTGTGGGTATTATTTTGACCGGTATGGGTAAAGATGGCGCACAAGGATTGCTTGAAATGAAAAAAGCGGGGGCGACAACGATTGCCCAGGATGAAAAATCAAGCGTGGTTTACGGGATGCCCAAGGAAGCACGATTGATAGGGGCTGTGGATTATGTGGAAGATATTCACAATATAGCAGCAAAGGCCTGTTCATTTTTTAAATAACGGCCATGGGCATTATTAAACATTGTTCAAATACTGTTGGATGAATCAAAACAGTTGAAGAACGAAAAAAGAGAGAAGAGTGACTAAAATGAAAAAAAATATATTGGATTCCCCAACAGCATTTTCTAAGGATGATATCATACGTATTATTAATGGGTTACCCCTTGCGGTTGTAGTGATTGACAAGGACCGAAAACTGGTATTGGCAAACAAGATGGCCTCCATGTTTGTAAATAAAGAGGGGGATCTTCTGGTCGGACAGGTAGTCGGGGCGGCCTTTGGCTGTATTCATCACAAAGATGTCCCCGAGGGCTGCGGATTCGGAAAAGAGTGCCTTAAATGCAAATTACAGATAACAGTGAATGATACCCTTGAAAATGATAGTGGGTCTTTTATGGTTGAGACGACCATGGCCTTTAATTCTATCGGCCGCAGGCATTTGAGAATAACAACCCAGCCCGTGGAATTGCAAAAAGGAAAGGCCGTTTTACTGTCAATTGAGGATATTACACAGGCAAAAAAATATGAGCATGCAAAAATAGAAAAGGAAAAACTGACAGCGGTAATTCGAACCGCAGGCGCCATATGCCATGAAATCAATCAGCCTTTAATGGCAATTTCAGGTTTTTCAGAATTATTAATTGACGACGTCCGCCATGGACAAATCCAGGAAGAAAATGTCAAGGAAATTAGAGACCAGGCAGAACGGTTATCTCAAATTACAAACAAGCTGATGGTCATTACCCAATACAAAACAAAAAAATATTTGCGTTCCGAAATTTTGGATCTTGACGCAGCATCTTCAAATGTTGCACCAGGTATTAACCCCAAAGAGGAAAATAAATGATGGAAAATAAAAAAATATTAATCGTTGATGACGAGCCCTCCATTTTAAGGTTGCTTTCCCAATTGTTTACTAAAGCCGGCTATGCTGTTTCCACCGCAGAAAATGCACAGGATGCATTGAAAATTATCGAAGAGAATAACATTATGGTCATGTTTTTTGATTTAAATATGCCGGTGATGAACGGTATGGAATTATGTAAGCGCGTTAAAAGCGTTAAGCCTATGTCTATTATCTATGCCATTACCGGCTATGCGTCTTTATTTCAACTGTCAGAATGCCTTGACGTCGGCTTTGAAGATTATTTTAAAAAGCCGGTAAATGTATCGACGCTGTTAAAGACGGCCGAATCCGCATTCGAAAAAGTAAACCGCTGGAAAAAAATTTAAAAATGAATTCAATACTGTTTAAACATAGTGAACTGAATGAATTAAAAGCGCTTGTGTTTAAAACCTGTGGCATTAATCTTCACGAGGGAAAGCTTGAATTGCTGAAATCCAAGGTTGCCAAACGCATGCGCATGACCCAGATGAATGTTCAAGAATACATATCACATTTAAGGTCAAATGAACGTGAGGTAATCGAATTTATCGATACGATAACAACCAATCATTCTTTTTTTTACCGGGAAAATAAAAGTATTGAACATATCGTCAAACAGTTTGCTTGCCACCCCAAAAGGGAAGTCAAACACTTCAAGGTATGGTGTGCGGCATGTTCCACCGGAGATGAACCTTACACTACGGCTGTCCAGTTAAAGGCTTTGGGTGTAACCTTTTCTATCCTGGCCACAGACATATCTCACTCCGTGCTGGAGATTGCCCAAAAGGGGATATATAAAGATGATAAAATCAAGCAGGTGCCCTTGTCTATCCTGCATCGTTATTTTCAGAAAGGAACCGGCAACTATAAGGGATATTTAAAAGTTAAGAAAGAAATACAACAGCACATCACCTTCAAAAAATTTAATTTGATTTCAGACCGCATCCCTCGCTCGGACTTTGATGCCGTTTTATGTAGAAATGTAATGATCTATTTTGATAATCAAACCAGTGAAGCGGTTGTAAATAAATTATACCAATCCCTTTACGCCGGGGGTTTTTTTGCCATCGGCAATGCTGAAAGTCTGATGAACATGAAGCATTCTTTTAAATCCGTGGCAGGAATACCCAGCCTTTATGTAAAATAACAAAGAAATTCAGACATAACCGTTTGAAATTACGTTACCCTGCTTGACAACCCACAACCGGAATCGTTGTGAGCTAAGTCCGGTATCGGACCAGCCCATGGCTGTTATTATAAAATCTGGCTCAGGAACAGCTTGGCGCGGTCATTTTTAGTGTGATTGAAAAATTCATCCGGCGTTCCCTGTTCAACAATGGCACCGTGATCCATGAAGATGATTCTGTCTGCAACTTCCCTTGCAAAACCCATTTCATGAGTGACAACAGCCATTGTCATCCCTTCTTTGGCAAGTTTGGTCATAACATCTAAAACTTCACCGATCATTTCAGGGTCAAGGGCCGAGGTCGGTTCATCAAAGAGCATGATTTTCGGGGTCATGGCAAGGGCTCTTGCAATGGCAACCCGCTGCTGCTGTCCGCCGGAAAGTTTACCCGGATATTCATCCGCTTTTTGTAAAATACCCACTTTTTCAAGCAGTTTTGTTGAAATCCCGGTGGCTTCTTCACGGGTTCGTTTTCTGACAACAAGCTGGGCAAGGTTCAGGTTTTCCATGACCGTTTTATGGGGGAAGACGTTAAACGACTGGAATACCATTCCGACTTCTTCACGAACCTCGTTGATATCGGTTGCCTTATCGTAAATATCAACACCATCAATGATAATTTTACCGGCATCAATGGTTTCAAGCTGGTTGATTGATCTTAAGAGTGTACTTTTACCGGAGCCGCTCGGGCCGATGATAACGACTTTCTCACCATCATGAATGTCCAGTGAAACGCTGTCCAGTGCTTTTAACTCGCCGTAGAATTTACTGACATTTTCTATATGTACAAGGATTTTGCTATTCATCGTCACTTATCTTATCCTCCATGATGCCCACAAGTTTTGACAAAATCAATGTGATTACAAGGTAAATAAGGGCTACCATTGTGTATGTTTCAAAATAATCGAATGATTCAGATGCGAATTCCCTGCCCCGCCTTAAAAGATCGGAAACGGCAAGGATTGAAACAAGGGAAGAATCCTTTAAAAGGGCGATAAATTCATTGCCAACAGGCGGCAGTATGGTTTTGACTGCCTGGGGAAGGATAACGTGCTTGGTTGTCTGTGACGAAGTCATTCCAAGCGATCTGGCTGCCTCGGTCTGGCCTTTTGGAATGGCATCGATACCGGCTCTGAAAATTTCGGCCATATAGGCACCGTAACAGATCGACATGGCAATGATTGCGCAGACTTCAGCGGGCAGTGAAACAAATTTTCCCAATGCAAAGTAGATGTAAAAGAGCTGAACCAGAAGCGGAATTCCCCTGATAACTTCAACATAAAGGGAGGCAATTCCGTTGATAAACCTGTTTTTGGAAATTCTTCCAAGCCCTGCAATCAGACCAAAAAACAGTGATAAAAAAATTGATGCGATGGTTACTTTGAAGGTGACATAAATCCCATCCGGTAGAAATTTTATTATGTCAAGATACGGTTCGGGTTTAAAATAGACGAGTGCGGCAATAGTTGATATGGCACCAACAAAGGTCACCCGCCAAGCAGTTAACAATCCGATATCATCTTTTTTGGGAATCGCCCCACCTTCGGAAATTTCTATTTTTTTGGGTTTTTCAGCACTACCAGACATTGGCATTTTTACTTTCTTTCCTTGTTTAAAAGCCTGTTCGACAACCATGGCTATGGAACTTTTTACGATACTATTAAAAAAGCCTGATCAAAAATGACCAGGCTTTGTGTACACAATTAAATTATTGCAGCCACTTTTTTTCAAGCTGCTTGTCGATACCTTTAGCCTGCACAGCCTTGATACCTTTGTTGATCAGGTCAACGAGCTCTTTGTTTCCTTTTTTAACAACGATGCCGTAGTTTTCTTCGGTAAACGGTTTACCGACAATTTTAAATTGACCTTTGTAGCTTTCTTTCTGAAGTGCATAATTAGCAGCGATTGGCGTATCACAAACAATGCCGTCAATTCTTCCTGCGGCCATGTCTTCAAAAGTAAGGCCGATCTCATCATAAGCTTTCAGCTCAACGCCTCCCACTTTCTTGATTTCCATTGCGCCGGTTGTACCAATCTGGGCACCTGCTGTTTTGCCCTTGAGATCAGCAACAACTTTTGCAGAAGACGCGGCGGGAACAACAAGCACCTGACCTGCATTGACATACGGCATTGAAAAATCCATTGCTTTTTTACGTTTGTCAGTGATCGTTACCGAAGAGATGATTGCATCGTATTTACCAACTTCCACACCGGCAAAAATTCCATCCCATGCAGTGTTTTTGATGACAACCTTAAATCCTGCTTCTTTGGCAACAGCGTTCATATAATCAATATCAAAGCCCACAAGATTTTTATTTTCATCAATCATTTCCATCGGCGGCCAGGTTGCATCCGATGCAACGGTAACAACTCTTTGATCTTCAGCGGCAAAAACGCTTCCGGGCATTGCCGTCAAACACAAAGAACAGATCGCCAACAGCGCTGTAAATAATCTAAATAGTTTCATAATACTCTCCTGTATCAATTAAGTTTAAAATTAATTTGACCTGATAAATACGCATTCGACTTTTTGAAGTCAAACGAAAAAGTTGCAGCGTTTTTTTTGTTTGCCTTTGTTTTTGAATTATGGTTAATAATCCAGCTTGATTTTAGTTGATGTTGAAACAATTTCAAAGAAAGAAAAAAATTTATATTATATTCAGTGCGTTTTGTGTCATGTGATAAAATATATGGTAGCCTGAAAAGGTACAGTGCTTAAAACAAGTGATGATTTTATGATGCTTCAAAATAAAAAATTAAGAATCGCCGGTGCATATATTCTTCTGATTTTAACAACATTTTTCTGGGGTGTTACATTTGTTGTTGTTAAAGATGCTGTGAATCAGGTGGACGTATTTGTTTTTCTTGCCCAAAGGTTTATTGCCGCCGCATTGATTCTTCTGCTTCTGTGGCCATTTTTAAAACGGCCGATAAACGGCAAAACCCTTTTAAAGGGTGGTGTTTTAGGGGTAATGCTTTTCGGCGGCTTTGCGTTTCAAACGGTGGCGCTTTTATATACTTCGGCATCAAATACGGCGTTTTTAACCGGGCTGAATGTTGTTTTTGTCCCCCTTTTATCTGCCGTTATTTTTAAAAAAGCCATTGCGGCAAAATCTCTTGCAGGTGCTGTGCTCGCCTTTATCGGGCTGTATCTTTTATGCGCAACAGGAACAAGCTGGTCTTTTAACAAGGGCGATCTTTTTGGCTTTGCTTGTTCGATCTGCATTGCGATTCACATTATATATACCGGGAAATATGCCCGGGAGTGTGATGTCTACTGGCTGACAACGATTCAGCTGGGTGTGATCGGTCTGCTGAGCCTGCTCATCGCATATTTTACGGGGCATGATGCACTTGCCTGGTATCCTGAAATTCGTGATGCCCTTATTATCTGCGTATTGTTTGCAACGATATTTGCATTTCTGGTTCAAACAGGCATGCAGCAATTCATCAGTCCGCCATCAACCGCTCTGATCTTCTGCCTTGAACCTGTTTTTGCAGCCGTTTGTGCCTATTTTTTGATTGACGAAAATATTGGCGTAAACGGCTTGATCGGTGCGGGGCTGATCCTTCTTGGGATGATTCTTTCGGAAATTAAGCTTAAAAAATTTAAAGGGTTCAGGTCTGCTTTTGGGGCATTATATTAATTCGGCAGCAAAATGAGATGGCCGGACCATTACCCATGGTGTATGCCTTCAAACGGAACACACCAAAACGGTTTAAAAACAATGGGAGAATCTGAATGACCGGCGGCAGCCACAATTTTGCCGGGTTCGGGCCGCCAGTGGAAAAACTGCCACCTGGGATCGGTCCGGCCGGTGCCGCTGAACGTGATTTGAATTTCAGTTTCAGTTGCATTGAAGGAAAAGCTGTTTAACGGTATGGATAGTCCCTTGCCAACCGCCTTGATATAAGCCTCTTTCAGAGTCCAGATATCAAAAAACAGTTTTCTTTTTTCAGCCCCTGATGCCTTTGAGACAAGAGCTGCTTCAGATGAAGAAAAAAATCGTTTGGCAATGGAAAGGTCCGTGCGCCGCCCCACATCTTCCACATCCACGCCCACGTCAGTATTTCGGCACAGTGCGCACACTGCTACGCCATGGCTGTGGGAGAGGTTGAAATGAATATCCGGAAATCCAACAAGAAAAGGTTTGCCGTGTTCATTGGTTGAAAAGCTAAGGGATTGCGGATCCTGCCGGGTCACCCCGGCAATCAAATACCGCACCAAGGCTCTGGACACCAGGCTGAGGTGACGGTCTGACGGCTTCAGGTACCGGTCCGCCTTCCGGATTTCAGCAGGGCAAAGACAGCTCCTGTATTGATTTAAAAGACAAGGATCTGATATCTGGTCTGCCCGGGTGTAGTATACATGGATCTGACCGGAATCCGGAGCGGAAAATTTCATCATAAATACGGCCTGCTTTTTTTTATTTTTCGTATCATCAGGTTTTAAAAGAATACTATCATACCATAAAAAAAATCCTTTTTAAGCTTTAAACCCATAGACTCAAAGCAACCGGCTTTGGGTTTGTAGATAGGATAATTTTTGTCAGCGATAACAAGGATTTTCAGAAATCAGGCTTGAAATGCTGTGTTAAGCAAGTTATTCTTTTACGTTTAAGTTTATTTTTACCTGTTTTAAAATTTGAGGCCAAAAGGAAAAAGGAAATTCAAATTTTTGTTCAGGAAAGTACATGGATTTATAGTTTAGTTAGGATAACAAAAGTAAAATGCAGTCCGTTTTAAAATCAGATCGTTGCGGGGATATTTTAAAATTTTCCGTCCCTGAAATTTTTTTTGGCAGAAACAGTCTAAAATACGCCGGCATGTGTGCCAGACGAATGGGGGCGGAAAAAATATTTCTGGTCTCTGATTCAGGCCTTGAAAAAACAGGGTGGTTGGAACAATTGCTCGATATACTTGCCCAGGAACAACTCAACTGGGTTTATTATTCTGATGTTCACTCCAATCCAAGGGACTGGCAGATTCAGCAGGGGGCAAGGCTTTACAAGGACCAGAATTGTGATGTTGTCATGGCCCTAGGCGGGGGCAGTCCCATGGACGCCGCAAAGGGTATCGCCCTGGTAGCCAGCAACGGCGGCCGGGTGAATGATTATGAAGGGGCCAACCGGATCCGTGACCCCCTTCCGCCTATGATATTCATTCCGTCAACCGCCAGCAGCGGATCAGATATTTCCCAGTTTGCAATCATCACGGACATGGAACGTAAGGTGAAGATGTCCATCATCAGCCGGACTCTTGTGCCTAATGTTTCCATCATTGATCCGGAACTTTTGACCACCAAGTCCAGGGAGCTGATCATTGCCGCAGCCTTAGATGCCCTGGCCCATGCCATTGAAGCCCATGTCTCCCGGATTGCCTCTCCCATGACCGAAGTCCACTCCCTTAAAGCCATTGAACTGATCTTCCATCATCTGCCTGCAGCTCTTGAAAACCGCTCCATTGACAACCTTGAGAAACTGAGCATGGCAGGAACCTTTGCCGCAATGGCTTTTTCCAATGCCAGTTTAGGCCTGGACCATGCTTTGGCGCACTCCCTGGGAGGGGTATTGGACACGGTACACGGCATTATTCATCCCATTCTTTTGCCCCAGGTCATGCGGTTCAACCTTAAATCCAGTACAGACGAAATTGCCCAGATCGGCCGGGTTATTCTTGGCAAAAGCCTTTCGTCTCCCCAAGAGACCGCTCTGGCCGGCATTGAAAAGCTGGAAGCCTATTTTGAAAGCCTTGAAGTCTCTACCAAATTACGGGATATCGTACCGGACCGGTCAAAACTTCAAAGTATCTGCGAAATGGCGGCCCTGGACACCTGCCTGCTGAGCAATCCAAGAAGCGCCAGTGTGCAGGAGATGCTTGAAATATGTGAAAGGGTGTGGTGATGAAAAAAACAACCCTTGATGATATTATCGGCCTTAAGTACACCAAACTGGGGTTTTTCCCAGAGGCAAAGCACAAAATGATCCAGCTTAAGGCTGCCAACATCAGGCTTGAGCGCAAAAGTCAGAAACTTCAAGCCATTTTAGACGGAATTTCCGATGTGATGGTTATCATGTCCCTGAATTTTACCATCATCACGGTAAACCGGCTTTTCTCAGATGTTTTCGACTGTAAGCAACCCGAAGGAAAGACCTGCTTCGAAGTTTTTACAAACAGGACCACACCTTGCCCGGACTGTCCGGTGGCCCTGTCTCTCAAAGACGGACAGGTCTGCCGCCAGACCCGGATTTATATGATCAAGGATAAAAAGCGGCAGTTTGAAGTGTCAGTATCTCCCATGACGGACGCCCATGGAAAAATCTTTAGATTTATGCTCCTCATGCGGGATGTGACCCGGGAAAAAGCGTATCAGGAAAGCTATTACTACTCCACGAAAATGGCCACCGTAGGACTGCTGGCAGCGGGTGTGGCCCATGAGATCAACAATCCTTTAACCTCTATCCACGGATTCTCAGAAGGCCTGAAACGGCGCCTGCCCAGACTTAGGGAGTGCCTTGAAAACAATCCCGGGACAGATGACCTGGCAGCAGATTTTAACGAATATATTGATACCATCATTGCCGAGTGCGACCGGTGCCGGGATATCGTAAAAAATTTGCTGACCTTCAGTCCGAGAAAACGAATTGATTTTTCCCGGGTGGATCTCAAGGAAATGGTCACCGATGTGATCAAACTGCTTCATTTCCGCCTCAGGCAGGAATCCGGTGTGACTATCGAGCTGGATATGCCTAAAGATATTCCAAAAATCAAAGGCAATGCCCCGGAGATCAAACAGGTACTGCTCAACATCATCTGTAATGCCATCGATGCAGTTGAAGGCCGGGGCCGCCTCGACATCTCTGTTGAGGTTAAAAAAAAGTGGATTGCGCTTTCTGTCCGGGATAACGGATATGGTATTTGTGACGAAGACATGGAACGGCTTTTTGACCCTTTTTTCACCACCAAACCGCCTGGAAAAGGGACAGGCATCGGCCTGTCCACCTGCTATAATATTATCCAGCAGCACCAGGGAAGAATATTAGTTGACAGTGAACCCGACAAGGGAAGCGTGTTCCATATCTGCTTTCCCCTTGAGGAAAAAGAGACAGATGAATAAACCCGAAGACCAAATCAATGTGCTTGTGGTGGATGATGAAAAACACATCCGCAGACTGCTGGAAAAAGAACTGTCTTCGCCCAGGCGCCGGATTACAACGGCCGGAGACGCCCAGGCAGCGCTTTGCGCCGTCCAAAAGACCCGGTTTGACGTCATTATTCTGGATATCATGCTGCCGGACGGCAACGGCATTGAATTAATGGCCCGTTTCCAGGAAGAGCTCCTGGCGGTCCAGATCATCCTGATCACCGGTTACGCCGATGTGGATGATGCGGTGGTCTCCATGAAAGCCGGCGCCTGCGATTATATCACCAAACCCTTTGATCTGGACCGGCTGGAACAGGTGGTTGAAACGGCATTCCAACGGGGCCTGGGGTACAAAAAAGAACTGCTCCGGCAACAGGGAGCCCTGCCGGCGAACACCAATTATCCGGATCAAATCATAGGGCATTCCAAAGCCATGGAGGAGATCCGTTTTCTTATCCGTAAGGCTGCCCCCACAAATGTTCCGATTCTGATCACCGGGGAGAGCGGCACCGGAAAAAATGTCATTGCACGTCAGCTCCACGCCCAGAGCCTGAGAAACCATATTCCCTTGCTCACCAAAAACTGTGCAACGCTCCAGGAAGAACTGATGCGAAGCGAACTTTTCGGATATTGCAAAGGCGCCTTTACCGGAGCAGAAGCTTCCAGGGAGGGCCTGCTGAGTATGGCCGATGAAGGCACCCTTTTCCTGGACGAAATCGGGGATCTCTCTGTGGGTGTCCAGGCCTCACTTTTAAGGGTGATGGAAAACCAGACCTTCCGCCCTGTGGGAGACAAAAATGAAACCCGGGTAAACATCCGGTTTATCTTTGCCACCAACCGGGATCTGAAAAAGGCGGTTGCCGATGGAACCTTCAACCAGGCACTGTTTCACAGGCTTAACGTATTTACCATCAACACCTTGCCCCTGCGCAAGCGAAAAGAAGAGATACCCGTGCTGGTGGAACATTTTATAGGGAAATTGAAGCCGAACTGCAAAATCTCAAAAAATGCCATGAACCTTCTTATGGGCTATGACTGGCCGGGCAATGTAAGAGAACTGCACAATGTCATTGAGCGGGGGATTATTCTTTCGGACAACATGGTTATCACAGAACGCTGCCTGCCCCTTGAGCTTTTGGATACCTCAAGCCGGGACAGAGAAGATGCACCCTTGTTTGCCTCCTTAAAAGAGGTTGAAAAAAAACATATATTGGCGGTAATGAATCATGTGGACGGCAACCGGTCTAAGTCGGCGGAAATACTAGGCATCAGCAGAAAAACATTGTATAGGAAATTAGCCGATATACCGGAATACGCCCAGGTCGATGGATAAAACGTGGGGGAGCCAGAATGCTCATGAAAGGCACTAAGCGTATCCCTTAGCCAGCACAAACAGCTGTCCGTAATGGGTTTTAAAGTTGAGAAGAGAGTCCATTTTTTCACCGGCCCAAAAGCAGCGCATGGCCCGGATTACGCCGGCATGGGTGACCAACAGGGTATGCGATGACAAAGGCAGTTCACTGAAAAAAAGGGACACCCGGAAGAAAAGGTCCTTGAAGCTTTCTCCGGCCGGGGGGCGAAAACCGTAAATATCCCGGCCCCGCTGTTCAAAGAGAATCGGATGGTTGGTTTTGATGTACTCAAAATCCTGGCCGTCCCACTCTCCTAAATTGATTTCGTTGAGACGGCGGTCGACAACGGGTGTGCTGTCAGGGCAGGCAAGGGCTGCTGTTTCCCGGCACCGGGTTAAGGCCGAAGTGTAAACCTGTTTGAAACCGATGGCGGTTAAGGGCGCCTGCCAACTTCTGGCCTGCTCCCGGCCTGTGTGGTCCAGGGGGATGTCGGTGTGGCCGATGAACCGGCGGGTGCCCTGCCCCTCAATCCGGCCGTGGCGCAGAATGAAGAGCAAGGGGCCTTTATCCGAGAATTTCTCCGAGAGATCGGCCGGCAACTGACTCGATCCGGGCATGTATGTGCTGAGCAGTTTCAAGTCTTTTAAAGATCTCCTTTTTGGCATGGGGCAGTTGCTTTGCCTTTTCGTGGAATCGGCCTGGGTAGTCCAGCTCCAGTTGATCTCCCCTGCACAGTTTATCTGCAAGAAAAACAATCTGAGTTTCATCCAGTTCCGGACCGGGCGTGAGGTCCATGTGGACGGCTACGATGTCCGCGATTTTTTGGAATCCCAACTGTTGAAGGAAACGGCTTCCGGCCTCAGCATGATGGGCCTCTTTCCTTTTAATGTCATGGAGCAGCGCCCCTGCCCGGATGAGGCCGGTATCAAGATCAAGACCGCACGTCCGGAGTGCCCAGGCAAGCGTCAGTGCAGTTTCACACACCCGTTCCAGGTGGGCCCGGATGGCCGGGGCATCGGCCAGTTCCCGGTCGATGACGGACAGGCATTCCGCTTCATCGGGTATTTCCAGGCGCTCATATTTCTGCTTTATTTGGTCATAACCTTCCGGGGTGTCGGCATCCATGAGGATGCCCCGGTCATGGACCGGCAGTCGGATGATGCGGCTGGGGTCTGAGAACAGGATCTGCCTCAGGTTAGCGTCGGGATCAGCACCTATTATGGCAGTGATCAGCCGGGCCGGGATCAGGGGGGGATGGCCTGTTTCGCCATTAAATGCCGGTATAATCAAGGCATCTTTGGCCGCCTCGAATTTTCTACGGATAAGGTTTAGGGTGGCGGGCCGGATGGCCGGGATGTCTGCCGGCAAAAGGAAAAAGCCATCTATACCCGAAGGCAAGGCTGCCACCCCGGTGCGAATGGAGGAAAACATGCCCGCGGCATAGTCCGGGTTGAACAGGGGGCGGGCTCCTGCCGCTTCAACGGCCGGTGCCAGCCGGTCATGGTTGTGGCCCGTGACCACGATGATCTCCCGGATGCCCGCAGCTTTAAACAGGCCGATGACGGTTCCGATCATGGTGGACCGGCCCAAAGGCAGCAGCGGCTTATACCGGCCCATGCGGGAGGAGAGACCTGCCGCCGGGATGAGGGCCGCCGGCATCAGGCGGGGTTGCTCCTTATTTTCTGCTCTTACCTTAATTAATTCCCCCATAATACTCACGGCGATCTCCGCCGGGGTCTCCGCCTTGATTTTCAAGCCGATGGGGGCATAGACCTGTTCCAGCCGGGCCTGTACCACCCCTTTTTCCATCAGGTTGTCGTAGATCTGCTTCTTTTTCTTTTTGCTGCCGATCATACCGATATAAGCGGCGCTGGTTTTTAAGGCCTGTTCCAGCACAGTCTGGTCGTGGAGGTGGCCCCGGGTGAGGATAACGATATAGGCATTATCGTCAATGTCCAGGCCGTCAAACGCAGTGGAAAAATCATCCAGCACCCGGACCTCACCGGCATGGGGAAAACGCACTTCATTGGCGAACTCAGCCCGGTCATCAACGACCACACAGGAAAAATCAGCCAAATGGGCCATTTTTGCCAGCTGGAACCCCACATGGCCGGCCCCGAATATGTACAATGTATCCGGCCGGCTCAGGGGCTCTATGATGAATTCGTCCAGCCCGTAGAACTGCCGCACCGGCCCCGGGCCTGTAAACCGATTTTCCCCGGCCGCATCCATGAGGGCTTTGGGCAGCATACCCGGCCCAACCACCTCACCCAATTCCAATACCAGGCTGGTTTCTGCATTTTTGTCCGCCGTAATCCGGGTAACGGCCAAAGCTTTTTTCCCCTTGGCTTCCAGGTCTGCCAGACGCTGCCATACCTGGATTTGTTCCGGGGCACAGGGGGGCACAAAGCTGCGGAGCCAGACCGTGAGGCTGCCCCCGCAGACCATATCCATACCCGCTTTAATCTCCTGATCCAGGTGAAAATCCATAATTTCTGACCGGGACCGGTCCAGCAGATCAACACAGGCGTCCATGACCTTGGCTTCCACCAGGCCGCCGCCGATGGTGCCGGAGATACTTTTATCCAGCCGGACCAGCATCTTACTGCCCGAGGTCCGGGGGGTGGAGCCCTTGTGGCCGATGATCACGGCCAGGGCAAACGGCGTGCCGTTGTTCAAAAGATCCAGACTTTCCCGGATGAGTGATCTCATTTCAATTAACTCCTTGGGCCCATGGCCTTATTTTCCGAAACCGCAGTCCGGATACCTGCAATCTGTGCAGTTGGAACATAATCCGCCGTGGCCCATCTTGACAATGTCATTTTTTTCCACCGTCTCTCCGGCCAGCACCCGCGGCACCACCAGATCAAAGATGGAGGTCCGGTGGTACATGACACAGCCGGGCAGGCCAATAACCGGAATGTCGTTAATATAGGCCAGCATAAACATGGCCCCGGGCAAGACCGGTACCCCGTAAGTGATGATTTTTCCCCCGGCAGCCCGGACAGCCGCGGGGGTTAGGTCGTCGGGATCCACGGACATACCACCGGTTAAGGCGATCATCCGTGCGCCGTCGGCAATAAGATCCCGGATGGCGGAGACGGTCATCTCAAGATCGTCCGGGACCACCCGCTTGCCCATGATCCGTGAACCCAGTTCATTGAATTTTTTCTCCACCACCGGGCCGAATTTATCCCTTATCCGTTCATGAAAAACCTCTGAACCGGTAACTACCATACCTACATCCAATGCGGCAAAGGGTTTGACCTCAATGATGGGAAAATATTGTTCACAGACTTTCTCAGCATCGGCCACCAGTTTTTCCGGTACGGTAAGGGGGATCACCCGGGTGCCGGCAATCTCCTGCCCCGCATTCACGCTGCGAGAGGTGTGCAGAGAAGCAAAAGCCACATCCTGAACTGAATTGAGCTTTTCCAGTCCCTCAACATTTATTTTGAGCAGGCCGTGGATCCGGGATGAAAATCCCACCTTGCCCTCCTCGGGCGCAGAAATATCGATATTGGACCCAAGGGAAGCTTTGGCAATCCGCTGGGCCGCTTCATTTTCATGAACCTCGTTTTTCAGCCCGGACACATAGATATGCTCCTTGCCGACGTCCAGCAGGGCATCTACGTCCGCTTCGGTAATGATATGGCCCTTTTTGAACAACGGGCCTTTGAACAAATCCGGAACGATCCGGGTGATATCGTGGAGCAAAACTTTGCCCACAGCATCCCTGACGGGCAGAGCCTCTACCTTGTCTTTCTCGTAGTATTTCAATATGCTACCTCACTTTACATAAAAATCTGTGTAATCTACACGGATCTTTCAACTTTTGTTGTGGGCTGAGCCTGGGTGTTGATAGGCCCAGTCAGCCCATGGCTGTTATATCTGATCTGCCGTTTCGTGACATACGTGTTACTAAAATCAAAAGCACGGACAGTGATTTTGCCCATGCGCAAGCGGCCCGATTCAAGGGCCGCTGTTAACCCGGGCGACGTGCCCGGATCAATATGGATGCGCTGTGTCAGGGGCTCAAGCCCCATAAGTCCAATGTCCAGGGTTGGAATTGCTTGCCCGGCATCTGTTTTTGTATCTATGCAGGCGGTAAAGTCCACCACACCCGGCAGGGAAAAGAGAAGGTCATCCAGATCGGCCATGGCCAGGCCGTGGCAGCCTGCGGTATCGTCTTTTACCCCCTGGCGGTTCCTGACCCGGTCCAGCCGGGGAAAGGGGCTGCCGCAGGCACAGGGGATATCCGGAATCCGGGAGACATCCCCGGTCCGGTACCGGATCAGGGGCATTCCCTTGCGGTTCAGGGTGGTGATGACGATTTCTCCCCATTGTCCCGGCGGCAGGGAATTACCGGCCGGATCAATAATTTCAAAAAACAGGTCAGGGTGTCTGAGGTGCAAACTCTTGCTTGCCGGGCACTGAATGGCCCCGCCGAACCCTGTTTCCGTCATCCCGTAATGGTTCAGCACCGTTGCGCCCAAAAGGGATTCTACACGCTTCACCAGGGACGCCGGCACATGATCGGCCGTGAGAATGACATGGGCAATGTCAGGCAAGGTTCCCGTGGATTTCATATATTCGCACAGAGCCAGGATCTGGACGGGCATGCCGATGATCAGGCTCGGGCGGGTTGCTGTGACCAGGTCGGCTGCCGGACTGAAGTCCCGGATAATTCCGGGAACCATAGCGCGGGCCTGGGCGGCTTCCATGGCGGTTCTAATCAAGTCTCCTGCACTGGCCCGGGTCTCCCCGGGCAGGAAGATAAGGCCGGTTTCCCCAGGATTCATAATGTCCGTGAGCACGGCCGTAAAAAAATCCACAACGCGGCCAAGATCCTCATCCGTAAAAAAAATCCGTTTGGGGGCCGCAGTGGTACCCGAGGTGTTCAGGGTGACGATGCGGGAGATCTCTCCCTGGGAAAGCGCCACAAAGGCTTTGGGATTTTCCCGGATATCTGCCGGCCGGGTAAAGGGCAGGCCTGCCATATCTTTAAGGTCCTGAAGTGGAACATCTGCAATGCCGGCAAGGGCTTCCCTATAGAAGCGGCTGTGGTCCCGGGCATGGGTGATGGTGTGGTTCAGGGCTTCCAACTGCCGGCGCTCAAAAGCCTCAAGCCGGGCGGTTGGGGATGATGACGGCAGCCCCATTGTCCGATTGATCCAGGTATCAAGAAAGGGGGGATTCATGATTTCCGGTACAATCCTTTGCCGTCGGCCCGGGTCAGGTTGTAGGCGCAAAAGGGAATGAGGCGGCCGTCCTGGGCCACGCTGTGGATGCAACAGCCTTTGAGCCGCTCAAGGTCCAAATTCCAGGCATCCTGGAAGGCCATGCCCGATACAGAGAACATCCGGGTCCGGGCCTGGCGGATGAATTTGTCCAGGCCGTCTTCATTTTTGTCCGGTATCGCCGGAGCAATGGGCTTCAGCGGCGCCTTCCAGTGCTCGGCCACGGAATCCCTGGCCTGTTTGGAGCCCTGCTCTGCCTGAACCGGTTTGCAGCAGCACGTGTTAAAAGCGGTCACGGCCGAAGGCCGGCCATCATCCCGGATGATGAACTTGCCGTTGAACGAACACAGGGCATGTTCGCAGGACGAGGGTCTGAACTCTTTTTCCTTGAACTTCCCTTGGGTCTGTACCTCAATCTCTTTGAGCACTTCCGGGATTGTGATCCTGTTCTCGTCTTTGGGGGTCTCTCCATGGCGGCCGAAATAAGAGACCGGCTGGAAATGGACCCCCCGGATGCCCGGGGCATGATCCAGACCGAATTGGAGAATGGGGCCGATTTGGTCAATATTAACACCCGGCACCAGGGTGGGCACCAAAATAACGCCGATGTCGTTTTCAACGCAGGCGTCCACAGCCCGTTGCTTGTCTTCAATGAGCGGTCGGCCCCGCAGAGCCTGATAAACGGTATCCGTCATCCCGTCAAACTGGAGAAAAACAGAGGCAAGTCCTGCCTCCTTCAGCCGGGGGGCAAGGTCCGGGTCCCGGGCCAGAAGAAAACCATTGGTATTCAGCTGGACAAATCCGAATCCGGCTTCCACGGCCCTGGAAACGATGAGAGGCAAGTCCGGCCGGATAGTGGGTTCTCCCCCGGAGATCTGGAGGTTGGCATCCGGGCTGACCTTACGGACCTTTGCCAGAAGACCGGTAATTTCCTCAATAGTGGGATCTGCCGTATTCCCAGGACCTGCTCCGGCAAAACAAAACCGGCAGGAAAAATTACAGTCCTGGGTAATTTCAAGCACGGCGGTGCAGGTGTGCTGACGGTGTTCCGGGCAAAGACCGCAGTCAAAGGGGCAGCCTTTCTCCACCGGAGTCATATTGAACCGCTCTTTTATGGGCAGCTTGGGCCGGATCCAGTTTTCATAATTTTGGCGGCCTTCCCAAAATCGAGTCTTGAACAGGCCATGGGCCTTGCAGGTTTTTTCCAGAAAAACAGAATCATTTTCCACCACATGCCGGGCTTCAACGGGCGTCAGGCATACCGGGCACAGGCTCTGGGTATGGTGCAATATGTCACAGCTGCTATTCATCATCAAGATCCGCCGGGTCCATTTCATGTTCGGTGAGAATATTCATCAGGGCACCGTGGGCCTGGCTCAGAAGGGTCGGACAGGTTTCCGGGTTGAGATTTGGGTAATGGTCCCCGGCAATCTGTCGGCATTGAATGCCTTGGGAAGCGGCAGCGGTAAAAAATGCCCTGAAATCATCCTGCATGGACGCTCTCAAATCCGGGTCCTGGGGGGCATACATGGCCAGAAGGCACAGCCCGGCCGTCAGAATCCCGCAGGAGCCTGTCTCAAGTTTGGAGCCCATGCACAATCCCCGGGAAAAATCGACCAGTTGTCTGTTTTCCAGGTCTGCCATGTCCAGAACCAGCTGTACCATGATCTGGCTGCAGCAATAGCCTTTGCTCTTTAATTTTAATATTTCGATATCATCCATTTTTACTCTGTCACCTTGTCTGCCACGATCAGGCAATATCCGGGCTTAAGTTCTCCGGCCCGGCATCGGGAGCCCAGGCCGCAATGAAAAACGTCTCCGGTCAGTGTGTTCCAAAAATTTTCAAGACTGCCATGTTTAAATACCATTTCACAGGCCATCTGCTTTAGCAGCGGGGTGTGATCTTCCCATATCCGAATTTTAAATCCTGCCTGCTCAATGATCCGGATTAAATCCGTTTTATTCAGCGCCCCGTCCAGGCAGGTCAAAGCCGGGGAGTGAAGGGATACCGGCGTTGCCCCGGGCAGATACAGGTCCGTGAGCACCAGATGCCCCCCCGACTGGAGCAGCTCAAAAAAATTATCCAGGCAGCTTGGCTTATCCGGTACCAAAGAGAGGACGCATTCGCAGAAGATCCCCTTGAAGGCGTCGGGTGCAAAGGGCAACCGGGGTAGCCTTGCCCGCACGCCGCCCCACCCCGTTGAACGGGCAGTTGCAAGGGCGATCCGTTCCGCCGAGGCATCCATGCCAAAGACCTTGAACCCTGCCTCTTCATGCAGAAAGGAGCAGGTGGCCCCGTATCCGCATCCGGCGTCCAGTACCCTCTCTCCCGGTGCCAGTGAACAATAATCCAATGCCGCCCGGGTCAGGGTAAGTCCGCCGGGCCGGTGGGTTTCAATGGCGTCTGTCTGCGAACTACTTATCTTCAAGAATCTTTTCCACTTCCGCCATTTTACCCCGGGCCAATTCCGGAGAGATGAACACGGCCCCGCAGCTTCTGCACTGGGGCAGATCCACATCAAATCGGGAATCCAGGTACCCAGCATGGTTCATAACGCTTTCCAGTGGGGTGTTGCAGGTCCCGCAGTGCAGATCCGAACTGAGATCTTCCAGAGGGGCGCCCGCTTTAAACTTTTGGGCCGGGATCACGGTCATCCTGTGGCTCCAGGCCTTCAGGATCTCATAGGCCCCGTCAAGGACCTTGAATTCCGCCCAAAAGCAGACATTGGCCGGCCGGAAAAAGGCGATGGTTGTCCCGGTTTCCCTGTTGATAAAATAGTGTTTATCGATTTCGGATTCGTAATGGGCCAGAACCTTTTCAATATCCGATACCAGAATGAATTCATCTTCGATTTGGTTAAGGGTGTCCTGATCGATAATAATTTTCTTTCCGGCCGGGGTCAGCGGGATGGCGTTCTGAAACGCCTCATTTCCAACCATCTCCTGTTTAAATGCAGCCAGATTTCTGCGCCGCCCTGAAAACCCCGGGTCCTGTCGTTTTTCCGGATGGTCGCTTTCCGGCCAGAACAAATCCAGAATATGGCGGGTGTTTTTTCCGGCCCGGACCAGGCGGTCCCGGCACATGGCGCAGTAAGCAATGTAGTCCAGGTCGCTCTGCTCGGTTCGTTTCTGGATAATGGTTCCGGCAAGGTCAGGGTTGGCATTGAACACAAGACCGCCAAACCCACAGCATTCAGTCAATTCCCCGGCATTTTCCAATTCGGTTATGGCGATACCCCTGGATTGAATCAAACCTCTAACCGCCTGCTGGGTGACGTCGTCTTTGCGGGCCGTGCAGGGATCACTTACAGCCACAGGTCCGGCAGCAGTCTGGTTCGATTCCGGCACCGGCAAGTCAGAATTGCCGGCCATTTCTGTGTACAAAGATAAAATCCTTGCCCCGGGCAGTATCTGTTCCAGCATCTGTGTACAGGAGGTACAGGCCGTAATAATCCGGGGGCTTCCCCAAGATTCCCACAATTTTTTTAGCATGTCGCCTGTCTCTTCAAACAGGTCTTTGCGGCCGCCCCAAAAGGCCGGTGCCCCGCAACAGCCCGAGACAATTCCGGTATTATTGTCAACGGTTTTTCTCAGCCATGCCCATACCGCCTTCACCTGGCCCGGTGATGAACCCGTAAGCTGGCATCCCGGAAAGAAAAGGGAACTGGATGTATCGGTGTCCGGCGCATGCGTGGAGAAAAAGCAGGCCTCGCCATTGGCATGGGCCATCTCTCCCAAAGCAAATTCATGGGCCGTTGGGGGCATTTTACCATCGGTCACCATCTCCTGCCGGGCAGAAAGACACAGATCTGCCATGGAAAAGTCATTGGGGCATACCGTTTCACACTGTCCGCACAGGCTGCAGGAGTTGATCAGGGTGTTGGCCTTTTTTTCCCCCATGACAATGGCCAGATTATTGTAAATTTCCCGGGCGTATTTCCCGGGGTGGCCCTTGAAACGGTCAAGGTAAGTGTTGCAGACCCGGAGGCACCGGGAACAATCGCATTGGATGCAGCGCCCGGCCTCTTTGGTTGCCTTTTCAAGGTCGTATCCGGTTTCCCCCTTAAATTCGATTTTTGGAAGAACGGCCACCCGGCTGATGTCCGTGGACAGTCTTGTTTTCATGACCCCTTCTTTATCCCGGCCCGCAGTCAGGGAAACCCCGGACAATACCCTGTCCATAGAGGTGGCGGCTTTTCTGCCCTGGAATGCAAAGGCAATAGGATAGGTTTCGGCGCAGACCCTTTCTTTGTCCCGGGGAAAACCGCCGGCGAAAATGTTTGAATCGGAGACCGATTGCAGTGAAAATTCATCCACAGGGACTGTTTTCGTACCGCCTGGGGCATCCATACCAATATATATGGCATGGAATTGATCTTTGTTTTCCAAAAATGTGTCAAACTCAGCCTCGAAGGTAAACGTAACACCAAATTTCTTAAGGCGGGTAAGTTCCCTCTCTATAATAGAAGCAGGCAGGACGTTTCCGTCCAACCGGTGCAGGTCTCCGCCCAGCGTCTTTTGTTCAAATACGTTTACCTGATAGCCTTTAAGGGAAAGGTCCCAGGCTGCTGTGAGACTGGACAGGCCGCTGCCCCAGATACCGATGCGGGAATCCTTTGCCGGCGGAGTAAAATATTTTTTCTGCCGGCTCCGGTTATGGGCGCAGGCCCGCTCCAGCAGGCCGATGGAAAGGGAGGTGTCCGGACGTTGCCGGATACAGGCCGATTCACAGGGATGGTCGCAGATCCGGGTGATAATTTCCGGCAGGGGCAAGGTCTTTTCCAGAACTTTAAAGGCCTTGTCCGTCTCTCCCATTGCCATCCGGGCCATGAAGGATTTTACATCCACATGAAAGGGGCATGCCGCGGTGCAGAATGCAGGTTCTTCCTGGATGCATTTTGTTTCAAATGCAGTAAGTTCTGATTTTTCCATAATCTTTTTTATAAGAAAGTCTCAACCAACTAACTGGATTCTTTCTATCTTTGTTGTGGGCTGAGTCTGGTCGCTGATAGGCCAGATCAGCCCATGGCTGTTATTAAACTCCGGGGCCAAGCCCCGGCAGTATTTTTTAGCTGAATTAATGGTCGTTAGCCTTTCAGTGCAGCCAATACCTTGTCCGGTGTGGCCGGCAGGTGTTTAACCCATGCACCGCAGGCCTTGTGGATGCCGTTAATCACGGCGGCATGGGGAGCGGTCAGGGGCAGTTCGCCTGCGCCGGCAGCGCCAAAAGGACCATGTTCCCTGGGGGCTTCCACATAGATAAGCTCCATCTCGTCAGGAATATCCTTGATATAGGGGAAGCCAGCTCCCATCATGGTAGAATGCTTCTTTATGTCTTCGTAGTCTTCGGTCAGGGCCAGACCAATACCCTGAGCCAGACCGCCGTACATCTGTCCATCTACCACCAGTTTGTTATTGATCTTGCCCAAATCGGCCACTGCCGTCATTTTGGTCACCTTGGCTTTGCCTGTGGCAATCTCAACACAAACCTCAGCCATGAACAGGCCGTACATGTATACGGCAAAGGGGCTGCCCTGGCCGTTTTCATCACAGTCTTTGGCAGGTGCAGTCCAGGTGCCGGTATATTTCATGGGAATATTTTCGGCCTCCATTTCCTCATAGGTCCGGTAGGTTCCGTCGCTCTTTTTCATGGCACCCATGAGCAACTCGCAGGCCGCCTTGGTGGCCTGTCCGGTGACAACCTGGGAACGGGATCCCCCGGCAGGGCCGGAGTTGGGGGTCTTGGAGGTATCGTTCATCACCAGTTTGATCTGATCCGGAGTAATGCCCATGGGCCTCAGGGCCTCGTGAGCCGTACCCAATGTGCCCGCGTCAGCGCCCTGGCCATGATCTTCCCAGGCATTGAAGATCGTGATGGTGTTGTCTGCGTTGAGTTCTGCATAGGCCTCGGAGGTGTCCGGGCCGTCCAGGCCGCAGCCGTATACACCCACGGAGATACCAACACCGTATTTTTCAGCGTCTGTGGATTTTTTAGCGGCTTCGGCTTTGGCAGCCTCATATTTGGGTTTGAGCTTGTCGAACATTTCCGGCAGACTCCAGGAATCGGGAATCTGGCCTGTGGGTGTGGTGGCTCCTTCACGATATACATTTTTATACCGCAGATCAAAGGGGTCCATGCCCAGTTTATCCGCCAGCATGTCCATGAGAACTTCAGATGGGAATTCTATTTCCGTTGAGCCATAGCCACGGAAGGCAGAGCCCCAGGCGTGATTGGTGCAGACGGTCCGGCCTTCACCCCGGATATTGGGGATGTTGTAACCGGCACCGCAAAACTGAGCCCCGCGCAGGGTCAGCAGATCGCCGAACTCGGAATAGGGACCGTGGTCCACGCTCCAGTCGGATTCCATGGCCCTGAGCGTGCCGTCTTTGTCGGCTGCATAGCGCAGATTGGTCAGGAATGGAGAGCGCTTGCCCGTGTATGTCTGCTGTTGCTGCCAATCATAGTTGAGGAATACCGGTTTGCCCGTGGCCATGGCTGCCACACCTACCAGGGCTTCCATGGTGGGGGAGAACTTATAGCCGAAGGTGCCGCCGGTGGGGTTCTGGACCAGGGTGAGTTTTTCCGGCTCAATGCCCAGACCCGGTGCGATCATGGCCAGGTGAAGATGGATGCCGATGGATTTGGAATGAATGGTCAGGGTCCCGTCTTCGCCGGGGAAGGCAAAGCCTACGTCCGGTTCAATGGGCATGTGGGGCTGACGGCTCACGTAGAAATCATCTTCAACGGTGACATCAGCGGAATCAAAGATGGGAGCGGTATCCTCACCTTTTTCAATTTTCTGGATATAATAGATATTGGGGGTACCCGGATGGATTTCCATGGCATCTTCGGCCATGGCGGCCGGGGCGCTCATGTATTCGGGCAGCAGTTCCAGGTCCACTTTTACCTTATCTGCAGCGGCCTTGGCATTTTTCTCGGTGTCGGCACAGACAATGGCAATGGCGTCACCATACTGAAATACCTTTTCATCGCAGAGAATAGGCCGATCCCAGCCGTCGCCTTTGTTGGTGGGAAAGGTGATCAGGCCGGAGATCCGGTTTTTGCCTTGGACGTCTTTGTGGGTAACAACCTTATATACGCCGGGCATCTTTTCGGCTTCGGAGGTGTCAATGGATTTGATATTGGCATGGGAAACCTTGGCCTGAACCAATGCCATTCTCAGGGTGCCTTCGGGCATCTTGATGCCCAGATCCGCACCGTAATCGAAAGTGCCGGTGACTTTGGCTACGGCAGAAGGACGGGGATATTTTGTGCCCCAGATCCGTCCGTCTTCGGGGATCTTAAACAAAAGGTCATCCATGGCCATTTTCCCGTTAAGCACGCTGGCAGCGTCCATGACGGAATCCACCAGCTGTTTATATCCGGTACAGCGGCAGGCGTTTCTATATTTCTGGAACCAATCCCGGATATCCTCGCGGGTGGGGTCCGGGTTAGTGTCGAGCAATGCTTTGGAGGATACGATGAAACCCGGGGTGCAGAAACCGCACTGGGCGCCGCCGTGGGCAATCCATGCGGCCTGGATGGGGTGAAGGTTGTCCGGAGTGCCGATGCCTTCGATGGTGGTGATCCGGGAGTCGTCCGGTACCCGTTTCATTTTGGTAATGCAGGAACGCACCAGCTTAGAATTCAAAATAACATTGCAGGCGCCACACTGGCCCTGGTCGCAGCCTACTTTGACCCCAGTGAGGGAGAGGCAGTTCCGGAGCACCGTTGCAAGCGTGTCATCCTCATTTACAAAAACGGTTCTCTCAATACCGTTTACCAACAGTTTTTTACCGATCATTTAAACCTCCTTGTATATTTTTAAACAAATAGTAGAACCTTAAGCCGAAATCATACTGAGTTTGAACTGAGGAGAAGAAAACTCTTCTTTTATTTTGTGCGCTTATTTGACTATCTCGTCAGTCATAAATTCTCCGGCAACACTGCCGGAGAACTTATGACTGAATAGTCCCCATTTTTCCTCCTCTTTTAAAGAGACCCGGCCATTACCAACCTGATGATAATGGCCGGGGTATGTCGATTTGAGGGAATCAACAATGGCTTAGGATTAAATTCTTATATTTCAAGTCCGGCTAAAGTGCAGCAGCATAGATGCCAATAACATCGTCCAGGGTCGGACGTCTTGGGTTGGTTGCACCGCAGGCATCTTTCTGGGCGTTTTCAGCCATGATTTTCAGATCTTCCTTTTTAACACCAAGCTGGGTGAGGTCGGCCGGGATTCCTACATCCTTAGACAGGGTTTGAATCGCAGTCAATGCGCGTTCAGCAGCTTCTCTGTCGGAAAGACCTTCAATGTTTTCCCCAAGGGCTACAGCAATATCCGCATACCGGTCAAGCTTGGCAATCAAGTTGAAGCGGGAAACATGGGGAAGAAGAATGGCGTTGCAGACACCGTGGGGAAGATCGTAAAAACCGCCCAACTGGTGAGCCATGGCATGAACATGACCAAGGCTTGCATTGTTAAATGCCATACCGGCAAGATATTCGGCATAGGCCATCTTATCCCTGGCGACGATATCTTCACCATTGGCAACAGCAGGTCTCAAGTATTGGGCGATCAGTTCAATGGACTTGATGGCACAGGCATCGGTAATGGGCGTGGCAATGGTAGAGACATATGCTTCCACAGAGTGGGTCAAGGCATCCATACCGGTTGCGGCAGTCAGGAAGCTGGGCATACCCATCATGAGCAACGGATCATTGATGGCGATGGCTGGTGTTACCCGCCAGTCCACGATGGCCATTTTTACCTTTCTGCTGGTATCGGTAATAATGCAGAACCGGGTCATTTCGCTGGCGGTACCTGCAGTGGTGTTGATGGCGATAAAAGGAGGCATGGCTTTGGTAGACTTATCAACGCCTTCATAGTCGTGGATGGTCCCGCCGTTGGTTGCCACAAGGCCGATACCTTTACCGCAGTCATGGGAACTTCCCCCACCAAGGGTGATAATCATGTCGCATCCGCTTTTCTGGTAGAGCGCCAGACCCTCTTCCACATTCTTGTCGGTGGGATTGGGCACCGTATCATCGTAGACTACGGCTTCTGCTCCCATATCTGCTTTAAGCAGATCGCAGATCTGAGCGGTAATTCCTGCCGCTGTAATTCCCTTATCGGCGACGATAAAAGGTTTGCTTACCCCAAGGCTTTTCATCTGGGCGCAAATTTGTTTGTGGGCGCCAACGCCCATGAGGGTAACTGTGGGAATGTAAAATCCGTAAACTGCTTCTCCGTTTGACATTTGAATCTTCCTTTATTGGGTTAATGTAAAAAGGTTCATATTAAATACACAATCTCAATAACTGCCCTGCCTACAAGAGCAAGTTCGAGACCATCAAGGCGGAGATAAATCCGAAAAAATTTAATTTTTGATTAAATCGCTTTTATTTCAATCGCTTAATTTTAAATTTTTTTCTTTTTCAGAACGCCCCAAAACTCGTTGATGCTTTTGGGTACAAATTTTTTTTTAAAAAGTGTGGCAAGTTGACCCTGCCATTAGCCCCAATGGGTCAAAAGGTAACACGCTTTTAATGTCGATGGCATTGTCCATGACAACAATCTCATTAAAGTGACTTTTCCCGCAGTTTTTGCAGAATCTATAAACCGGCCTCGATATCAATACCGGGGATCTCGGGCAGGTCAAGTTCAGATTCCATTTCTGCCGAAGTCACAGGCGCATTTTTAACGGATGCCCCAGGGACGATCCATTTGGCCATGGTCCTGAACATTTTGGAAACATCAAGCGGTTTGCTGATATAATCTGTCATACCGGCATCAAGGCTCTTTTGACGGTCATTGGCCATGGCATGCGCCGTCATTGCAATAACGGGCAGTTTCTCATATTCAGCTTTCTGCCGAATTATTTTAGTGGCGGCATACCCGTCCATTACAGGCATCTGACAGTCCATCAAAACGCCGTCATAGTGATTCTGCTCAAGCAGATCCAAAGCCTGTTGCCCATTAACCGCACAATCCACGGCCATACCGTTACTAACCAGCAATTCAACAGCCAGTTCCTGATTAATGTCATTATCTTCAACCAGCAGGACTTTAGCGCCCCGCAGTTTATTGACTGCGGTCACCACATTCTCAGAACTGTTATCGGTGTGATCCGACTTGACGGATTCATGGCCCATGGCCACCAACACGGCATTGTACAGTTGGGAAGGGGTAATGGGTTTGCCGAGAAATCCGGCCAGGTTCAGGTCCTTAACCGCCTTTGGGACGATCAGACGGTCATAGGCAGACATCATGATGATTTTCGGGATGTGCCCAAGCCCGATATGACTTTGGATTAAGCCGGCAGTTTCAATACCGTCCATACCCGGCATACGCCAATCCATCAGAACAAGATCATAGGGGGCGCCTTGATCCGTTTCTTTTAACATGCGTATGGCAGCCTCACCTGAATCAGCCTGATTCACCGTCCATTCGAAATGGCCAAGCTGCCGGGTCAGAATATCACGGGACGTGTCATTGTCATCAACAATCAAGATGTTCAAAAAAGCAAGATGATGGGCATCATAAGAGCGATACGCCGGCTGTTGAGCTTGTCTGCCGAACTGAACCGTAAAATAAAAGGAGCTGCCGGCTCCGAGGGTGCTTTCAACCCATATGCCCCCCCCCATCATTTCTGTCAACTGTCTGGAAATCGCCAGTCCAAGTCCTGTTCCTCCGTACTTTCGGGTGATTGAATTGTCAGCCTGACTGAATGGTTCGAACAAATTGTCCTGCTCTTCCCTGCTTATCCCGATACCGGAATCCCGCACTGAAAACCGAAGTTTGATTTTATCTTCGATCTCTTCCTCCATGGAAATCGAAACAACGACTTCTCCCCCCGGTTCTGTGAACTTAACCGCGTTGTTGCACAAATTCAGCAAAATCTGGCCAAGCCTCAGCGGATCACCCACAAGCGCCATAGGGATTTGCGGATTGATCTGATACATCAGTTCCAACCCCTTTTCACTCGACTTGATGCCAATGATGTTTAACAGTTTTACCATCACATCCTCAAGACTGAAATCAATGATCTCCAGGTTCATTTTTCCAGACTCAATTTTGGAAAAATCAAGGATGTCGTTCAGGATGCCCAGCAGCAACTCTGCCGACTGATTAACCTTGGAAATGTAATTACGTGTTTTCCCGTCCACGGCCGTTTGCAGAGCGAGGCTCGACATACCGATGATGGCGTTCATCGGTGTGCGGATCTCGTGGCTCATATTGGCAAGAAACTCACTTTTTATCTTGTTTGCGGCGTCCGCCTTGGCTTTGGCTTTTTTCAAGGTTTCCGTTACTTGCTCCAGTTCTGTGCTCCTTTGCCTCAGCCTTTTATCAGCTTCCTGACGTTCAACAATTTCTTGTGCCAATTCTTTGTTTTTCTGTTTCATTCTCAGGTCGTGTATGTCTCGAAAATGATTTAGCAGATAAAAAAGAGCTAAACCGAACACAAGGGCAATTATATGAATCAGTTTAAAATTGTTGCTCGAAAGCTGGATGGCTTCTATGTAATCTTTTGCCGGGATGGTCACACTGATACCACCTCGCACGTCTCCAAGTTTATATCCTTGCTTTGCATGGCATTTCAAACAGGCCTTTTTTACAGGCAGGGGTGCCATATATCTGAATTGTGATGTGTCCTGAATAAATTCAAAAAATTCTTTTTCCCCATTCTCAAAGCGCTGTAATGCATTTTTTTCCCAATCATCGCTCGTAGTTGCGGGCCGAATGGGATTCAGGCTGGTGATGTGATAATAAACGTCATTTTCCTGTGTTGCTATTTCGGCAATCTGGCGAGTCATGAAAGCAGGATTGATATTTGTCATGTGTACGCCCTTTAAGGTGGTGACATCACGATCTGCTATATCCAAATACGGGTTTGGTTGTGTTTCCTGCGTTATCGGGACATAGACGCCGCCATGCCTAGCGTTCCATAAACGGGTTGTTTCGATCTCGGCGAAAAAGGAACGACCGACATTCAACAAAGACAGTTTGGCACTTTTTTCGGTGGTTTTAAGATTCCAGAAAAGAGAAAAAGCGATGGCGCTAATCCAAAATCCCGCAGTTAAAAGTATGTATATTTTACGTTTCATGAAATAATCTTTCGTTATCTAAACACTCAACTTAATCTTTTCAGGGTCAACAATCATAATAGAATTCCCCTAATCGTCATATGGCAGGTTATTATATTCGCTTTCGATGATCCGATTCTTAAGGGACTTTAAAAAAGACAAATGCGATAGATTTTGCGTCGAATTTTTATTCGTATTCAAGGCGCGCTTCAGGGAGAATATTAAGCAGAGTCACAACAAGATTACGGATATGGATGCATGTTATCTTTTTGAAATATGTTAAATATTACACAACTGATAAAAAAAAACAATTACATATCCAGGAAATCAAAAACCAACAATAGAAGTTCATACTTATGGACAATAAGTGGAAAGGTCGCGATTGTATGGTGAATTGGTTTTTTTATAAAAAAGTCTGTGTAGCTAACACAGATCTTTCAACTTTCGTTGTGGGCTGAGCCTGGATGCCTATAGACCAGGTTGGCCCATGGCCGTTCTATAGAAAAACGGTCAACTGGCCTCAAGTTAAAAGCTGTTGTAAAAAAATAAAAAACATCCCCCTGGCCTTTTTCGGGCCAGGGGGATGTTTTTTATTTTAGTGATCGGACGAAAAGTCACCCAGATGAAACGCGCATCTGGGCAAATTTTCGTCCAATCACGGGTTTTCGTTCAGGCACTATTTTATCGGTTTCAGGCGGCTGTTTCTATCCCTGTCAGACTTTTTTCAAGCCCCATAGCCTGGCCCAGAAATTGGGTAAGAAGTATAGCGGGTATGGGATTTGTTGATCCCGATTTCAGAATAAGGTCCCGGCCATATTCAAATTGCATGTGGCAATAATTGCATGCCGTGCAGATTATATCCGCCCCTTCCTGTTTTGCCGTTTCATATTTTTTCAAAACAAAATCCCGGGCCAGGAGGTTGTTTTTGTCCAGCAGGGGATTGCCGCAGCATTCCAGGCCTTTGGACCATTTTACGGGTTCTGCCCCGGTCAGTTTGATAATCCGTTCAAATATCGTCGGTGCATTGGGATGGTCATCCAACCCGGTGATGGCTGAGGGGCGCAACGCGTGACAACCGTAACTTGCGGCCACTTTTATTCCTTCAAGGGGATGAACGACGCTTCGCTTAATTACGCCTTTATCGATTTCCCGGTCCAGAAGGGTCAACATGTGATAAATTTTGACGCCTCCCTCATAACGAAGCCCTTCCTTTTCCAGCATCGAGTTGATCAAGACCCGTTTGCTGCGATCATTTTGAAAATAATGTTCTGCCTGTTTAAGAGCACCGAAACAGCACTTGCACAGGGTCAGTACAGGTAGATAATGGGCCTGGGCAAGGGCCAGGTTCCGTATGGACAGCAAAAGAAAAGCATCCAGATTTTTTTCCTTGACAGGGTATCCGCAACAGCCGAAATCAAGTTCTTCGACCCCAACATTAAGCTTGGATAAAACCGCTTTGGCGGATTTTGGGTGCTGGGGAATGTCAAATCCGGTTCTGCATCCGGAGAATAGTGCGCATTTCATATTCCAAATTCCTGGTGATAAACCATGTTTTTAAGTTGATAAAAAATATCCGTAATTTTTACCCCCTGGGGACAATTTTCCTGGCATTTATAACAGGTCAGGCAATCCCAGACAATTGAGGCATCCTTTGCCAGATCGATTTGCCCCAGAACAAGGGCATGGATGACCTGGTGGGGTGCAGATCCGAATTGTCCGATGTCGCCTGTAGCACCTGTCACCGGGCATGAGTTGGTACATGTCAGACAGGTATAACATTGTGAAAATGTAGTCGCCTGGAAGGATTTCTTCAAGGCCTTAACTATAGATTCTTTTCCGGATTTGAGCACCACTGGGCTTTCAGATCCGGCTTTTTTAGCCTTACGTTCTTTGCAAAGTTCCCTTATCCGGATAACGGGATCCGGAAGGAATTTTTCCTCCATCCGTTTCCTGGCAGCCTTCCAGATATCCTGCAGGTCTATCCCGGCAGGACAGACCTGGGAGCATTTGTTGCACATGGTGCAGATAAAACTGCCTTGGGAAAAGGCATCTTTTGATTTTGCATCCATTGACCGGCCCCATGCCGACTCCCGGATGCCGGTTACCCGTTCCGAGGGAAACACCCATGGATTATTAAAAATTTCATATAATGGCCCCACGGCACAATGGGTTGTGCAGGTGCCGCACTGGGTGCAGGAGGAAAGATCAAAAGCCCGGCGGGTGGCCTTGTTCGCATCGTGTTTCAGGTGCTGTCCTGCAAGTCCTGAAATCAGAAGACTTACCGGGGTTGTCAGAATATGCAAAAACTTGCTGAAAGGCAGGTAGGCCAAGAGGAAAAAACAGCTTAAAAAATGAATTGCCAGTATCAATGAATCAAGGCGGTTCCTGTTAAAGAATCCGGCAAAAGGCTTCATGGCAATGGAGACCGGATAGGAGACAAAGGCCCACTTTGGGTTGGCATGGCAGGAGAGACAATTGTCTTCATTGATAATTCTCCCTTCTTCCAAAATCTCCGGGGTGACCTCAATGGTCTCTCCGGGGAAAGACACATTATATTCTTCCTGCCAGACGGCTTTAAGCGCCGGAAGTTCCTCATCATAATCCATGGATCCATATTCCTCCACCATGTCATCGAACACACCGGAGGAGATAATCTTGGCCGCTTCCAGGCCAAAGCCTGATATCATGATGATTGCAAGCAAAGCGATTGCCAGGTAATCGGGTTGCCTGCTGATCTGCTTCAAACGAAAATTGGTTTTCCTGCGATATATGGCAATGGCCAATCCCACGAACACCATTACACCAGCCAGGTTCCGAAGGAGCATGAACGGATTCAAGGTGGGCAGGTAATTTGAAAAAATCACTTCGCTGACATATGCGTCAAGGGCATGGAAAAACAACAACCCTGCAAATCCCCAGAAGATACAGATGTGCATAAACCACTTCAGGGAATCCTGGCGCATCAGCGGTAATTGAAGCACCACATCCACAATCACCGTCTTAAAAAAATAAAAGATCCGGACAGGTGAGACCAGAATGCCTAACAAACTGGCCAAAAAAGATTTAATTCGTTCTGCCGTAGTGAATTCAGGTCCTTCCGGTCCGATGATTAACCGGAAAAACCCAATGGTCCTGTAAGTCATTCCGAAAAGGAATACTGCTGCGGCAATAAAAAAACTCCAAGTATAAAGCACTGTTCCAATCCAATCCAATTTAAAGTTGCCAAAGGGCGAAATCAAAAAGTAAATCTGTATTGTAACTTATCCGGGATGTCAAGCCTGTTTTTTATTTTGACAAATTTCATTTATATGATCCCCCTCCCCGGGCCTTTGACCGGGAACCAATTATTTTTTACATCTCATATGACCCATTCAAAATTGAGATGAAAGGCAGGCAAGTTACTCACGGGCTTACCTTTACAAACCTTAGACCAACACTTATATTAGGCCTTAAATTTAAAAAAATATAATAGTGCACAAGGAGCTTTCAGGTGAAACAGATCTTAGTACTGGCCTCGACCAACAAAGGCAAAACAAGGGAATTAAAGGAAAGGCTGCAAGGCTATCCGGTTGACATAAAAAATTTGTCTGATTTCGGTCCCATTCCCGAGGTCATAGAGGACGGAGAGACCTTTGACGACAATGCATATAAAAAGGCGTCGTTTACGGCCAGAGTGCTGGGATATCCGGCCCTTGCGGACGACTCCGGGCTTTGCGTGGAGGCGCTGGGCGGGGCACCGGGTGTGTATTCGGCCCGTTATGCCGGAAAAAATGCCACGGACCAGGACAATGTGGACAAACTTCTGGAGACCATGAAAAATGAAAAGAACCGTAAAGCGGCCTTTGAATGTGTGATCTCCATTGCGGTTCCCACGGGTGCTGCGCTGACCTATGAAGGCCGCTGCGAGGGGGTACTTACCCGGGAACCTGCAGGCAACAACGGGTTTGGTTATGATCCGCTGTTCTTTTTCCCGGAATTGAATAAAACCTTTGCCCAGCTATCCATGGATGAAAAGGCAAAGGTCAGCCACAGGGGGAAGGCGCTGCAGGAGATTACCCAGGAGATGGACAAAATCCTGGACTGGATAGATATTCAAATGTCCCGAATCAGTACTGAACCCGGCGGCTGTCTTGCTCCCAAAGGAGATAACAATGGATAAGGATAAATTCAAAGAATTGGTAAAATCCAACCGGTCGTGCAGGCGGTTTGACAATACCTTTGCCCTGGATACCCAGACGTTGACGGAGCTTGTGGAGCTAGCACGGTATACAGCCTCCGGGGCCAACAACCAACCCCTGAAATACATTATTTCCAGCAGCCGGGGACAAAATGATAAAATCTTTTCCTGCCTGACCTGGGCGGCTTACCTCAAAGACTGGAAAGGCCCGGAACCAGCTGAGCAACCTACAGGATACATTGTCATTTTAGGGGATACCACCATTTCAAAAAATTTTTGGTGTGACCACGGCATTGCCGCCCAGACCATGCTGCTCGGGGCCAGGGCAAGGGGACTTGCTGGATGTATGTTTGCCGCCATAAATATCAAAAAACTAAAAGAACTGCTGGGTATCTCAGATCACCTGGAGGTCAAACTGGTCATCGCACTGGGTAAACCCGTGGAAAAAGCCTGCATTGATGATGTGGACGACGGCGGAGATATCCGGTATTTCCGGGATGAAAATCAGGTTCACCACGTTCCCAAGCGTAAGCTTGAAGATTTGATTCTCAAGACCCTTTAGCTGTGAAGGTTCTATTTGTCAATCCATCGTGCCTGGATCCAAGGGTTACGGATCCGGATGCACTTCAGGTCCCCATCGGGCTTTATTACCTGGCAGCAGGACTCCTGGACCAGGGTTGGATATCAGGTATTTTAAATCTTGCACCGGCAGGCCCGGCCAACCCGTCGGCAAAGGGATCGGCAAAGAAAGCACTTGATTTGTTCACCCAATCCATCATGCGGGAACAACCTGATATCATCGGATTTTCCGTAACCAGCCCCACCCGGATCAATGCCATGGCCTGTGCGGACAAAGCCCGGCAAATCCTGCCGGACAGCCTTATTGTCTTTGGCGGACCCGGGGCCACCTTTATGGTGGATTTTTTGTTTGGCGCCTGCCCGGCCCTGGACGTGATTGTCAAAGGCGAAGGGGAAATCAGCACGGCACAACTGGTCAATGCCGCAAAAAAAGTAAAAAAACATTTTGGCTTCATCCACCAGAACCAGGTCATGAAAGCAGAATTGGCAGAGGACCTTGGCAAAATTCCCGGCATTGTTTTCCGCAACGGGGAAGGCATTCATGACACAGGTCAAGGAGAGCTGTTAAAGGACCTGGACACCCTGCCCCACCCGTCCCGGTATTTCACTTACCAGCACCTGGCCATGTCCAGGGGATGCCCCGGGAGATGCACTTTTTGCGGATCGCCTAAATTCTGGGGCACGTCTGTTGTCCGCCGCCATTCGCCCCAATGGCTGTTTGAAGAAATCAAGGCGCTTGCCCAAAAGGGTGTAACCCATTTTTTCATCAGCGACGACACCTTTACCATGGATGGTGATGCCGTCAGGCAGTTATGCGAAAAAATCATCCGGGCGGATCTCGGCATCACCTGGAATGCCATCTCCCGGGTGGATTATATTGACGAAAGCATACTTAAACCCATGCGCCGGGCCGGATGCATCCAGATCAGCTTCGGCATTGAATCCGGGTCTGAGCCCATTAAAAAAATCCTTGGCAAACCCATAGACAATGACACCTGCGTAGCGGCATTTGACATGGTTCGCGCCGCCGGTATCCTGCCCCGGGCCTATTTTATCTATGGCTCACCAGGGGAGACGGATAACACCATCCAGGAAAGCATTGATCTGATGATCCGTTTAGGTCCGTTGAGTACAGTCTTTTATATGCTGGTTACCTTTCCCGGTACCGCCCTGTATAACCGTGCCGTGCAGAAAGGATGGACCCACGATGGTGTCTGGCAAAATAACATTGAAGATTTGCCCTGGTGGGAGCTGGACCCGGATATGGATTTTGGCCGGGTTAAGGGGTGGGGAGATCAACTTAGGCATACTTTTTTTGACCATATAGAGGATTTTATCAACCGAATAACCTTTCATCCGGATAACGCACCTGCCCCCCTGTATGCCGATTTTTTATCACGGCTTGCCATGACCTTTTCCCATGGAGAATATGCCAGGGATAACCGGGTCAAAAACAGTGAGCAGATGGCAATCAATCTGTTTGAAAGGGCGCTAAAGGTTTATTCCTGCCCCAGAGCCTTCCAGGGGCTTGCCATGATTTACCAGAAGCAGAAAAATTTTCCCAAGGCCATGGCCTTTCTTGACAAAGGGTTGTCCCATTTTCCAAAAGACAAGGATCTGTGCGTGTGCATGGGGGTGTGTCTGATGAATACGGGTGATTTTCACAGCGCCCTGGAATATTTTACCCCGTTTGCCCAAGATCCGGCTTTAGGGCAGTACATCAGCATATGCAAACAAAAAACAACGCCATCATAAACTTAAGCATTGAGTATTTTATTTTATCTTACCATGAAGGATATGAAGTGCATGAAGAATATATACCGGAAAAACCAATCTTCATGTCCTTCATGCTCTTCATGGTTTTAATCTGGAAGCGTATTAACATATGAACACCGATTATCAGCTGGCCAATAAAACCAGAAGAGAACTGAAACTACAAAATATGCGCCGGGACATCCTTGTCAGTGACGGTGCCAAAGCCCTTGATATGATCCTGGAGGCCCCCTCCCCTGCCACGTTAATCCAGTCGTTTCCGGATCAGGACCTGTACTATCTGATGCATAAAATCGGGGTCCATGATTTCATTCCGGTACTGGCCCAGGCCGCATCCAGCCAGTGGGAATATATCCTTGATGTGGAGGTCTGGGATGATGACCGGCTCAATCCCCATATGATGACCCAGGTATTTTCCCTTCTGTTCAAAGCCGATCCCCAACGGCTTTTGCGCTGGGCCATCATGGAAAAACCCGACTTTGTAGAGTATTATCTGTCGCAAAAAATGCATGTTGTTATCCGGGAACACGATGAACTACCGCCCGAGGATTTCGACGATTACATCACTCTGGATGACAAGTTTTATTTCAGGTTTCCTGACCGGCAATCCGGCACAGATGAAGATTCTGAAGGTGAACTTTTGCCCCAGGATGCCCCCCGGGATGATGGTCTGCCCGATGACGCGCCGGAATTAATCGAACAGATGTTAAAAACCCTTGCTGCCATGGACCTGTCGGTTCTTCACGGCCTGCTCCTTGAAACCTCAAGCCTTTTACCCGCTGAAGCAGAGGAAGAACAGTTCCGGCAAAAGAATCTCAGACTTGCGGAAAAAGGATTTTTACCGGCCCATGAAGCTGTTGGTATTTACCAGCCGGTCGCCGGGAAAAACTTAACACTTAGACCTGCAATCACCAATGAACCCAGGGCATTTGATCCGGATATTCCCATGCCGCCCATGTATTTCACCCAGTTTCTAAACGGCGACAGCCTGTTTTCAAAGGCCTTGGAACAACTCAACAGACAAGGGGGGATACCGGGCCTTGACAGTGAGCTTGCCGCCCTGATCAACAAGGTGATCAGTGCAGACCGGATTAAAATAAGGAACCGGGAATCCATTGAAAAGCCTCTTGAAAAAGCCGTATCCACCTTAAGCTTAGGCCTTGAAGTGCTGATGGAAGGGTCCAAAGCGGGTGTGGAGACCGCCGTTGATCTGATTAAAAAATATTTTCTTGAAGATATTTTCAGAACCGGAAGCCGGGAGGGAGCAAGGCTGCAGAATATGGCACGCAAATGGTATGAGACCAGTTTTATTGATGCAAAAAATCTGCCTTTAAGTTTTCTTGGAGAAGCGTACTTAGGCATTATTGGGGGCTTGATGGTTCAACGGCCCATGTTTTTTGCCGACTATGCCGACAAGGTTTTATACCGGAATTTTGCCGGCCTTTCGGATATCAGGGCCACACGGCGGCAACTGGATGAAATCATCTGCCTGGATGATTTTCTCAAGTGTCTGGATGTGGACATCGCCACCTTTACCTTTGGCGTGCTCACCTACAAAAGCATGCTCCTGACCTTGTGGGTCCGGGACCGTATGGACCTGAACAAATCAAAACCATTGAGCCTTGCGCCCATTGATCTTGCTGAATTCAAAGATTTCTTTGCACAGCTTTTCAGTCCGGAGGGGACCATCGGCGATACCCAGGCAAAGGATTTTGGATTATGGGCAGCTCAGGCATCCGGGGTGCATGAGGCAGATCTGCCCACCGCGCTCCAGGGCATTCTGTACGGACTTTTGCGGGAACTTGAGTCGGAATACGGCCATATTCGTATCCAAGATCTGGATCCGCGGTTTATGCCCATGTTTCTTCTGTCAGGACAGGATTAGACCGGGTTATTCCCCGGGTTCAAAAATATATCCCACAGACCTGCGGCTTTTAAAGTAGACCGGAGACTTAGGTTCGGGTTCAAAATATTTTCTAAATCGGACAATAAAGTTGTCCACAGTCCGGGTGGAGGTATCCCTGGCATATCCCCACCCGGCCTTAAGAAGCATTTTCCGGGACAGGGGCTTTTTCTGGTGGGCGATGAAAATCCGCAGCAAGGTGATTTCTTGCTCGGTCAGGACCACTTCACCGGCTGCGCACTGGGCCGTGGATGTCACAAAATCAATGTGGTTTGTTCCAAAGGAATAGGTGGTCCCCTCAAATAGAGGACAGCCGGATTGTTTTTCCTCTTTTCCAGATTTTGCGTACCATTCTTTGCGTTTTACAAGCCGCTCCACACGCAAAAGGAACTCTTCCAGATCAAATGGCTTGGACAGGTAATCATCCACCCCGTACTTTAATCCACGGACTTTGTCCCGGGTATCCCCCCGGGCCGATAAAATCAGCACGGGGATTTTTTCATCCTCCCGGCGGATGGTCTGGAGAATGGAAAATCCGTCAACCATGGGCAGCATAATATCCAGCACAATAAGATCCGGGTGCCAGGCACGCCATGTCTCAAGTCCTTCAATACCGTCAGCAGCCACTTTGGCCGCATACCCCTGGAGGGTGAGGTTCAGTTTAATCCCCTCGGCAATATGAGATTCATCCTCTATGATCAGAACACGTTTTTTTTCAGCCGTTTCCATAACTCCTTATCTCTGACGCCTGCAATACTTGCCCGGGGAATGGTAATGGTAAATTTGGCGCCCTTTCCCTTACCTTCACTGGAAACCGAGGCCCGCCAGCCGTGAATGGCCGCAATACTTGATACAAGATACAGTCCAAGGCCCGACCCTGTATTTGCCTGGTTACTATTCCTGTCCCCCTGATAAAATTTTCGAAAAATCTTTCTTGCATCCTGCTTCTCCACACCTATGCCGTTATCAATAAAATCTATGGTCACTTTCTGCAAGTAACTTTTAAATAAAATCGTCAGACAAGGGGTGCGGCTTTCATTGTAACGGATGGCATTTGAAAAAATATTGGTCAGCAGAATATCCAATAAAAAGGCGTTTACCGGATATTCGAATTTGCCCCCGGACGGATTTTTAATCTTTATCTCAAGGTCTCTGAACAGCGAGGCATTTTTCCGGCAGAATTGTTTTAAAAGGACGACCAGGCTTTCCCGGGTTACCTTTGATCCGAAATTCTGACTCTCTATGCGTGCCAGATTAAGAATCCGGTCGATATTCTCCGTGAGCCGGTCAATATCCTTGAGCATATCCGTACTGTATTTTTTTACATCCCCAGGGTCCATTGGATGGCGGATAAAGGTTTCAAGGTAAAGGCGGAGAGAAGTTACGGGGGTTTTCAATTCATGGGTAAAATTATAGATAAAATTGTGCTGGAGCCGGAACAGGTTCACTGTTTTCTGATAATAGATAAAGGCAAGAAAAATACCGGCCAGAACCACAAAAATCAACAGGCTCAGGACAAGTATCGTCATCCCGGTTTTGGACGGAAAAATGGCCTGGGGCGCGATGTTGAACTTGAGCATCACCACCTCAAGGGCAGAACGGATCTCCATATACAGGCTAACCGTGAGAACCAAAAATGTGGCAAGGGCAAAAATGGAACAGGCAAAAATAAATACCGGATGAAGATACCACCGGGAAGGGTTCAGAATCTGCATGGATAAGTCTTTTTCAGTATGGGATACATCTTTTGCAACTTTCGCGAAGAACAGAACTAATCTATATTTAATTGCCTCATTATTTCTTTAATTGAAAAAATGTCAAGCCATTTATATTTTATTCTAACAACCCTTTAAGCATTAGTTAAAACCTACAGCACCATCGGGAACAATCAGCGCCTGGGTAACGGCAGAAAGGCTTGCACTGTTTAAAATCTTCAATTCTTTATTATACCGTGTGCATAGATGTTTTACCTTTAAGCAGGCATTATGGCTGTTGCAGCTTACGGGGCAGACAACAACATCACACCGTCTGACTTTAGCGGCAAGGTCCTCATTGCTGTTTCTAAGATAGCCGTCGTGGTAGTCAAACTCGCCGCCGGCTTTTTCAACAATCTGCCGGTAGTAGGATTTCATCTTGGTAATGCCGCCTATCATAAAGATTCGCCTGGCACACAGGCGGCGTCTTGGACAATTTTCGCCGGGACAGGCCCCGGTTACCGGACAAGTCTCACGCTCCCGGCAAGGGTATATATCATCCGTCCCGGCGGCAAAGACCGAAGAGAGCTGTGCAAACTCGTCCTTGAGCATTGCGTTCTCATTTTCGGCACTGAATAATTGAATCTCAAGTTGCTTTCTCTGTCGTTCTGCACGAAGGGTCTTCTCTTTTTGGCAGCTTAGTGCCTGTTCGAGGCGTTCTACGTTATGGGTTAGATCAGGGCCTGAAGGTTGATGCAAAACGGTTTGGGTTTCAAGTTCATCAAGTTTCTTTTTCAGGCGGGTGTTTTCTTCTGTAAGAGCACCCTTTTCTTTACCCGTCTGTTTCAACTGACTGACCAGGTCACGGATTGTTTTACTTTTTTCACAACTTTTATTTCTTTCCCGCTCCAGAGCCTGATCAACAGCTTCAAGCTTGCGCCGGATATTAAAAACTTCGGTCATATTGGCATGGGAAAGCATATGAACCTCACCATGGATATCTTGGAGCAACCTAACATTCGTATCCTTGTGGGAGACAATGGCGTACATCACCGGGCCAATAATTCCCCGGGCCGAACAATCGTTCCATAAGGCTTTTACGCCTTTTGCATCTTTTTTTTTATAAAGGGCCGCAACCTGTTTCATATATTTTCCGGACTGATGCCGGATATAGTTGTTTGTTTTGATGGATACCGCATTTTCATCCCCCATGCACCCCATAAGATAAGAGTGGTATTCATAGGGTTTGAGGCCGTTGACATCCCACCCGCATTTCTTAAGAATGTCTTTATGCTTGTCAACAGACAACATGGCACCTATCACGGGGCATTTAAAGTTGCGTTCAATTTCCCATATGTTTGAAAAAGACTTCATCTCGTCCATCAACAAACCTCCTAAATTTATCATGTACAAATTAAGTTAGATGAAACTAATAATTAATATGCTTACAAAACTATTTACAGCATGTCAACAATGAAAATTTATTTAATTGGAAGATGTTTTGAAGGGCCGGTGGGACAAAAACAAAAATCCCGGCAACCAAGGGTTGTCGGGAGAATATCTTTTAGGTTGGCTCCCCAGCACGGACTTGAACCGCGGACTTAGTGGTTAACAGCCACTCGCTCTGCCAACTGAGCTACTGGGGAGCAGCGTCTCTCAATCAAGACTCGTGGGTTATATATCAACCAAAATTCATTGTCAAGCAAATTCAATAAAAAAATTTGACATCCCCTTTCCTTAAGATTATTGTTTATTTGTATTAAAAAATTCAACAAAGAGAGGACACCAAATGGATATTAACAATATTCAGGGAATGAACGCCTACAAAGCCAATACATTAATGGCAGACACGGCTTCCGTCCGGAACGATAATAATAAGGAAGCGACAGGAACCGAACCCAATGGGGAAAGCACCCGGACCCTCCAGGAAGCCGTTCAAGTTGAAATCACACAGCAAGCGATGACACTGCAGGCTGAAAGAAAAAAAGACCTTGTTAAAGAAGAGCAGGATCAACAACTGACCCAGCAAGGGCCGCAGAACGGGCCCATCGCTCAGTACCAGGGCCAGCAAGGCAGCTGGATAGATGTTGTTGCCTGACAACATTATTATGAAGCATGAAACGTAACAGGAATGGGCCGGGAACGACCTGTTTTTAAAGCAGCCTTAATAATGATAACACTAACCCCTTTCCACAAGAGCACATCATGATTACTGAAGACGGCATTGTCACCCACGCCACACCTGAAACAGCCTGGATTAAAACCACTCGATCAGCAGCTTGTGAAAGTTGTTCTTCAAAAGACTCCTGCGGCGTCAGCCATCACCCTTCCGAAGAAATGACGGTTATTGTACCAAACACGCTTGGCGTAATGGAAGGAGACCGCGTGATTGTGGGCATTAACTCAGCACCCATGCTTTTTTTAAGTTTCCTTCTTTATGTATTTCCAATTATTCTGCTCATCATTGGCGCACTTATTGGGGACGCCCTTGCCCCTGTTCTGGAAATGAACAATTCTGCCCTTTCCATGGGTTTTGGTTTTTTACTATTCGCGATCGCTTTTTTTATCATCAGAAAAAAGCAGGCCGGCATGTCAAAACAAGACAAATATAAACCCTTCCTAGTCAGAAAAAAAATTCCACTCAGCTCCTGAAAATTGCACCATTGTAATAAATAATTTTCCACCACTTTTTCCTTGTAAATCTAAAATCAATATACTATATACGCTCCAAGTTGCGGGTTCGTCGCTAACCTCTAACCCCTAAAATATTGAGAGAAGAATTATGACATCACAACGCGACCTGAAAATAGCTGTATGGATCATGATCGTTCTTTTAGTCACAGGGATTATCTGTTACGCGTCCTTTTGCCCTCCTGTGCCGGATAATCCAGTCAGACTGATGTTTCAGAACAAAGCAGGCAAAGTTTTATTCACCCACCTCATGCACACAGATGACTATTCTTTAGATTGTCTGGACTGCCATCACAACCTTGAAGATGACGAAACCTACAACTGCAGTGAGTGCCATGAGGAAACAGGTGATGAAAGCATGCCGTCAAGGGCTGACGCATTCCACGCCCAGTGCAAGGGATGCCATGAAGATTATGGTGCGGGTCCGGTAGAATGTAATGCATGTCACGCAAAATAAATTTTTCAGGATTACGGATATTGACCTGAATAAATTTAAGGCTTGGCTTAAGATTTTTACAACACTTAAGGACTAATTATGATTAAACGATCTTTTTTCGCTCTATCCAAACCCAGGCTGACGTATGATCTGCTTGACACGTCTCTGCAATCCGCCGAGGAAATTGCAGTGCCTGGTAGTCTTACCCTTCTTTTGCCTGAAGAAATCGACAGCGCAAAAAAGGCTTTGATCGGCCCGGGAGATGCTGTTAAAAAAGGGCAGAAATTAAAGCTTTACGAAGACAGTGCACTTTATGTACTGTCACCTGTCGCAGGTACGATCAAGGGACTTGATTCTTACTCCGATGATTTCGGCAACACAGCAACCTATGTAATGATCAAGCCGGATCCATCAGTCAAAGGCGATGATCAATGGGCCCAGACAAATCTGGAACAGACCCTTGAGTTTGCTGCCGATTATCTTGGACAAATGCCGGGGGCATTGCCCGTTTCAACCCTGACAAACCCAGACTACGATATCAGGACCATTGTTGTGACAGGCGCAGACACAGATATTTTATGTGATACCTGTCAATTTGTCTGCACCGCATACGCAGGTCTGATGGTCGCCGGAGCTAAAATTCTCAAAGCGATGGCCCGGGTCGACCGGATCTGCATTACAGTGCCTGAAAATCTTTCCGCCCAGGTGGATCTTGATGGGTTCAATGTACTCAGAACATCTAGTACATACCCATCCAATCTGCCTACCATGATAATGAAAGATCATTTAGGCAAAGCGCTTTCTCCAGGCCAGACCCCAGAAGATCAGGGCGTTTGTTTTATAAGCCCTGAGTCCCTGGTTTCCCTTGCCCGGACTTACGAAACCGGACACCCGGTGTTTGACAAGGTCATTACGCTGATTGACAAAGGCGGGAAAAAATACCGGGCTAAGGCCACCATCGGCACGCCCATCAGTAAAATATTTTCCTGTTATAACGTTCAGATCAATGAGCGGGACCGGGTAATTATCGGTGGTCCCATGCGCGGTTTAGCTACGTATACGGTTCATCACCCCGTGCTTCCGGACATGGACACAATCATGGTTCAGGACAGGGATGTTATCCCGGAACTTTCGGACAATGCCTGTGTCAATTGCGGCGAATGCGTTCGTATATGTCCGGCCAATATCCCCGTGAACCTGCTGGTACGGTATCTTGAAGCAAACCTATATGAAGAGGCTGCGGACAGGTTCGATCTGGAATCCTGCATAGAGTGCGGGCTTTGCGGCTATGTATGCAGGGCCAGGATTCCTTTATATCAGTATATCCGCTTGGGAAAACGTGAACTGTTGACCCTTCGTGAAAATGCTTGAAGCTGGGAGGAAACCAAATGACTAATACTAAACTGATTGTTTCCCATGCTCCTTTCTGGCATAACGGAGACAGCCTGTTCCAACAGAATCTGAATTTTATTATCGCCCTTATTCCTGCCGCTCTTTTCGGCATTCTCCATTTTGGCGCACCTGCCCTTGGTGTCTTGGCCCTTGCTACTTCATCAGCTATGCTCTGGGAAGTAATCATGTCGGTCATCTCCAAGCAGAAAATGGCCATAGGGAATATGGAATCTGCAGTCATCGGCCTGCTGCTCGGCATGATGGTCCCGGCCACAATGCCATGGTGGGTTGTAATTACCGGTACATTTATTGCTGTAGTTTTAGGCAAATATGCATTTGGCGGTACCGGCGGAAATCCTTTCCATCCAACGCTGGTGGGTATTGCAATCCTTACGATGTCCTGGCCCGCCTTCTTAGACTTTGATACGGCTTATGTATCATACCAATTTAATTACACTGCCCTTGCGCCTTTGGCTGCATTGAAATCCCAGGGTATATCTGTTCTATCCTCATTTTCCAACTACGATCTGCTCATGGGCAACGAAGTGGGCGGTATTGGTTCCACCTTCGGGATTGGTATCATCGTTGGCGGTATTTATCTGATGTTAAGGGGCTATGCCCGCTGGGAAATTGTAGTATCGTTCATTGCGGGCATACTGATTACTGCAACTATTTTCTTTGTGCTCCATCCGGATGCATATGCCCCACCCTTATTTCACCTGTTCGCAGGATATACTCTGATAGGTGCCTTTTTTCTGGCCGTGGAAAATTCATCTTCCCCGGTTAATCGCATTCCCATGCTGATTTACGGATTTTTAGGTGGATTCATGATCATTCTGGTCCGCAATATAGGGATCTATCCGGACGGCACGATCCTGTCCATCCTGTTGATAAACCTTATCAATCCGCTGATTGACGTAATAAAACCCAAAGCTCTTGGAAAGGGGGTGCCCAATGCGTGAGATGCTAAGTATGATTGTGGTACTGACCGTTCTCACGGCAGTATCCGGCGGCCTTCTGGCAGCTGTTGAAAAGACAACCAAACCCCAGATTGAAGAGCAGGTTTTAAAGTTTCAGAAAGCGCCGGCCATCAAAGATATCTTCACGGATATTACCAATGATCCCATCCAGGAGCGATTTGACGTCACAGTTGACGATACCACACTTCAGGTATTCCCGGGTGTTCTCAGCGATGGTCAAAAAGCAGTTGCCTTTGAAGCCAAAGGTACAGGCTTTGGTGGTCCTGTCGGTTTGATGGTCGGCATCAACCTTGACACCGATGAAATCATCGCAGTGCGCGTTACAACCCATTCGGAAACCCCCGGCATCGGTTCCAGGGCCAAGGATGACCTGTCCTTTGTTTCCCAGTTTACCGGTAAGTCCATGTCCGCCAATTTCGGCCTGAAAAAAGGCGGCGGTGAAATTGACGCCATGTCCGGTGCAACGGTCACGTCAGGCGGTGTCAGCCAGGCCGCACTTGCTGCCCAGGCACTGTATAAGAAACTGAAACCTGAAATCGTTAAACAGATCGCTAATTAAGGTCGTTCAGGAGAAATAATTATGGCACAATCCCTGGTAAAAGAATTTACAAAAGGTCTATGGGCGGAAATCCCCCCATTTCGGCTGGTTCTTGGGCTTTGCCCCACCCTTGCCGTAACCAAGACCGTAGAAAATGGTATAGGCATGGGCGTGGCCACCACCTTTGTTCTGGTCTTCTCGAATATTTTAGTCTCCATGCTTAGAAATATAATTCCCTCAAAGGTCAGAATCGCCTGCTACATCGTTATCATCGCCACATTTGTTACCATTGTGGAATTTATGATGCAGGCATACACCTATGAACTGTTCCTGAAACTGGGTATCTTCATCCCCTTGATTGTTGTAAACTGTATTGTACTGGGCCGGGCGGAAGCCTTTGCCGGTAAAAACACAGTAATTCCATCTGCGGCTGACGGATTGGGTATGGGTATTGGTTTTACCATGTCTCTGGCTGCTCTCGGGGCTGTACGTGAACTCATTGGAGCCGGCACCCTGACGGTATGGGGTGGTTCGCCCATCTTTACAGTAGGACATGGCTATATTCCCTTTCAATTCATGGTTGAAGCTCCGGGTGCATTTGTCGGCCTGGGCCTGATGCTCTGCCTGATGAACATCATCGGGCAAAAATAAGGTAAGGAGATTTATAACATGGGTGATTTATTTGTTCTGGCAATTAGCTGCATTTTCATCAACAATATTCTCCTTGCCCAATTTCTAGGCAACTGCCCCTTTCTCGGCACCTCCAAAAAAATGGAGACAGCCATGGGCATGGGCATGGCGGTTGTATTTGTTTTGGTCATGGCAGGAATGATAACCTGGATTGTAGACGTGTACTTGCTCAAAGCGCTGAATGTTGAATTTCTCCGCACTGTCTCCTTTATTCTGGTCATTGCATCCCTGGTTCAGTTCGTGGAGATGTTCTTAAAAAAGAGTATCCCGGGGCTGTATGCCGGTCTGGGTATCTTTCTTCCGCTGATCACAACCAACTGCGCGGTTATGGGTGTGTGTCTGATTAACATCAAGGAAGAATACACCTTTATTGAGGCACTGGTATCTTCTTTTGCCTATGCCGTAGGTTTTGGTCTTGCCCTGGTTCTGTTCGCAGGCGTCAGGGAACGAGTTATCCTTGCAAGGGTGCCTAAAGCTTTACAGGACACCTCCATCGGTCTTGTGACCGCGGGTCTGATCGCATTGATCTTTACCGTTTTCCGGGGCATGGTTTAGTTTAACACAAAATATATATAAGGTGATTGTATGATTCCAGCTATACTGCTAATGCTGGGCATTGGCGCAACATGCGGCATCGTGCTCAGTCTAGCCTCCAAAGTCTTTTATGTGTATGAAGATCCCAGAATTGCACAGGTAGAAAACAATCTTGCAGGTGCAAACTGTGGCGGATGCGGATATGCGGGCTGTTCTGCAGCAGCAGAAGCCATCGTATCCGGTAAAGAAGCCCCCAGCCTTTGCATTGTCAATTCCAAAGAAGGGGTTGAGGCCGTTTCTCTTATCATGGGCGTAGATGTAGGTGCTGCTGAAGCGCCGTTATCCTACAACATGTGTGAAGGCGGCAACCGGGCTGCCGACAAATATCACTACATGGGTGTGTCATCCTGCAAGGCCATGGCTTCCATATTTGGCGGACACAGGGTTTGTACGGTTGGCTGCATCGGTCTTGGAGACTGTATTAAAGCGTGTCAGTTCGGCGCTCTTTACATGGGACCGGATGGTTATCCTGTGGTTGATGATGCCAAATGCGTCGGTTGCGGTGCCTGCCAGAAAGCCTGCCCCAAAGATATTATTCAAGTCAAGACCCTGACAGAACAACTGATGAAGTTCAACCAGACGTATGATGCTCTGGCGCCTTGCGCCCAGACCTGCCCTGCTGAAATCAATATTCCGAAATATATCAGTGAAATAAAGGCCGGAAAATATGCTGATGCGGTTCAGACCATACGCATGAGAAACCCCCTTCTCCTTTCCTGCGGCAGGGTATGTCCTCATCCTTGTGAAGATATGTGCAGAAGGGGTATTGAAGATGAACCGGTTTCCATTAACCAGCTCAAACGCTTTGTGGCTGACTATGAAATGAATTCCGGTTCCCGGATTCCCATTACTTGTGCCCCTGATACCGGTAAAAAGGTGGCTGTTGTTGGCGGCGGACCTGCCGGACTTTCCTGTGCATATTTTTTAAGGCGCATCGGCCATCAGGTCGATATCTTTGACGCTATGCCAAAACTTGGCGGTATTATCAGGTACGGCATCCCAGAGTACAGACTTCCTAAAAAAGTTCTGGATTGGGAAATCCAGGGAATTCTTGATTTAGGAATTAATGCCTTTACCCAAGTTAAATTCGGAGAAGACTTTGGACTAAGCTCTTTGGTAGCCTCGGGATACAACGCCATATTCATGGGAATTGGTGCCTGGAAAGATTATGCCCTAGGCATTGAAGGGGAAGACCTTGACGGATGTTATAAGGGAATTGACTGGCTTTCTAGCTTTGCCAGCGGTCAGGAAATGAAATTAGGAAAAACCGCTGCTATCGTCGGTGGTGGAAACAGTGCCATTGACTGTGTCAGGACACTGATGCGGTTGGGTCTTGAAAAAGTGTACATCGTTTACAGAAGAACCCGGAATGAGATGCCTGCCAATGAAGTGGAAATTATTGCATCAGAAGAGGAAGGCGTTGATTTTGTATTTCTTGCAGCCCCCACACGGGTTATTGGAGATGATGACGGCAAGGTTAAAGGCCTTGAATACCTGAAAATGGAACTGGGTGAGCCGGATGCATCCGGTAGAAGACGGCCTGTACCGATTGAAGGGTCTGAAACGGTACTGGACGTTGATATGGTCATCTCTGCCATCAGTCAGGCACCGGATCCCTCTTTTAAGGATACTGATCCAACTCCGAAAATAAAAGACCTGGAAATGACCCGCTGGAATACCATTGACAACGATCCTGAAACCCTGCAATCTTCAATCCCATATATTTTCACTGGGGGTGATTCTGCAACCGGGCCTTCCCTTGTTGTTACTGCCATTGGCGGCGGAAGGCGTGCTGCCCGCTCCATTGACCTGTTCCTGAAAGGAAAACCGGTTGAACCGGTCGAAAATTCCTTACTGGGAAAAAGAATCCCTGAATCTATTTTCGAAAAAGTTGACGGCATAACACCCAGCAAACGGGCTAAAATGCCGGAAATACCGGTTAACCAAAGGATGGATTCAATGATTGAAGTTGATCTGGTTCTGCCCGAAGACCAGGCTCTTGCCGAGGCTGATCGCTGTCTGAACTGCTGTCGGATCTGCTACAATCCCGATACGGAATTTCCCATTGCCAAATAATTTGGTACTTAGGAAAAATTAAACATACGGGTCTGACCGCTTTGCGGCAGACCCGTTTTAATTTCAACGCTGAAAAATAAATACGTAACAGAACGAGTCTCAAAAAACAATTGAAACGCCGAAACAAGATCCGTCACTTGGAAAAAAGTTGGATAAGCCCCCTAAAAAGATAAAAAAAATCACCCTGATTTCGGCTATAGTCTGCCTGTGCATTGCTTCAGTGGCGGGTGCCGCTATACTTTGGATGGCTTTATTTATTAAGACCCCCGCAACCGCACGTTCTCAACCGATTACCTTCACGGTATCTTCCGGCCAGCATTTTTCCACCATAGCCCGGAATCTTAAAGAGCGGCACTTAATTTCAAACCTCATTGCGTTCAAATTTTATGTCCGGATAAAAAAAGCGGCGACTCGGATAAAGGCCGGTGAATATGAAATGGATACCGGTATGAGCCCGCGAACCATCTTAAACCTTCTGACTTCGGGTAAAAACAAACTATACCGATTTACCGTTCCCGAAGGCCTGAACATGCAGGAAATTGCAAATCTCACCCAGGATGCCGGTTTGTGTCCCGCAAAACAATTTTTATCTTTGTGCAATGATCTTGAATTTATCAATCAATTAAAAATACCGGGTATGACATTAGAAGGCTATTTGTTTCCGAACACCTATTTTTTTTCCAGACAGACTGACTGTAAAACTTTAATCAAACAGATGGTATCCACCTTTAACAAAACATTTAATGAAAAGTGGAAGACCCGGGCAAAAAAAATAGGTTTAAGCGTTCACGAAGTGGTCATCCTTGCCTCAATAATCGAAAAGGAGACCGGCACTGCAAAAGAGCGGCCTATTATCTCATCGGTCTTCCATAACCGGCTAAAACGCCATATGCGACTTGAAAGCGATCCTACAGTAATTTACGGTGTTTCTGACTATCATGGAAGGATTCGATATAAACATTTAAGGCGTGCTACACCCTATAACACCTACAAAATAGATGGACTACCGGCCGGTCCGATTGCCAACCCAGGCGCCGAAGCCCTAAAGGCTGCCCTGTATCCTGCCAGGACAGACTATCTTTTCTTTGTATCAAAAAACGACACTACCCATAAATTTTCAACAAATTTGAAAGACCACAACAGGGCCGTAAAAAAATACCAGCTTAATTAGGGAAGCAAAAGGGCAGTATTAATCATCAAACCTTTTAAGATAAACCACCACGGCACCTAATTCTGATCTTTTTGCACCCTCCCATTTATAGGAGAGGACGATATTTTCCTTTTTCATCTCCTTTAGCAGGTCTTCAACCACATGGGGAAGCACGGGGCCATTTTCCGAGTGACGCCCCTTTCCAACGATGATGCGCAGTGTAAAAAAACCCTGGGCATGGGCACTTGAGATAAAGGACCGGGCTTTGACCTGGGCCCCAATGGCGGTAAACCCGTGTAGGTCGAGATCTGCTTCGGGTGGCGGGTAGCGCTTGATCCTTCGTTTCAACGGCATAGGCTTGGGCGCATGGCGGGGGAGACGATTATGTTTAAAAGAAGCTTCCAGCAGGGATGAAAACGCTTCTTCCGGCTCAGACGCTGTAGGCTCATGTTCTTCAGGCCTATCTGCAGATGCAGATAAGGTATGGGGATCACAATTCTTATTCATGCATATTTCATAATCGTCTAAAAAGGGAAGGCCATGTTTATTTACATTTCTTTTGGGCGCCACAGGCTTTTCCTGATTTTCTTTTAAAACCTCTTCGCCGTCCATTAAAAACGCTTCTAGAAAATCTTTGTCCGATGCCAGCTTGGGCAGATCATTTTTACCCTTTAATTTTTGTTTATTTTTCCTGGTATTTACCTTTTTCATAATAGCTATCTTACTTGAAAAACAGGATGTTTTCAAGGTGCTGTCTTTGTTTGCCGGATTTGACTTTAATACACCTTCCTGCTATTGTCCATGCATGAATATTGGCAACATTGTTGAATATATAGACCAGCAAAAAATTCTATCTGCGGTTATTTTAAGTGAAGCAAAAGGAAAACTTCGGCTGCTCAATGAGAACAACCGGGAAGTCAGTTTTTCCGAAAAAAGGCTGGCGCATGTTTCGGACACCGGGCTGGATACGAAGCTTTCCAAAACAACCTTGGTCTCTCACTTGAAACAGGTCACCCAAACCCGCAAAAAACTGTCAGAGTCTATAGATATTCGGGAGTTATGGGAAATTCTCCATGATGATCCCCAGGAAATCGATATTTCCGCCATGACCTTGTTCTGTTTTGATCCGCCTTTAACCCCGGACCACGAAGCTGCCGTTATCCGGGCCTTTTTCAATGATCGCCTCTATTTCAAATTTAACAAAGTAATTTTTTTGCCGTTTACGGAAGCGCAGGTGGAAGTAAAAAAACGGCAGATCAGGGAAGAAGAACGAAGGACAGCCCTGATTACAAAAGGCGCGGGTTGGTTGGTTCGGCTCCTGGATCAGGATGATGTCAGTGAAGAACCGGACCCGGTTCTCCTGAAAATTTTAAAAGACTATTATATTTTCGGCAATGATGCTGAAAAAGCCTTTGTAGCAAAGCAAATCATTAAAAAAGCAGGGTTAAGTTCCCCTGACCAGCTGTTTGAGCTTTTCGTTAAAGCGGGTATCTGGGATGAGGATGAGAACCTGGACTTGTTATCCTTGCAGATTCCCACTTCATTTTCTGCTGAGGTGATCCGGGCAGCAGACCATCTGTGCAAAACAGCCCCCCTGGTATTTAACGATCCCAAACGGAAGGATCTGACAAATCTTCCTTTAATTACCATTGACGGGCAATCTACCCAGGATTATGACGACGCCATCAGCCTTGAAACAACGGAAAACGGTTATCGGCTTGGCATTCATATTATTGATGTCGGTGCCTGTATCCGCAACGGGGACACCATTGATATGGCTGCCAGGGAGCGAGGCTCATCCATCTACATGCCCGACGACAAGCTGCCCATGATTCCACCCAGCCTTTCCGAAGACCTATGCAGTCTCAAGGAAGGAAAGTTGCGGCCGGGGGTTTCAACACTGGTACAGATGAACCGCTTTTTTGAAGTCCAAGATTATCAAATTGTTCCATCAGTGATCAAGGTCCACCAGCAGATGAGCTATACCGAAGCCAATATTGTAAATGGTAAGAATGACCCCATCACCACGCTTTACAAAATGGCAACCGTACTGCGGGAAAAACGACTCAAAGCAGGTGCCATCCAGATCACCCTGCCCGAAGTCAATGTATGGCTGGATGAAAGCAAACATATCCATTATACAAAAGTCGACCGGGAGAATCCGTCGCGAATGCTGGTTTCAGAAATGATGATTCTGGCCAACACCCTGATGGCAGAATTTTTAAAAAATAACGATATGCCTGGGGTATTCCGGTCCCAGGCACAGCCCAAACAGCGTATTTTCAAGGGTATTGAAACGGAACTGATGCCCAATTTCCTTCAGCGCAAACAATTAAGCCGGGCTGTGATCACTACCCATGCCGAGCCCCATGCCGGCCTTGGGGTGCCGGCCTATGTTACGGCCACCTCCCCCATTAGACGTTACCATGACTTGCTTACCCAGCGCCAGATCAAAGCAATATTAGGCATAGGCACCCCCTATTCATCAAAGGATCTTGAAGAGATCCTTGCAGCTATCTCCGTGGCTGTATCCAATACGGGGCGCATCCAGGCAGCCCGTAAACGCTACTGGTTGATCAAATACCTTCAGGATTTAAGGGGGGAAAGCTTTGAAGGACTGGTGCTTGATACATACAGGGACCATTACAACGTTCTGCTCAAAGAATTCATGCTTGAATCCAGGTTGCCGACATCCGGACTGAAACTCAAACCAGGGAACCAGATTCAGGTAACGATCCAGCATGCGGATTCACGGCGGGGCCAGTTGACATTATTCGCCGTTTGAGACTTAATGTCATAATATGATTAATATCCAATGAGTTGGCCTTGATCATCGTTTCGGCCACTTGAGAATTCAGGACATTGTTCAAATCCAGAAACCTTTTGCCGTTAAGGTGTTTCGATAAGTTTCTATGATTCGATAATCAGGATTTCCCCAAAGGATGATCAGGACCAATGACTTTGATTATAGTTCCGGTCATATGACTTGATACTTTCATCAATTTCATATAGTATAATCGCTCCGAAGTTTACCTAAAATAAGGAGCAGAGCCATGGCCCAAGGCAAAGCGCTTAC
>NZ_KB893124.1 GCF_000373985.1 Desulfobacter curvatus DSM 3379
GGTGATCCAACAAGAATATTACCATAATTTTAGCGCTTTCAGTACTGACGCGATTTATGGCATAATTACGGCAAAGGCCCGCAGGCACCATAAATGTCAGCTTCCACTGGTTGCCTGATTGCTACAAAACTTCAGACTGTCAAGTTGGTAAATATTTTGATTTAATTCACCACACCAATAGGAGTCCAACGAACGGATACAGGTAAACATAAAATTTTTGGTTGATGTTGTACAATGTTACGACACTGTTCGGGAGTTGCGTTGGCCGGAAGAAGGGGCAATGTCCGCTTTGTGATTCCAAACAAACGAGCAATCGAAAGGAGATTTGGTTAAAGAGGACCTGACGACAACGCTATGAATGTAAAGATTGTGGCAAACGCTTCGATGACCTGACGGACACCATTTTCCCTGGACATCATCGACTCCTCAAAGTATGGAAATCGCAAAATAGTGCCCCAAAAAGACAAAAAGGTCGGCGAAATCGTTTATGTAGAGGGCGTATTTGGAAAAAAGAAACCTCCTGTTTCTTGGATGATTCAATGATGTGGCTTGGTGGTATTTCAGATGCTTACCAATGTTTACCGGATAATCTTGAGCTCATGATAAAATGGCTCGTTTTGTCAGAGACTTTTATTTATACTTATGAATACATGACCTATGCTCGAGTTTAACCGAGTGCGCGGAAGAACATAAGAGCGTCAATTACAGGTCTGGAGAACGGGCCTGAGACAAGAACAGCGATAGGTTACATGAAGTCTATGTAATAATATGCTGGAAGCCTCCTGATCTTTGCTACAAGCTCTGCTGCGTCTACATCAAGGCATTTCACTGGAGAAGCTCTTTTCCTATTTCGGTCTTTTGAGTTTTTATAACGCTGGCAAGCGAGGAAAGGCGCTTTGCTTCATTCGCTTGCCGAATTTTTGGTCAAATAAGACTTTGAAAATCAACATGAGCCCTCATTAGACATGATTGGTAACTGCCTGCCAAGACACCGGTTTTTTATATCTTGATTCGTGGGCCGGTACGGATTTGATCAACTACCAACAATTAGTTTGAAAGGATAAACAATCGATCTCAATGCAACACTGAAAATTTTCAGGAGTCCGAATGGATGATGAGCGTGTATGAGGCATTTGCCTGTTATATATTCGCCTTAAACCTGATGAGTGGATGGATAAAGTGCAGATCTTCTCCGAGAACCACTTGACGATATATAGGAAGCGCTTTGATGACCTTTCACAAAGGGGGGGGGGCGGCAAGTGCGTTTAGATGCAAATTTTGTAACTCCGCGTATACTTTTGGTAACTCAATAGAGTGAATATACCTTAATGTATTGTTAACTATTCGCATTATATCAATATGTTACATTTATGGCATGATGCTTGCAATCCCTGTATGCTAACTATTAGGTGGCTTTTGGCGTTGCGCCGTCTGCCGCGTGTTTACAGCAAAATATGAAAGAAGGGAAAGAGTGTTGCTTTTGTATAACAAAGCCATGGGTTGACCTGATCATCAATCCCCAGCCTATAACGAAAGTTGTAAGATTTATGTTGGTTAGACAGGCTTTCTTATAAACAGCCTCGGGGTGATTTGGTTTTTTTCAGGGTGCAGCTATAACAAAAGTTGTAGGACTTGTGGGAATTACACATTTTTTTCTATGATTAAAAAATAATTTAAAATTGGTGCAATTAAAAACTAAATGATTTTTATCATTAATCACGCAAAATTATTATTGTGCTGTACGGTTGCAACAGCACTCTTTCTTTTTTTGTATATTCCACAAGTCCGCAACATTGAAGATGTTGACCATTTTATTATTAAAGGTGATTTGGACGCACAATTTTATGAATTATTCAAATCTGTCTTTAATAATGATGAATTTTTTATAATTGCTTTTTCTGCAGATGAAGCATCTCTCGCCCCATCTTTAAAACTCCTCAAAAATATTACAGACGATTTAGAAAAAATTAAAGAGATCAGAGAAGTCAAAAGCCTGACTAATATCGACGATACAATTGGCTCAGAAGACTTTTTCACGGTTAGAAAATTTATTGAAAAAATTCCAGACGATATTGATGCATTAGATTTAATAAAAAAACAGGCAATTAATAATCCGTTATATCGTAATAATTTCATTTCGGCTAATGGAAAAACATTAGCCGTTATAGTGTCCGCGCATAACCGTCCGGATGATGATTATTACCGCCACCGGTTAATGGAACAAACCCAAAAAATTCTGGAAAAATACAATCACCAAGTCGAACATTTTTATTTGGCTGGAAAAACTGTTACAGATACGGTGATGAGCAACTATATGGAAAAAGATGTTTCACTTCTTCTTCCCTTGTCATACCTCCTAATTGCATTATGTCTATACTATTTTTATCGCAACTTACGGCTTGTCACATTGGGGATTGTGAATATCAGCTTTTGTTTAGGGAGTGTGATGGGGTTCATGGGAATTGCAGGCATTACCCAAAACAGTGTAACCAGTATTGTCCTACCCTTGATCATGGCATTATCTTTATGTGACACAGTGCATTTGTTCTCCCACATGACCGCTCAGCTTCTGATAGAAGAGCCCAATAAGGATGCTGCCCTATCTAAGGTACTAAAACAAATTATTTGGCCTTGTTTTATGACATCCCTTACGACGGCCATCGGTTTTCTATCTCTGCTTGTAAGTAACATTCCTCCCATACGGGAATTTGCAATCATCGCTTCTGTTGGAATGGGATTGGAATTTTTGTTTTCGTTTTTTCTGCTCCCCCCCTTAATTCTTTTTATGAATCCAGAAAAACTTTATGCTGATTATCACGCAGGCAGCTTTGTTGCTAAATTTCTCGATATGGCAGCATCTTGTGTATTGAAACACAAGACTACCATTATCATCATCAGTGCGACATTGTTTGTTATATCTTGCATTCTGTCGCTGCAAATCAAAGCAGAGACAAATATTTTTGATTTTTTCCCAAAAAACAGCCTAATACGATCTGATTTGCAATTCGTAGAATCGGAATTAGCAGGCGTGGAGTCATTCGATATTTCATTGAAATCAGATGAAATTGATGCGTTTAAAAACCCTGACAAACTAAATCTCATTGAAAAAATTCAAAATTATGCCCAATCGTTACAAGGGGTAGATGATACGCTTTCCTTTACCGATTTTATAAAAGATATGAATCAATCCTTTCATAATGAACATCCAGAGGAGTATAGGATTCCAAATTCCAGAAAACTGATTTCCCAATATCTTTTGCTTTATGATTCTGATGACATCGAAGATTTTGTAAACTCGTCCTATAATCACGCGCGCATATCAATCCGTATCTCGGAACATCACTCCCCACGACAGCAGATGATATTTGAAAAGCTTGGGCAATTTATAGACAGCATTGATCATCGTGATGTTGATATTAGAATTACCGGGCGTACGTTGCAGGATCTGAACATCATCAAAGATATTTTTTCAGGGCAGATGAAAAGCATCCTGTTAGCCGTAGGAATTATCTGGGTTGTCCTCTTTGCCATATTCCGATCTTTTCGTATGGGATTGATCAGTATTATTCCCAATATTTTTCCGATCGCCTTGAATTTCGGCGTCATGGGAGCAGTTGGAATCCCCTTAAATACAGCCACTGCGCTAATTTCAGCAGTGGCGATTGGCATCAGCGTTGATGATACCATCCATTTTCTATTAGAATTTAAAAAACAAAAAATAACTCGGAAACCAACTTTAAACGTTGTAAACGATGTAATTCATCAGAAAGGGAGGGCTATTTTTTCATCTTCCTTAATTTTAAGCATAGGGTTTGGGGTTCTTACCCTGAGCAGTTTCGTTCCAACTGCTTTTTTTGGGCTGTTATGCGCTTGCATTATGATCTGCGCTGTAATAGCCGATATTTTTTTACTGCCGGCTATCCTGTTGTACTTATAAAAATTAATTATAAAAAATAAAATCTAATATTTTACTAAAAGGGGGCTTAATGGAATTATCATTTGCATGCATAAACAACGATGAAAATAAAATGGAACAAGCATTCAAATTTAGATATGAAATATTTTGTGAGGAAAAAAAATTTTTTGAGAAGGGTAGTTTTTACGGTGCAATGGAGACGGATCTATTCGATCAACATTCATTTCATTTTGCAGCATTTGACCAATTTGAAAATATTAAAGGGTATGCAAGATTAGTCTGCCATTCAGAGAGTGGGTACCCTATGCAGCACTTATGCCCATATGAAATTACAGGGGCAAGAGACTTTATTGGAGAAAGCTCGGCTGAAATTTCTCGATTAGCTATTGCAACAGGCTTTAGAACTTTTTGTCAAAACCCCTGTATGGGCAGCGCAGGAACAGCTGCTGATAATAAGAAAGATTATACCGATTTAAACTTACCATTTCAAATTCAGATCGGATTATACCGGATGATTTGCGCTGCTTGCCTTCAACTTGATATAATGCATTTGTTTGCTGTTATGGAAAAATCTCTATACGAACGCTTATTATCGCGTTTTTCTTTGAAGTTTGAACCCATTGGTCATGGATTCGAAAATCATGGCACGGTATTCCCTTTCCTCGGGAGTATCTCAGAAATCGAGAAATCTCTATTTCCGGAAAAATTTTCTCCCTTTCAGTTTCAGGATAGGAACGCAGGAAATTTTTATTCAGATTCGCCCTTTTTTGTTGCATCTTATGAAAAAGTATGGGCATAATACCATCAAAATGTTGCAAGCGAAAAATTAATCTATTGAAATTGTGCATAATAAACAGAAGGTTGTGTGGAACAGAATTTTTATAACTTACTGTTTTATATGTTTTCCACGGTAGCAATTGCAACATTTAGGTGTGTAATGGTCTCAGCAAAAAATATATCTTACATTTTGCTTGCTCGTTATTCGTACTCTCTTGTTGCTAATTAAGTGAGCATGTTTCATATGCTCCCAGAGCCGCGCTTTGAGTACGAATAAAAAATAGGTAGTCTTCATTGTTTTTTTCGAGGCCTTAAGTGTTCCATCTTAAACTTAAAAAAGAGTGACAGATGATAATACAGGGTTTTAAATTTCTATGTGTAGATGATGAAGATGAACTGCTAAACGAAACATATCGGCTTAGATATGAAATTTACTGCCACGAGGCGGAATTCCTTGATGACGGGCAATACCCGGATGGGATTGAAAAGGATGTTTGGGACGATCACGCAATCCATTTTGCAGCATTAAACAGCGACAACGAGGTCGTTGGGACACTTCGTCTGATACTTAATTCCGAACATCCTTTCCCTCTTGAAGTGCATTGTCCCAATTATGATCGGTCAAAAGCTAATTTTCCCAGAACCCTATTATCAGAAATATCACGACTCGCCGTTAAGAAAAACTTCCGGAGAAGAAAAAATGATGGTCTATACGGTGTGACTTCCTACCACTCATCACCAGACAACCCAATACCTAAAGAAATTCAAGAAAAACGTAAACGTCCCATCATTGTATTTGGCCTGTATAAAGTTCTGTATATGGAGAGTAAGAGAAGGGGGATTACCCACTGGTACGCAGCCATGGAGCAAACGCTCAATTCGACACTCCGCAAGTTTTCCTTTGAGTTTCAAGTTATTGGGCCGGAACATGACTACTACGGGCCCGTAACCCCATTTTGTGCAAACATATCGAATTTTGAACAAACTCTCTTTAAAGAAAAACCTAAAGTGATGCATTTTTTGGCATATGGGCTTGAGCGGGAATTTTTGCCGAAATGTACACCGTTTTTTGGAATAAAAAATTTTTTGAATACTATAATTGCCAAAATGATCGGCAAAATATAGAGGTGGGGTCATGAAAATTATCAATGCCCATGTCCATATGATTGAGTTAGCTCAAATGGTTGAGAAAATGGGCGATTTTGAGATACCTTCAGGGATTTCCGTTCTTAAAGATATTGAAGCAACTCTTCCTCTCCTTGATATTCAAACTCTGCTTGCACAGATGGATCGAGGAGGTGTTTCCAAGTCACTTATTTATGCTGTTGATGCACCGATTGTTTATGCGTCGAATGAATATGTGCATTCATTGTGCAGCCGATACCCGGATCGTCTTATGGGCATTGCGTCCGTAGATCCTTTTGCTGAAAATGCCCTTGAGGTCATTGAGCATGCTGTCAAGAACCTGGGGCTCAAGGGATTGAAATTTCATCCTCCCCTTCAAAATTTTTTTGTGAACGATGAAAAAGTATTTCCTATTTACGAAAAAGCATTGGAATTGAATATCCCAGTCATTTTTCATGTGGGGACAACACCATTTGGAAGTCTCTGCAGACTTTCCCAGGCAAATCCGCTGCTTGTGGATGATATAGCTTTTGAGTTTCCGGATTTGAGGATCATGCTGACCCATCTCGGAACCCTTTGGCATAATGAATCTTTTATGGTGGTAGAAAAGAATCCCAATGTGTTTATCGATACGGCAGCATATCTTTATGAAATACCACAGCTTCTTACAATGGATTTGATTCGCAGAATTGGGGAAGATAAGATTATTTTTGGTACAGACTATCCTATGCCCTATTCCGATCAAGTCCACCAAATGGTAGATTTTGTAAGATGTATCAAAAAATTGAAAATTCCAAAAAAGATACGAAAAAAAATTTTTTCAAAAAACATAGAGAAATTGCTCTACGGGGCACCGAACACAGTTTCGCCTATTAGTGTATCTAATATGCTTGATAAAACAGTCGGTAATTTATAATGTGAGCATATTCTGGCCTGATACTAATGAGTATGAGTGTTTTTTTTAAGACCAAAAATTGGATTATTCGGCGGCAGTATAATAGGATTGTTCGATCATTGGCAACCCAGTCCCCCGAGAAAATTATTGCCGATTGTGAAAAAAAAATTCTTAAGGCCTTTTATCGTGCTGCGAAAAATGTTCCTTTCTATAAAAAATTATTAGATGAGAAAAAAATTCGACCGGAAACAATAAAGTCACTCAATCAGTTCACACAACATGTTCCGATGATTGATAAAGAAACTGTTTTTCCTGGTAACTCTCTGGTAGACATCTGCTATGGAGGAGAACTGGATGATGTCTGTCTGATTTATTCAAGTTCTGGTTCCTCTAAAGTTTTTTCTTTTGGGGTTGAAACATGGAAGAATAGGGGAAATATAGCTGTTGGGCTTGAGTTCCTTCTTGATAATGTATTTCGGATTTTTGATAGGAAAACATTCCTGATTAATTGCCTCCCAATGGGGGTAAAAGTGTTTACACGAACAATCCCTGTTGCAGAAACCAGTGTTCGGGAAGATGTTATTATTGCCCTTATTTTAAAACTAAAAGATGAGTTTGATCAGTTTATTTTGGTCGGAGAAAGTCCTTTTTTGAAAAAGGTTGTTGAAGAGGGAATAAAAGCCGGTGTCCCATGGAAAGGTCTCTGTGTTAACTGCATAACCGGCGGTGAATATATTCCTGAAACCTATCGAACTTATATGTCAACCTTGCTGGGTATAGAAAAAGGGAAGCCTGAGTCAGGTATATTCATTGTTAACATGGGACTTTCAGAGCTTTCACTCAGTATTTTTAGTGAGAATGTGGAAACCATAAATATCCGTCATGCGGCCATACGTAACGATCAACTCAGATGCAGACTTGCTGGAAAGGAAAGCCGGGTGGTTCCTTTGATCATGCAGTATTTCCCGCAACAAACCTGGCTTGAGACTCTCCCTGATGAGAATGGTAATCCAGAGCTTATTGTCTCAATGCTCCATCCAGAGTCGAAGATTCCCTTGATCCGGTACAATACCGGTGACCAGGTAAAACTTATGTCATACTCAGAAATGGAAAGAATCCTTAATGAATATGGTGTCGGGAAACTAATGCCTACTTTTAAGCTTCCTTTTGGAATTATTTTAGGGAAAAAATTGTCAGTGATTGATGAGCAGAGTAAAGAAGTCTCGGTTACGGAAATAAAAGAGGCCTTATATGACAAAATTGATGTTGCCGGAAAGATTACAGGTAATTTTAGATTGTTGACAGACAATGGAAAAGCTCTACTATGGGTGCAATTAAAATCGGAAGTTGGGAATTGTAATGGATTAAAGGAACATATTATAGATTCGATATCGAAATACACTTCATGCCTTGTTGCTGTAGAGTTATACCCGTATGACCGTTTCCCTTATGGGCTAGAGCATAATTTTGAAAGAAAGAATCCTTATATTTAAAAAAATTAGGAGGTAGGATATGGGGGATTTTAACTGGAGTAAACAGTATCAAACATTTATTGGAAGAAATGATGGTATTATTACTCCTGAACAGCAGGAAAAACTTCGAAAATCTACAGCTTGTGTTTTTGGTATGGGGGGGATAGGAAGTCCCGCATTTGAGGTATTGGTCAGGGCAGGTATCGGTAAATTCAAAATTATTGATAACGATGTCTATGATGCTTCTAATATGAACCGACAAATTTTTGCCAATATTGATACCATTGGAAAAAAAAAGGTTTTGGTTGCCAAAGAGTTTGCGAAAAAAATCAATCCAGAGATTAAAATCGAATGTTATGAACGTATAGAAGAAGAAAATATAAATAAAATTATTTCTGAAGCGGATGTCATCTTGTTGGCCATTGATGAATTGAAGCCCTGCGTGATTATATCTAGGGCTGCCAGAAAAATGAAAATTCCGGTCGTGGAAGGCTGGGCGCTTCCATTTGGAAACGTCAGAACCTTTACTCAGGATACTCCGCAATTGGAGGAAGCGTATGGCCTTCAAACCCTCGGCAAGGAGATTTCCAATTTTTCAGATGAAGAATTACGTCGTATGGGAACCGAGCTTCTGTTCGGTCTTGGCAAAATAGAAGGGATTGCAGATTTCTACTCAGATGAAGTAATTGAGGGGGTTGCCCGTGGAATTATCCCTTCTTTTGCCCCCATGGCATGGCTAACTTCCGTGTTGATGGCCAATGAAGCTTTGAAGATACTGTTGAATATAGGGTGCATCGCAAAGGGACCGGATTTTACAATGTATGATCCGTATATGCATCGGATTCCTTCAATCGGAAGGTAATTTAGCCAAGAAATAAATTTTTACTTGTTGTCTGCTGAAAAAAACAATATAGAATCCAGCGAATAATAGATCCAAGCTCCTTTCAAAAACACCCACCCCGCTTCCCCAGTTTCGGAAATGATCAAGTAGGATCATGTACGTATGAGATGGAATTTGGGTAATCATGATGAAAAAGCCAAGCTCCCTTCCCCATTCCTTAAATCGGAATATGCCTATACCGGAGAGGGGACTTAGTACGGCAAGGGAATGAAAATATACAGTGATTAAAATTGGGGTCGTTTCCTGCATCAAACCCAGAATAATCAACCAATGGACGATACCACCTAAGCAGAATCCAATACCGGTTATTTTAATGACGAATCTGATCATTTGATATGAAAAAACAGCTACCCCTAATGAGTGTTTTGGGTAGCTGCTTTTTTATTTACCGCAATCTTTTAATCATGAATTCTTTCTTCTGCCTATGCTGGCCATCCCAATAAGGCCGACACCAAACAGCAGCATAGTAGTAGGTTCAGGTACTGCCGCTCCAATCCCACTCGCGTGTCCGGAAAGGTCCCATAACATGGGGTTCAGAGGGTCTAAATTATCGCTGAGTTCGTAAGACAACTCCATATCCGCACCGCCGGTCATTTCATTTGTGTCGTAAGCTGCTGCCCAAAGGCCGCCCACTACATCGAAAAGAACGTCACCGTCATATGTATTTGTTGCAAATTCATATGTTGATTTCATGTCGTATGTAAAATCAACATCGTTGATATCTGTTCCTGTTAAATCGTGCCCAGCGAGACTCAGAAGCAGGATCCCATCAGTTGCTCCACCACCTAAATAATCATAATCAGGTGTCGTATCAAGGTAAATGTTGAGTGTAACTCCTACTGAATAAAGTTCAGCAGTGAATTCACCAGCCGCCCCTTCAGTAATAGACCAAAGCACATCATCTGCGCCTGTTACTTCAAACGTGATCTCATAATCTTCATTTTGGTCCCAAAATATATCCCAAGGTTCTGCAGTGTTAGTATCATCCCATTGCGATATTAAACCGACAGCATAGGCATCCGCTGTACCATCAGCTGGGACGTATGTACCAGCAGGTGATAAATTTTGAGATCCCCAAATTGGATCGGCCTGATTTGTGGTATCTACATTTCCATCAATATCATAAACAGCGCCATCTGCTATGTAATCACCGGTTTTGAGCAAGTATGAAAACGCGTAAACGTTACTGGCCATGAAAGCTGTGCTCAATAACAATGTAAATAGTACTAAGAATTTTTTCATTACTGTTTCCTTTTTAAAAAATTTTCGTTTTACTTCAAATTCGATCCCTGTTGATAAATTAGATAATTTTATCCCAAGGTAAAAAAATAATAATCGGACAAGTATAAATGCAACCTAAACTCTTTTCGCTCCTTTCTTTTAGTTATGTTAATGTTCTCTTCTTATTTCTTGCTTAAGTAACTTAGAGACTAATGTATGCAATGACTGTGCCGTTCGCCCTGCTTTGTAACAAAAGATGATTATTCGTTGTGTTCTGTAAGAAAATATAATAATTAAAGCGAGTTATGGTTTGTATGAATTTTTTAAAAAACAAAATATAACACCATCTCCTCAATGAATAATAGCCTACATCGCTTGAAGTGTGAAAAAAAAACATACTTATTGTGAAGAAAAATTCATAGTTGCTATAAAAGAGTACACAATGCTGTTGACTTAAAACATCCCAAAATATCAAGCTGCTTGCCTGTATTATGGATGGATATTTTTATTCTTTGCATTGAAATTATGAGGCTTCAATGTCGACTAAAGATGAGCTAAAAATAATATTTAGCCGTTATGAAGACTTGATCGTTTTTTGTGTACTGCCCGAAATAGGAGTTCTGATCCCCCTGGAAAATGTTAACGCCCAACGTAATATGTAAATTGGTTAAATAAGAATAAATAATTCGAGGGGATAAATAATAGGATGTATCATTCAGGATATAAGTTGACTCTACTGACACTTCAAGCCAGTCTGATATTATTTCTTTGCTGATTTCTCCGATGACAAAAAAATTATGTCTATCATAAAACAGAATATCTGCTTGAAAATTATCAATATATTGGTGTGCAAACTGAAGATTAATATACCAGTTATTCGAACTGGTATAGTCAGCACCAAGAATCCAGGAAAGAGTTGATTTTACCGTCGAGGTAAAACCTCTCGTTACCAAACTCTGATTTTCCTTCCAGGCAGCTTCGCCCCTAATTCCTATTTTTGAGGCTACCGTCTCAAATTCGAAACCGACAATATGGTTTTTTAAATATTTGGCTATTATCGATTCATTAGTTAAAGAAAGGCTCTCCATATTGGATAACAATTGATTGAATCCAGGGCCATCCAAAGATAGATTTTTAACTGGAAATGACTCAATACAAGGAGAATCCTCGGTTGTGTAGTGATAAGTCAACCCCACATCAAGCTGACCAATTGACTTGCCTATTCTGAACGCATATTCAAACTGATCACTACCTTTTTCAGGCTCGATCTCTTTAACACTTATATCTGAAAAATAATCTTTCAGTGATTGTGGCAAATTCGTATCGTTGATATCATCTTTTAAGTGTGAGTAAAAGGCCCAGTCGGTACCAAAATATTTAAATTTATTGGATCTAAAAAAAGGAATAAAAATGCTTTCAATAAAAAAATCTTTGTGCCGATAACCCACCTCAAGCATCCATATCGGGATTTTTCGATCTTCGTAGGGAGGAATGATAAATTCCGTCAAATTTTCCGGATTCAACGTATCCACAAAACTTATTTGATCCGCTTTTCCCCAGCGTTTTATCTGCTTTCCAATTGAAAAATAAAAATTCTTTCCCAAATACTTTAAATATGTTTCATGAAGGTCAATATCGTAGCTGTTGCTTTCATTCTCACTGCCAAAAAAAAGAAAATCAGAAATACCAGAAAGAAAGAAAATATTTTTATAACCGGCCTCCATGATAATCCGGTTGTTTAAGCTGGTGTCATTTTCATTTTGTGCATCTTTTTTCGTGTCTTTAGACAACCTGTTTTGAATAGAACCGGAAAATAAAAAATTTTGTGCGTCTTGTCCGGGTTGATCCATATCATCAAAAATCGTTTCGTCAAAATCAGAATCCAGCACGGTTGAGATTGTGTGGCTTTTAACCTGAAAATTATCCTCTTCATATGGAATAAGCTCCACATCAGATATAGATTCGTGGGTTGCGGACAATACAAGATTTAAGGGTGCTGAATAGGCTTGGCCAAAGAAAAAAAAACAGAAACAGATAAGCTGAAGATATAGACCCCAAAGGATATATTTTAATTCACTTCGATAATTATTGTAAAACATATCAACCTTGTTCAGTATTAAATAACGCCGCGGAAAGATTGCAGGATCAGTAATTTTCGAGCGCTTTTTTTGAAAACTGATTTTCAGATATCGATATATTATATTCTATCTTGTCAATTTTGATAAATGTTTGATGATTTTCTATTAGATTTTTCATAACAGCAATTTTTTCAGTCCAGATATCCTGTATTTTTTCTAATTTGATAACTTGATAAGTTTTTATTTGTGTTCCTTCTTGGTCGAAATACTCAACAATGATGGGGACAAATCCTTCTTTCGTGACAACTGATCGTATAAACGCATACTGAGATTCTGTTCCGATTTTGGGTCTGGTTTCGAGAAGATAGCAGGGCATGTTGTTGATCGTTTTTTGGCCGGCTAAATTATATTTGTAATTTCCAACAGGATGTCGTTCCATATCTTCATATGTGAAATCTGATTGTACAAAACGGTGGTGTTTCTGGGATGAAACAATTCGTCTGGAACGTCCCAGAGCTGAAAGAAAAATAAATTGTTCTGTATTGTATCCATCCGTCTCGATAGTTAAAAAACCTGTTCCCTCTATATCCTCCGGGGATACAAATCGAATCAACTGCTTCTCAAAGCCGTTTTTCACGATACGGATATTAGTGAACGTTCTACCCCGCTTGCTATTATTTTTGTCGATCAGGACCATTTGAACAGTTGAACGTGACGAATGGCCCCGGTCCCTGTCAAAAACCTGTTGTGCAACCCATTCTGCCGTTAATGGCTCACCGGCGTGAGAAATTGCCATTAAATGTAGGCTCATTAGAAATAACGACACGAAACACATCAGTAGAATCAAACCATTTCTTTTCATTTTTAAACGACTCCTTTCAAATGGCACTAGTGTCGACGGTAAATATGTACCCTAAAAAATACAAGCTCGTAGCAACACATTGTATTTGTTGATCTTTTAACAAAAAGTTGGTGAGCACGAAAATCCGTAACCGTTTGTATTTAAACAGTTATCGAAATTGGCCTGCAACTTTTAGGTGAAACATTAAAAAACGTAATTTTTATGGCGTCGTAAAAAGTCTTTCGGTTACTTCGTTGTGGCATTATTTAAATATTGATGTTCTATCCCCTATGATAAAGAATCTTGCCGTGCTCCAGAATATGGTTGCGCAGATCCGGGTTTGTCAGAGTTTCAAAATGAAGGCAGTCAAAAAAATAAGGAAACAGAGTTTCTTCTTCTAAATAACTATGGAGCTTACTTACAAGCTCAGACGTCACCTTTAATCCGCTGATAGCAAGATCGACATCAGATCCGGGTTTTTCGTTTCCCATGGCTCTGGAACCAAATACGATAACCTTTTCAATTTCCGGATACGCTGAAAAAAATTTTATGAGTTGGTTGATGGTCTTCTGGGGAAGATTAATTTTATTCTCATTTTTTGGGCTCTTGCTCCCTGAACCATTGCACAAGCTTTTTGATTTGTGGCGCATATTCATATTTGATTGACCTATATGCCTCGAATGCAATTTTTTCATCGTATGTATGAGATAGCAGATTTCTTTTTCCCAGCATATCCAGCCATATTTCTCCGGTTGGAACTAGTTGATACTGAAAGGCCTGCTTGATTACATCCCTCGGAAATTGGCAAGCAACACCTTGTGCTTCAAGGTAATCCTTCATGGTTTTCCAGGAAAGCTCAAATGTGAATTCAAAGCTCTGAATGATTCCTTGTTGTTCGATATCACTCGGCGTTTTAATTGCCAAGCCCCGCTGCAATTGTTCAAAGGCTTTGGTTAAATTTTGAAATCGCTGCCGCCATCGGATATGTTTCAAATTATCCATTTATCCTTTTTGTCTCTTAATTGTGATCCATTTTCACTCTTTCTATAGATTATAAATTCTGCCACAGTTTATCAACCTGAAAAATCATTAAGGCGAGTTGATATGCATTTAATGTGACAGAAAAATAATATCCTGGCATTTTTTTAATACGCTTGATCCGAGTTCTGTTTATCAGCGATCATTTTTTGAATATCAGGCAGCCGTTCAAAGCATTCCTCCATACCGTGGCGCATCAGGGCAATGCCCTGGTGGAAATCATCCCAGGCATAGGCGCCCACATCCGGATAAAGTACAAGGTCTGCATTTTTTACAAAATCACTGGTTGCCCTGCCGTGGACGATGCTGATGGTCTGGGAGATAATTTGCTTAATGCTGGGATTTTTTTTTGGGGGGGCAGCCTCCGAGGGCTTTGATTCAATACACACGGCAATGACCATGTCTGCGCCTTTTCGAAGCAAGACATCTACAGGCACCGGGTTCAGAAGTCCACCGTCCACCATCCAACGGCCCTGATGTTTAAAAGGAGAAAACACAGCAGGAATGGCAATACTGGAACGGACGGCATCCGTGACATCGCCGGTTTCGAAAATCACTTCCTCTTCATTCAAAATATCTACGCCCACTAGGTACGTTGGGATCATCAAATCCATAAAATCGGCATTGTTTACAGCTTTTCGTACAAGTTGGGCTGCCTTTTTCCCCCTGAGCAGGCCTTGTCTGGGAAAGGTATAATCAAAAATCTTTTTGCGAGTGTCGGAGTGGGTTAAAATTAGGTCAATGGTGGATTGCTTTAGTTTTTCGACAGAGGCGGTGGCCGCATAAATTCCCCCCACAAGCGCCCCCATGCTGGTTCCTGAAATCATATCAATATGAATACCGGCCTCCTCCAATACTTTGAGTACTCCGATATGGGCCCATCCCCTTGCACCGCCGGCACCCAGTGCAAGCCCCAACCTTATACCGGCAATTTCACGGGCAACAGCCCTCGGTCCCCGAACGGGAAAACATTTATACGTATCTATCCGGTCGTTAATCGCCAACTCAGAGCGGTCAACCCAGATGCCCGGTGTCTCGGAAAGCCCCAGGCGCTGCTGCAGCTCCCTTCTGGCGACCCCTTTTTCTCCGTACAAATGGCTGACGCCCACTCGAATTCTTCCTAAAAAGGCACTGGTCCCGCAAATTGTCTCAATAGTTGATAGCCGGGATCGAACTTCTCCAAGTTTTTCCTTTGTATTATGAATAAGTAAAAGCGTCCGGTCACACAAACGGACAAACAGACGTTCCATATCATTAAGACAATGGGTCAGATTAAAAAATACCACATCATAGGACTCTTTCAGACCGGCCATCAGAACCGGCATGATCTCAGACAGCCTGTCGGAAAATCCGGTTCGCAACTGCAAAACATGAAACCCCGACACATGTTCATACCAATGAATATCTGCGGATTGATAGCTGTCCGGGGGCAGGAGTCTGAAAAGTCCTCGGTCCGGGCATTCTATCCGGGTCAGGTCATATTTTTCCATGATTCTGTCAGCTTCAAGGTGAGGTTCAATCACCACCACCCGTTTATGTGATTCGTCTGAAATGTGAAAGGAAACGGAATATAAAAAATAGGATACACCCAACTCCGGGCCTGTCGCAGACACCGCATAAAAGGTCGGAGCCAGGCTTTGATGAGCACCGATCTCTGCCTCAACGCTCATGCGTTTGGCATAACAGCGGCTCAGATATAATCCGACACTTTTATTGGTTTTGAGCAAAATGTCAAAATTCTCACGGGCCAGGCAAAACACAGTTACATCCAGTGAGGCCTCTACCGTTGAGTTTCTATGCGCACCGGAAAGCAGTGACATTTCACCAAAAAAATTTCCTCGTTTCAACTCGCATACAAAAGACTTTTGTCCTACCGCTTCCTTGAATACCGATACGATCCCCGATAGGATTACATACATGGAGTCCCCTGGTTCGCCCTGGCGACAGATGACATCTCCTTTATGGTAAACTTCCTTTGTAAACGATCCGGCAATTTCCCGGATCTGATCTGCCGGCACGGATGAAAACAACGGTACCCGTGAAAGAAAGTCATGAAGATCTTGTAACTTAGTCATCATAGAATTAGCTAAAATAAAAATTTTGTCCCTGCGCCCTGATATTCCGCTGGCAAATATCACAGGCATTAAATTATTTCTTTTCAAATCAACGCGGTAAAAAGAGCCCGAGCATTTCAGTCGAGATGATGATTGATGTCAGCGGATGAATGTCGGCATTAAAAAAGCAGCGTAAATATCTCCGCCAAGCATATCCGGTGTATAAAAAATGATTCGATACCGTTAATATGCCTCAGCTAAGTTTGATTTTCAATGATAGCAGAATGAATTTAATATATCCGGTCATTGTCATTAAGTGATCTTGTTAGTATAATCACCTCACAATTCAACCTGTTGACGGCAGTTCCATACTGAAAAAGGGTGCCGAAAAACCTAAAATATCATAAACGTTTATTAAAGAAACAATGAAAAAGCTACCCATTGGGATACAGACATTTTCCAATATTATAGAAAACAATTATTGTTACGTGGACAAAACCCCTTTGATGGCCAAACTGATCAACCACGGGGAATACTATTTCCTTTCCCGCCCCCGGCGTTTCGGTAAAAGCCTGCTTATCGACACCATTGCCGAAGCCTTTCTGGGCAGCCGAAAGCTGTTTAAAGGGCTTTACCTGGAAAATAACTGGGATTGGAGTAAAACATACCCCGTGATCCGTATTGATTTTGCACAAGGGATACTGACATCACAACAACAGTTGGACGCAGCCATCATGGATATGCTCCATGTCAATTCAGAACCTCATGGGCTTTCTCTTAACAATACAGAAACATATCTGGCATTTTCCGAGCTGATTCGAAAGCTGCACCAGCAAACCGGACAACGGGTCGTGGTTCTGGTGGATGAATACGACAAACCCATTCTCGACAATATTACTGATCTGGAAACCGCACGAATCCTCAGGGACGGCCTTAGAGATTTTTATTCCGTTCTCAAGGCCCAAGGAGCCCATTTGAAATTTGTAATGCTTACCGGTGTTTCAAAGTTTTCAAAAGTCTCTCTTTTTTCCGGGCTCAACAACCTGAATGACAGCGCTGACGCATCAAAATTTATTATCAATGATATCAGGGGGGCGGAGCGACATCTAAAATTATTTTGTCGCAAAATTATAATAGACACTCTGCAGGTCTTTTGATAATGTAACGTGGATGTGTGTGAGTTCACCCACCAATCGAAAC
>NZ_KB893125.1 GCF_000373985.1 Desulfobacter curvatus DSM 3379
ATTTCCCCACTGTAAAAGCGTTGAATTTACCTATTGGCAGCGGTGCTATTGAAAGTTCAATTCGTAGGGTGGTGAATTTACGTCTGAAAGGTCCATGCACTTTTTGGTATCGGGAAAATGCAGAAAAAATGATTATGCTACGATCATACTTTAAAGCAGGGCGTTGGGATTGTTTGAAACTCATGGCAACCACGCACAATCCAATGCCGGCGGCATGACCGGGAAAATGGGAATGCGCCCTTCTTATTATATGTCCTCCTGAAGCCGGTAAACAGAACAGGGGCTTTGGTTTCAACCGGATTTAGATTAACGGGAACTGCGATTTACGGCAGCAACCTGCTCAATTACTTTGCTGCGCTACTGATTTTGACCAGTCCTGAAAATCTCAGTGTTTTCAGCCAAGACCAAATCAATGCCATGGCGTTGGTGTTTCTTAATATTCACAGGCACGGTTATGATTTGGGCCTGATTTTTTTCGGGGTGCACTGTTTATTTCTGGGGTACCTGTTATACAAATCCGTATATTTCCCGTGGATATTAGGCATCCTGATAGTATTCGCAGGAATCGGATATGTGGTCGGGAGTTTGACTCTTTTTTTGAGTCCGGAATATGGTTCTGCGATCGCTCCGATATATATAGCACCGATTATCGGAGAAATATCACTTTGTTTGTGGTTGTTGATAAAAGGGATCAAAATATAAAATAAGAGCATTCATGATGATATGAAGTTTCACCGGCGCTGATTTCAGAAGAGGCAGAACGATTTCATCAATTACCAACCGGGCGTTTAGGCTTTTGGGGTTTGGCCCTGGCCGTGGCCTGGGCCGTATGCGGATCTTGGGGCCAGTAATGTTTGGGATAGCGCCCCATAAGATCCTTTTTCACCTCCTGGTAGGTCTGGGCCCAGAAATGGCCAAGGTCGGTTGTGATCTGAACCGGCCGGGATGCAGGGGATAGCAGGTGAAGGGTCAAGGGCACCTGGCCTGCGGCGATCACGGGAGTAGCGTCCATGCCGAATACTTCCTGGATTCTGACCGCAAGTACCGGAGATTCCAAGGCCCCGTTTTTGTCCGCATACCGGATGGGGATGGTTGATCCGGACGGCACCCGGATATGGGTAGGCGCATGCCTGTCCACCAGTTTTAACTGGTCCCAGGTAAAAAGGGCTTTTATGGCTGCATCCAGATCCACGCGTTTCAGTCCGGCAGCAGACGTGACCCCTGAAAGAAAGGGGCCGAGCCAGTCTTCCAGGGTATCTGTCAGAGCTTTATCATCCACATCGGATAATCGGGCAAAATCCGGACAGGCCTTGGCAAGATTTTTTAGAAAAAGCACCCTGTGTCTGAAATTCATGTTTTTTTTCTGCCAGTCAAGCGTCTGAAGACCTGTTTGCCTGATCCCACGGATCATGGCAGATTTCACCGCCTCCGGGTCGGGTATGGGCAAAGGTGTCTGGCTGACCACAATCCGGCCAAACAGGGTTTGCCTGACCGCTTTTACCGCAGCAGTCCCAGGGTCCCAGTCCACGATGTCCTGTGGTTCCAGTGCCGTTGAAAAATCAGTTTCCAAATCTGCCCGGTCCAGGGCTGCGGCCAGAAAAATCCGCGCATTTTTTGCCTGGCCGTCCACTTCAACGGCCACAATAAAATCCCGGGCAGACAGGGTATTTTTCGTGTCAAAAAAAACACCACTGCCCTTGGCTGTTAAAAAGGACAAAGATCCTGCACTGCGTCTTACCGCAACCCGGTCCGGAAAGGCCTGGGCCAGAAGCCTGCCTGCCGCATTCACATCCATGCCCCGGCCTTGAATATTAAACAGGCCTGCAAGGCGCCGGGCTTGGGCCAGGATGGAGAATGCCCGTTCCCGGTGGGGGATATTTCTTTTATGCGTTTTCGATTGTGATAATTGGGTCAGGATCTCCAGGCGCAGAACAATATCAGGATCCCGATGGCCATCTTCAAGGGCAACGATATCCTTTTCTTCAACCAATGCACAAAGACAGCACCCTAAAAAGCCGTGGCCCATCTCGTTGGCCCGAAGAACCATATGGGCCAGCCGGGGATGGATACCCGCAGTCAGCATCTCCCGGCCATGGGCAGTGATTGCACCCTCAGTGTCCAGGGCTCCCAGGGAAATAAGCAGCTCTTTCGCCGCAGTAACAGCCCGGGGAGAAGGGATGTCCAGCCACTTGAGTTCAGACGGATCACGCACCCCCCAAAGGGAGAGTTCAAGGACCAGGTGGGCCAGATCCGCGTTGAGGATTTCCGGACGGTTGAAGGGCACAAGGCCCTGGTGCACATATTGGGGCCACAGCCGGTAACAGGTGCCCTGCGCGGTGCGTCCGGCACGGCCCCGGCGCTGGTCTGCAGACGCTTTGGACACAGGCCGGGTTTCCAGCCGGGTCATGCTCCGGCCCGGTGAAAACTCAGGCCGGTTGACTAATCCTGAATCCACCACCACCCGGACACCCTGGATGGTCAGGGATGTCTCTGCAATGGGGGTGGCCAGCACAATTTTCCTGTTTCCTGGTGCTGCCGGCTCAATGGCGGCTTTCTGGGCCTTGAAAGAGAGACCGCCGAACAAAGGGATCACTTTTATAGAGGAATCCTGTTTGACTTTCTCATTTAATTTTTCAGCAAGACGCCGGATGGCTGCAGCACCGGGCAGAAAAACAAGAATATCTCCGTCATGGCAGGCCACGGCCTTGGCCACGGTATTCAGACAGGCCGGCAGAATAGCGGCCCATCCGGTCTTGGCATTGGATGCGCCTTTTTGATTGTGCGGATCCACATATATGGTTTCCACAGGCCAGGTTTTGCCTTTCGATGAAATAACCGGGGCATTTCCCAAAAGATCGGACAACGCCTGGATGTCCATGGTGGCGGACATGACTGCAATACGCAGGTCTTCGGCAAAGCCTTCGGCCGCATCAAGGCTCAGGGCCAGGGCCAGATCTCCATGAATATGGCGTTCATGGAATTCATCAAAAATAACCAGCCCAACACCTTCCAGTCCCGGATCAGATTGCAGCCTGCGGGTGAGAATCCCCTCGGTGACAATCTCTACCTGGGTTTTGGGGCCAATGCATCGTTCCATGCGGACCTGATATCCAATACGCTGACCCGCTGTTTCTCCGAGAAGTTCAGCCATGTGGGCGGCACAGGCCCGGGCCGCCAGCCGCCGGGGTTCCAGCATGATGATTTTTTTATTTTTCAGCCAGGGTCGGTTCATTAAGGCCAGAGGCACAAGGGTGGTCTTTCCGGCACCCGGCGGGGCCGAAAGCAGGACGCGTCTTTTCTCTTCCAGGGCTTTATCCATCTGCCCCAGCACCGACACCACAGGCAGACCCGCAATGCCGGGAAGATCTTTTACCTTGGGGGGCAGCAGGGAAAGGCTGTTTTCCAAATGGCAGGTCATAGCAAGGTGCTTCTCCATATCTTAAAAAATGTTTGCCACTTGTATCTGTTTTTGTTTTCAGATACAAGAAAACATTAAGTTCCCAATTTAAGGAAATACCTATGGCCCGGACAAAAAAACAGAACATCATCCCCAAAGATCAAGCTGTTTTCTGGATGGATAAGGACGGCTCCTGGCAAAATGAACACGGGAAATTGGAACACCCCAAAATTATAAAATATTTTAATCAATCCATCCAAAAAGACGACCAGGGATATTTTTTATGCCAGACCATCAATGATGTTGAAGAAAAGGTCTATTTCCCTTATGAAGAGACGGCTGTTTTTGTGGTGGATCTTGTCAGAAAAGATGCCGGGATTGAATTGACCTTAAATACCCTTGATACCATTACCCTTAATCCTGAAGCCCTTTACATAAAAGCGGACGCCCTTTTTTTGGAAACCTACGCCCATCTGGTCAAATTCACCCAGAAAGCCCTGGCACAGATGACCGCTTTTTTAACAGATACGCCCCAGGGTCTGACATTTAAACTTGGCCGGACACAGACGGTTATTCGTGAAAAATAAATAAAATAGCTTTTGGGGGTGCCATGATGAACCTTTTCAGATTTTGCATCGTCCGAACGTACCTGACCCTCAGATATTTTTTTCACTGGGCGACACGCACAGGCAGTTTCGGTCCGGGCCAGGCAAAGCATATGACTCCCTCCCCCGGACTGTCCAAGGGACAAAGTCTTCAGGCGGCCTTGTTTCGCCACCATGTCAAGCAATACCATGAATCTTCGTGCTCCGTGGCTTCGGTGGTCTGTGTGGTCAATGTGTTAAGGGAACGGTATAGGTGCCCCGGCCCCATAGTCACCCAGCCGGCCATTTTGGAAAAAGTGAGAACCGCCCACTGGAAAGAGCGCATGGGACCGGATGGATACGAAGGGCGGCGGGGGTTGCCGCTTGCGGTGCTTACGGCTGTGGTCGAAGACAGTCTTAGGATCTATGATATTCCCTTTAAGAAAGTTGAAATGATCCAAGGCTGTTTAGGCCAGGGCCGGACCAGGGTAAGGCAGCAGATTCGTGGGCACCTTAAAAATTTTCAATTCCTGGACAATTGTTTGATCATTGCCCATTTTGACCAGGGCACATTTATAAAGGAAATGAATATCCCCCATATTTCGCCTGTGGGTGGATTTGATCCGTCAACCGGTTTGGTCACGATCCTAGACGTTGATCCTGACCAGGAATCGGCATACGATATTCCCTTCAACAGATTTTACAAAGGTATCGCCACCCGATACGCCGGGGTCTTCAGGCCTTTTGGGTATGACTGCGGCGGGATTGTGGTCATTCACCTGAATTAACGGTGGAGACCCGGTAACATAATCTTTTCAAGTCGCTCACGCAGGATTTCGAAAGCTTCATTTTTCTCCTCGCAGATATAGATGGGATCTAAAAAGCGCAGCCGGACCCTGGCAAAGGGCTTGGGGACCATGAACCGGTCCCAGGAATTAAAAAACCAGGCCCGATCGGCATCGGTGAAAAAAGGAACCAGTACGGCATTGGTTTGCAATGCCATTTTTATGATGCCCGGTTTGACCTTGCCCATGGGGCCGGTGGGACCGTCCAGGATATGAGCGCCAAAGCCATAGGTATTGAGATGGGCAATCATCTCTGCCATGGCCTCTTTGCCTCCCCTTGAAGATGACCCCCTTGGTGTGTGCCATCCGCTGCGCCGGGCCACGGCGGAGATAAGGTCGCCGTCCCGGCTTCTTGAAATCATCAACCCCGGATGATACCGGGCATATTTTTTAAAATGCCGTATGGCCGAAAAAAACTGCTGGTGCCAGGTCACCAGAATTACCGGCTGATTTCCATTGAGCATGGCCTGCCAGCTCTTTTCATTTTCAACTTTTACCCTGAAGGTCGCACTATAAAGGCGTATTAAATAATATACAAAGCAGATAAAGGGGCGTGTATAAATAATAAATTTAAGTTGTTTGATCATTTTAAGGGTTTCCTAGAAGCATAATAGCGATGACGCTATCAGACAGGGAGAAAAAAGCAAGGAGAAAGTGGATGCCCCGGCAATTCTTGGGCCGGATTGATAAATGGATTTATCATTGTTGACGGTGCAATGAATATTGGGTTTGAGTTTAAATTTTTTGTCCATTTTTTCAGGGGTTAAATTTATAAGATTCAGGCTGAAAGGCGGATTTGGCCGAATTGTTTTTTGGGATTTTATAAGAAAGTTTCCAGCAAGTGCCTGGATTATTTCTCTCTCTGTTGTGGGTCGAAGCCTGAGTGTAGATAGACCACGGACGGCCCATGGCCGTTATAAAAACGCCCCGATTGTTATGCTTTATTATGGATGGCTATGGTTGACGGTGCAACCAAATTGGCACGATGCGCCCACCATTCGGGCGGTTTTTTTCTTGACTCCTGGGTTGTTCGGATAGTATAGGCCGATATCCTATAGTGTAATTTATAGTTAAATTATAATCACTTTTAAATTGTGAGGTACCATGAAAAAATGGTCTTTGTTAATAGTTTTTTTATTTTGTCTGTCTTGGGCATCCCATGCTTTTGCTAAAACCACCCTTCGATACTCCAATTTTTTCCCGCCTACACACATCCAGAGCCAACTTACCGAAAGCTGGTGCAAGGAAGTTGAAAAAAGGACCCATGGGGAAGTCGTTATTCAATATTTTCCGGCCTCCACCCTGACCAAACCCGATCAAACTTACGACGAGGTGGTTAGCGGGGGCTTAGCCGACATCGGTATGACCGCCTTGGGATACTCCCGGGGCAGGTTTCCGGTGGCCGAGGCGATTGATCTGCCCATGGGATACACCTCCGGGGTCCAGGCCACGACCGTTGCCAATGCCATGTATGAAAAATTCAAACCTGAAGAATTCAAGGAGATCCGTCTCTTGTTTTTCCATGCCCATGGGCCGGGCTTGATCCACACCCGGGATAAGGAAGTAAACACCCTTGAAGACTTAAAAGGCCTTAAGATAAGGAGCACAGGCACCAGCGGCTTGGTTATGGGTGCCCTGGGTGCATCTCCGGTGGGCACGAGTATGCGAGAGTGCTACCAGATGCTGCAAAAAGGTGTTGTGGACGGCTCCTGCCATCCCATTGAATCCAACAAAGGCTGGAAACTGGGCGAAGTGGTTCATTATATGATCCAGAATTTTTCCACCGCTTATACCACCACCTTCGGTGTATTTATGAACAAAAATAAGTGGAACAAGCTTACTCCGGAACAGCAGAATGCCATTACGGACATAAGCCGGGAGTGGGCAGTGAAACACGGAGAAGCCTGGGACGAATCCGACAAGGATGGCATGGCGTTTTTCAAGGAAAAAGGCGGGATTGTCATCCCCCAGTCAGAAGAAGAATCCGAAAGGTGGCAAGAAGCTGTCCGGCCGGTCCTTGACAACTACATTAAAAAAGTATCTGAAAAGGGCGTGGATGGAAAGGCTGTTGTGGATTTCATAAAAGCCAACATGTAGCCGGTATTACCGACATAAAGCGCGTTCTTAGGCGCAGTAGTTAATTTTATGGAAGAATTCGCTTATTAAGCGGATTCTTCCTAATTTTTTGTTAACATAATTTTGCAATAACAGGCTGTTGTATGACATTTCCGGACCGTTTCTTAAACCTTGTTTCCAACCTGCTCAGATCTGCCGGTGCCCTTGCCCTGACACTGATGATGCTCATTACCGTGGCGGACGTGGCAGGACGTTTTTTTAAACACCCCATTTTCGGATCTGTGGAGATTGTGGGATTTCTCGCTGTTGCCGTTGCCGCTGCGGCCTTACCCCACACCTATAAAGTGGGCGGGCACGTAGGCGTGGAGATTATTACCCGTCTTTTCCCCCGCAAAATCCGCCTGCTGCTGGACCTGTTTACCCGGACCTTTACCCTGATTTTTTTTTCAGTGGTTGCCTGGCAGATGTTTGTTTATGCCAAAGATCTCCGGCAGGCCGGTGAAGTTTCCATGAACCTGGAATTTCCAGTGCATTATATTATCCTTGTCCTGGCGGTAAGCCTTGCTTTTTTTTCAGGCACCATACTTCAGCAGATTGTTGCTACCGTCAACCAGTTAAAAAGAGGCAAAACAGAATGAGCCCCATTCTTTCAGGAATTATCGGTGTTGTCGCCATGATCACGATGTTCATGACCCAGATGCCTGTGGCGTTTGTTATGGCCCTGGTGGGGTTTATTGGCGTTTCATTAATGATAAGCCCGGATGCTGCGCTTATTCTTTTATCCAGAAGTTTTTATGACACCTTTGCCTCCTATGACCTGACCACGATTCCGCTGTTCATTCTCATGGGGCAGCTTGGATTCAACTCCGGCATATCCAAGCGGCTCTATTCCGCCGGATATAAATTTTTGGGCAGCGTACGCGGGGGCCTTGCCATGGCGACGGTAAGCGCCTGTACGGCATTCGGAGCCGTATGCGGCTCAAGTCCTGCCACGGCTGCCACCATGGCAACGGTGGGACTGCCCGAAATGAAGCGGTTTAACTATGACGATGCCCTGGCCACAGGCTCTGTGGCCTCGGGCGGCGGTATCGGCATGATCATGCCCCCGTCCGTGGTGCTGATCATCTACGGCATTTTAACCGAGCAGTCCATTGGGCAGCTTTTTGTGGCCGGCATATTCCCGGCCCTTCTTGTGACCATGCTTTTTATCTGCGCTGTGTATATCACCTGTCTGATGGACAAAAACGCCGGGCCTGCCGGGGAAAAATTTTCCTGGGCAGAGCGGTTCAAAGCACTTTTGGGCCTTGGCGAAACCCTGATTATCTTTGCCCTGGTGGTGGGAGGTATCTTCTACGGGCTGTTTACTCCAACGGAAGCGGCTTCCATAGGCGCCTTTGGTGTCCTGGTCATTGCTGTAATCAAGCGTCAGCTCACCTGGAAGGGGTTCGTGAAATCCTTAATGGAAACATTGACCACCTCCTGTATGGTGTTGATGCTGATTACAGGGGCCGTTATTTTCGGCAAATTCCTGGCCGTTACCCGTATTCCATTTGAGATTGCATCCTGGGTGAGCGGGCTTAATATGGCGCCAGCCCTGGTCATTGCCGTGATCATTTTTATCTATTTTCTGGGTGGTTGTTTTATGGATGCCCTGGCCTTTGTGACCCTTACTGTTCCCATATTTTTCCCGGTGGTCATGGAGCTGGGGTATGACCCCATCTGGTTTGGTATTATCATTGTCATGGTTACGGAGATGGGGGTGATTACACCGCCTGTGGGCATCAATGTCTATGTGGTTTACGGGGTGGCCCAAAATGTGCTCTCCCATAACGTAGCCCTGGAAAAAATATTCAAGGGCATTACCCCGTTTTTGATTGCTCTGATTATCGGAGTTATCATTCTCATTGCCGTTCCCAGCATCATTTTGTTTCTTCCCCATTTGATGTATTCTTAACAAGACTCTAAAAAAAAGAGGCATTTAAACAGAAAAATGCAGGGGAGCTATTGAAAGACTTTAATACATTGCTTGAAGGATCGGCACAGGCCCATGGTCATCTGTGTTCGGGGCAAGTGATCGGGGTGCGCATGGCCATGCTCGGGTGCCGGCTCATTGGTCTGGATGAACCGTCAACATTGCCCCAGATAAAAAAAATTATTGTATATGTGGAGATGGACCGATGTGCCACGGACGCCATCTCTTATGTCACGGGCGTAAAGCTCGGCAGACGGTCCTTAAAATTTATTGACAACGGCATCATGGCTGCCACCTTTGTGAACCTTGAAACAGGAAAGGCGTTCAGAATCGTCTCCACGGAAACAGCCCGGGATCTTGCCCCCAAATTAATGCCCCACATTGAAGATCCAAGAATAGCCCAACTTGAAGCTTACAAAATCATGGATGATTCGGATTTGTTTACGGTTACCCAGGTAAAAGTCAATGTCCCTGCATCGGAGATGCCAGGCCCCACACGGTTCAAGGCCGTATGTGACCAATGCGGGATTGTGGTCAGGGATAAAAAAGAGGTTTTTAAAAATAACCGGATACTGTGCCGGCCCTGTGCCCTGGGAACCTATTATGAGCCTGTGGACACCCATGGAAACAAATAAATCAGAAGATGGGTTTAGGCTGATATTCTACAATTTAAAGTGGGCGGCTCAAGACGCATATTGAAATTAAATATGCACCCTGAGTCCTAAAATAAGATAAGACGTCGAGCAAGGTGGAGAATTAATTGATTCCCGGCTGCCCCACTATTTTGTATTAATCATTGCTTTAACAGCATCCATGGCTTTAATACGGATTTCCTCTTCAACCACCACCCTTCCTGACATGTTTTCAAGGCAGTCCAAAATGTCCTGCAACTGTGTTTTCTTCATGTCTGTGCATAGCAGTTGATCAGATGCGGGGAAAAAAGTTTTTTCCGGGTATGCCTTTGAAATGGGGTGGAGCAATCCTATTTCCGTGCCTATGATAAACTGGTCTGCCGAACTTTCACCGACAAAGCGGATCATTCCCGATGTGGACTGGATGCTGTCGGCAAGTTCAAGCACTTCCGGGGTACATTCCGGGTGGGCCACAAACAGGGCGTTGGGGTGGGCGGATTTGGCTGCTTTGACCGCTTCAACACTTAAATCGTTGTGAAAGGGACAGTATCCCTCCCACAAATGAACCTTTTTATCGGTATGGGCCGCTGCATACCGGGCCAGGTTGCGGTCCGGTGTCATGAGCACTTCATCGGCCTCTAACGAATTGACCACCTTAACCACGTTGGCGGAGGTGCAGCAGATATCCGATACCGCCTTTACGGCGGCAGATGAGTTGACATAGGTGATCACAGGGATGCCGCCAAGCTCTTTCTTGCGTTTGACCAAGGCTTCGGGGGTAACCATATCTGCCATGGGGCAGCCGGCGTCAGGATTGGGCATAAGCACGATTTTGTCCGGGCACAGGATGGCTGCCGTTTCTGCCATAAAGCGAACCCCGCAGCAGACAATGATGTCTGCATCCGTGGCTGCCGCCTTAATGCTCATTTCAAGGGAATCGCCGCACAGATCCGCAACATCCTGGATCGGGGCGGATTGGTAATTATGGGCCAGGATAATAGCCTTTTTTGCCTTGGCCAGATCCCGGATCTTCTGGTGGAGTGTAGAATTTTTAGTCGTCATTAGTCTATTTCTATCGTTTCAGTCCCCGGTGGGGGGGTAAATTCAAATATCTGTTCGTCAAATGTGCTGAACTTGATATTGGTAAATATAAATTTGGTGGTATCTCCGTAGATATTTTCTGTTTCCACGACAGGAATTTCATATCCGGGGAGATCCACAGTGATACGTATTTTTGCAAGTTCAGGCGTTTCCTTTTTAGGGGTCAGCACAAGTTGGGCAAAGTTGTCACCCGATTTGCCCGGTTCAACGGTGAACTCTTCTCTTATTTTGCGTATATCTGCCAGAAATGCGCCACCGGAGCCGGATTGGAAGAACGGGGCGGCATCGCCTATCATCACCTGGTTTTCTTCGGGACGGTAGATCCACAGTTCTTTTCCATTGGTGATGATTTCATGGTTGTCTGAACTTTCATATGCCCATTTCATTTTCCCCGGGTGGCTGAACCAGGCCCTGCCTTTGGCAATTTCCGTCACATCCAAAGCGGTCAGACGGGAGGCTTGTTCAAAATCGGCACTGAAACTTTTATTGGCGTACTTTGCTTCAATCCCGGAGACAATTTTGGCAGTTTCGTCATCAAGGGACTGGGCCGCATTGCAGGGCAATGTTGCCGGTGTCATGGCGATAAAAAGTATTATTGCCCATGGGGCAGACATTCGGGTCATATATTTCATTTTGTCGTCCATTTTACATGAAGAAAGTTTCAATAAGCTGTTAAATTGCTTTCATGTGTTGTTGTGGGGTGCGCCTGGGTGTTGATCGGCCAGGTGGTCAGCCCATGGCTGTTATTTGAGCAGCACATCCATGGATTTGCGTTTGTCTTCGGCATAAATTCTTCGCAGTTTCGGTTTTTCTATTTTACCGGTGGGGTTTCTGGGTACATCGCCGAAAAATATTTTTTTCAGTTGCTTGTACCTGGGAAGTTCACTCTGGAAATCAAGAATATCCTGTTCGCACATCATGGTATTGGGCTTAGGGCTGATGATGCCGGCAGGAATTTCCCCTAAACGCTCGTCAGGCACACCGATCACCGCAATATCCCGGATCTTTTCATGTTTGAGAAAAAAATTTTCGATTTCCACAGGGAAAATGTTTTCCCCACCATAGATGATGACATCCTTTTTGCGGTCCACAAGCCAGATAAACCCGTCCTTGTCATATCTGGCCATGTCACCTGTAAACAACCATCCGTTTTTTATGGTTTTGGCCGTGGCTTCGGGGTTTTTATAATATTCTTTCATCATCCCGGGGCCTTTGACAATCAGCTCGCCGGTTTCACCAAAGGGCAGCCGACTGCCCTGCTTGTCCACAATCTGTGCTTGCCAGCCGTATCCGGGAATGCCTATGGGGCCGATCCGGTCCGCGTTTGACACCCCTAAATGGACACACCCGGGGCCTGAGGATTCGGTCAACCCGTAATTGGTATCGTAATCCTGGCCAGGGAAATGTTTGCGCCAGTTCCGGATCAAGCTTGGGGGGACGGGCTGGGCCCCGATATGCATGAGGCGCCACTGGGAAAGGTTGTAGTCCGCGGGTTTGATCCGGCCATCGTCAATGGCAATGAGAATGTCATGGGCCCAGGGTACCAGCAGCCACACAATGGTGCATTTTTCTTCGGATACTGCCTCAATGATCCATTCCGACTTGACCCCGTTGAGCAAAACGCATTTCCCCCCCACCAGAAAAGATCCCATCCAGTGCATTTTTGCACCGGTGTGGTACAGGGGCGGGATGCACAGGAATACGTCATCATGGGTCTGGCTGTGGTGGTCATTTTCCACCTTACAAGCATGCATCAACGCCCTGTGGGTGTGCAGGACCGCCTTGGGGGTCCCGGTGGTCCCGGAGGTAAAATAGAGGGCGGCTTCGTCTTCCGGCGTTAATTCTACATCCGGCGGTGTTTGCCCGTCTGCGTCACTGATGAATTGGTGAAAAGAGCTGGCCCAGTCTGGACACTCCTTTTCCGGCCCTGTATATATCCACAATTTCACAAATTGGGATAATTTCTGTCTGATTTTTTCGATCCGCTCCACAAATTCGGGGCCGAAAATAAACGCCTTGGCTTCTGCCGTCATGGTGCATAAAAGGATTTTGTCTGATTCGAACCTGAAATTCAAGGGAGCGATCCAGGCACCGGTATATAGTACCCCGAAATAGATAGGCAGCCACGAAAGACTATTGGTCATAAGCTGAACCACTGTATCACCCTTGTTAATGCCTTTTGCCTGCAGGGCATTGGCTGTCCGGACGCTTTGCCGGTAAAAGTCGGACCAGGTAATCTGTTCGCGCCGGCCCGTGGCCGGGGTTCGTTCTATTAACGCTGCTTTTTCCGGGTAAAGTGCGTTGTTCTGCCGGAGGATGTCAGTAATGATCATGTCTTAATTAGTTTAAATAATTCTTTTAAAGTTAGCCTATCCTGTAAAATAGCATTTTCCCCTACCTCAATAGTACTTGAGCGGAAGTTGGTGTTTGGGTGAAAAGTTGCCCAGCTGCAAGGCGCATAAAAATTTGCAACCGGAGCAACCTCATGGTTGTGAGGATTGCAAATTTTTATGCAACGCCGCAGATGGGTGACTTTTCGTCCAAACACTAAATAAAAATCCTGCCGGGTCAATATAGATCACGGCAGGATTATATTCAACATCAAATTCCCGCCCTGAATCAGGACATTATAATTCAGGGCAGGTTAGTACAACGGTTCGTTACTATTTATCTTTTTTGACCTCTTCAAAATCCGCATCAACAACGTCATCATCGTCATTGGCAGGACCTGCACCGGCATCGGCACCACCGGCCTGGCTGTCTGTCTGTGCCTGCTGGTACATCACCTCGGCCAGTTTGTGGGAGGCCTGGGACAGGGTTTCAATTTTGGCCTTGATATCCTCAAGATTGTCAGAGTCCTTGGCTTGCTTCAGGGCTTGGGCAGCATCTTCAATGGATTTTCTGGTGGCTTCATCCACTTTGTCCCCATGCTCTTTCAGGGTTTTTTCGGTCTGGTCCACCAGGGCTTCGGCCTGATTTTTGGTATCCACCAGTTCACGTTTCTTTTTATCTTCGTCAGCGTGCATCTCAGCATCTTTCACCATGCGCTGGATTTCATCATCGCTTAAGCCGGACGCTGCCGTGATCTGGATGGATTGTTCCTTGCCTGTGGCCTTGTCTTTGGCAGATACGTGAACAATACCGTTGGCATCAATGTCAAAGGTCACTTCAATCTGGGGAACACCCCTGGGGGCCGGCGGAATGTCGGACAGTTCAAACTGACCTAAGGTCTTATTGTCTGCCGACATCTGGCGTTCGCCCTGGAGTACGTGAATGGATACCGCCGGCTGGTTGTCGGCGGCCGTGGAGAACACCTGGCTCTTTTTGGTGGGGATCGTGGTGTTTTTTTCGATCAGTCGGGTCATAACGCCGCCAAGGGTTTCAATACCCAGGGAAAGCGGGGTGACATCCAGCAGAAGCACGTCGTTGACATCGCCTTGGAGTACGCCGGCCTGGACTGCGGCACCCATGGCAACTACCTCGTCCGGGTTAACACCCTTATGGGGTTTTTTGCCGAAGATTTTTTCAACACGTTCCTGAACCGCAGGCATACGGGTCATGCCGCCAACCAGAACAACCTCATCTACATCACCGGGTTTTAGGTGCGCTTCTTTCAAGGCTGTTGTACAGGGAATTTCCAGTTTGTCCAAAAGGTCGGCGACAAGGGCCTCCAGTTTCGCTCTGGTCAACTTCATGTCCAGATGCTTGGGCCCGGATGCGTCCGCCGTAATAAAAGGCAGGTTGATAGTGGTTTCCGTGGAACTTGACAGCTCCATTTTTGCCTTTTCAGCCGCCTCTTTCAGCCGCTGTAAAGCCATCTTATCGCTTCGAAGGTCAATGCCCTGCTCTTTTTTAAACTCATTTGCCAGGTGGTCAATGACACGCAGGTCAAAGTCTTCACCGCCTAAATGCGTATCACCGTGGGTGGATTTTACTTCAAAGACCCCGTCACCGATTTCAAGGACAGATACGTCAAATGTGCCGCCGCCAAGGTCGAAGACAGCGATTTTTTCCTCGCCTTTTTTATCCAGGCCATAGGCCAGGGATGCAGCTGTGGGTTCATTGATAATACGTTTGACTTCCAGCCCTGCAATTTTACCGGCATCCTTGGTCGCCTGGCGCTGGCTGTCGTTAAAGTAGGCGGGGACCGTAATAACGGCTTCGGTTACGGCTTCTCCAAGGTAATCCTCGGCAGTTTTCTTGATATTGGCAAGAATAAACGAGGAAACTTCGGCAGGACTGTACTGCTTGCCCCGTATGTTGATCCGGGTATCGCCGTTTGCGGCGGCTTCTATTATATATGGTAATATGGGGATGTCATCCTGGACTTCCTTTGAGTTAAATTTTCTGCCGATGAGACGTTTTACACCAAAAATGGTATTTTCAGGGTTTGTTACAGCCTGACGCTTGGCTGCCTGGCCGACAATACGCTCCCCGCTTTCGGTGACCGCAACAATGGACGGTGTTGTTCTACCGCCTTCGGCATTGGTGATAATCTTTGCCTCTCCACCCGTTTCCATGACCGCGACACATGAGTTGGTTGTGCCAAGGTCGATTCCAATAATTTTACCCATAACAATTCCTTTCTAAATATCTTTAATCTTCCTTAGTAGTTTCTTGGGTCTGATTCTCAACTTTTTTTGAGACAACCACCATGGCCGGCCTAAGCAGTCTGTCATGAAGCAGATATCCTTTTTGCAGGACATTGGTGACAGTATTGTCCGGCACGTCATTATCTTGTGCATGGGTGACGGCTTGATGAAAATTGGGGTTAAAGGGCTGATTTTCTGCCTCGACCTGCGTTACGTTGAAAGATTCAAATAGCTTGAGGAGCTCTTTGTGTGTCAGTTTTACGCCTTCAAGCAGACTGGTTTCCTCCACTGCATCTGTGGCCGAGTTAATGGCCCGCTCAAGATTATCCACCACAGAAAGAAGCTGTCTGAAGATGGTTTCATTGGCAAATTTCTTGAACTCATCAATTTCTCTTTGCTTTCGCTTTTTGAAATTTTCAAATTCCGCTGATAATCTGAGCACTTTTTCTTTTTGCTCATTCAACTGATCTTCAACCCCTGTGGTATCATCCTTATTTTCCGGCTCGTTTCCTTCATCGGAATTTTTTTGCTCGTCTGTCTCAGGAGTATTCGGGGAATCGGTTTTTTCCTCTTTCCCGTCGGCTTTGTTTTTATTCTCTTTGAGTACCAATGTGTTTGCTCCAAAATCCCTTATATTTAAATGTTTAAAAATTAATTAAATGATAAATTATGGCTGAAAAATAAGTCTGTTTGAAAACATGTCAAGATATAAAAGGTAGGTAAAAAAAGAAAACCCGGCTGACTAAATAGGGCGGATAATTGCGTGACCGGGATCGATCCAAGACACAGAAGGGATCATTTATCGCTGCTTCCTTCCGGACCTGACGAGGTTCGTGGCCTTCTGTTACGAGGCGACCGGTCAGAATTATCCGCCCGACTTAATCAGCCGGGAAGTTTCATTATATACGTGGTTTTTGATTTAAATTCAAGGAGAAAATAAATGTAAATATTTTGCCGAGTTTAGATTTGAAGATAATTTTTGGATTTGAACAAAAATAGGTTTTAAGTTAATATATATATTTAATTCAACCCATCATTGTAAAAGGAGAGAAAAATGAGTGAAATAGTCACTAGTGCGGACCAGACTGTAGTTAAGCCCGGTGAAGATGTGGTTGCGTCCATGGCTGAGGCTTTTAAGGCGGAATTGATGTCTGCCGTCGATTCCTCCCAGGGCACCTTGATTATTGATCTTGATGGCGTGAGCATGGTGGATTCCGTTGGTATTGGCGTGATTATTGCCGCTTATAATTCCCTGAGCCAGTCCAACCGTCAATTAAAGGTCATCAATGTTGCACAGGATATTTATGGCCTGTTTTCAACCATGAGGCTGAACCGCCGTTTTACCGTGGACGCGGCTGAATAGGTTTAGGTCAGGCTTCAATTAAGCCCAAATGTTAGGATTACCAAATGCGTTTTTTTTTGATTTCTTTTCTGGTTTTTTTCATGGCGGTATTACCGTCCTGTGAAAGCCAGGACGATAATTATTCCGGCGTCGGTAAGCTCATTGCCGATAGAAATAAGATGCGCTACCATCTGGCCGACGAAACAGGAAATAATAAAGACAAAACAGGGTCATCGAATCAAAAGACCGATTCTGTGTCCAAAGATGCTTCAGGGAAGGTGATGTCTAACGAAGAATTATCAACGAACGTATTGGATGAAAAGAAAATAGTTATCGTTGAAGCCTCTTCCGGAACACCCCTTGGTCAAGGGGTGGCCTATGTAAACAAAAAAGGCGAAATTGTAAAAATTAAATTAGTCAATCAATAAGGTTGCATGGTCCGGGCGCATTCCCATTTTCCCGGTTTGAAAAAAGCCTATCTTTGAGAACAAAAAACGTGATAGTTTCTTCTCGCTGAGACGACTATAAAATTGGACTGTGCTGATGAAAAAAGCTGAAGATTGCAATACTGTTGAAGAAGTCTATGCCTGCCTGAAAGAACTG
>NZ_KB893126.1 GCF_000373985.1 Desulfobacter curvatus DSM 3379
CCGGTGGCGATGGCGAAGAGGCCACACCCGTACCCATCTCGAACACGGAAGTTAAGCTCTTTAGCGTCGATGGTACTGCATGGGAGACTGTGTGGGAGAGTAGAACGCCGCCGGTTCTTTTTTAAAAGCCCTGATTATTTATTGTAAATGGTCAGGGCTTTTTTGTTTTTTATCAATTCGGTTTAGGAAATACCATATTAATGATTTTTGCAGATAACATCTCCCTTGCCTATGGCAAACGTGCCCTGTTCAAAGATGTCAACATCATGTTTAAACCCGGCAACTGTTACGGCCTTATTGGGGCCAATGGTGCCGGAAAAAGTACCTTTTTAAAAATTCTTGCACAAGAGCTTGAGCCGGATACCGGTACTGTTTCCGTGGGGCCTAAAGAGCGCATCGCTGTGTTGCGCCAGGATCACTTTGCCTTTGACGAACATCGGGTGCTCGATACGGTTATCATGGGCCATGACAAGCTATATAATCTCATGGCCGAGCGGGATGCCCTCTATGCCAAGCCTGATTTTTCCGAAGAAGACGGCATCCGCTCCGGTGAAATAGAGGTCGCGTTTGAGGAGATGAACGGGTATGAGGCTGAATCGGATGCGGCGGTACTTTTAAAACACCTTGGCATTGATGAAGCACTGCACACCAAAAAAATGAAAGAGCTTGAGGGCGGTGAGAAAGTGCGGGTTCTTCTGGGCCAGGCCCTTTTTGGCAACCCGGATGTTCTGCTGCTTGACGAACCGACCAACAACCTGGATATCCAGGCCATTACCTGGCTCCAGGATTTTTTGTTTCGTTTCAAAAATACCGTGATTGTGGTGTCCCATGACCGGCATTTCATGAACCAGGTATGCACCCACATTGCCGACATTGATTTCAGTCAGATTTCCGTTTACGTGGGCAATTATGATTTCTGGTACCAGGCCAGCAAGCTTAATTTGAAACAAAAGCAGGCGGATAACAAACGGGTGACAGAAAAGGCCGAAGAACTCAAGTCCTTTATCCGCAGGTTTTCCTCCAATGCATCCAAGTCAAAGCAGGCCACATCCCGTAAAAAACTGCTGGATAAGCTGACCATTGAAGACCTGCCGGTATCAAGCAGAAAATATCCGTTTATACGATTCAAACCTGAAAGAGCTTGCGGAAATATTATCCTGGAAGTTGAAGGGCTTTCCAAGACCATTGAGGGTGAAAAAATCCTGGATGATGTTACGTTCAGGGTTAATAGCGAGGATAAGATTGCCTTTGTGGGCGAAAATACCCTTGCCATCACCGCGCTTTTCGATATTTTGTCTGGGAAAATGGAAGCGGATGAAGGTGAGTTCAGGTGGGGTGTTACCACCAGCCAGTCCTATTTTTCCAAAGAGCACAGTGCCTTTTTTGGCGAGGATCTTAATCTGATCCAGTGGCTGCTGCAGTTTGCCCCGCCCACCGAGGGTGAGAGTTTTGCCAGAACCTTTTTGGGGCGGATGCTTTTTTCCGGTGAAGATGCCCTGAAAAAGACCCATATGCTCTCCGGCGGTGAAAAGGTCAGATGCATGCTCTCCAGGATGATGTTGTCCGAATCCAATGTTTTGATGCTGGATGACCCCACCAACCATCTGGACCTGGAATCCATCACCGCCCTTAACGACAGCCTGGTGGAGTTCCCCGAAGTGGTTCTTTTCACCTCCCACGACCATGAATTTATCAACACCATTGCCAACCGTATCATCGAGATAACCCCCGACGGGATTATCGATCGCCTCATGTCCTATGATGATTACCTTGAAAGCTCGGAAGTGGCCCGGGTGCGGGAAACAATAAGCGCCTAGGCAAAAGCATACGGCCCGGACAAACAGACGGACAGGCAGAAAAAGAGTATGAAGACCGAGTACGATGTGGTGATTATCGGGGCTGGTGCCTCCGGGTTGATGTGCGCGGCCCAGGCCGGAAAACGTGGGAGGCGTGTAAAAGTTCTGGACCACGGCCCCAAGCCCGGACGCAAGATCCTTATGTCCGGCGGCGGTAGGTGCAATTTTACAAATCGCCGAGTCAGTGCTCAAAATTATATTTCATCCAATCCGCACTTTGTAAAATCCGCGCTTAGCCGGTATCGCCCACAGGATTTTATCGATCTTGTCCGGCAATACGGGATACGCTTCAGTGAACGGGAACACAGCCAGTTGTTCTGTACGGACAGTGCCGGGCAGATTCTTGATATGTTGCTGGCAGAGTGCCGCAGTGGCGGTGTCAGCCTGACACCCAAAACAAGCGTTATCGGCATCGAAAAACAGCCTTCTACCCAGGGATTTCAAATCCGCACCGCCGGGGAAATAATGAAAGCCTCATCCCTGGTCATTGCCACCGGAGGGGTCTCAATGCCTGCAGCCGGTGCTACACCGTTTGGATACAAGGTGGCCGAGCAGTTCGGCATTCCTTTGGTGCAGCCCCGCCCCGGCCTTGTTCCTTTTACGGTTCAGCCCGGAGATAAAACGGTTCTGGCGCCCCTGGCCGGTATTTCAGTCAAGGCCCAGGTTCGCACGGGATCTGCCTCATTTAAAGAGCAGCTTTTGTTTACCCACCGGGGGCTGAGCGGCCCTGTGATCCTCCAGGCCTCATCCTATTGGCAGCCCGGAGACTTGCTGACCATTGACCTTTTCCCGGATGGAAATCTGGGAGAACTGCTGGAAACAGTACGGCAGACTCGGCCCAAACGCCATGTAAAATCCGTCCTGGCCGAGCACCTTCCAATGCGTTTGGTTCAGGCCCGTCTGGATGGAAAAATGTTGAATTGCCCTCTTCACAGCGTTTCCCGCCAGGGACTTAAACGTGTGATAGACGGGATCCACACCTGGAATATCCGACCCGGCGGCACTGAAGGATACAAAACGGCCGAAGTAACTGTCGGCGGCATTGACTGTCGCAGGTTCTCTTCAAAAACAATGGAATCCCGGGATGTTCCTGGGCTTTACGCCATTGGCGAAGTACTGGATGTTACCGGGTGGCTGGGCGGATACAATTTCCAGTGGGCATGGTCTTCGGCCTGGGCCGCCGGACAGGTGGTGTAGGTGTTACTGGCACAACCGGCCTCAGATCATCATCCGGTTAATAACAATCCTATGGGCCTTTCCAAATTCCATAATTTCCTCGGGCTTAAATTCTCCGGCAGTGTATGTTTTTAGGAACGCCGGGACCGAAAGCATATACAGAATGTAGGAGAGATGGCCGGAATAGCCGGTGTTGTCCAGCTTTTGAAGTGCTGCGATGGTCTGATCCGCCCGTTCCATTACCTGGCGGCTCACCGCCGGCGGTGCGTCCTGGCCGCAAACATGGGCGGAGTAAATTCTGCGGCAGGAAAAGGGACGGTCTTTATAGATTAAGCAGGCATTATTTTTCATAAGAAAAGGACAGGGGACTGCTTTGCCTGCTTCCCGCTGCTTTATTTCATTTCTGAATGCCTTGGTCAGGGTTTTCTGTCGGCTTTTGGGCATTTTGCCCATGGCCTTCCGGATAACCATCCCCTCCAGGGTGGTGATGTCAATGCTGCCGGCTTCCCTGCAACAGAAACTGCAGCCCCGGGCGCAGGCCCTGCCCTTTACCAGGTCACGGGTATCCGCATTAAAGGCTGCGTAAATGTCTTTTAACTGAGCACTTTTTTCTTTCATATTTTTCCGGTTCGTTAATTGGTGTCAAAATCAGCGCATTATCCTCTTTTTGATGTCTGTGGGCAAGGGGCTTGAAATGCAAATTTACTGCTTGACGTCAAAGCCTTGTCAAAAGATTTGAGGCAGTTGACAAGGAGAGCCCGGGACTGTAAAGGATACGTATGTCGTCATTTAATTTCCGTTCCCGTTCCAAGGGGATATTGCATGCGGCCACGAAACAAAAAACCTGAACAACGGTTTTTCCAAAAAGAAGCGGTGTCCGCACCAGTTGGGATTGAATACCCAACTCATGTGATGCCGTTGTTGGTGTATTTTTATAACACCGTATTGCTGATAACCATTCTCATGCTTGGGAGCCAGATGGTCACAGCTGCAGTCCCGGCAGCAACAACAGCACCTGAGATTTTGAAAATAGATGCCTTCCAAAAAAGTATTGATATCGGTAGCGGTTTCCAGCATTTGCCGGATCCGGGAAATACCCTTACCGTGAACGATGTGATTCAACCGGATGCGCCATGGCGGCAAGAATTTCGGCCCACGCGTCATTTCGGGGCTGCAGACGATATTGTCTGGGTTCGATTCCGCATTCAAAATAGATCAACATCCCTGCGAACAATGGTACTTAATATTGACTGGCCGTTCTTGGATCTGATTGAATTGTATGTTCAGAATAAGGATGCAACACACCGTAATCTTGCTTCAATAAAATCTGTGACTGCTAAAAAAAATCGACTTCCCTTTGCCTTTGAGTTCCCATGTCTTGCAAATCAGCAGCTGACTCTGTACCTTCGTGTTCACACAGCCGGAGTGCTGCTGCTGCCCCTGAAAATCTGGCAGCAGGACGCCTATGAACAGATGTGTCTATACCGGAATCTGTTTTTAGGTATGTTTTTCGGCTTCCTAATTGCCATGTGTCTGTACAATGCCTCCCTAAGCTTTTTTACCCAGGATAACAGCTATACCTACTATGTGATGTATGTGCTCTCTGTTATTCTGTATTGCCTGTCCATGACCGGCGTGGGCCCTGCATATCTGTGGCCGGATTATGCTTGGCTTAACGGGCATGCTTATGGCCTTCTTTCATCATTTTCTTTTTTGATGGCCACGCTGTTCATCCGCAAATTTTTAAGGTTGACGAAAATAGGCGGCTGGCTACTTCAACTAAATAATATTTTTGCGGTATTCTGGGTAGCAATGACAATTTTATTTGCCGTGTATAACGGCAAGTGGATGATATATTGCGAAAATCTGGGCGCGATATTCAGCTGTGTGGCAGCGCTTGTAGCCACGATAACCTTATGGTGCAAAGGCAGCGTTGCCGCCAAGTACATGACCATTGCCTGGACCTTGCTTATTTTGGCCACGTTTGTATTGATGATGGGCCTTGCGGGCATTGTTACATATAAACCCATTATCCAGCACAGCCAGAATATCGGATTTATACTGGAATTACTTCTGCTGTCCCTTGCCCTTGCAGATCGAATCAGAAGAGAGCGTGCTGAAAAAGAAGCCGCCCAGGAACTTTCCATCAGACTTTATAACGAGGCGGTCGAGGCCAAGGAGAGGGAAATGCAAGCCCAGGCAAAAACCCTTGCTGTGGAACGGGCAGCTAAAAATGAGTTGGAGGAGAAGGTAAACCGGCGGACCCAAGAGCTTCAGAATACCTTGTTCCAGCTTGAGTCGGCAAATAAAAAATTAGGGTTGATGAGCCGGACCGATGGACTGACCCAGTTGTTCAACAGACGATATTTTGATGAGGTCTTTGAAGAAGAGTTCAAGCGGGCCATACGGTATGGGCAGGCGTTATCTATCATTATGGGCGATATTGACCATTTTAAAAAGATCAATGATACCCATGGGCATCAGCTGGGGGACGAATGTCTTAAAGTGGTGGCATCCACCTGGCAGGCACACCTTAAACGTGCCGGAGAACTCGTGGCCAGGTATGGTGGCGAGGAGTTTGTTTCTTTATTGCCCACCACCGATATTATTGGTGCAAAAAAGATTGCCGAACAAATCAGGACCGCCATTGAGGCGGCCAATCCGAAATTCGGTGAAATCCGTATCAAACTTAATATCAGCTTAGGGGTGTCCAGCCTGTCTTTGTCCGGTAAGGATGATATGGATGCACTTTTACAGCGGGCGGACAGCGCCTTGTATGAAGCCAAAACCCAAGGCCGCAACAGGGTTGAAATCAAGGAATACGAATCATCTGATTGACACGAATGTCAATATGCCTCTTTCAGGGCCGCCGCGATGTCATCCGCCGTCAACCCCTCCTGGGGCCAGCGCCGGGACTCGTATACATTTAAATAGGCATCGGCAATGTCCCTGCCCAGCCACTCAACGGCCCATTGGGGATCGTGGAATTTTGTTTGGAATTTGTCATATCCTGTTGTGATATTTTTTTTGATGAGTTTCCGGTAAAGGGCTTTGGCCGGACAGACGGGGGATAGCCCGTTTTTAATCCGGTTTTCATTGATTCGTTGGGGAATGGCAAGTCCTGCGGGGTCCAGATCTCCAAAATAGTGTATCTGGCTCGCCCCGGTCCGGATTTCAATGTTGGCCAGGCTGTCCAGGGACTGGATGGGGGTGGATCTTGTGGCTTTGAACCCTTTGCCAAACACAACAGCGGCAAAGAAGCCGCCTCTCAGGGGATGGTCGGCCCGGTTGGCCGTTGTGCAGCTCCAGTACGTGGCGCTGTTTTCCACCACCAGCAGGGGCAGGTGAGCCAATTTTTTGCAATCCGCTGAAAACACCTCATAGGGCAAAGGTTCGGGGCAGTAAAAGCAGTCTATATCCGCCAGGGTGATCCTGCCTGAAAAAAGTCCTGTATGAACATAGCTGTCCAAAGCTTTTTCATTACCAAAAATCTGCAAGGCCCTTTCTCGGTGAGGTAGAAGAGGTGGTTTTTTTTTGCGGTTTAAAAGATAGTGGTTCACCGCCCGGGCAAGAGTCAACTGTTTTTCCGTGGTCAGGGAATGGGCAAATGCCGCCATTCGGGTGGGCTCCCAGGGACTTTGCTCCCTGATCCGGGCAAGGGTTTTCTTTCGCGTACGTGAAACACGATCTTCATTGGCCCGGACCAGGGTAACATACCGGGGCAGAATACCGAATTTCTGCCAGCCCTGCCCTTTTCTGGACGGCAACCGGATCTTCCCTTTGGCATCAAGTTCTTCCAGGGCGCTAAGCAACCGGTCTTCTTTGGAGATATCCATGGTGCCCGGAATGGTTGAAAGAATTTCCTCCATGGAAATTTTCCGGCGGACAGCCCCGGCAAACACGCCTTCAAGGGCTGTCATTATCCCTTCAAAACTTGTATCATTAACGAAAAACACCATTAAAGTTTCTGATACCGCCCAATTTCATCTATAAAGTTAGGCGTAAAAATGCCGGAATCCATTTTTTCAGCAATTTCGTCAAGCCGCCAAAATCGACCCTCTTCAATCTCATCCTCATTTATTTTAATCTCTCCGTCCCACAGACAATGGTAACTGGATACATATTCCGATTCATAGTCGTTGCGTAGCCGGTATTTATACAGGTACTTCAGGTTTGTGCCTTTGATGCCAAGCTCCTCTTCCATTTCCCGGACAGCCGCATCCCAGTAGGATTCTCCCTTGTCCACATGACCACCCACCGAGGTATCCCACTTCCCCGGCTGGACATCCTTATTTATATCTCTTTTTTGCAGATACAATTCATTCTGGCTGTTAAAAACCAGAATATGGACCACCCTGTGGATTAAACTTGGATTGCCATGGACCTGATCACGAGCTGCCTGGCCGATAATCTGGTCATCTTCATCAACGATATCAAAAATTTCTTTGGTCATAAATGTTCCTTAAATACAAGCAGATGGAGGGTCGTGCTTTCACGGAAGGTGCAAACAGGATTGCCGGATAGATTTATGAAATGTTGGGGTTTAAGGTCCACCGGATAAACCACCCCGATTCATCCTGGTCAAGACAGACAATCCCTGAATTCTGAAATTTCAGCACCTTGGGCGCCTCCCGGCCGGTAGTCAGGTAAGAGACCAGTTTTTCCATATAGGGAAGATGGCCCACCACCATATGATTGGAATCCGGATCAAGCCGGTCGCCAAGTACCTTTACATCATCCATGGGGGAGATATTCTCCATCTGCTCAATGCCGGGACCGGGACAAAGGACATCAGCCATGATCAGGGCGGTCTGTTCCGCGCGTTTTTTTCCGGAATGAAAAATTTTAGAGATTTTAACGCTGTAACCGGCGGCCACTTCAGCTATTTTTAAGGTTTCCTCACGTCCCTTTTCAGACAATCCTTTTTCAGGGTTTTCGGTTTTTGGCAGACTTAGCCCGTGCTGTACAAGAAATACCGACATACAGTCTCCTTTCATATTTTTTCATTAAGCCATAGTAGTTAAGTAATTCCTGCGCGTCAACGCCAAGTCTTTATTTTAAAATAGAGAAACAGTCATGCACTTCCATCAGACAAGCGCTTTCCGGATAGCTTCAAGTTGTTCAATATTACCTGATATCACCCGTGATAAACTTGAATAGATTTTGGACGGCCCATACTCTTTTTCGTGCTTGGCCAGAACGGTTTTGTAGTTTAACGCAATGGAACGGATGGCTTTATCCATGATTTTAGCCAGTTTTTCCGGACGAAGTTTCATGTCGCCGGCGAAGGTTTTAAACGCGTTGACCTTTAATCGGTCCTGCCGAAATGTTTTGCCGACGGACATGGCAAAGTGCTTTTCCAGGGTGTCATATACCTGGGTAGACAATAGGTCATAATAGGGTGCCATTTTCAATTCATGGCCATGGATGATGGAAAAATTTTTGCCGTGGGCATCATGGTTTCCGATTAAGGCATTAAATACTAAAACAAAAGCCATTTCAGCCCTTATTTCGGCACTCGGGCTTAAATATTCGTCAATCAATGACCGGCATTGCCTGAAGCCGGGACCGCCTTTTATCTGATATTTCCTGTCAACCGGAAGTCCCATGGCCTGGCAAAAATCTTCCTGGTGAATCCGGGCCACCCGGTCCGGCAGAATTTTTCTATCAAATCTTTCCACCAGATAAAGTTCATGGGGTCCCATTTGAATTAGCTTGGAATTAGGCACCCGGATTCCGATTATCCGGGCCAGATTCATGCAAAAGGCTTCATTTCTCTGTATCCCGGGAAACATCGGACTCATGGGTTTTATGATATGGGTTGTTGCCGAACCGGAATTGGTGGGAAGATAAAATTTATTTTTTGAAAAATAGACAGGCAGTTTATCCTGTACCCCGGCAATGGAAAGACGGGCCGGTTGCATTTCCAAATACAATTGCGGGTGATCGGAAGATGTTTCCATGCGGTCCAGGGCGTTTGTCAGTTTTTGGGTTGCATCCTCATAACACCATGGCGTTAGGTCTGGTTCCTGGTCTTGCGCCATGATGGACAGTGCTCCGGCACAATCCCTGCCATAGAGATCAAGAAAAGCAAAGGTATCCTTTTTATTAAATCGATTGTTGAAAGACAGAATGGACCGGACACCGCTTTCCGGAAGCAGGTTTTCAAAAAAAGCCGTACTGAGTGCCGGGGAGAATTTTTCTTCCCTGCACGGCAGGGACAAGGATATTGGCAGCCCTACGGTTTTCAACCATTGGTGCCCATACTGAAATTGAACCCGTCCTTTGGTATGTCGAGAAAGGGTGCCGACAAGGCGTTTACCCAAGAAAATCGAAAGATTCTCCATTGGCCCTCTCCTGCTCTAAAGGTTTATCTGAAACGTATATCCGGAGAGAGAGCGCCCCAAGCAAATCAAAGACCTTATCAATTTGAACCGTTTTCTTTCCCCTTTCCACATCACTGATGAATTTCACACTGGTGCCGGTAATATCCGCCAGATCCTTTTGGGTCATTTTTTTTTGTTTCCTGGACTCTTTGATTGCTTTGCCAAGATATCCGGGCATTCTGGCGTGATATGGATACGCTATATTCATCTATGCCTCCTCTATAGAATTTAACCGTACTGTTAAATTGATCAGGAGTCAATTGTTTTTAACCGAACGGTTAAAAGACGTTGGTTATTGATAAAAATAACCGTTCGATTAATTTTAGATGGAGATATCAAATCACCCCTCCACATGGATCTGGATGGTTTCAAGTTTTTCAAAGGGGCGTCCGTCAATTAAAAGTTGTGAGCCTGCCTTTTGGATGACGATCCTGTGGGCGAACAGCTCAATGGAGCCGGTGTCGTTGATGCCGGTCAGATAGATGCACTGGACCCCTAACGCCTTTGCCACCTTAAGCTGGGCATCCAGAAAGTCGGGCCGGTTGCACACCCCCAAAGGGTTGTCCAGGATCAAAAATCCCGGCATGGGCCTGGCACCGCTTTTAAAGCGCCGGCTTCTCATGTATACCAGAAGGGCATAAAGCAGCACTGCCGTGGTCAGCGCCTCTCCGCCGGACCCGAGATCCTTGCCCACAGGTTCATAGTTTCTGGCGGTGTCATCGCACTTGAGCAGCCGGATGTTAAAACTCTTTTTGGCTTCCACGGCCAAAAGGCGATAGAGCAGATCTGCGCCCAGGCAGTTGCCTTCGGCCGGGTTGACTTGTGGGCACAGCCCTTTTTGGATGCACTCTTCCATCCAGTTTTCCAGACTCTCTTTATAGGCCCGGTCAAACCGGCTGAAATTAAGTTTTGCCGCAGCCCTTAAAATGGGTTTTCCGCCGTAGATAAACACCTGTTCCGGGATGGCAACCTGGGTGGCTGCGGTCAGTTTCTGGTGGCAGTCCTTGGCATGTTCCAAAAGCTGGCTGACATGGGTATCCATCAAGGTTTTTGACCGGGAGAGATCCCCCTCCAGGGTGGCGGCGATTCCGGTGCAGTTCTTGATCAGATCACTGCAGGATAATGCCATGCTGTCGGCATCGTGTTCTTTAAGCGCGGCTGCCAGGGCGGGAACAATCCCCTCAACATCGGAATCCCGGATATGGGCGTCAAGCGCCCTGTACTTTGCATCCCGCTTCCGTTCCAAATCTTGGGTCTTCCGGGCCTGTTCTTTTTTTTCGGATTGAAGCTGCTTGACCCTGTTTTCCATCTCCATACAGTGGGCCTGCCGGTTCTGGGGATGCAGAAGGTCGGGCCAGTTCGGGTCCAGGTCAGACGGTTTTGTCTCCGGGGGATCCCCTGCCCGGGCGGCAAGGGTTTTCAGGGTATTGAACCAGGTATTGACCGACTCCATATCCTCCCGGGCCCGGCTGATCTGTTGGGTCAAGGTTTCCAGTCGGCTTTCCAGGTTCTGCTTTGCGGTTTCCAGGTCCGGGATCACGGTGTTTTCCAGATTTTGCAAAGAAAACCCCTGGAGTTTATCTGGAGTCAGTCTGGGTGCAATCTGCTTTTTTTCAAGCAGATCCAGTGCTTCTCGCTCTCTTTGGGCCTCTTTTTCCAACACCTCAGCCTGGGCTTCGGCACGCGATTGTTCCCTGGAATCCTTTTTCGCTTGAGCGGCCAGGAGATCCCGTTTCACTTGACGTTCCATGGACGCTTTAGCGGCCCAGTCCCGGGCCTGGTCAGGATCAAAAGCATGGTCGGACTCAAACCGGGTCAACTTTCCCTGAAGGTCTGACAGGTCCCGGCCAAGATCCTGTACTTCCCGTTCAAGGGCTGCCACCCCAAGCTCCGTGCTACGTTGCTGTAAATTTGCCTGGGCCTGGAAATAGAGTGACTTGATGTCTTGGGGGGACATGTCCAGGGTATGGCCTTGCGTATCTGGATTTTTATCCTCTGCTCCCAGGGGAAGGGGGATCTCCCCGGCCAGTTCATCCAGCCGGTCCCGGTCTTTTTCCAGTGCCGGAATTTTGTTGCCGGCATCCATGGCTGCCTGTTCCAGGGCAGAAGCCTGGGATTCAAGGGTTATGATCCCAAGGTCAAGTTTCTTTAAGATCTGTTTGTTTTGTGCTGCCTGCTGCTGCCAGGATTTCCATTCACCATACTGGGCCAGCCATTGCCGGGCATGCTTGAGGGTTTCCCCAAATCGGGCCTTGTCCGAGGTCAATTCCTCGATCCGGCTGTCGCACCGGGTGATCCTGGTCTTGATATCCGTTATCCGGTCCTGGGCAGCGGATATCTCCCGGCAGGTTTTTTCATGGGCCTTTTTTGCCAGATCCAGGTCCAGATCCAATCGTTTCACTGCAGCCGGATCGGGAAACACTTCCCTGAACGCTTTTAAATCGTTCAAAGATTTTTCCATGGCATTGCGCGTGAGTAAAAGATCCCGGATCAGAGTCTCTTTTTCCTGTTTTTCTTCGGAAATCGTTTGTTTTAGGTTCTGGGTGCCTGCAAGGGTGTAGATGGACGGATCTTTAGGTAGAATGCGCTTGTGGGCAATTTCATCAATGGTGGTGATGTCGGTGACCGGCAGCGAGAGCACCACCGGCCGCCGCAGCCAGGCCGGGGGTTCCAGTGCCAGAATTTCCTCCATCACCTGGGAGCTTGCCGCCATAATGCCGGTGAACCGGGCCGGATCACGGTGAATGAATTGGGCTGTGGCCTCGGCCTCCATCTCCAGGGAGGCCAGATATTCAGGAAAAGCCCGGATCTGGGTGGGGCTGATGCCGATATCCCTGTAGTGCCGGATCAGACGGCGGGTTTGATCATCAACAGCCAGGGTGCGCACTTCATCCAGGCTCTTGAGTTCATTGCTAAGGTTGCGCTCCTCTTTTTCCATGCGCGTAAGGTCCTGGGTTTTGCGTGAAATCGCATCGGACAACGCTGATACATGGGCGGCATTGGTGGGGTCAAAGTTGTCGGAACCGGCTGCCGTTCGGATGTGGGAATCTGAAATCAGTCTTTCCCGCCATGTTTTCTCCTGGGCTTTGCAGGCCAGGGCTTCATCAATGGCTGTTTGATCCCGGACCTTTTGGATGGAAAGCGCCTCCCGGTTTTGGTTTTCCCGGGCAAGGGTCTCGTTCAGAACTTTGTGCTTTTCCCGGGTCTGGGAAAGATCCTTGCCGGTTCGATTTAAGTCTTGTTTAAGGCGGTTAGAATAATCTCCAGGTGCTTCAAGAAAATGGGGATCAATGGCGTTCCCGGCTTCCAAGGCCATTTCCAGACGGGCTTGCAGCCGGTTTGTTTCATTGTTCAGCCGGGTATGTTCCTTTTGGGTTTCCTTGAGCTCCCGGCGGCAGGCATCCTGTTTTTCCTTTGCCGTGGCCGCCTGCGCCTTTGCCGCTTCAATCTGCCTTTGGGTTTGCTGCCTGCGTTGGGTGATGCAGGCATGGAAAGCCCTGGCATGTTGGTCTGCTTTTTCACGAAGGGGTGTCAACGCTGAGCCCGAAGCAGTCAGCGCCTCTTGTTTATCTTGAAGCCTGCCGGTGATCAGATTGATCCGGGCCAGGATATCTGCGGCATCCAGGGCATGGCCCAAGGCTTCCCCGGCTTTGATGGCACGGTTTAAGTCGGCAGCATGCCCCAAGCGTTCCTTTTGGGCCAGATCCAGAGAAAATCCCCGGGCCACTGCCAGATCCGCCCGGGTACCGTTAAGATCTGTTTGGGCCTTACTTTCATCTTCCTGAGCCTGGGCCAGCCGCTTGTGGGCCTGCTGTTGTTCTGCCCCGGCCTTTGGCAGCGCCCGGGAGACCAGGAACGCGGCCTGTTCAAGTTCCCCATCGCAGTGTTTTTGTTTCTCTTTGGCCCCAAGGTACTCGGCGGCAATGGGCTGAAAATCCTCCAGACGGGTTTTCAGGGATAATACGGCCGCCAGCCGCTTTTTTTTCCAAGGCATGGTTCTCATTTTTTCCATGTTGGTCAAGGTAGCGTCACGAAGTTGCCCGGCAAAATCCATGTCCGTGACACATCCCAGGAAAAAGGAGAGAAAGTCGGCCTCAGACCGGAACCGGAACGCATCTTTGATGCCCCCTTCGCTTCTGGCAAAATCGATCTGCCGGTCCACCAGCCACGGATCCAGACCGATCTTCTCCAGGCGCTCCCCCCAATCTTTCTGAACATCGGTGATCACTACCTGGTTGTCTTGATGATGTAAAAATTCCCGGACAGCGGTCAACGGCTTTGGGTGTTCTAATAGCTTGGGCCAGCTTTGTTGCATACGGTCAAAAAAATCCGGGGCCTGGGCCTGGAAATAATAACGCACCAGGGGTTTCGACGCTTCCTTGTAACTGTAAAGCACCTGGCCGATGACCAGGCGTTCTTCCGGAGTGTCGTCAAAGAGGTTCTCTTCCCTGGGCACGGCCATCTCAATAAAGATCACTGCGGGCCGTCCCGGCACCAGATACTGGGAAAGGGTTTTGTCCCCACCGGACTGCAGGTGCTGGACAAACCGTTTCTGGTCCGGACAAAAGGTGTTGAGCAAAAAGGAGATCAAGGTGGTTTTACAGGTGCCGTTTACCGCAAAGATGACCCCGTGATCCGATGAGACATCCGGATCAAATGGGCGGCTGCCGTGGTCGGCTATGGGGAAATTGCCCTGCTGGAGAATGTTTTCTCCGGCACAGATTTCTCCGGCAAATATCCGGGTGATTCTAAACATGGTCATCCTCCTGGGTACCGGCCTCTTCTTTGCCCCGGCTTACAATGTCCCTGAAAGCCTGGAAGGTGTATAACATGCCTTCGCGCACCGCAGCCTGGTAGGCTGCGGTGGGGCGGTACTCCACGACCCCGTCATGCTCTTCAAAGGCCAGGATGTACCGGGTCTCTCTCATGTGCCGCATCACCTGTTCAATGAGTTCCCGCCAGGAATTGCCGGCCGCTCCCCCGGTCTGGCGGATGTCGGGGTTGTCTTCTGGCATCTCCCGGATGCGCTGGGCCAGGGTGATGATCTGGGGGTGAAGACGGTCTGCAACGGTATCATCTGTGCAGGCTTCATTGTCATGGGATTCTGATCCGCCGTCCTTGTCCTCTGGGCACAGTTTGGCAAAGCGGCGCAGGATTTCAAAAATATCGGCCTGGGTGACGGCGCCTAAATCCTCCACGGGAAGCTCCAGGTCCTGCTCCTGGGGAAAAAAGGCCGTGGCCACGGCGGCATGAACACAAAGGATATCCGCTGCCCTGAAATCCCCCCGGCCTAAAAGCTTGCCGTAGTCGGTGACGGTCATGGAAAAAAGGCTTTCCGCCCCTATAGATGAGAGACAGAAGCCATCGTCCTCCAGGGCCAGAACACTAAGGTCCATGGCCTTCAGGGCTTGGGCCACGGCCCGCTGGAAACCAGCATCGGCCTGGTATCTCTGGATCAGGTTGCCCAACTCCTGCTGGTGGCGGATCACCAGGGATTTTCGCCCGTGGCTGTGGGCCAGGCTTAAGTATACAAGGCGGTTGACCTGGTAAAGGGTGTCAAGGTCCATGGGTTATCCTTTTTCATATATGGAATGGGGCTTGGCGGGCGCAGGTTTCAGGATCAGTTCATGACCCCGGTAATTGCGCCGGCACGGCAGGGCCCGGCTGAAAATATGTTCCGGGCGCTGGGGAGCTGCCGTGACCTGGTATTTATTCGCGTAAAAGGGATCCACCAGGCAGTGAAATACGGCCATGGCCAACGCCACGGGCATCAAAGGGGTGTATTGTTCATGGCAGGCAGCTTCCAAAAGCGTGCTTAACGCAACTTCCCCGTGCTCATGGACAAAGCCGGTGAGCAGTATAAACGCCTGATCCATGAGTTCCGGGGCCAGCCGGGATTCAAATTGCGCCATGGGTACGGCATCTATTTCGTGGATGCCGCAGGCTCTTTCTTCGGCCTGGTTCCGGCGTTCCAGGGCTCTGTCACAGGCCGACATCAGGGATGCCGGATCAAACAAAGGCCGGCACACTGCCGGATCAAACCGTGCCATGAACTCCATGCCGATATTCTCCCCGTCGGGGGTGTACAGGCCTGATATATCATTCAACACCTGTTCGCAGGCGGGAAATATGCCTAACGCAGGCCTGCGGAACAGTTTATGGCTGTGGCGGTCAAATATTTCCGGCAGCTCCTGCAACTGCCCGGAAAGTGTCAGAAGTCTTGTATTCAGTTTTTCCAGGGCATCCCCTAAGAGGCTTAGTTTGCGCCCAAGATCGGGCTCGGTGTCCGGGGCGCTCAGTTTCTTGCGTACCAGGTGGTTCAGCCGTGCACTCTCTTTCTGGATTTGCTGGGTCTGTTGCGCCCCGTCGTCGGCCATGGCATTGATTTCATTGACATCCACCCGGTTGATGCTGCGCCGGATGGTCCGGCCCATGGCCTGGATCTCCTGGGATTTTCGCAAGAGCTGCTTTCGGTTCTGAAGGGCCACCCCAATGGCATCGTCCACCTTTCCCCGGTCAATGAGCAACTGGATTCTTAAATTCCCGATGGCTGCAGCATCCAGAGCCCCTGTTTCGTAGAGGCCAAAATAGGCGGTGTAGCCCTCGTCGGTGAGGTGAAAATGGGCCGCCTGTTCCGTGTCGGTATAAACGGTTTTGATCAGCCAGAATTTTTTAGGGACCATCTGCCGGGCTGCCGCATCAAAATAGGTATATTCAAAGGGCCGGTACCGGTTGTCCCGGTTGACCAGATGATCAAATATTTTATGCAGCACCTCTTCCAGGGCGGCAGGCTCAATGTCCATGTTCATGGCCCGGGTCTGGTTCTGTGCCAAAACAAAAAGCCGTGAAATAACGCTGTTGCGGGTCACCCCCGGGGCAAATTCGGTAAGTTCGGAAATCACATCCAGGGTGGCAAAGGCCAGCCATATTACATCCAGATGGTCCCATGCCGGGTGGGGTGCCTCATCCTGGCCCGTCAGACGCCGGGCAGACAGCTCGTAAACCGGCCGCATCACAAGGCTTGACCGCACCACCCGGGTGACATCGGTGTCAACGCCGGATACGTCCCGGGGGGCGGGGGCCGGTGGTGCCGCCTCGCTGCTGTCGGCAAAAAGTGAGAGTTGGGTTTCAAAGATGTTGGCCATAGGATCTTAAATTTTTAACCGGTTTTTCTGTAGGGTTTACCATGCAAGGTAAAAACGGTGCAACAAAGAAAACAGGGGGTGCCTTTAATATGGGAGACGACTGTGTTCAAGTCCGTTCTCTTTTATTAAGTTTTTTTGCATATTTTTCTCCTTGTATTTTACCAATTTTTTGCTGATATTCTTGTTCATTCGAAACGCCCTTTCGATTCTGTATAGTTGGGCGCATTCCCATTTTCCCGGTTTTTAAAACGGACTATCCTCTTGAGCAAAAAGAAGTTATGCTTCCCCTCGATTATCAACTGATGAGGGAAAAAATAGTATGAAACTCAAAAAGGCTGAATCCTGCGAAAC
>NZ_KB893127.1 GCF_000373985.1 Desulfobacter curvatus DSM 3379
GGCGCTTTTATAGCTGGGCTGAAGCATGTGCCTTCAAATGGCTGAATCGCCGTGGAGGGAAGCGTAAAAGCTTCACCTTGAAGATTTTCACAAAAGCGATAGACCTTTTGGGTATTGCCAAACCAAAGATGAGAATTGTGAACAGGCAACATCGAGTATTCACATGAACAGATGTCTTATACGAAAGCGAGTATAACCGAGGAACCGGATGCGGGAAAACCGCACGTCCGGGTCTGTGCGGGGGGCGCTGGGTAACTGGCGTTCCTACCGCGAGAGGCGCCGAAAATAGTCGAGAGGAGAGTAATGATACGTACATTTGCAGAGAAACCGAAGGCTAGTCAGCAGACCACGTCGGCAAAATCTACGAAGCCTAGTCGACCATTTTTAGGCCAAAGTAGTGAGGTGAACTCAATTATCCACTTGCAGCGCACGATTGGGAATCAAGCCGTACAGCGATTGCTACAGTTTAAAACATCGGAAAATCCTTGGCAGGAGGGAGCAAGCGGCCAGGCGGTGCCGTTCGAGCCGGACACGGGTGCGCGGCCGGTGTTGCGATATGGCACGCGGGGAGAAGACGTCATAAGGCTCCAGCGGCGACTCAACCTGCACGGCGCCGATATCGTAGAGGACGGTATCTGGGGTCCAAATACGAACGCGGCCGTCACCGCGTTCCAGGCCCAGCACGGACTTGCGGTCGATGGCATCGTGGGTCCCCTCACCTGGGCCGTATTGGACCGTAACCCGCAAGCTGCCGAGCCGACGCCCCCGGACGATGAGCACAGTGTCCTAGGCGTCCAAGGCGACCCGATCAAAGACTTCCAGCCTGCGGCGCAGCAGCCAGTCGGGGGCGGCCCGCAGAAGGAACCGAGCATCGCCGATGTGGAGAAGTATGGACCCGGACCGTTCGCCTCGTTCGTGGCCGACGATCGTCTGGACCGGCAGGCTGCCTGCCTGCTGCACTACATGGCCTTGGCGCCGGCTTTCAGCTGGGCCCGGGATACGCCCGAGTTCATCCATCAGGAATTAAGCAACGGCAATTTGCTCGGAATCGTGAAGGCCTCGGAAGCGGCTAAGATGGCCGCCAAGGCTCACTCCTCGCACCGGGCAGCCATCACGGCCACTCAGCCAACGGGGGGGGGCATCCTATGCACCCTTCAAGGACCAAGGGGTTAGCCGCGGCTACTGCGTGTTGGCCAACAACTTCTTTACCCCGCCCACGATGCGGATGCCCATCCTCCTGCTTAGCCACGAGATTAACCATCACCGGGTACGGGACATTGCCGACGTCATGGCCAATGAACCGGCGGGGCAGAAGCTGACCGATCCGAACGAGTATGTCCTGGCCGACGTGTCGAAAAAATACGCCCCGGGCGTCATCCACACGCGCAAACAGTTTGTGGTGGAGCTCGCGGCCCGGCACGTGGCCTGGCACGTGGCGCAGCAGTACGACACCAAGATCGCCAAGACGCAGCCAAAACAAAAGTCCATGCCGACCCCGGGTCGCTTCTTCAAGGCAGCCTTCGACTACGCCAAAGGCGATCCCAGCTCCTATCACGACAATGGTTACATGGTGGAACTGGCCGGGCGCGGCGACGAGGTGTTGGGCAAACAGGTGGCGTTGTGGATGCTCCAAATGAATCGTATGGAGTTTCACAATCTGCCGACGACGAGCGATGCGGTCGGCGCCTGGTTTCTGAATGAGTACCAGGTAGCCGAGGCGGCTAATTTCAAACCGAGTGGCGTGGGTGAAGGGCTGGCGTGACCGACCAGATGTCCCCGCGTTATCCAGCATTGATTCGCTAGCTACTGGAGGGAGCGGTGCTGTGAGTGATGTCAAAAATCAAAAATAGGACTCCCAAATATTTGGCACATACCTCGCCTTCCCTTACCCTTCGACAAATTAAAGGGGCCAGGCTCGAATTGTTTTCGCCTAACATCTATATGACCGCCCCTTGTCAATAGGCAAAGTAAATTTATATCCGAAAAAACCGGATTTCTTTTAACATACGTTTTGTTGTATCTGCTGCCGTTACTTTTATTTTTTGAATTCAGGGTGAATTCAGGGGACAAATTCAGGGGACAGCATACATAATTCCAACAAGTGAATTGCTGACAAAAAAAACAGATCTTAAAGGTTAACAATGAATGGGGTTGAATTACATTTGATGGATCTATGCTCTGTCCTCTTCAAACAGCCGTGTAACTTCCGGGGGCAGATCCGGCAGTTCCAGGGTGACGGTTTTGCCTTTATCCTTGAATTTGAGGAAATAGGCGTGCAGGCCCATAGCGTCGAACTTCTTTTGGGTTTTTAAGAATTCAAGGGCTCTGGGGGAACCGTACCGGGGATCGCCTACGACCGGATGTCCTGCCAGTTTGGCGTGGCGCCGGATCTGGTGCTTGCGGCCGGTGAACAATTCAATGTCCAGAAGGGTATAGTGGAAGGACTGGTCCAGAACCCTGTAGCGGGTCATGGCTTTGACCCGTTTTCCCTGGCCCCGGGGATCGGCTCTGCCGCCGGCGGATTTGGTCAGGGGAGTATCCCAGGTGCCCCGCTGGCCGGGATGTTCAAAATGGCCGTGGACCAAGGCTTTATAGCGTTTTGTCACCTTCCCCCCGGCAAAAAGATTCGAGAGACCGGCCAGGGTGTCCCGGGCCGTGGCCACAAGGAGGAGTCCCGAAGTCTCCTTATCCAGGCGGTGCACAGGCTGAAGTATTTCCGTGCTGCCGGGGCCCAGTCTTTTTTGGAGTCCAGATATCACATCTTTGCCCGGATCGTTATGGACACTCATGCCCCCTGGCTTTTCCAGGCAGATCCAGCCTTGCCCCTGTTCTATGATTTTAATTTTTTCTTTCATGGCAGCCCATCCTATCCCATTCCGGGACGAGGGTCAAAAGACAATGAAGGGCAGCGGCAACTGCGGAATTTCGGGTGGGCCGGAACCGGTGCCGGACTGGATCGCATTGATCATTAACCGAGGTGAACGGTATTTTATAGAGGAATTGTCCGAACTTGGGTTAAAAGTTGAGTATGAATTCCATTTAGAAAAATTGGCTGTACATTTTCCCGATCGGGAAAATGTATTTTGGTCTTCCCGCTTCTTAGATGATTTTTCCCGATCGGGAAAAATAATAAAGAGGTGCACAATTGGATTCGAAAAGTATCGGCGAACTAATAAAAACCGCCAGGAAAGAACAGGGCTTCACGCAAACAGAAGCTGCGGGTTATCTTAATGTCGGCATACGGTTCTTATCTGAGTTGGAAAATGGGAAACCAACGGTTCAGCTCGGAAAAACCTTGCAGGTGCTCGAAGGGCTTGGGTATGAAACGCTGCTGGTACCAAAATCTAAAAGAACGATTATAAACTACGTCGAAAAGAACCTGATCAATGAATAAATTCTCCTTGCTCCAGGCTATTGGCGGAGATTGTGCCGGCGCCGTTTCTCTTTATCCCCCTGATGTGGATCACCCAGGACCAAATGAATACAAATATGAACCTTTTTCACAAAAAGAGTTGGAAAAGAAAATAAGAGTGCTTTGACTTGATTCGAAGAGAATGTTCAAATCCTATTGAAGATTCAAGAAAGCTTCTCAATCTGGTCTTGTTCAATGGATTGATCGGTAATGCTGATGGCCACGCGAAAAACATTTCGCTGCTGCACAATGAAAATGGGACAGTACTTGCGCCGTTCTATGATTTGGTTTCTACACTGGTTTATCCCCAGTTTACAAAAAAAATGCCGATGAAGATTGCCGGGAAAAAAAGAAATTTTGCCCATCTTCAAAAACATCATTTCGAATCTCTCAGTGAAGAGATTGGCATGAAGCCGAATATTGTGATTAAAACAGCGTTAAATTTGGCACAAAGAATAATGGATGTTTCTGAAGTAACGGCAATAGAGTTTAAAGCTAAATATGGATCAATTGAAATGGTCGACAAGATTAATTCTGTGATTTCATTTCACGCAAGATCATTGATTGATACATTGAGTAAGAATTCGGATCAGAAATAATAGGAACGAATATTTTTGATTTCAACTGATGACCATTCTCCACTTCTGTTCTGCCAGCGTTCATTTTATTTCTAAACTTTTTCTTTGTGACTGGATCCAGATCAAGGTTTTTGCGCTTTTTAAATCGTATATTATACCTGCAACGTAAGGAATCATTTAGCAGTTAATTAATAATAAGGAGGTCTGAACATGTTTTGTTTTCAATGTCAGGAAACCGCTAAAAACCAGGGATGTACCATTAATGGCATGTGTGGGAAAAAGGGAAGCACGGCAAATCTTCAGGATTTGAGTGTTGATGCCATGGTCGCCATGGTCATGAAAGCCGGAGAAACCGCCGTGACCACAATGGCGGCTTTAGATCAGGCCAATACCTAGGCTTACGGCAACCCGGAGATAGCGGAAGTCAATATTGGTGTGGGTTCAAACCCCGGCATTCTGATTTCCGGCCATGATCTGAAAGACATGGAAGAATTGCTGGAACAGACAAAAGGCACGGGGGGTGATGTGTATACCCATGGAGAAATGCTGCCTGCCAATTATTATCCTGCATTTAAAAAATACGATCACCTCAGAGGCAATTACGGTGGATCCTGGTGGCACCAAAACGAAGATTTTGAAACTTTTAACGGGCCCATGCTGATGACCACCAACTGCATTATTCCCATCAAAAAGAAAAATACATATCAGGATAGACTCGTTACGACCGGTGTTGTTTCCTATCCGGGCACAACGCATATTCCGGACAGAGCCAATGGCGGTGCCAAAGATTTCTCAAAGATTGTGGAACTTGCGAAATCCTGCCAACCGCCTACACAAATAGAAACAGGTACAATAAACTGGACCTGGGCGACATCGGCGGAATTCCAAGGGTGCTGGACGCGGGACAGTGCAACGACTCTTACTCACTGGCCGTGATCGCCATGAAACTGCGGGATGCATTCGGGCTGGATCACATTAATGACCTGCCGCTCTCCTTTGATATCGGTTGGTATGAGCAAAAGGCCGTGGCTGTTCTGTTGGCATTGCTGCACCTGGGTGTTAAGGGTATTCGTTTAGGTCCCACGCTGCCGGCTTTTGTTTCACCCACGGTGTTGAATGTTCTGGTTGAGAATTTTGATATCAAGCCCATTGGAGACGTTGACACAGATATTAAAGCCATGATGGCCGGTAAGTAGTGTAAAAATAGTTCAAATAAGAAAGCAGCCGTTAGAACGAATCTTGACGGCCGCTTTCTTGGTGAATCCCAGGTTAATAAGGTATTGACATCAATAATCATGTTCTGGACCACATCTCCGGTGGCGGCCTTCGCCGTGACATACTCTGCGAAATCGCCCCTGGGCAGATGACAGTCCACGCATTGGGCCCTGAATCTTTGGAGATTGTTGCCGGTCTTTCAGTTTGAAAATGACAATGGTTACATGCGGATGACATGGGGCGTTTGGCCTACATGTTCCGGAAATTTGGCCAGGGCGTTGGCGGCAATGATGATGGCGGTGTTGGTCAGAGGATGGTAGTTATGCTGTCCTTCCTGGGTCGTCTGCAGCATGGTTCTTTCTTTGTTTACGGGATGTAATTCACATAAATCAGTCTGACAATGGTTAAAAAGACCATGGTCAAAAAAATGGGCCGGATAAAGGGCGCACCGCGTTTGATGGCCATGCCGGAACCGATATTGGCCCCGATGATCTGGCCTGCCGCCATAATCAACCCTGCGGTGTACAGCACATTGCCTCCTGCGATGAACAGGGACAATGCTGTGATATTTGATACAAAGTTCATGATCCGGGTGGTGCCGGTGGCCTTGGTCATGTCCATGCCCATGAAAATGAGTAAAGCCCCGGTCCAGAACGCGCCGGTACCCGGGCCGAAAAATCCGTCATAGAAGCCCAATCCAAATCCGAAAAGCAGGAAAAATATATTTTTTTGCATCCTGGCCTTTATCTGGACTACGCCCAGATTTTTTGCCATAAGGGTATAGAAAAATACAAACAGCAGCATAAAGGGCACCAGGTGTTTGATAAAATCCGCATGGATCTGCTGAATGGCCCTGGCGCCTGTGGTGGCACCCATCAAGGTGAATGCGATGCCCACCACATTGTCGGACAATTTTACCTTGCCTTTGAGGATGAAGTTGGCTGCTGCCGACAATGTGCCGAAACTGCCCTGGAATTTGTTCGTGCCTAAAGCCAACTGGGGGGGCAGTCCCACGGACAGAAGTGCAGGCAGAGCGATGAGACCGCCGCCGCCTGCAATGGCGTCCACAAATCCTGCCAATAGGCCTGAAACAAATAAAATTGAATAGGACGGAAAGGTCAGTTCCATTGTTTGTGCATGTTCCTGTGTTATTTTTTTATGCATATTTTCCTTGCTGTGGCCTCTTATTACCTGGGGAACACGGGCCTTGTCAAGGCGGCCATTTTGTTTTGGTGTTTGCCTTTTGAGAAGGTTGTGTGTATAAAAATATTAGTTTCTTCACGTTTTTGTTAATTATCTTAATGGGATTGTAAAATCATTTCAGCCTTTCAATAGAAGAAATATAAATATTTGCAATCAGTTAAACTGGAGTCGAGCATGAAACAAAAATTAATTCTACTATTCTCGAGTGTTACGGTGATGTTTTTATTGTCGATTAATGCAAATGCTGCATCTGTTAAAGTTCTTTCAGATGTACCGGCATACAGTTGGTATCATGGTTGCGGGCCGACTGCAGCGGCTTCAATTTTGGGGTATTATGACCTCCATGGATACGATTCTTTATTTGACGCGAGTGGGTGGAATGACGTCCGACTAACGTCCAATGTACAAGATGAAATATCAAGTCCTGCACATAATTTAAAGTATGATCCTGAGCCGGATGAGCCTTATCTTGATGATCCGCCGGATGCCAGTATCGCCGATTTTTTTCATACCTCTGAAGACAAATCTTATATTTCTGAACCCCAAACTTATGGATGGAGTTATCTTAGTGATGCTGCTGATGCATTTATAGGTTATGCAAAGTATCGTGGTTATGACGATTGGGATGCCTGGAATGAACCTTTTGGAAGTGAAGGATTTACATGGAATATTTTTACAAATGAAATCGACAATGACCGCCCTGTGATGTTCTTAATTGATACGGATGCTGACAACTCAACAGATCATTTTGTTCCTGTTTTTGGCTATAATACTGAAACCATGGAATATGCATGTTATACGACCAGGGATGGGGCTGAATCTGAGACGGTCAGCTGGCAATCGTTTCAAGATATGGGAAATGATTGGGGTATAGGATATGCTACTTTTGTTTTACCCGGCGCTTCTGATGCAGTGCCGATACCTTCTACGATAATATTGTTGGGTGTTGGGCTGATGGGCCTTGCCGGGATGAGTAGAAAAAATAGCGTATAGGGAATTTTTTGAGGTCCTTAACCTGGGAGCGCGGGCTTTTCGCCCACATCGTCCTTTTGTTGGCGAGACGCCCGCGCTCCCGGATATGGCAAAAAGGGCAGCAAGTTCTTTTCAGCCCGATCCTTATCCAATATGCTGTTGTGTTAAAAATTTATAATTTCAACTCCCCGGGTATGATGCACACCGGGATGGGTTCCATTTTATGCCGGTTGGCCCGGTTAAATTTCCGGTAGACTTCCAGAACCTCTTTCTGACGATCCGTTATCTCCCGGCTTTTGTCACCGGCTTCATACCCCATGGCCCATTCCAGTTCCTCATAGGACGCACCGATCTGGCTTTCATCCGTACGGTTGTCTTCCCAAAGTCCGTCGGTTGGCCGGGCTGACAGTATATCCTGGCTCACACCAAGATAGCGGCCCAGTTCATACACTTGGGTTTTCATCAGGTCCGCAATGGGAGATATGTCCACACCGCCGTCCCCGTATTTGGTGTAAAATCCCACGCCGAAATCCTCCACCTTATTTCCGGTGCCGGCCACAAGCATGCGGTGGTGGGAGGCAAATGAATACAGGGTGATCATGCGCAGCCTGGATCGGGTGTTCGCCATGGTCAAGCCGTCCTGGATATCATTGGGCAACGTGGTTTTTACCTGTTCAAACACCGGTGTCAGGTTGACATCATACCCTGTAGCATTGTCATAGGATTTGGACAGCCAGGCAATGTGCTCACCGGCTAGGGAGACCTGGTCAGGTGCCTGGTGGATGGGCATATTCAAAGCGATTACGGGGTGACCGGTTCTTGCACATAATGTTGATGTGACAGCGGAATCAATCCCGCCCGATACACCGACGGTAAATCCCTTTAATCCGGATGCCTCGACATAGTTTTTCAGCCAGTTGATGATGTGGGCAGCCACTTTTTCTGCGTTCATACTCTTTCCTTGCATGGATGGGTTGCTTGGGGTTCCAAATCCCGGCAGGCAAACTGCCGGGTGTATTCGTACAGGATAATGGAAGCGGCAACACTGACGTTCAGACTTTGGGAGCGCCCGTACTGGGGAATGGTCAGTCGCCCTACTTCCGGGAACAGATCTGGTTCAAAGCTGATACCGAATTCCTCGTGGCCAAACACAAAAGCGCTTTTTTCAGGCAGGGCCACATCCATCACCGGATCTCCCTGGCCCGGTTCAAGTATAAAGGGCGTATATCCCCTTTCAAGAAGTTCCGCGTAACAGGAGATGAATCGGCTGTGGAATTTTGCCGGCACGTGTTTGAATGCGCCCCTGGCAGGTGCCGGATCAAAGAAATCAGTGCCGATCAGATGAACCTCATGGCAGCCAAAGGCTTCTGAACTTCTGAATATTTTGCCTATGTTAAAGGTGGGTTTCAGGCCGTCCAGAACAATGATGCATTTATGGATACCCTGTGTAGCCAGACGGTTTTTATTCCGGTGGCGGCGGAATCGGCGCCTTGCCTCTTCCTTTGACGCCTTGATCATCATTCTTGCTTTATATGAGCCCATGACTCTTTTCCCCAGTTAAGTTCCCACTCTTTTGTATACACCGTTACCGCATGAATTGCAAAATTGTTTGATTGTGTCTTTTTTGAATTTCTAAAACAGCCATGGTCAAGCGGGAGGCGCAGATCATTTCTCCTTTACCGTTTTTAATGTCAATGTCCCATACTTGGGTCGTCCTGCCTATATGTAAAGGTGTGGTTCGGCCTGTGACTCGTCCCTGGGAGATACTTTTGATGTGATTTGCTTTGATTTCAAGGCCCACACTGTAAAATCCTTCCTCAAGGGTCATCTGGGAGGCGCAACTGCCAAGGGTTTCGGCCAGGACCACCGAAGCTCCGCCGTGGAGTATGCCCATGGGTTGGTGGGTGCGGGCATCCACGGGCATGGATGCGGTTAAAAAGTCCTCCCCTTTTTCTTCAAACGTAATATCCAGATGACCCAACATTGTATTTGCCTTGAACCGGTTCATATCATCAACAGTGAACTCTTTTTTCCAGATCATGTTTTGTCCTTAATTGCTTTATCCTGATTTGGGCTCAACAACTTGCTTTGTTCATGCCATTTTCTTCTGGTGTTGTGCGAATCGCGCCGTTGCGTTATTACATATTGGATTTGAATGAACTTTGCAATAACGGCTGTTGTGTATTTTCAAATACCTTTGAATAAGGTATTGTTCGATATTCGAATTGCATTTGGAAAATTACATTTCTCTTTTCATCGTTTGGAATTTAAGAGAAAATAATATCGGTTTTGTTATTTTATGCCTTTTCCCCGATGCAATCCCGACAATCCCATGACAGAGATAATTGTAAAAGGTATTCAACCATTCAATTAAACTAAGGAGACCTATCATGCCAATCGTTGATTATCAGCAATATTGCCGGATGCTGGATAACGCCAAACAAAACAAGTTTGCATACCCGGCCATTAATACCACCTCAAGCGAAACCATTAATGCCGCGCTTCTGGCATTCAAGGAGGCCAACAGCGACGGCATTATCCAGGTCTCCACAGGCGGGGGCAGTTTTGCCTCGGGCCTGGGGGTGGGACAATCGTATAAAGGCGCCATTGCCCTGGCGGAATTTGCCCACGTCATGGCAGCCCATTATGATGTCAATATTGCCCTGCATACGGATCACTGTCACCCTGAATATGTAGAACCTTTCTTAATGCCATTGATCCAGGAGACCGCAAAGCGCCGTGCCAAGGGCCTGCCCAATCTGTTCAGTTCACACATGTACGACGGCTCTGCTTTGCCAATGGAGGAAAATATCCGGGCTTCGAAAGAAATCATGGCAGCTTGTGTGGCCAATGACCTGATCCTGGAAATTGAAACCGGTGTGGTCGGCGGCGAGGAAGACGGCCATGATACGTCCGGGGTGAAAAAAGAAAAACTGTATACGACACCCGAAGACATGGTACTGGCTGCCAGGGAACTGGGGGGCATGGGAAGGTTTCTTTTAGCCGCCACCTTCGGTAATGTGCATGGAGTGTACAAGCCGGGTAATGTGGTGCTCAAGCCCACAATTTTAAAAGACGGCCAAGAGGCTGTAGCCAAGGCCCTTGGTGCGGATACCCGGCTGGATCTGGTGTTCCATGGTGGATCCGGTTCCGAATTAAAGGATATCCACGAAGCCCTTGATTACGGGGTGGTTAAAATGAATGTGGACACAGACACCCAGTACGCCTATACCCGGCCCGTGGCGGACCATATGATGAAAAATTATGATGGTGTGCTCAAAATTGAAGGGGAGGTGGGCAACAAAAAAGTGTACGATCCCCGTTCCTGGGGCAAGAAAGCTGAGCGGAGCATGGCGGACCGGATCATGCAGGCCTGCCGGGACTTAAGGTCCGAGGGCACTTCCCTTGGAAAAAATATCTGAAGGAGGGAAAAATGAAGAGACAGTTCCTGTTTGTTTTTGTCTTGTCGTTATTTGTGATACAGGCAGCCCAGGCATCCACCCCCAAAGATACCCTTGTCATGGCGTTTAATATAGATGAGATTGTCTCACTGGATCCGGCTGAAATTTTTGAATTTGCCAATGGCGAATATGCCGCCAACGCATACGATCGCCTGATTAACTATAATGTGGATAATGTCAGTGAGATATATCCGGGTATTGCCGAAAGCTGGGAAACTTCCGATGACGGTTTGACCTACACCTTTAAAATCAGGAAAGGTGTTACCTTTGCCTCGGGTAACACGCTGTCGGCGGACGATGTCGTTTTTTCACTTCGCCGGGTTGTCCTGCTTGACAAGTCGCCGGCCTTTATTCTGACCCAGTTTGGGTTTACGCCTGAAAACGTGAACCGGACCATCACCAAGAAGGATGATTACACGGTGAAAATCATTGTGGATCAGGCCTACGCCCCCACATTTTTTCTTTATTGTCTGACCTCAACAGCCGGGTCTGTTATAGATAAAAAAGAGGTTCTGGCCCATGAAAAGGACGGTGATCTTGGCTATGGCTGGCTTAAGACCGGGTATGCCGGTTCCGGGCCCTATACACTAAGAACATGGAAGGCATCGGAACTCATCATATTGGACGCCAATAAAAATTACTGGGGGGGAGCACCCAAATTGAACCGCGTCGTCATCCGGCATATTGTCGGATCTGCCAGCCAGCGCATGCTGCTTGAAAAAGGCGACATTGATATGGCAAGGAATCTGACTGGGGATGATTTGAAAAGTCTGGAGAAGAATAAAAATATAAAAATCCAGACAAGGGCCAAAGGAGCAATCTATTACCTGGGGCTGAATCAGAAAAACAAATATCTCAAGATACCTGAGGTGCGCCAGGCACTTAAGTACCTGATTGATTACAAAGGTATGGCGCAGACCTTCCTCAGCGGCAAGGCCACTGTGCACCAGGCATTTTTGCCAAAGGGTTTTCTGGGCGCGCTGGAAGAAACGCCTTTTTCCCTTGATATTGAAAAAGCAAAAGCGCTTTTGAAAAAGGCAGGTCTTGAAAACGGCTTCACCGTCACTATGGACACAAGGAATACCGAACCCGTTACCTCCATGGCCCTTTCCATCCAGTCCTCCTTTGCCAAAGCCGGCATAAAACTTGACATTATTCCCGGAGACGGCAAGCAGACGTTGACCAAATACCGCGCCCGGAAGCACGACATCTTTATTATAGACTGGGGACCGGATTATATGGATCCGCACACCAATGCAGATACCTTTGCCCGGAATCCGGACAACTCCGACAATGCAAAATTCAAAACCCTGGCCTGGAGAAATGCCTGGGATATCCCGGAGATGACCCAAAAAGCCGACGCCGCTGTCATGGAACGGGATACGGCCAAACGCGTCCAAATGTACCTGGATCTCCAGCGGGAACACCAGCAGACCTCTCCTTTTGTCATTATGTTCCAGAGTATTGAAGTCGTGGCTGAAAGGGCCAATGTTGAAAATTTTATTTTGGGTCCAAGTTTTGACAGTAACTTTTACCGGTACACAACCAAATAACACGCGTGGGCTTTTAACAAAATCGGGATTGGCCGGAATGCTGAAGCAGGCGGTCCGGATACTGGTGATGTTGGCAACCACCTTTTTAGGCCTTTTGCTGATTACTTTTCTCATCGGCCGGGTTGTTCCCATTGATCCGGTTCTGGCCGTGGTCGGAGACAAAGCCTCCCCCCAGGTTTACGAAAAAGCCCGCATTGCCATGGGGCTGAACCTGCCGCTGTGGAAACAGTTTTGTATTTATGTCGGCAATGTGCTCACAGGGGATTTGGGGACATCCGTGCTGACGGCCAATCCTGTGATTGACGATATCTTAAGGGTTTTTCCGGCCACCTTTGAACTGGCTGTCACGGCCTCGGTCATCGGCATTTTGCTGGGCATTCCCCTTGGTATATTTTCGGCGGTAAAAAAAGGCAGCTTTTGGGACCATGTCCTGCGTGTCATCGGCCTGTTTGGTCATTCCCTGCCCATTTTTTGGCTTGGGCTCATGGGGTTGATGTTCTTCTATGTCCGGCTTGACCTGCTGCCGGGCCCCGGCCGGGTGGATATTTTTTATGAGGGCATTGTAACGCCTGTCACCGGCATTTTGATGATCGACAGCATTGTTGCCGGGGAGTGGGACATTTTCAGAAACGCCATGTCTCATTTGATTCTTCCGGCATCCCTGCTCGGGTATTATTCCATGGCATATCTGTTGAGGATGACCCGGTCCTTCATGATCGAACAGCTTGGCCAGGAGTATATTCTGACTGCCCGGGTTAAGGGCGTCAAGGAGTGGAAGGTGATATGGGGCCATGCGTTAGGCAACTGTGCCATTCCATTGATTACCGTTATTGCCCTGAGCTTCGGGACCCTGCTTGAAGGCTCGGTGCTGACCGAAACCGTTTTTGCCTGGCCGGGCCTGGGCCTCTATTTAACAAATTCCCTGCTCAACGCCGACATGAATGCGGTTTTAGGCAGCACCATAGTTGTGGGCGCTATTTTTCTTGGGGTTAACCTGTTCTCCGACTTTTTATACAAAGTGGTGGACCCAAGGGCTCGTTAATTTTCCCCCATGTTTTTATAAGAAAGTCTCCAGCAATTAACTGGATTCTTTCTATCTTTGTTGTGGGGCGAAGCCTGGGTGTAGATAGACCAAGGACGGCCCGTGGCCGTTACGTTATAAGAAAGTTTCAATAAGTTACTAAATTACTTTCATGTTTTGTTGTGGGTTGAGCCTGGGTGTTGATAGACCAAGGACGGTCCGTGACCGTTATTCAAATGATGACAAAAAAGGCATTAAAAACAGGTGGTATAGGGGAATGGCTTCTGGCAGATACCCCGAACTCGGCTTTCCAGGCCTGGTCCGGCAGAGCCTATCTGGGCCTTTTGGCATTCATGAAAAACCGCTTGGCGGTGCTTGGGCTGCTGGTTATTGTGGCCCTGATTGTCATTGCGATACTTGCACCGGTCATTGCCTCCTATGATCCGGTGGAAACGAACATCGGCAATCGCCTTCAGCCATTGTCTTCAAGCCACTATTTCGGTACCGACGAGATGGGCCGTGATATTTTTTCCCGGGTGATCTGGGGCTCCCGCCTGACCCTTTACGTCATCGGCCTTGTGGCCATCATTGCGGCTCCTGTGGGAATCCTTGTGGGCACGGTTGCAGGGTATTTGGGCGGAATCATTGACACGATACTCATGCGTATCACAGATGTTTTCCTTGCGTTTCCCAAACTTATTTTGGCCCTGGCCTTTGTTTCCGCCCTGGGGCCGGGTATTGAAAACGCCATTATTGCCATCTCCATTACTTCCTGGCCACCCTATGCCAGGATCGCCCGGGCAGAGACCATCACCATCAGAAATGCCGATTTCATTAAGGCCATCAGGCTGCAGGGTGCAAGTGCCTTCAGGATCATTACCGGCCATATCATGCCCCTTTGCCTGCCGTCGCTGATTATCCGGGTGACCCTGGATATGGCCGGGATCATCCTCACAGCCGCAGGCCTTGGGTTTCTGGGTTTGGGTGCCCAGCCGCCCTCTCCGGAATGGGGGGCGATGACTGCCGGCGGAAGAACATATATCATTGACCACTGGTGGGTGATCACCATGCCCGGAACGGCCATCTTTATTGTCAGCCTTGCATTCAACCTTCTGGGGGATGGGCTCCGCGACGTCCTTGATCCAAGGAGTGATAAGTGATGATCGAGAATACCCCATTGCTGACGGTAAATGATCTGTCTGTGACCTTTCCTTCTCCCAAGGGGGATGTCCGTGCGGTCAACAACGTCAGCTTTTCCATGGGCAGGGAAAAAATAGGCATTGTGGGAGAATCCGGTTCCGGCAAGTCCGTGACCGGCCGGGCTGTACTGCGTTTGCTGCCCCCATATGCCGGGGTCAGTGCATCTCAGATCTCTTTTAAGGGGAAAAACCTGATGGATTTTTCCGAAAAGCAGATGAGAAAAATCAGAGGCATGGAGATCTCCATGGTTATGCAGGATCCAAAGTACTCCCTGAATCCGGTGCGACCCGTGGGAGAGCAGATTTCAGAAGCCTATACCATCCACCATAAAGCCGGGAAAAAGCAGGCCCGGCAAAAGACGTTGGATATGCTTAAAGCCGTGAGGATCAGGAATCCTGCGCAGGTCTACGGCCTTTATCCCCATGAGGTGTCCGGGGGCATGGGGCAGAGAATCATGATTGCCATGATGCTTATTCCTAAGCCCAGTCTGCTCATTGCCGATGAACCCACCTCCGCCCTGGATGTTACGGTGCAGCTCCAGATCCTTGCCATCCTGGATGATCTGGTCAGTGAACGGGGTATGGGCCTTATTTTTATCTCCCATGATCTTGAGCTTGTTTCCTCATTCTGCGACAGGGTGATCATTATGTACGGCGGGCAAATCATGGAAATGGTGGAGGCCGGTAATCTTCATAAATCAAATCATCCGTACACAGAAGGATTGCTTTCCTGTCTGCCAAAAATAGACGGCACCCAGGATCATCTGCCCACACTTGTCCGGGATGACGCCTGGCTTAAGCCGGTGCCGGGACATGTCCACAAAGAGGCTGGGTCATGATTGCCGTTGAGAATCTCAATGTTTTTTTCGGTCATGGCCTGACCCGCAACCATGCGGTAAAGGATGTTGATTTTACCGTGAAAAAGGGTGAGAGTTTCGGCCTGGTGGGAGAGTCCGGGTCAGGAAAATCGACCATTCTCAACTGTATTGCAGGCCTTTTGACCCATTGGACAGGGCGTATTGAAATTGGCGGCGCCAGGTTAACAAAGACAAGGAACATGGCCTTCTGCCGAAAGGTTCAGATGGTTTTCCAGGACCCCTACGGCTCCCTTCATCCCAGGCATTCCATTGACCGGACACTCAAAGAACCGCTGAAAATACATCGGCTTGGGGATGCCAACCGCCGGGTGGCGCGTGTGCTTGACGAGGTGGGTCTGGGCACGAAATTCAGGTTTCGTTTTCCCCACCAGCTTTCCGGCGGGCAGCGCCAGCGGGTGGCTGTGGCCCGGGCCCTTATCCTTGCTCCTGAAGTTATCCTGCTTGATGAACCCACCTCTGCTCTGGATGTATCCATCCAGGCCGAGGTGCTCAATCTGCTCCAGGATCTGCGAAGGGAAAAAAATTTGACCTATGTCCTTGTCAGTCACGACCTTGCCGTGGTCTCCCATATGTGCAATACACTGCTGGTGATGAACCGTGGCCGAGTTGTTGAAACCATAACCCGTAGTCAGCTTAAAAACGGTACGATCAATGAAGAATATACAAAGCAGCTGCTTGTTGCCGGCAAGGGATATGACCGCACAGCCATTGATCGGTTTCAGGATTTCTAACGGCCATGGGCCGACCCGGTCTATCAGCACCCAGGCTCACCCCACAACAAAGATAGAAAGAATCCAGTTACTTGCTTGGGGCTTTCATATAAAACAGGGTTTGCGGCCGCACAGCGCTGACGCATCAAAATTTATTATCAATGATATCAGGGGGGCGGAGCGACATCTAAAATTATTTTGTCGCAAAATTATAATAGACACTCTGCAGGTCTTTTGATAATGTAACGTGGATGTGTGTGAGTTCACCCACCAATCGAAACGTTACATTTGAGGAGAAAACGCTGTGATAAGCCAGTGTGGTCGGCAGATTAAAAACGCAGAACTTGAACAGATTCGCGAGACGGTAAA
>NZ_KB893128.1 GCF_000373985.1 Desulfobacter curvatus DSM 3379
CTTATCACAGCGTTTTCTCCTCAAATGTAACGTTTCGATTGGTGGGTGAACTCACACACATCCACGTTACATTATCAAAAGACCTGCAGAGTGTCTATTATAATTTTGCGACAAAATAATTTTAGATGTCGCTCCGCCCCCCTGATATCATTGATAATAAATTTTGATGCGTCAGCGCTGGGCAAAGATCTTGTTGTATATGAAATCATATTTGTGATAGTTTTTTTTATTTAGTGTTAAATGGGGACCTGTGTTTGGACGTAAAGTTGCCCAGATGCAAGGCTCAGAAAAATTTGTAACCGGAGCAACCTCATGGTCGTGAGGCCCGATCTTATAATTTGACAAATTTTTCTGTAACGCCGCAGGTGGGTGACTTTGCGTGCAAACACTTAGCTTTTTTATGAGGTGAATAGTGGATAAAAAATTTGATTCCGGCAAAAAAAGATCGCTAAAGGCGCGTTATGAGGCACAGAAAATTGCCTTTGCCCCTGTGGTGTTCCAAGCAGTGCGTTTGCTGAGGGATCTGAACATTCTCAAGGTTCTTGAAGCGGCCGGAAAGACCGGGCTTAAAACCGAAGATATTTCAGAACAAACAGGCGTCTCCTGTTACGGGGTAACCGTTCTGTGCGAAACAGGACTTAGCCAGGACGTTCTGGAGATGAAAGATGATTGTTATGTATTAACCAGAGTCGGACATTTTCTGCTCAATGACGAATTGACAAAAGTGAACATGGATTTTATCCATGACGTCTGTTATGAGGGCCTTTTTCGATTGGATCAGGCGATTGCAGAAGAAAAACCCGCGGGATTGGAAGTGTTTGGCCGGTGGCCCACAATTTACGAAGCATTAAGCCATTTGCCTGCCAAAGCGCAAAAAAGTTGGTTTGCCTTTGACCACTTTTACAGTGATACGGCCTTTCCGGAAGCATTGCCCCATGTATTTAGCCTTAAGCCGCAGTCCCTTTTGGACATCGGCGCAAATACCGGAAAATTTGCCATCCAATGTGTTCTCCATGATCCGGATGTCCATGTGATGATGATGGATTTACCCGGGCAACTTGCCAAAGCACAAGAGAATATTGTTGCACAAGGAGTAACCGACAGAATTACCCCATATCCTATCTGTGATCTGCTGGATCCGAAATCCGAGTTTCCCGGCGGCTTTGATGCGGTGTGGATGAGTCAATTTCTGGTCTGTTTTTCCGAAGATCAAATTCTCAGCTTGCTTGAACGGGCAAAGGATGCATTGGCACCCCAAGGCAACGTGTTTATTCTGGATACATACTGGGATCGTCAACAATATGAAATAGCTGCATATTGCCTAATTAATTCTTCTCCCTATTTTACGGCCATGGCAAATGGAAACAGCCGCATGTACCGTTTTTCCAAGATAGAAGAGCTCGTCAAGAGGGCGGGATTGCGCATTGAATCGGTTGATGACGGACTTGGCACGGGGCATACCCTGATAAGATGCCGGGCCAATGATCCATCCGGAAATGAATAATTGTACAGTTGTAGCCTTCCTGATACCTTCAGTAATTTGCAAACCATCAGACAGATTATAGCAAAATGAAAAAAATACTTATCATACACTATTCACAAACCGGTCAATTGACCGATATCGTTAAGTCTGTAACGGCACCCTTCAAAAAGGATGAAACCGTTTCTATTACTTATGAAAGAATCAGGCCCAAACCGGCGTTTCCTTTTCCATGGTCGGCGACGCAGTTTTGCGATGTCTTTCCTGAATCCGTCGAGGGAATACCTTGTGAAATAGAGCCTGTTCGTTTTAATCCCGATGATGACTATGATTTAGTCATTCTTGCATACCAGGTCTGGTTCCTTGCCCCGTCGCTGCCCATCACCGCTTTTCTTGATTCCCCCGAAGCAAGGGTTATGAACGGACGGCCTGTTCTGACCATCATCGGATGCAGAAACATGTGGTTGCTGGCCCATGAGACAGTGAAACAAAAAATTATTAAATCAGGCGGCCGCTTGTTCGGCAATATTGTGCTTGGGGACAGGACCAATAATTTGCTTGGTGTGCTCACCATTGCCGTTTGGATGTTGTCCGGGAAGAAAAAAATATTTTTTGGGCTTTTGCCGGATGCCGGCATATCAGACCAGGATATTCAGGATGCCTCGAAGTTTGGAACAATTTTGAAGAACGCCTTAAAGAAGAATGATCCCGGGCCGATTCAAGAAACGCTTAACAGGCACGGTGCAGTCTCCGTGGTGCCGCAATATATACTTTTTGAAAAACGCATCCAGCGAATTTTTAAAATCTGGTCGAAATTTATCCTTAAAAAAGGGAAAAGAGGTAATCCTGCCCGAAAATTTCGGGTCCGGCTTTTTCTGGGGTATCTCTTTGCAGCCATCGCAGTGATTGCTCCTGTGTCTACGGTTCTTTCCATGCTGGCGATAAAGTTTAAAAAAGATGAGATCAAAAATGCAATGGACTATTTTTCAAAAAATATTGTTTAGGGCCCTGGAAAATAATTACAAAAGGTGGGCAAGCTTGCTTTTGGCCATCATATCGTCTCTTGTGCTGATGTGGTCCCCGGGTTATGCCCGGTCTTTGTCCGGGCAGTTTAAAATATCCACATTCCCTTGTACGGATGAAGCCAACAGTTTTAAAAAATTTCATCCGCTGGTGACCTATCTTCGACACGCCACCGGGCTGAATATTTCTCTGGTTTTTCATGATGATTTGGCCGGTTTTGAACGGGCATTGAAAAACGGCAGCCTTGATTTCGTGATTCAGGACCCCTATGTGTATGTCAAACTGGCGGATAAGTATAGTAATGCCCATATTCTGCAGGCGTTGACATTCGATAAAGAGACCACCCATAGTGGCGTTATTATTGTTCGAAAAGACAGCGGCTTGAAACGCATCATGGACCTTAAGGGCAAAACCGTCATGTTCGGTCCCAAACTGTCATCGCCGCGATGGATTGCCGCCAGACATCTGTTTGAAAAGAACGGGCTTCTGATTGACGGGGACCTGCTGGATTATTCCAATAAAGGATGCTGTGAGGATGTGGCATTTAATGTGTTTTTAAACGTCGTTGATGCCGGCGTGGTCTGCGATCATTTCCTTCCGGAACATGGCAGCCGGCAGCAGGCGCTTGGCCTGGATGCCGGGCAGCTTGCTGTGATTGCCACAACCGACCGGGTCCCCACAAAAATTTTCAGTGCCGGCAAATATGTCAGGGCTGATAATATGGTAAAGATGACCGGGGCCTTGATGCGTCTTGACTTTCAGAATTCAGAACACCGCCGTATTATGGAAAATGCGGATCTTGGCGGTTTTCGCAAGGCCTCTGCGCAGGATTTAAGCCAAATCCGGGAATGGGTGGCACGGATGCAAGTTGATTGAAGCAGGATTGGTTTCGATGCTATTTTCCGGCATGATCAAACCTGGGCTGCGGCTGAAACTGACTGCGCTTATCGAATGCCTGGTCGTGGCTCTTGTCCTTTGCATCGGCATTGTGTCAACCTTTCGTGAAAAAAAGACCCTTGAAAATGAGTTGCACAAGCGCGGGTATGCCCTGGCGGCTGATTTGGCCAGATTTACTGCCGGTCCTTTGCTCAGCCGGGATCTGCCCACGTTAAGACGGTTTGTCAATCATTCCATGGCCCAGGAGTATGTGCTGTATGTCATGATTGTGGACAATGAAGATCAAATTGTGATGCACAGTGACCTTAAATATGTGGGTAAGGACATTTCCCTGTATCAGCTTGAACCTATGACGCGCCATCTTGATCTGTCTGCTTCGGTTCGGATTGCAGACGCATTGCTGGGAAATGTTGTTCTGGGGTACTCATATATGGCGCTTGAAAATGAAATCGACACCGCTGTTAAACAAATTTTAATGCTGGGGGCAATTGCCATTACCCTGGGGGGGATCATGGCGTATGTGCTGGCCTGGTTTATTGCGGCCCCCATCAAAAGAATCAGAGACGCCACAAAGCAGCTTGCTGCAGGAAATTATCCGGCACTTCTGGAAATCAAAAGTGCCGATGAGATCGGCGCCTTGGCTGAATCCTTCAATGATATGGCCAAGGAGTTGACCCGGCATCGGACCCATCTTCAGAATCTGGTGGACGAGAGGACCAGGGCACTTAGAGAGTTGGCACTTCACATTCAATTGGCCAAAGAAGACGAAGCCAAGCGAATTGCCAGGGAAATTCACGACGAACTGGGACAAAGCCTGACCGCTTTGAAGATTGACCTTCACTGGCTTAAAGGACAGTTGCCAGGAGATGTACCTGGGGTTCAGGATAAAATCGGCATCATGCTCCGGTTGATCGGTGAGACAATTAATTCTGTCCGTAAGATTTCATCTCAGCTGCGTCCGGTTCTTTTGGATGATTTTGGTCTGTCCGCAGCCATGGAGTGGCAGACCAAAGAGTTCTCGGATCGAACAGGGATTTCTTCCCATTTTTTTTCACGTCCGGAAAATATTGTTCCCCAACAGGACCAGGCTGTTGCGCTTTTTCGTGTTTTTCAGGAGGCCTTGACAAATGTTGCCCGCCATGCCAGTGCAACACATGTTGAGGCCGGTTTGTGGGAGACATCAAATACCCTTGTGATGGAAGTGCGTGACAACGGTATCGGCATTACAAAATCCCAGATGATGGATACCCGGTCTTTTGGTGTTATTGGGATGCATGAACGGGTGAAACGTCTGGGGGGAGAACTTGAAATTTATGGCCAAAGGGAACAGGGCACAACCCTCAGCGCCTGGATTCCAAAGGGAGATACATAAATGCTGAAAATTCTTATTGCAGATGATCATGCCATTGTGCGCAAGGGGCTCAAACAGATTCTGTCCAATAGTCCGGATATGACCGTAGCCGGCGAGGCTGCCAGCGGAGCACAGGCGCTGGATATGATTCGTAAAGAGGACTGGGATGTAGTTCTGCTGGATATCAGCATGCCTGACGGAAACGGCCTGGATACGCTGAAACAGCTAAAGAAGGAAAAGCCGGATCTGCCGATTCTGATGCTAAGCATTTACCCGGAAGAGCAGTATGCCATCCGGACCATCAAAGCCGGCGTATCCGGATATCTGACCAAAGACAGCGCCCCCGAAGAGTTGGTTGAGGCCATTCGGAAAGTGGCCCGTGGCGGTAAATACATCAGTGCCTCGTTATCGGAAAAAATGGCGGAGTATCTGGAGAAAAAATCTGAACGTGCACTTCATGAAAATCTTTCAGACCGGGAATACCAGGTTATGGTCATGATTGCGGCAGGAAAAACCGTATCCCAGATCGCCGAGGAGATGTGCCTGAGCGTTAAAACCATCAGTACCAACCGATCCCGGGCACTGGCTAAGATGGGAATGGAAAATAACTCCCAGTTTACCCATTATGCGGTGAAACAGGGCCTTGTATAAATAACAACAGCCGATTTTAGAAATCGGCTGTTGAGAGTCAGCGCAATAAAAGCTGTTTGAATACGGTATTCTTAATTAGTATTGATAGCAGGGGCTGTCAGGGCAGGTGGGGTCGCACTCTGTATATTGGGGAGTGCCTTTTCCGTTTGAGTTTTGGCTGTAGGCCATGGCCAGGGTAGCGCTAAACAATACAACCATAAGAGCGATTATGCTTTTTTTAAAAATTTTTTTCATTTGTTCTTCTCCTTAAAATTAATTGTAAAAAAATGCTTTTCTACCATGAAGTTAGGTCATTAGACCGTATTCATGGTAACATTGACTTGATCATAGACATTCAGGGTTCTATCGTAAATCAGCGCAACTCTCTTTTTGATGTCAGTGTTTGTCCTACAAAATTTTGCCATTTGATCTGCCAATCATTTGCTTGTCTTCACGACGACATAATTGACGGCTAATTTTAGAGCGTCATGGGAAAGCAGTTCGACAACACAATTGCCGTGATTCTTGGTTGACTTTTTCTTTGAAGTTTGAAAAATATGGGTCGGAATCCATAACTAGGATTTTGCTCAATGTTTTGTATCACCTAATTAAATTCGACGCAATATATTGGGGCTTGAGGGATTCGTCATACGCGTTTATTTGAGCGATTTGATAGTAACTATTTTATGTGTGTTTATGTATCGTTGCGGCAGAGCCGTTTGCTGTGGGTTGAGCCTGGATGTTGACAGAGCGGGTCGGCCCCCATGGCCGTTATTTACAAAAAGAGAGGAGAAAAAGAAAAGATGAAGTGCAGATTTTGTTTTACTTTGTTTTTTGTGTCAGTGTCGATTCTGTTCGGTCCGCCTGTGGATGCCGAAGAGAAACAGGAATGTTTTTTATCAAGCTTACATCACACCGGTGAAGGCATGCGGTATTGGTATGAGGCCAAGGATGGCTTCATGGCGATAAGCGGCGTGCCGTACGACGCCCTTGGATGTAAAAATTGTCATGTACAAAGTTGTGATGATTGTCACCTCCAGAAAACAAAAGAGGGTCTTGCGTACTCAACCGAAACAGCCCGTTCAAGTGACACCTGTCTTAAATGCCATGCCCGCGAGAAAGCCACAAGCAAATATGATGAAATGCATGCATGCCAGGGCGTCCATGCAGAAAGCAATATGGGCTGCATGGATTGTCACAGCAAAAAAGAGGTTCACGGGGATGGAACCTTTTATAAGAGTATGAGGCAGGACGGTGCAATGGATACGGCATGTACGGATTGTCATACAAAAGATGCCAAAGATTATCCCGCGCTTCCCGACACCAGGTCCCATACCGTCCATAAAGGCAAGCTGGCATGCAATGCGTGTCATGTGCAAAACTCCATGACATGTTATAATTGCCATTTCGGCGTACTTGCTGAAACAAAATGCAAGCCAAAAAGCTTTGCAATGAAGGCCAAAGACTTTTTGCTTTTAGTAAAATACAAAGGAAAAGTGACAAGCGGGACCATGCAAAGTTTAGTTGGAAAAAACAACGAGCCGTTTATTTCTTACGTTCCTTATTTTACCCATTCAATTACGGCCGAAGGAAGAAAGTGTGAACAATGCCACGCAACGGAAGCGGTCAAAACCCTTGCGGCATCCAAAGAATTTACGCCGGCCGTATTTAAAGACGGCAAGCTTGAATTTTACAAAGGGGTCATTCCTGTGGTTCCGGATTTATTGAATTGGCCTTTTTTGGAAAAGAAAGGGGATACGTGGGTGCCGTTCGAACCAAAGACAAAACCGCTTGTCCAGATGGCGCTTTATGCCGAACCCTTTACACCGGAAGATTTGAAAAATTTGAAAGTTAAAATCAAATACGAAGAATAGATAGGGTTATTCAGAACGAATCTTGTTTCGGGTTCCGGTGTGGTACAACAGCGGCACACTATGCGCACACAGCCCACGGCCGGAACCCATCATTCCAAACAGATAGGAATACGCTTTTTCCCGTAATGAATCAGGGCATGTCGCAAACCCAAATCACGCCAAAGGCGTCCTGATTTATCCTTGACAGTTCACAGCCTCTTATCTACCATGGCCTTTCATTGTGGCCTTGCGTGTAAAAATGATAATTTGTGGGTGTATAAAATTTTGAAATTTTTCTCTGTATCTCAATACCCATGGGATTTTTTTGCCCGGGTCAGTGATTCATGAAACCAGATAGATTGCATTCTTTGACGGAACAGGCCGTGGCCGATCTCTTAAAAGGGAAGGGTGAGCCGGACAGACCTTTTTGCGGGCAGCGCACCTACGCAGAGATTCATGCCATGGCCCACGCCATTCTTGACGGATGCCCGGCAACAGGTGACCAAAGGGCATATCTGGCTGTCTTTACCACGGACAGGGCGGTTATCGCTGCCGCCATTGTGGCTGCGCTGGCCGGCGGTCCCATACTGATTCTGCCCCATGATATCTCGGACAAGGCACTCATGGATCTGGCAAGCGACCCGGCACATACATGGGTGGTGGCCGATCCGGGCAGGACCTTGCCTGACCGGTTCAAAGAATTTGTCGTTACCCCGGTGGGCCACAGTTGCAATGCCATACCCTTAAATGCCGCCGTTGATCTGGATGCGCCCCTGCTCAAACTGTATACCGGCGGTTCAACAGGGAAACCGGCCATATGGACAAAGACCGTGGCCAATATCATGGGCGAAGCCCTCTTCCATGTGAAAGAGCACGACATCTCCCAAGATGACGTGGTGGTTGCTACGGTGCCGCCCTATCATATTTACGGTCTGCTGTTTTCCGTAGCTGTCCCGTTGCTGGCCGGTGCAAGGGTGGCGGATCAAACCTGCGGATTTCCCCATGAGATTGTCAATCTGGTCACGGATGCGGGTGCAACCATCCTGGTTAGTGTGCCGGCCCATTTCAGAGCCTTGAAAGGCCATGATTTCCCGGGCCATGGTCTGCGTCTGGCTTTTTCTTCGGCAGGGGTTCTGGATGAGGCGGATGAAAGGGATTTCCGTCAAAGAAATAACGTTTGTTTAATGGAGGTCTACGGTTCAACGGAAACCGGCGGCATCGCTTTTAGATGCCGGGGACGTGATGAGTCTTTTTTCTCGCCTTTTAGTGTCATTGAAACCCATATTACAGAAGAGATCTTAAAGATTCGATCCCCTTTTATTTCGCCTGAAATCGATCTGGATGATTTGGGGCTTTACCTGGTGCCGGACAGGGTAAAACAATGCACAGCCAATAGCTTTGCCATCCTTGGCAGATCTGATACGATTGTAAAAATTGCCGGCATTCGGGTGGACCTGGATCAGGTCGGAGCGGTTTTGAAGACCATGGACGGGATCAGGGATGCCCTGGCCCTGGTAAAGGCTGTTCCCCGGGGCAGGGCCTTTGACATCTGTGCCCTTGTGGAAGGCAGCTGCACCCATGCGGATATCCGGAAATTTCTTTCCGGGCGGCTTGAGGCCGTAGCCCATCCCCGGAGGATTAAGGTTGTGAACCACATGCCCATGACCCGTTCCGGGAAATATGACAGGGCCGCTGTTGCCGCCTTATTTGAAACGGAGGTCGGCTGAGGAAAAATGAATCGCAGAGTGGTTATAACAGGGTATGGCGTCATCTCCCCCATCGGGGAGACGGAGGATGAGATTCTCCGGCACTTGACCCAGGGCATTTCAGGGGTTAAAAAACTTGAAGATGACGGGTTTTTATCCGAGGTTATCCGGTCCGGTGTCTTTGGCAGGATTGATTATCCCAAAACCTATCCCTTTGAACGAAACCATCGAAAAACCATGGGGCCGGTGGCCTTTGTTGCTTGCGAGTCCGCCCGGCGGGCCATTGAACAATCCGGTCTGGACAAGGCATTTTTAACCTCGGGCCAGGTGGGGGTGGCGTTCGGCTCCATCCATGGCAGCCCCTTTATCCAACGCCAGATCATGAGAGCCTATATTCAGGGCGGCAAAGACGGCGATCCGGGCATTAATGCGGCTGATTTTTTAAAATCCATGGCCCACACCACAGCCGTGAACATCACAAAGATGTTCGGCATATCCGGCCGGGTCATCAGTCCCTGTACGGCATGCACCACCAGCAGCCAGTCCATTGGGTTCGGATACGAAGCCATCCGGTTCGGCATGCAGGAGGCCATGGTGTGCGGCGGTGCCGACGAGTATGACACCTCAACCGTGGCTGTCTTTGACAACCTTCGGGCCTGCTCCACCCGGTTCAATGACACCCCGCATCTTACCCCGCGCCCCTTTGACAGCCGCCGGGACGGTCTGGTGGTGGGAGAAGGCGCCGGCGCCCTTGTGCTGGAGTCTCTGGAGCATGCGAAAGACCGGGGTGCAACCATCCTGGGCGAAGTTGTGGGGTTTGCCTCCAACAATAACGGCGGGGACATGATTCTGCCCAACCTGGCAGGGATTACCCAGACGTTGACCCTGGCCCTGGCCGATGCACAAATCGCTGCCCGGGATGTCGATTTTATCAGTGCCCATGCCACGGCCACCCGCCAGGGGGACACCATTGAGGCCATGGCCATCCACAATGTGTATGGAGATAAGACACGGGTGACGGCCCTGAAGAGCTACATGGGGCATACCATTGCCGCCTGCGGGGCCATTGAGACCATCATCACCCTGATGATGATGAAGCACGGGTTTATTCCGCCCACCCTCAATCTTGACACCGTGGATGAATCCTGCGCCATGATCAACCATACACGGCAGGTGCTGGATGAGAAGATCAACACGGCATCGGTTCAGAATTTTGCCTTTGGCGGGGTGAATACCGCGCTTATATTAAAGAAATATAATTGATGGAAACCCGATCTTCAAACGCCGTAAATGAAACAAAACCTAAGGGTTTGGCTATTCTGTCTTTTATGCGGGATCTGGTCATTACACTGCTGCTTTGGGGTTATTTTATTTTTGGATTTCTCCTGTTTTTTTCTCCGTTTTATTTGATTGCTTTTGTTTGTCCACCTATACGGGAAGCGGCCGTTCAATGTCTTAACTGCTTGTTTTACAAAGTGTTTTTTGTTTTTGTCCGCGTACTTATGCCGGGCATTGGCTGGCACATTGATCCCAAAGTCAAAGGACTTGAAAACTGCATCGTTGTCTGCAATCATGTCTCATATTTAGATCCTCTGGTGATGATCAGTTTATTCAGGCGTCATAAAACCATTGTCAAGGGCACCTTTTTCAAGGTGCCGGTGTTCGGCTGGGTCTTAAGGGCGGCAGGCTATATCCCATCCATGCCCAAGGGGCGGATGGCCGGTCTGATGGTGCGTCAGACCAGCACCCTTGCATCCTTTCTTGAAAAGGGCGGAATCCTTTTTGTGTTTCCCGAAGGCACCCGGAACCGCAACGCCGGAGCCGGCGTTCTGAGATTTCACAGCGGTGTATTTAAAATGGCAAGGCTTTGCAGATCCCCCATAAATGTACTGATGATTCGTAATACCGATAAACTATTCAGACCCGGGCGGTTTTTATTTCACACTGATTTTTCCGGCATCATCCGCGTGGAACTTGCCGGTACGATTCGGCCGGATTATGATAAAGAAACCGTTTCCACGGATGGACTCATGGAACAGGCCGGAACGATTTTAACCGAAAAACAAAGGACATCTTCTTGGGAGCATCAAACAGACAGGCCGTAATTCTGGGATATGATGCGGTTTGCCCTCTGGGAACGCAGTTGCCTGATGCCTGGAAAAAGGCCTTGAAAGGAGACAGCGGTATTGGGCCGCTGACCCGATTCTCCATGGATGACGACTTTCCGGTGCGCATTGCAGGCGAAGTGGCAAGCATTGACGATCTGGATTACCCTTTTCTTAAACCCCGGGAGCGTGCCAGGTGGACCTCGCCTATTTTTAAGCATGCCATGCTGACCACATCCCGGGCCATTGAGCGAAGCGGGATTGAGATTACCCCGGAGATTGCCCCCAGAACCGCCATTACCTACAGTTCCGCCCTGGGCGGGTTGGATGCCGCGCTGGAGGCGGACCGCAGATTGGTCAGGGAAAACCGGCTGCCTAAACCCTTTACCAATCCCAATGCCTGCATCAACATGGTGGGGGGCAAGGTCTCCATCCTCACCGGTGCCACCGGCCCCATCACCTCAACCATTACAGCCTGTGCAACAGGGGCGACCTCCATGATCATCGGCGCCATGTTCATTGCCCAGGGGCTTTGCGATGTGGCGATCTGCGGTGCCGTGGATTTTGCCCTGGTGCCTGCCATCATTGCCGGGTTTTCCACCATGAACGGCACCTTTTTCCCAAAGCCCGGGGAAAACGTTCCGGCCTGGGCTGCAAGCCGCCCATTTTCGAAAAACCGAAGGGGATTCGTGGTCTCCGAAGGGGCCGGCGCCGTGATCCTGGCTGCCCGGGAGTTTGCCCGGAGCTGGGGCTTGACCTATCATGCGGCCCTTGCCGGATGGGGCATGACCTCGGACGCCCATCATGTGGTAGCGCCGTATTTGCCCACGGTAACCCGGTGCATGGAATTAGCGCTGGCGCATGCCGGGATTGACCCGCAAGCGGTTTCCAGTGTCAATGCCCATGCCACCGCCACCCAGGTGGGGGATAAGGTGGAGTATGATGCCTTGTCAGCGGTGTTTGGCAAAAAGATTCCGCCGGTGACAGCCAATAAGTCCATGATTGGTCACGCCATGGGCGCATCCAGCGCCATTGAGACCATTTTTTCCGTCCAGGGAATGATTGACGGGAAAATTCCTCCCACCATCAACTATGATCCGGATCCTGATATGGCGTTTGACTGCGTGACAGACAATGCAAGACACCTGGACCAGCCGTATGTGTTGAAAAATGCATTTGGATTTGGCGGATGTAATGCCTGCATTGTACTGGAAAAATGTTGAAAACAGCCACGGGCTGGCCTGGTCTGTCAACATCCAGGCTCACCCCACAACAAAGCATGAAAGTAACTTAACAACATATTGGAACTTTCTTGTAAAAAAATAGAGATAAGACCATGAAAGCACCATTGAACAGGCGGGTTTTTGTTTTAGGGTACGGGGCGGCCACTCCGTTGGGGGCAACCTTTGACCTGACCTTTGAAAATGCTGTGGCCGGCAAAGCAGGGTTTAGAAGGATCACCCGGTGTGAGGTGAAAACCCCGAGCAATGTGGTGGGCGAAATACCGGACTGGGATCCCGTGGCAAGCGGGATGTTTGAAAAAAAAGAGGCACATAACTGGAATGCGGCGTTTGTGCTGTTGACCGTGGCCGTGTGCCGGGAGGCCCTGGCTCACGCCGGTATTGTCATGGAACCCGATATCGGCCGGCGGACCGCCTGCTTGATCGGTTCTGCCCTGAACGGTATGGATGCCTTCAGAATTGCCTCGGAGAAATATGCCAATGCAGGCCCTTTGCGGGTCAGCCCCTATCTTCTGCCCAATCTGTGCGGCAACATGCCCGCAAGCAAGGCCGGTATTGATTTAGGCTTTACCGGGCCGTTGTTCTCCCCCCAGGGGGCGTGTGCGTCGGGCAACCACGCCATCGGCATGGGAGCCAGGATGATCCGGGACGGTGATGTGGATGTTGTGCTGGCAGGCGGTGTGGACACGCCTCTGGTGCCGGAGATCGTCCAGGGGTTTGCCAACATGGGGGCCACCATAAGAGTCAATCCCGAGGACCGGGCCTATGAGGACCCGGGCCAGGCCAGCCGTCCGTTCAGCCGCGACCGCAAGGGCATGGTGCTCTCCGAAGGGTGCGGCGTGGTGGTGCTGGCCGCAGAGGAGGTCGCGAAGGCCTACGGACTTAAACCCCGGGCCGAAGTGGCAGGGATCGGCTGGACCTCGGATGCCTTTCATTTTACCAGTCCAAATCTTGAAACCATTGTCCGGGCCATGCACCAGGCCATTGATGATGCCCAGATTGCACCCCGGGATATCCAGTATATTAATGCCCATGGGACCTCCACCTTTAAAGGTGACACGTCAGAGGCCGACTGCTTAAGGCAGGTGTTCGGGCACCATTTAGGGCAGATCCCCGTATCCTCCAACAAGTCCCAGATCGGCCACACATTAGGGGCGGCAGCCGCCATTGAGGCCGCATTGAGCATTGAGGCCATGCAGATGGGTATGGTGCTGCCCACCATTAATCATAAACCCGCCCCTGAATTTGACGACCTGGATGTGGTGCCGGATACCTTCAGAGCCCACCCGCACGATTTTTTGTTGTCCAATGCCTACGGGTTTGGCGGAACGAATTGCTGTATTGTATTCAAAGGGGTGTAAGACCATGAGACCCAAACCGTTTAAACCCGAAATTACAGATGACAACATCCCTTATGTAAAGGACCAAACCACTGGGTTGATTTGGCACAGAACCAGCCATAGAACTCTTTATGCGGACACGGACCGTTCCCAGGTGGTTTACCATGCCAATTATTTAAGATTTTTTGAGCAGGGCAGGGCGGATTTAATGCGGGACATTGCCTACCCCTACCGGGAAATTGAAGAGAGCGGGTTTGTCTATCCCATCATCGAGACCAAACTGAACTATTTTGCCCCTCTGTTTTATGACGACCTGATGTGGATTCATACCCGGCCTGCCGGCCTGGAACGGGTTAAGCTTCAGTTTGATTACGTGATCACAAGCCAAACCTATGACCAGATTATCTGTAAGGGCTATACCCGGCATTGCGCCACCAATGCCCAGGGCATACCCGTTGGCGTGGATGAGAAAACCGTCCGGGTCTGGACACAGTTTCCACGGTCCTAAGTTCCGAATCGGTGTATCAGGGACTCCATGGTAATCCTTGTCAGCCAGCGAAGAATAATCAGGGAATATTCAGCCCCGGAAAGGACCATGCCGGCCATGAAAACCAGGTGGGAAAGGCCGTAAAATCCAGGGCCGCCGATGACGGTGAACCAGGGATTGCCTGTTTTAAGAGAGATCATGCCCATCAGACCGACCATGGGCCATCCTAAAACATAGCTGAAGGCAATGGCAAACACACCGGCCAGTACTTTAAAGGACGGCTTTTCACGAAAAGCACTTAGATCGGCTTTGTCTTCAATGGCATTGCGGACAAACGGGGTTTGGTGAATTTTATTGAGCAGGGTCATCATGGATGATTTATACCGGATAATGGGGGTCACAGTAAATTTAAATTTTTTGCTTTGATTCAATTATCCCACACCAAGGAGGATATACGTGGGGGCAGAAGCCAGGCCAAATGAGTACGGAAAAAATTCAGGACATCGCTTTGCCGTGGTGATTCCTGTGTATAACCACGGTATAACGGTCAAAGCCGTGGTGCTTGAAGCGGTGAAGCTTGGATTTCCGGTCATTGTTGTGGATGACGGCTCTACGGACATCACCCCCCAACGTCTTCAAGGCATCCCGGGTATCCGGGTAATGACCCATGAACAGAACCTTGGTAAAGGTGCTGCTCTGATGACCGGATTTAAGGTCGCGGCTGAAATGGCTGATTTTGCTATCACTCTGGATGCTGACGGCCAGCATTTTCCCAAGGATGCCCTTGCCATGATTGCTGCTGTTCCCAAAGGGAAAAAACCGTTGGTGACCGGGTATCGAAAACAGATGGAAAATGAGTCTGTCCCATGGACCAGCCGCATGGGCAGACGGTTTTCAAACCTCTGGATTACAGCATCGGGCGGACCCTGCATCCGGGATTCCCAAAGTGGGTTCCGCGTCTACCCGCTGCCCGAAACCCTGAATCTGAAAACCCAAGCCAGGCGGTATCAATTTGAGGTGGAGGTGCTGGTCAAAGCCCACAGGAATAAAATTGACGTCATTGAAGTGCCCATCCGTGTTGCATATCCGGTGGACAGGATTTCTCATTTTCATCCCTTTATTGATTTTTTACGCAACAGCGCCACATTCAGCCGATTGATATTCCGGCGTATCATCGGTCTGGTTTAAAGGATTTTTTGTGAAGGTATTTACCTATCAAGTGCTTATTATATTGTCTCGCTGGTTTGGCCCCTGGATTTTTACACTGGTCTCCAGGGTCATTGCGGCGGGCTATTTTTTCATGTTTCCGGGCCGGGCGGCAGTGAGCGCCAGGTTTTATGGCGCACTTTTTCCCGGCAAAAACCGCCTGTTTCATTGGCATTGCGCCTGGCGTCAATACCAGAATTTTACCACCGTGTTCATGGACCGTATCAGGCCCTGTGAGCAGGACAATATACAATTCACCTCCACGGGCTGGCAGAAGTTTGAAGAGACCTTGGACAAGGGGTGCGGGGCCATCGTGCTTATGTCCCATATGGGCAATTGGGATGTGGCCGCAAACCTTATGGCAAAAAAGAGAAAGGATCTCAAGCTGCTCCTTTATATGGGGGTTAAGGCCAAAGAACAGATTGAATCCGTTCAAAAGCAGGAACTCAATGACAGAGGCATCCGCATTGTCGCGGTTGAACCGTCCGGGGGATCTCCCCTTGACGTTGTGGAAGGTATCCGTTTTCTAAAATCCGGCGGGGTGGTCTCCTTGACCGGAGACAAGCTGTGGCACCCGGATCAAAGAGCGGTCAATGTACCATTCTTAGGCAAAACCGCACGGATTCCTGAGTTCCCCCATGTCTTTGCTCTGGCCTCCAAGGCCCCTTTGTTTGTTTTTTTTACTTTCCGCACCGGCCCCGGAAGCTATCGGTTTATGTTGTCCGATCCCATCCGTATCCACTGCCCGTCACGGGAGGACCGTAGCCGAGCAGTTATAGAATCGGCCCGGGTTTACGCCGGTATGCTGGAAAAGACCCTGCGCGAGCATCCCTATGAATGGTACCATTTTGATCCCTTTCTTGTGGATCATCGCGGACAGCAGCATCCATAACCTATTTTTTCGAAAAAAAACGACAAAACGCCCATTATTCCTTAGTTTTTATGGCCCTACGTAAAGTAGCTTACTATAATTTCAGCACGTTACGTAGAGATTTTTTAATCATGGCGAATGTAGTGCCATAAAATTAAATAATTGTTGATTTTCTATTGTAACTGTGCGCATAATCAGCTCCATGTATATACGAAGGACGACTATCAAAAGCCGGAAAGACGGCACACAATATTATACCTACAGGCTGGTTGAGTCTGAACGCACCGCCAAAGGAGTACGCCAGCA
>NZ_KB893129.1 GCF_000373985.1 Desulfobacter curvatus DSM 3379
CTCCGCCCCCCTGATATCATTGATAATAAATTTTGATGCGTCAGCGCTGTTTTTCATCTTCCGTGTCTGAATCGTGTTCTGCCTTTGTTTCGTCTTCAGGCTCTTGGGAGAAGGATTCATCTTCATCTTCATCTTCATCCTCGTCGTCATTTTCCTCTTCCTGAACCGGGGATTTGCGGGAGAAAACACTGGCGCCGAGAATCCCGACTTCATACAGAATAATCAGCGGCATGGCCATCATGATCTGGGTAACCACATCCGGGGGGGTAATGATTGCTGCACCCACAAAAAACAGAAGCAGGGCGTATTTTCTGTTTTTCTTTAAAAAAGCGGGGGTCACCAGGCCCATGCGGGATAAAAAGGTCAGGACAAGGGGCAACTCAAAAACAAATCCGAAGGCCAGAAGCATTTTGGATGCAAAGGAGAGGTACTCCTTCATGGAAGGCATGGCCTGGATGGTTTCCGTGGTAAAGCCTAAAAAAAACTGGAACCCGTATGGAAAAACAATGAAATACCCGAATGATGCGCCGGCAATAAAGAAGATAAGCGAGAGAATGATTATGGGCAAAATATACTTCTTCTCTTCCCGGTACAGCCCCGGAGAGACAAACATCCAGAATTCATAAAAAAGCACCGGGGTGGCAAGAACAATGCCTGCCAGCAGCGCTACTTTAAGATAGGTAAAAAAGGCTTCGGGCAGTCCTGTAAAAATTAATTTTGCATTGCCGCTTTTTTCCATGGCGGTTACCAGGGGGGCCGTTAGAATCTCAAACAATTGTTCTTTGAAAAAATAGGCAACAACAAAGCCTAAACCCACCGCAATAAAGGCGTGAATCAGACGGTCACGCAATTCGCCCAGGTGCTCGGTAAAAGGACTCTTTTCTTCCTGATCGCTCATATCGGATACCTGATGGCTTTATTCTTTAGGGGGGAGCGTTTCTGTTTCGGGTGAAGCCGGGGATGACGTGTCTGCAGCCGGGCTGTCCTGTGTCGGTTCCGGGGGATGGATTTCCACGCCATCCGCCTTGTCAGGAGTCTCGAGGTTATCAGACGCCTGCTCCTGTTTGGAATCTTCCGTACCTATATCCTTGATCACATCCTTGAGTTTTGTTTTAACAGGCTTCGGCTTGACTTCTTTCACCGTGGTTTCTGCATCAATGGAATTTTTTAAATCCTGGGCAGATCGTTTGAATTCCCCCATGGCTTTACCAAGCGTTTTTGCTACTTCCGGCAATTTCTGCGGGCCTATAACGATAAGGGCGATGGCCAGAATCAGCAAAATTTCCGGCATTCCTAGACCAAACATGTATTGGTGTTACTCCTTGTGGTTTCTATTGGATTTATTACTTTAAGTTGTTTTTACATTGAACATGGTTGGGTGTCAACCGGGACCGGATTATGGATTTTTGGTTGCTACTGTTTTTGACGGTTTTCTTCTTCCTCTGTAGGGCTTTTTACCCCTATTCGAACCTTTTGTAATATTTTGTTTGGACAGTTTTCTAGAAGGGGATGGGGCCGCCGGTGCGGGCAGATCCGCTTCCAGAGCCGCTGTCGGATATTCACAGCTGATCTTGTGACCAAGTACCTCTTCGATTTTCGGGATTTGGAACGAACTCATTTCATCGGCAAAACTTACTGAGGTGCCGGTGGCGCCTGCTCTGCCGGTACGGCCGATTCGATGGATGTAATGCTCGGGTTCTATGGGCAGATCATAGTTGATGACATGGCTGATGTTTTCAATGTGAAGCCCCCTGGCTGCCACATCGGTTGCCACCAGGACATTGAGATTTCCGGTTTTAAATCTGTTGAGTACCTTGAATCGTTTGTCCTGGGCCACGTCCCCGGAAAGTATCCCTGCGTTCAGGCCGTACCTGGATAATTTTTCCGACAGATACCGGGCCGTATCCTTGCGGTTGACAAAGATGATAACCCGCTCAAGTTGTTCGCTGATCAAAAGGTTGCATACATTTTTAAACTTGTCCTCTTCCGTGGTCAGATAAACAAGCTGGGTAATGGAATCTGCAGCAGCTTGTTCCGGATCAATCTCAATACGCACGGCATCCCGGGTCCAGGATTCGGCCAGGCGGAGCACATCCTCTGTGAGGGTGGCGGAAAAAAACAGGGTCTGTCGTTTGTCCTTGTGGGGTGTCATGTAAATCAGGCGGCGGACATCCGGGATAAATCCCATGTCCAGCATTCGGTCCGCTTCGTCAATGACGACAATCTCCACCCTGGACAGATCAATCAATTTTTTTGAGATAAAGTCCAGAAGGCGTCCCGGGGTTGCGGCGATGACATCCACGGGTTTATCTGTGAGAAGGGTCTGCTGTTTGTGATAATCCGTTCCGCCAAAGACCGGGACAATTCGAAGATGGGAATATTTGGCAAGTCCCTCGAAGTCTTTCTCGATCTGGTAAACCAGTTCCCTTGTGGGGGCAAGGATTAAGGCTCTGGGATACTTTTTTTGCCGCTTGACGGATGTGCGGACAAACCGATCAATCAAGGTAATTATAAAGGTTGCACTTTTGCCTGTTCCGGTCTGGGCCTTGGCCGTGGCATCCCGGCCGTCAAGGGTGTGGGGAAGAAGCCGGGCCTGGATATCTGTACAGTATTGGAAGTTAAGATCACAAATGGCATGCATCAGTCCTGTGGTAAGCTTAAAGTCATGGAACCGGGTCTTTCCCTCCTGGGGCTCGACCTGGAATTTTTCGAGTGTCCAGCGCGGTTTTCTGGGTTTTGGCCGGGGCTTTTTAACCGTCCCGGCATCTCTGTCAAGGGAGGGACTATCCGGTTCGGGCATCCGAGGTTGCGGAATTGATGTGCCGTTGTCTTGTTTTTGGGGTTTTCCGGTAAAAAGTGTCTTTATAAAATTGATTAATTGTTTCAAAATGATTTAAACATAACTCTCTAAAGGTAAACATCTATGGCTCGGGATCAGATTAAATACTCAGTACTTTTTTTAACAGACCCGCCGTTTTTTGGGAAGTAAAATATCGTTTTGTGGAACGGTATGGGGTCAATCCTTGTGTGTAAACACTCTTGAATAGGTCTGAACGGTCTTCTAAGCTACGATAATATAGACAAAAAGATCAAAAAAACTTGACTTTCTAATTGTTTCACGGTAATTTTTCAGCAAAAATAACCTGAACCAGGGTGACGTGGAATGCTGATATTGTCCAATTTCTTCATGGCGATTGCCATTGTTCTTGACTACGCTTTAAACATATATATGTGGATTGTTATTGCCTCGGCCGTGCTGTCCTGGGTGAATCCGGATCCGTACAACCCAATCGTCCGGTTCCTTCGCAAGGCAACCGAACCGGTGTTTTACCAGATCCGCAAACATCTTCCCGTGACCTTCGGCGGGCTGGACATGTCCCCGATTGTTGTATTTTTAGTTATTATTTTTCTTCAGAATTTTGTTGTAAAAAGTCTCATTGGCCTGTCCCGTTCGATGTGATAACCATAAAGGGAGCTTATTAATGGGCGTTACACCACTGGTGATTAAACAAAAAGAATTTACCACCCGTTTCAGAGGGTTTGATGTACAGGAAGTGGATGCCTTTCTTGAGGAAATAGCAAAGGAACTTGAATCCCAGGAAACTGATCTGGAAAAGCTCAGGCAGGAACACCACCGCCTGAACTTGGAAAATCAGGGCTATAGAAAACGCGAAGAATCAATGAAAAATGCAATGATTCAGTCCCAGAAAGTACTGGATCAGATGAAGGATAATGCGGAAAAATCTGCCCAGGTCACCATTGCCAACGCAGAAGTTGAGGCTGAAAAGATTTTGAACCGGGCTCATAAACGTCTTTCCCAGTTGCATAGCGATATTACGGAACTTAAACGCCAGCGCATTCAGCTTGAAATGCAGATCAGTTCGGTACTTGAGTCCCACTCAAAATTGCTTGAGATGACTAAAGAAGAAAACAAAGCGGCCGACGAATCAGAGGCGGCCCTGAAATTTATCCGCCGGGCCTGATCCCTTTCAAATAAAGGCCATGGGCCGACCTGGTCTATAAACACCCAGGCTTGACCCACAACAAAACTTAAAAGTAATTTAATAAGAAAATTTGAATTTTATATGATGCTTTTGGTGACGCGCCCTCATCGTGCAGGGCTGTGTTACGTTGTGGACAGGCGTTTCCAATATTCTCCGTTCAGGGGGCAAATGATAAAATAAAAGGGGAAGAAATGGCTGAAATCGATGCTTTTTTCAAGCTTATGCATGATCAGGGGGCGTCCGACCTGCACCTGACTGCGGGGCAGCAGCCTGCGTTGAGACTTCACGGCGACATTGAGCGAATTAAATACGATAAGTTGACCAATGATAAACTGCGCGGCATGCTTTATGAAATCACCTCCCAGGAAAAAATTAAGGAATTTGAAGAGACCGGGGATGTTGATTTTGGGTATGAAATTCCAGGCCTTGCCCGTTACAGGGCCAATTATTTCATGCAGAAAAACGGTATAGCCGCCGTATTCCGCGAAATTCCTTCGAATATTCTCACTGCCGAAGCACTCGGATTGCCGCCGGTGATTTCAAAACTGGCAGACCTGCCCAGGGGGCTTGTATTGGTGACGGGGCCCACCGGTTCCGGTAAATCAACCACCCTTGCTGCCATCATTGACCAGGCCAACAGAAACAGAAAAGACCATATTATTACCGTGGAAGACCCCATCGAGTTTGTTCACAAAAGCCAGGGATGTATCGTGAACCACCGGGAAGTGGGGACCCATACCAAAACGTTTTCTTCGGCGCTTCGCGGCGCCCTGCGTGAGGACCCCGATATTATCCTGGTGGGTGAGCTCCGGGATCTTGAAACCATTTCCCTGGCTGTTGAAGCGGCTTCCACCGGTCACCTGGTATTTGGAACCCTGCATACATCAAGTGCGCATAAAACCGTGGACAGGCTTGTTGAGGTTTTTCCCAGCAGCGAACAGGCCCAGATTCGCTCAACACTGTCAGACGGCCTTCGCGCCATCGTCGCCCAGGTGCTGTTTAAACGGGTTGACAAAAAGGGGCGGTGTGCCGCACTGGAAATCCTTGTGGCAACCCCTGCGGTCAGAAATCTCATCCGGGAATCCAAAACCCATCAGATCCCTTCCATGATCCAAACCGGCAAGCAATACGGGATGCAGCTTCTGGACGATGCCATCATGGTGCTGTATAAAGAAGGAAAGATCAGTCCCGATGATGCCTATTCAAAGGCAAATAACAAATCGTTGTTCCGGCCGTTTCTTAAACATCCGCCTGCAGATTTCACCGAAGCGTGATCACAGGTTCAATCATAGGAGTAAGGCATGAAAAAACAGCAGCTTGATTATATCCTTACTAAGATGCTGGATTCCCACGACAATGTGTCGGACTTGAACATTACCCCGGGCAAACCCCTTCAGGTGGAAAGTTCAGGCCAGCTTTCGGCCGTCGATATAGGGGCGGGGTTCACTGTCCTGACGCCCTTTCAAACCGAGGTCCTGGCGCTCAATCTTATTAATAATGACAGAAAACAGCTTGAAACCCTGCTGCGGGAAGGCAGCTGTGATTTATCCTACCAGCTGAGCACCAAGGCAAGATTCAGGGTGAACATTTTTTCCAGGTCAGGTAAGTATGCCATTGTATTAAGAAAACTTGAAACCACGATCCCCACCATTGAAAAGCTCAATCTGCCGGCAAGTTTTCATAAAATGGCCGAGGAGAAGAACGGCATCATCTTTGTTACAGGTGCCACAGGTTCAGGTAAATCCACGTCACTTGCCGCGCTTTTAGACAAGATTAACGAAACCAAATCCGTGCATGTGATTACCCTGGAAGATCCCATCGAGTATCAGCATACCCAGAAACAATCCACCTTTAACCAGCGGGAGTTGGGTATGGATTTTGATACCTTCGCCTCGGGCCTGCGGGCGGCCTTGCGCCAGGCGCCAAAGGTGATTCTGGTGGGCGAAATGCGGGACCGGGAAACGGTTGAAATCGGTTTGGCTGCCGCCGAGACCGGCCATCTGGTGGTCTCCACCCTGCACACCGTGGATGCCGGACAGACCATTAACCGTGTGCTGGGCATGTTTTCCACGGAAGAAGAGACCCAGATTCGTATCCGCCTGGCCGATACTGTCCGGTGGGTGGTGGCCCAGCGGCTTTTGCCCAAGGTGGGCGGAGGGCGTGTGGCCGCCTTTGAAATCATGGGTACCAACCTGAGGGTCAAGGATTCCATTTTAAACGGGGAGTCCGAGGGCAAGACCTTTAATGACATCATTGTTGCGGGCAAAGCCCAGGGCATGATTTCCTTTGATGAGTTTATTATCAATTTGTATGAAACGGGAAAGATAGACGAAAATACGGCTATGGCCTATGCATCCCGCAAAGATGTTGTGGGCAGGGGGCTTGACCGGATCAAAAGCGCCAGGGGTGAATCCACCAGTGGCATTCAGTCCCTTGAGATTGACCGCAGTTACGGGGGAGAGGAGGATAACTCATTATGAAGATCGCTTGTCCGACATGCGGCAGTAATACAAACCTGCCCGATGATAAGATTCCAAAAGACAAAGACTTCTCATTTAAATGTCCCAAATGCGCAGCCTCTGTCCCAGTCAAGGCGTTGGCCGGAAATACCGGGGGAGCCGGTTTTGAGCAGAACGCAGCCGGCATGGGCCCGGATGTACCTAAGCTCCAGACAGGCGGATCGAACCAGGCGCTGGTCTGCATCGCACCGTGTCTTGGCCGTAACCGGATGATGGCCGGCCTGGAAAATGCGGGGTTAAAACCCCATACGCCTGAAACGCCGGCCCAGGCATTGAAGAATCTTGAATATTATGTCTACCCGCTGGTGGTGATAGATGACGCCTTTGATACGGACAAGGTCGTAACTGCCTATATGAACAACATGGATATGTTCCTTCGCCGCAAGATTTGTCTTATCCGGCTTGGTCCGAAGCTTGAGACCGGCAATGCCATGACGGCCCTGGAGCTTAGCGCAAACTATGTGATAAGATCCCAGGACCTTGAGCTGGAAGACGCCTCCCTGGTGAATGATGTTTTGGCCGTGGCCCTGTCTGAACATGAACAGATGTATGCCGTGTTCAACGATTCAATGAAAGCTGTGGGTAAAGCCTAGGGCCTTTTTCGTTTTTCTTATGAATCTTCGCGCGCAAAACTGGTATGGACCGGGGACCCCGGGAGAATGGCTCAAACGAATCTGTTCTCTTTTAAACCTGGTCATTCTTTCGATTACCTGTATTATTCTTGTATCTGAATTCCGTTTTGACTGGTGCGAACGTCTGGTGGGCAATTATCTTTCTTCCACCAATGACACCCGCCCTGAAAACGGTGCCGTCTGGGAGGCTGGTCAGCACATGGTCAATGCATTGCAATCCCTGGACCGGATGGCGCTTGCCCGGGAAAGTGCCGGTCGAACGGTGCGGACTGCGGAGTCCTTTGCAGATCTTTCGGTCAAGCTCGGGCCCGGGGAATGGGCTACCCTGGACAAGGATCGGTTCAGGGAACTGTATCTGGCTTTACCCCCCTACCGCCGCAGGAATGTGGTTGATCCGGTGCGCCTGGTATGGCTGCTCAACGGCGGGGCCACTGACCGGATTTTTTGTGAAGGCCGCATGGGCGGCATGAAGATTTTTTTCATTGATACCCAGAACCGGGTTGTCCAGCAGGTGGATCTGGATCTGCAGACTCTGGGAAACAACGGCAGCCAATCCGTAATCCCGGGCACCCTGGACAATGCCCCTGAATTTTTTGACAGAATTTATCCGGCCTCTGTTTTTTTTAGCGCTGTCTCAAGGCTGCCGGGGGACATGAGATCCGATCTGATTCCGGATCCGGAAGATCTTTTATCTGAAACAGGAGCACTTGACCGTGTGGGTGTGGGCAATTCAGCCCAGGACGGTTTTATTAGCCTGGGATTTGAATTCCGGCACCTGGGTGAATCCCGGGTGGTGGAAGTTAAAGCCCGGGAATGGGCGGTCTGGCAGTTGACCCTGGTGCTGAAGGGAGACGGCTGATGCGGCTGTTTTCATGGCTGGTTTCGCTGATGCGGCTGCTGTTCTATACCGGGCTTCTTGCCCTTGGTCTCATGGCTGCGGCAAGCTGCCTGATGGTTTTCCATATTTCCCGGGACCTGCCTAAACTGCCCTCACCTTTAAGCCGTATTATTGAAACTCCCCAGAGCCTGATTTATGCCGCAGACGGCCAAGTGCTCATTGCCCTTGGCGAGAAGACCGCTGTTTCCCTGGACATGGTATCAGCTGATTTTCTCAATGCCATTGTGGCCACCGAAGACCACAGATTTTTTGAGCATCATGGTGTAAATAAGCTTCGTACCTTTAAAGCCTTGTATATTACCCTGTTTGAGCCGGGCCGGATTCAGGGCGCCTCAACCATTACCCAGCAGCTGGCCAAGAATCTGTTTTTCAGTTTTGAAAAGACCTGGCAGCGCAAATTCAAGGAGATGCTGGTGGCGTTTCAAATTGAGCAGGCAAATACCAAGGAACAGATCCTTGAGGCCTATATCAATCAGATCCATTTCGGGTCCGGGGCCCAAGGCATTGAGAAGGCGGCCCGCATGTATTTTGATAAGCCTGCCCAGGATTTGACCCTGGCCGAAGCTGCGATGCTTGCGGGGCTGCCCAAATCTCCCAGCCAGTATAACCCTTTCCGGCATTATGATAAGGCCCTTGCCCGGCGACGTGTGGTGTTGCACCGCATGGTGGCGTCCGGGTTTATCACGGCAGAGATGGCTGCCGAAACCGATGCCGTCCACCCTGAACTGCACGACGGCCGCAAAGATGCCCGTACCGGCAGCTATTTCCTGGATGCCTTGATCCAAAAGCTTGTAAACATATACGGCGAGGATGTGGTGTATCATGGCGGCATTAAGGTATACGCGACTATGGATTCAAGACTTCAGGCCGATGCCCGTACCGCGGTGATGGAAGGAATGGCCCGGCTTGATGAGCTTATAGGGCTGGATAAAGGAGTGAACGAAAAACCCCAGGCTGCCCTGGTGGCGATTGATACCGCCAGTGGCGCTGTTAAGGCCATGGTGGGGGGCAGAGATTATTATGCCAGTGAATTTAACCGGGCCGTGAACAGCAGACGCCAGGCCGGCAGCGGATTTAAACCTTTTTTATACTACGCCGCTTTCAGGGACAGAAAACTGCATCCGGCCAGCGTGTTCCAGGACAGGCCTGTGGCCATTTCCATTAAAGGGGCACCTGACTGGTACCCCCAGAATTTTAAAAAAAGATACAGGGGCCCCATGATCCTTAAGCAGGCCCTGATCCATTCGGTGAACACCATTGCAGCCCAGATGGTGGTTGATGTGGGGCCTGCTGCCGTGGTGGATGTGGCCCAGGCCTGTGGTGTAAAAAGTCCGTTAAAATCCGTATATTCATTAGCCCTTGGTTCCTCTGACGTCAGCGTTATGGATATGGCGTCCGGGTTTTCCACATTGGCCGGTCTGGGCATTTATCATAAACCCTTTTTGTTCTGGCGGGTTGAGGATGCAAGAGGTCGGGTGCTTTTTGAGCATATTGTCAAGGATCGCAGGGTATTGGATGCGGCAACAGCGTTCCAGGTAGTGGACATGATGGAAGGCGTTGTGGATTCCGGATCTGGCAGTGGGGTTCGGCGCTTGGGATTTAAGCGCCCGGCTGCCGGAAAAACCGGCACCACGGACGATTATAATGATGCCTGGTTTACCGGGTTTACGCCGTCCCTTTGTGTTTCCGTGTGGACCGGGTACGACAAGAAGAAAAAACTTAAAGATAAAAACCGCAGGGGGATTACCGGGGGGCGCGGGGCTGTGCCCATATGGACGGATTTCATGATTCGGGCCATGAAAGGTGAGCCGGAACGTGATTTTTTAATGCCGCCGGATATTCGGTATGAAATAGTGGATAAGACCACGGGATGTCCGGCCGGTTCAAGGCAAGATCAGGATGTACTTGATGATGCGGATGCGCCACAGCCCGTGGCAGACCCTGCCGGCACCATTCGTGTGGCGCTGAAAAAGGGCCAGGAGCCCTGCCGGGGATATTAAGATGATTCGTGTTATCCGACATATCAGTGTCCGGTTCTGGCTGACAACCCTGATGGTTCTGCCTTCGGGATTTATTTTGTTTCCCCGGTTGACCGGTTGGCTTTCGGATATGCCTGCTTCGGTATTTATTTGTTTGATGTATCTGTTGTTCGGCCTGGGCCTGGGTATATCCATGGATATTGCAGGGCTTTGGCACATAAAGGGACTGGTCCGGGAAGCACAGTTATGGGAGCGTTCCGGCATTGCCACCCGGGCTGAAAAAAAGTTTATCCGGGCGGTGCGGATCTTTGACAGTGCCTGGATATCCCCTTTGGCTGCACGGCGGGCAGGCCCTGTGCTCATTTCTTCCCTGGCACGATTTTATCTTGCATCGGGCAGCCGGCGCAGGGAAATCCAGGGCGCAGCAAGCGTCTGGCTGGCACAAAACCCCAGAGACGAAAGTCTTGCCCGATTTTGGCTTGAACGCCTCCGGGATCAGGATCTGTCCGGCACATTTTTCCAGTCCATACTTACGGCATTGGCAGATAACTGGTATGCAGAACCTGATCTTTGCCGGATTCTGGTGGATCTGTTCTTGGAACAGGGCCGGATGGATTTTTCAGCAAGCCGTCTGTATCGGTCCTTTCTGGATTTGACAGATGGGGATAAGGATCTATCACAACAGGATAAGGCCCGGGCCGAAACGATCCGAGAAATGATGTTTGCACGCCTGGATGTGCCGGAGCCGGACCCTGAGCCGGAAATCCCGGAACCGGGATTGGGCACCCTTGGGGATGAAAGGATTGAGTTGACGGCATTTATGTCCGGGGATCAAGAGGGCGATGGGCGGTTGGGCAGTCTGGGTGACCAGGCCGTTGAAGATGGCCCTGCAGGGTGGCGGCCGGAACACGACATTTATGCAGGGCAACAAACTTCCGGCCGGATGTCCGCCCTGATGTCCGGAATCGGCAGAAAATCGTCCGAAGGCGGATCTTTTATCGCAGACAAAACCGGAAAAGCCAAACACGCCGTTTTAACTCTGATCCAGGCACGGGAAATATGGTGGGGCCGGGTATGGGGCATCGTAATAGCCTGTTTGGGCATCTGGTTGATTTTCTTTGTATGGGGCACGTTTTCCCACATGTTTAAAACAGCGGAGCAGCCTGCCCGGCAGATAAAGGTTGTGATTCCAAAACCGTTTACCATCCAGGTGGCGGCTTACCATAAAAAGGCCCATGCCGATAATTATATGGCAACCCTTGCCCAAAAAGGGATTGATACCACCATGAAGGTCACGGACGGTGGGGGCAAAACCTGGTATCTGGTCCGTGTATCTGAGTTTACGGACCAGAAACGTGCCCAAGCCTACGGCAACCGGCTAAAAGCCGATCACATCATTGATGAATTCTTTGTAACCAAGAATTGATTATAAGGTGATCACTTTGTCGGCTAACTGCATGGCCGTGACAATATCCAGCATATTGGTGGTCTGTCCAATGGCTTTTCTCTCCATCAAATTCAGGTGGGTCAGGCAGGTGCCGCACACAAGAATAGTGACGCCTGATTCTTCAAGCGCACGTAAATCTTCAAGCACTGCAGAATCAACCGTGGCAAGAGTAACGCCATGGTTGACAAAAACCAGGCGCCACAGATCCTTCCCCATCTCCTTGAGGGTTTTGATGAAATTGATCATCAGCTTTGCACCCAGTTCATCGTCCCCAACGCCAAATTTGTTGGATGCGGCCATCACCATGATTTTTGCAGAATTCTCCTCTGCCGGTGACTCGGTGTCGGAGCCTGACTGTCCGGCGGCAAATTTCACAGCATCGGACTGGTCCCGGGTACCTTCCACAATAGACACGGCGCCGTCGGATTCCACGCCGACCTCAAAACCGGCATAGGTTAGAAACCGGCTGACGTTTTCAACCGCGGCATCGTTATCCACGAGCACCCGGATATGCGACAACGCGTCGTTCTCCAGACATTTTTTTGTTTCCAGCACAGGTGCCGGACAATCCATTTTCCTGCAGTCAAGTTCTTTTACCATTTTATTTTAAGTTCTCCTTGTAAGGAATCGTTCATTGGTTGTGTCTAGGTGATAAATTAATTTAATAAAATTTCAATGGAACTATTTTGACGGCGAATCGTTTTTTCGTGCCCATTTACAAATTTGCTCAAAACCCGAAAACCGCCATTTGACAGGAAAATCCCGGCACTGGGAAGGTTTGACCGGATTAATGCGGCAGCCATTGCTGTCCAGGAAGATACATGCCCCGTCCGGGGCATCAATGATTGAAAGGCCGTTGCGCTCCCGGGTTAGGTAGGTGAATGTCTCTATAAAATCCCGGACGTCCATGTTCAGGAACTGGGCAATGACATCCGGTTCTTTTTTTCCCAGACGGACGTAGCCGCTTTGTCTGCAGCAGGCCCCGCATCCCAGGCATTTAAATCCTGTCAGGTCAGATTCATTGTTGTTTGTCATTTTTTACCTCGGCATTGTTGCAGAGCCATTTTTAAATCCATGCATATATCTGCTGAAGATAAGATTGTCAAATGAACAGATTGATATTGGGCAGGCGTAATGTCTGGGGTGCAGGGTCCAGAAGATGCCGTATGTTGTCACAAAGTTCGTTCATATTTTCAGCCCGTATCAGGGATTTTAAGATGGCGTTGGAGAATTTGAAATTGGCGCAGAAGTACGGGGCAAATTTTTTAAACATTTTCAGGGCAAAATGGTCTTCATAATGGGTGCTCAAAAGTTTTGCCATGTCCAGAGCGGTTTCCATATAAATGGACAGTTCCGGTTTAAAGCCTTTTGTCCACTGGGCAAAAATCCATGGCTGGGCCACGGCCATCCTGCCGATGGAGAGTCCCTGACAGCCGGTTTCCCTTATCATTCTGATCCCATGTTCCGGGGCAAACAGGTTCCCGTTGCCGAACACGGGAATAGTAACCGCATCCTGGATTTTTCCGATCAGTTCCCACTTAGGTCTTCGGCTCCTTCTGTCCGGGGCGACCCGGGGATGAAAGGTTAGGGCGTCAGCCCCGGCATTTTCAAAGTCCCGGGCCATGGTTACAGGGAAGTTATGATCATCCTGCCATCCGGTTCTGAATTTAACAAAAACCGGGCATGACACAGCTTTCCTTACTGCGGATACAATATTCACGGCCTTATTCGGTGTTTTCAAAAGTGCGGCTCCGCAACCTTTTTTGCAGATCGCTGCAACGGAACAACCGAAGTTCAAGTCCACTCCGAAGAATCCTTCGGCTTCGATGCGTCGGGCGGCCCGGGCCATGATTTCCGGTTCTGCCCCAAATATCTGGCATACCGTGTGATCCAGTTCCTCGGGCTGCCAGGAAAATACATGGGAGATTTTGGGGTTTTCATGGGGAACGGCTTTGGCGGAGCACATGCCGGTAAACAGCAGGCCGAAGCCTGAAAATTGGGTCACAAGCTGTCTGAATGCGATGTGCCCCAGCCCTGCCATGGGCGCAAGCACCATTCGGTTGGAAATGGTCCGGTTACCAATGACAAGGGGCCTGAGCAGATATTGGGCCAGGTCGTCAGCAGTGTTGACGGCGTGCGCCACTGTTGTTTCAAAAATCAATTGTGTCATTAAAATTTGCTGTGCCGGTCCACTGAATTTTCATGTTGTTTCCATTTACTGGTTTGCAGTCTTTTGGGGGTTGTATCAGCCATGGCCTGTTTGTGCAATATCAACAGACAGATCACTATAGGTTGCCGGACAACGCCAGGGCCTTTTTATTAATGGCAATGCCTAAATCCGGGTGGATAATATCATGGAGGGATGACTTAAAAGGAAGAAAAATCAAGGATACGCTTTGGGGCGCAACTTCGGTTATAGGTAAACACTCAAGAATTTCTTTCCTGGGTTTCAGCAGGGCGGCCATGGTAATGCGAATGGTTTGGATGGCCTCGGATGCGGGCAGATTTACGGGCTGGTACAAGTTATCTTCAACGGTTTGGGACAGGACCGGTTCTAGCTGGGCTGAGGTTAGTTGACCCAGCAACCGTAAAAAAATGTTCGGCCGGACCTTAAATGCAGGGCTCCAGAAATGCACAGGTTTTTTCTCCCATTCCCGGGGAATTGCCAGCGGCAGGTTTGCCATCCGGGCCAGATCTGCGTGGCTGGACAGGTTCATGGGCGAAATTTGGGCGCTGATTTGCCAGAACGGTACCATGATGTCATCTTTGTGGGCCGGGGCTGCAAACCGGAATTTTATTCTTGCAAGTTCTTCCCCCTTGGCCCGCCACAGGGAATGGCAGTTCCGGCATACCAGGACCAGAGAATCGCCACTGCCCTCAAGATCCGCCCCGCAGCCGGGGCAAATGCCGGCAATGAAATGGGTCTCGATACCGGGCCGGACTTGATCAAGGTCGAATATATCCGGGGGGATTTCTTTTTCCATGTGCAACGCCTGATTGGTCACCCCATCCACAAGGTGTTGCCGGCTGATGTAAAAAGGAGAATAAATAAGACTGAAGGTTTCCCCTATATCCTCTTTAAACATATGCGTCTCCGGTTTTAGACCAGAGGTTTTGTCTTGTAATACCATTGCCGAGGGCAGTGGACGAATAAATTTGCCTTGGGTGTCAGGGTTGATCAATTTCAAAGACAGGGCCTGGGATCTCAGCCCCAGGGAAAACGGAATCTGGGGCGGCATATCGGCCACAGCCAGGGTGGAAATATCCGTGAATTTAGGGGTTACACCGGATGCGGTACACATGTAACGCACGCCTTTAAAACGCCAATAGGGCAGATAGATCAACTGTGCATCCTGGGACACCTTGGAGGAGCAGGGCAGATAATACCTGGGAAATCCTTTCTGGGAAATACAGGACCGGACCCGGCAGAATTCGCACACAAAAAACCGGGTCTCCTCCCCTAAAGCGACCGGGGCCCCGCACTGGGGACATTGATGTTGGACCGTGTAGCTAATATTTTTCTCCGCACTGGTTACAGAACATTGAATTTGGCAGATTCTTTGCGCCGCAATTGCTGCAGATTTTTTCTGTTGTCTTTTCCACGACTTGTTTCCCGCATCGAGGGCAGAATTTTGTGCCGGGTGTGATGTTTTTTCCGCAATACCGGCACCGGGCAAAGACCACCTGCTGGTGTCCGCACTGGGGACAGAATTTTGCGTCCAAAGGGATTTGGCTTTGACACTCCGGGCAGGTTGTGGTCGAGGCGGTCCGGTCTGCCGGCTGTCCTGCCGGGGAAGGCATCTGCTGGGAAAACATGCCGGGCAGCATCATGCCAAGGCCTAACCCTAAGCCTGCCTGGGCGCCGTCCGAGGCGATACCCTGGGGGTTTTCAGCAATCTTTTCCATGGCCATGGCGGTTTTCATTTGCATCAGTTTATTCATATCGTCGAACAGCCCTAACCGGCTTTTGTCATCAATGGCCTGCTGGACTTCCGGGGGCGGGGTGATGGCATTGATGTAAAGATGGGTCAGCGCAAGTCCAAATGCGCTGAAATCTTCACGCAGCCTTTGGGCCAGTCCCTTTCCCAATTCATCGTAATGTTCCGGCAGATCAAAAATGGAGGAAACTGTCTCTCCGATATAGTCGTTGAACCTGGACACCACCACCTGGTTGAGATAATCGCTGACATCGGCACTTGTATAGATGCCCTGGGTGCCGGCCAGGGTGTTGATGAACAGGACCGGCTGAACAATTTTCAAGTTAAAGACACCAAAGGCCCTGAGTCTTACCAGACCCAGATCCTTGTCCTTGAATGCCACCGGGTCCCGGGTCCCCCATTTCAGGTTGGTAAAGGTTTTTAAGTTGGCAAAAAAAACTTCTGCTTTCAACGGGCTTTCCATGGCCCAGGGAAGGCTTGCGATTTTTGTCAGGATGGGGATGTTGGCGGTTTTTAAGGTATGCCGTCCGGGGCCAAAGGCGCCAACGGCCTTTCCCTGGTAGAAGAATACTGCGGCCTGGCTTTCCCGGACAATGAGCTGGGCTCCGAATTTGATCTCTCCGGAGCCTTTTTCCGGCAGACGGTGAACCAGTTCCTGTCCGGTTTGGTCAAACCACTCCAGCACTTCAAGGAAAATGAGGTTGTCGGTTCCCATGGGCGCCTCCTTACGAATTTTTTCAAACGGGGTTAAGTCAAAGAAAAAAGTGCTTATATTTTAAAAGAAGCCGACAGCCGGTGTCAAACGATATTCGGCGGTGGCTTGGATAAACAGCGCTGACGCATCAAAATTTATTATCAATGATATCAGGGGGGCGGAGCGACATCTAAAATTATTTTGTCGCAAAATTATAATAGACACTCTGCAGGTCTTTTGATAATGTAACGTGGATGTGTGTGAGTTCACCCACCAATCGAAACGTTACATTTGAGGA
>NZ_KB893130.1 GCF_000373985.1 Desulfobacter curvatus DSM 3379
GTGGGTGAACTCACACACATCCACGTTACATTATCAAAAGACCTGCAGAGTGTCTATTATAATTTTGCGACAAAATAATTTTAGATGTCGCTCCGCCCCCCTGATATCATTGATAATAAATTTTGATGCGTCAGCGCTGTTTTAAAGGCCTTTTCAATATCTTTCCATCTTTGCGTCGACAGGCTGTCAATATCTTTTCCATTTTCGTCCAATACTCATTTTCGATGAAAAAATATATATACGGGCACAAAAAAATACATTTTTGATTTATTGCACTTTGCAACACCCTTATTACACATTGAAACACTTGAATTTTAAGAAAATTTTCGTTGTTTTGCACATAATATACTGATGTTTAAGTGCATTGTATACCCGCCACTCTTTTAACAAAATTTTTGAAAACCGTTAAAAAACAATTTGACATGGGAATATTTCCTGAGTATACACTCAAATAAAATGAGTAGTCACTCAAGATTTTTAGAGGTGTTATGTCCAAAAAAGATGCCATACTGCAGGCTGCCACTGTGCTGTTTTCCAAAAACGGATTTAAAGAGACCTCCACCGCTGATCTGGCAAAAATGATCAATGTGGCCGAAGGAACCATTTTTTATCACTTCAAGACCAAGGACGGATTGTTCCTGGCCGTTCTTGAGAAGACCAAAAAAATGATTCTGGAGGAATTTGACGCCTATATGGGAAACCAGCATTTTGACAGCGGCATGAGCATGATTGAACGTTCGGTATCCTTCCACTTATACCTGGCCGGCAAGATGGAGAATCAATTTCTTCTTTTGCATAGGTACTACCCCTACCATATGGCAGAGTCAGTACCCCAGTGCCGCAGGTATCTGGAAGCCATTTACGACTGTCTTGTGTCCATTTATGAAGACGGTATCGAAATGGGGGTAAAGGATGGCTCCATTGATCCTTTGCCTGCCCGCAAAACCGCATTGATTATCTTTTCCATGGTGGACGGGGTGGTCCGGTTTAAAACGTACAATCTGTATAATGCCAATGCACTGTTCAATGAACTGGTAACCTCCTGCAGGCGCATGCTAAAGACTTAGACAATTAACTTAGAAAGGTGTTCGACATGTTAACCAAAATACTGCCGTTCATAGAGTGGTTCAAGGATTACTCCCTGGGCAAATTCAGAATTGATTTTGTGGCGGGGCTCACTGTGGCCCTGGTGCTTATTCCGCAGTCAATGGCCTATGCCCAGTTGGCAGGCTTGCCGGCCTACTACGGCCTTTATGCGGCATTCCTGCCCCCCATGATCGCTTCTTTGTTCGGGTCCAGCCGCCAGCTGGCAACCGGCCCTGTGGCCGTGGTCTCCTTGATGACTGCAGCAAGTCTTGAACCTTTGGCCTCAGCCGGAAGCGAAGCATTTATTGCCTATGCAATTATCCTGGCCTTTACCGTTGGGGTGTTCCAGCTGCTGCTCGGGGTGCTGCGCTTGGGCCTTATCGTTAATTTTCTGTCCCATCCCGTAGTTAACGGCTTTACCAATGCTGCGGCAATTATCATTGCCACTTCCCAGCTGTCCAAACTGTTCGGTGTTTATGTGGACAAGGCCCACCACCACTATGAAACCATTATCCGGGTAATTGAAAGCGCCTTTCACTACACGCATCTTCCTACCCTTGCCATGGGAATTTTATCCATTGCCATTATGGTGGGTTTGAAGCGGTTAAATCCACGAATCCCATACGTACTTGTTGCAGTTGCCATCACCACCATCATTTCCTGGGCCACAGGGTTTGAGCATAATGCAACAGTGACAAGTTCCCAGATCATGGATGAACAGATTCAACAAGATATCCTATTGTTTAATGATACCGTTAAGTCCATAGCAGATTTAAGTGCAGAACGCACAAAGCTTACTTCCAAAATAGAAAACAGTCATGACGCCCCTCCCCTTGAGCAGCTGGATCTCGAATACCAGTCCAGGGTATTTACGGCTAAAATAGATGCCGCTAAAAGTCTGGCGTCTGAAATTCGTACCCGGCTTCGGGAGATACACTTCAGCGCTGTTGAGGATCAGACCCAAGGTGTTGTGTTTTACCCCAAGGACGGACAGGTACCCGAACCTAGGGCGGATGACAGGATATACCGTATCCGGATGGGTAATAAGGCCCTTGATACACAAGCCCTGAGACTGTCCGGTGGCGGTGCTGTAGTCGGTGACGTACCCAAGGGACTTCCCAAACTCGGTATGCCGGCAATCAACGTTTCCGTGTTCCTGCAGCTTTTGCCCTATGCAATTATCATCTCCCTGCTCGGTTTCATGGAAGCCATTGCCATTGCCAAGGCCATGGCGGCCAAAACCGGACAGCGGCTTGATCCCAACCAGGAGCTTATCGGCCAGGGTCTTTCCAATATCCTGGGCTCCTTTGGTAAAAGTTACCCGGTATCCGGTTCTTTTTCCAGAAGTGCCGTTAATCTCCAGGCCGGTGCTGTTTCAGGGCTTTCCAGTGTTATTACAAGTCTTATGGTTATCATCACCCTGCTGTTTTTTACACCCTTGCTTTACCATCTGCCCCAGGCAGTCCTTGCTTCGGTTATCATGATGGCGGTTATTGGGCTTGTAAACGTTTCCGGTTTTGTTCATGCCTGGCACGCACAGTGGTATGACGGCCTGATTTCTGTGATTACCTTTGTTGTCACTCTGATTGTAGCACCTCACCTTGAAAGCGGTATTTATATCGGGGTCGGCCTGTCCCTTGCCGTATTTTTATACAAAAGCATGCGCCCAAAAATCAGCATCCTTTCAAGGGGCGAAGATCAGGCTCTCAAAGATTCGTGTGTGCATGAACTTGCCACCTGTGAGCACATACAACTGATCCGCTTTGAAGGCCCGCTGTTTTTTGCCAATGCCAGTTACCTTGAAGATGAAATAAACGACCGGATCCAGGCGTCATCTGATCTAAGGCACTTTATTATCGCCTGTAACGGTATCAACGATATCGATGCTTCGGGCCAGGAAGCGCTGGCCTTGATTATTCAGCGTTTGAGAAGCGCCGGATACGGCGTATCGTTAAGCGGGGTTAATGATGCGGTTTACCGGGTACTTGCCCGTACGCATCTGCTCGAAGAGATCGGCACTCACAATATTTATTCCACCATGGAAAATGCGCTGTCAAACGTTCATCCCCAGGCCCATGCCAACACCTCGGAAGATGACTGTCCGTTACTCGTAAACTGCCTGGACACCCAATCAACAAAATAAAGGAGACATCCCATGTCTATACTGACATTTTTCAGCGGTTCATATTGCGGCAAATCGTCAATCATTTCAGATGTTATTGATAAAAGCGGATTAAAATTACTGACAGACAATGATCTGGTTGCCTCGGCCAGCGGGCTATCCGGAATGCCCGAAAAGAAAATTGCAAAATCTTTTCTTGAAAAGGCCTCGGTGTTCAATAAGTTTACCCATGAAAAGGAGCGTTCCATTGCTTACCTGCGCCTTGCCGTGGCCCAGAGCATGTCCCAGGACAAATACGTGATTGAAGGATTTACAAGTCTTTTAATCCCTGCATCCATAAGCCATGTATTAAGAATCTGCCTGATTGCAGACAAAACATCTCGAATGGAACAGGCCATGGAAGAACTTGGCTTAAGTGAAAAAGATGCCGCCAATTTGATATCAAAAAATGACGAAACCTTTAGTGCATGGTCTAATACGCTCTATAAAATTACAGATCCCTGGGATGCGTCCCTTTATGATATGATTCTGCCCACGGACAAGATGACCAAAGACGAAGCCGTATCCCTGATTCTTGAAAATCTGAAAAATGAAGTGATTCAGCCCACCAAGGCATCTAAAAAGGCAGCTGATGATTTTGCCCTGGCAGCCCGGGTTGAAGTGGAATTGTCCAAAGAAGGCCATGCGGTTGGTGTCAGTGCCCGGGACGGACTGGTTACCTTGACCATCAATACCAATGTTCTTCTTTTGGGAAAGCTTGAAGAAGAGCTTAAAAATATTGTACAACAGGTTGAAGGAGTATCTTCGGTTGAGACGCGTATCGGCAAAGGGTTTTACCAGGCCGATATTTATCGCAGGTTTGATTTCCAGGTGCCGTCAAAAGTCCTTTTGGTGGATGATGAACGTGAATTTGTTCAGACCCTTTCCGAAAGACTGCAGATGCGTGACGTGGGGTCCGCCATTGCCTATGACGGTGAATCCGCTCTAAATCTTGTGGAAGCGGATGAACCTGATGTAATGATCCTGGATTTGAAAATGCCGGGGATTGACGGTATTGAAGTACTTAAAAAGGTCAAGGCATCCAGGCCTGAAATTGAAGTTATCATTTTAACAGGCCATGGATCAGATGCCGACAGGGAGATCTGCATGAAGCTTGGGGCATTTGCCTATCTGCAAAAACCTGTAGACATAGAAGAGTTAAGCCTGAATTTGAAGGCGGCCAATGAAAAAATCCGGCAGAAACAAAACTAACCGAACTAACTGAAAGATTGTGCAGGTATGGGATAATCACTATGGCGCTGGAAACTGAAAATACAGAAAAAAAATCAGGCGGCAAGGCCCCGAAAACCAAACAGCTATTAGGGGAATTCCTGAATTACCAAAAAATATGGCTGCTCTCATTTGTCTTGACAGCCACATTTGCCATTATTCCTGTTATCTTTTTTGCCGTCCTGGATTACAACCTGACCCGGCGATCTTTGGAAAATGATGCCGAGGCCAGGGCTTCCCGCCTGGCCTCGAACACCTGGCGTTCACTTTCCTTTTTTTTAAATGAACGGGAAAATGCTTTAAACTACGTGGTGGGGTCCAATTCCTTTGAGCAGCTTGGGGACGCACAGCAACTGGCAAAGATTTTAAATCTTTTGCACCAAAGCTTTGGGGGTTTTACGGATATCGGCATTATTGACGCTACGGGTGTTCAAAGTGCATATGCCGGCCCCCATGGTCTTACAGGCAAAAATTACAAGGACCAGCAATGGTTCAAGGATACCATGGCCCATGGGACTTCTGTAAGTGATGTATTTCTAGGGTTTAGAAACGTTCCCCATATTTCCATTGCGCTGCGCCATACCGCCCCGGATAATACCTATTTTATTATCCGGGCCACCATTGAGCACCAGTTGCCTGGAATTTTATCCGAAGTCAAGACATCGGGAAACGGGGATGCCTTTTTGATCAACGCCCAGAGTGTGCTTCAAACACCTTCCCACTATTTCGGAGATGTCCTTGAAAAAACAAACATTGCCTTACCCCCTGCCACGGCCCAAACCCGTACCATGACAATCACATCAGAAGATGGACAGGATTTGATTGCAGCGTTCAGGGATATACCCGATACGCCGTTTATCCTGGTGGTACTTAAATCAAAGCAAGTGATTATGTCCCCTTGGCATCACAGTCAGGTGACATTAATCCAATATCTGGGTATCAGCATATCCGTCATTCTTTTATGGATCGGGGCCGTGACCGGATATTTTGTCCGGCGCCTGAAACACTTAGACCTCAAACGTTCCAAATATTTTCATATGGCTGAATATGAAAACAAGATGGCATCCATCGGCCGGCTTGCCGCAGGTGTGGCCCATGAGATCAACAATCCGTTGGCCATTATCAATGAAAAGGCAGGTCTCATAAAGGATATGGCCCATTTTAAACCGGAGCTGAAACAGGAGCCAAGACTTCTTGAAACGGTGGACATTATCCTTGCCTCGGTGAAACGGTGCAGCAGGATTACACGGCAATTGCTCAGTTTTGGCCGTCAGACCCAGACGACTCCTGTGCCTTTAGCCCTTAAATCCGTTCTTGATGAAGTGCTGGTATTTCTGGTAAAAGAAGCACAGTTAAAAAATATTTTTGTTGAAATAGATGTGCCTGATACCCTGCCCCAGGTTGTCGGCAACCGGGGCAAGCTGCAGCAGGTCCTTTTAAACATTGTCAATAACGCATTTGCTGCCATGCCCCGGGACGGCAAATTAGTCATCAGCGCGCAAAAAACCGAAGAACCATTTGTCCGCCTTGATATAAGCGATAGTGGATGTGGTATTTCCCCTGAAAACCTTAAACATATTTTTGAGCCCTTTTTCTCCACAAAAACCAATCAGGGTGGTACCGGATTGGGGCTTTCCATCACCTATGGCCTTGTCCAGGAACTGGGGGGACGAATTAACGTCGAAAGCAAGGTTAACGAGGGCACAACATTTATAATATATCTGCCCACAACAATACAGAAAGAAGAGTGAATTATGCAGATACTTCTGGTCGACGATGAGAAGGAACTGGTCTCTACCCTGGCAGAACGCCTTGGGTACCGGGGAATTGACGCACACTGGGCTGTCACGCCCAATGACGCCATCTCCATGCTGTCTAATCAAAGCTATGACATTGCGGTTCTGGATGTGCAGATGCCGGATATGAACGGCTTTGAGCTCAAGGAAAAAATGGAGGCGATCTGTCCCGAACTCAAGTTTATTTTTATGACCGGCCACGGGTCTGAAGAATGTTACTATGAGGGATGTTCCCAAACCGGTGAGGCTTTTTATCTTGTTAAGCCTGTGGAAATTGACAGTCTGATTGAAAAGCTCAACCAGGTCATGCTTGATGGAGGAAAAAATTGAAATATACCGCTCAGGAAATTACGGATCAATACGGCCCGGCTTATTTCGGCCGGATGGGGGCATCTATATCCCATGATATAAAAAACTGCCTGGCCATCATGAATGAAAATGCAGGACTGATGTCTGATTATCTTATGATGGCCCAAAAGGGAGCCCCACTGGACATCGAACGGTTTTCAGGAATTGTCCAGCGCATTGAAAAACAAATCGGCCGGGCTGACGGCATCGTAAAATCCCTTAATACCTTTTCCCACAGCATGGACAAGCCGGAACAGCAGGTAGATCTGGATGAGGCGGTGGCGCTTGCCCTTGGCCTTGGTGCCAGAATCATTGCCAATAAAGGCATTCAGGTGAATCATACCCGGGCTGCTGACAAACTTTATGTCAATGGATCTTTTTTCTTTTTATTGTTTCTGATCTGGTCTGTTTTAGAAAATATTACGGAAACCCTTGCATCAGATGCCGTTCTCAATATATCCTCTAGGAAAGATGAGGAAAGCCAAATATGTTTAAGTTTCCAAAGCGAAGCGCCTTTTGCATCGGATTTTGATTGTCAGGCAAGCTGCCGGACATTGGATCTATTCCAGGCAAAAATTGTATTAGAGGATCAGAACACCAGGGCTGACCTGGTATTTGGCATATAAAAAAAATATTTTCAACAGATAACAACTTCTTTAATATCAACTAACGGCCATGGCCGACCTGGTCTTTCACCGAGGTTGGGCCACAACAAATGATGAAAGAAACGAATCGGTTAATTCAGTTCTTTCATACAAATTAAAAGGAGACCCCGGCAATGAGTGAAAAAGTTTTAATCATAGATGACGAACAGGAGTTTACACAAGCCCTGGCAGAGAGAATGACGAACCGGGGAATGGATGTGAGCACTTCGAGTTCCGCCATTGAAGGCCTGCAAAACGTTGAAGAAAAATCCTTTGACGTGGTGGTTCTTGATCTGCAGATGCCGGAAATGGATGGTATCGAAACGTTAAAAATCCTGAAAAAGAAAAAACCTGAACTTCAAGTGATTCTTTTGACCGGGCACGCCACAGTTGAAAAAGGCATAGAGGCCATGAAACTGGGTGCAATGGATCTGCTTGAAAAACCGGCTGACATGACGACCCTGACCGAAAAGATTAAAAAAGCCCAGGCCAAAAAAATGATCCTGGTGGAGAAAAAAGCCGAGGAAAGAATCAAAGAAATCATGGAAACCCGGGGATGGTAGATCCTAAAACTTAGGCGTTTGACCGTTTTTTTCAACGGACCCCAAAAGGGATAAAAGCGTGTTTTACTGCTTTTATCCCTTTTAGATTCACAGGAGTACCGGGGTTGTTATTCTGACTGGTTTGGTTTATATAAAGCATCAACGTTTAAAATGAGGGTTATCATACAGCAAGCGGCGTTAAGGAAAAAATGGAAATTCTAATAACTGAGTTATGCAAGTCTTTAGGGGTGTCCCGTACAACCATAGAGCGCTGGATCCGCCAGGGAAAGCTGCCTGTGTTCAAAAAGGGACGAACCTACAGCTTTCATGCCGGGGATTTGAAAAACTGGGCTGAGAAAAACCATATTTCCCTTAACCTGACCCCCCGCCCGGCCCAGGGACCTGATACCGAAGTAACGGTCTCTTTATCCACTGCCCTTGAGGCCGGCGGCGTGTATCACGACATTGACACAGGACCGGATGTCCCGTCCGTAATTAACGCATGCATTCAAAGGATTAAGGCCGTTCCGGATAATCACAAAGCGGATCTTGCCCAACAGCTGGTCAAAAGGGAAGAGGCCTTGTCCACAGGGGTCGGCGGCGGCATTGCCGTGCCCCATCCAAGAACCCCCCTTAATTATATTGAACAGCCCACTGTTGCAGTCTGCTTTCTTAAAAATCCCGTGGATTATCATGCATTGGATAACCAGCCTGTCTCTACCCTGTTTTTTATCCTGTTCCCGGAATTAAAATTTCACCTTCACCTGCTCTCTTCTATTTCTTTGTGTTTACGGAACAGACAGTTCAGTGAATTTTTAAAAACCTGCCCGGAACAATCCATGTTGATCGAAAAAATTGATGCCCTGCACATAGCCGAAAAGATATAATCGGCTATTCGGACCTATCATGAGTAAGCTTAAACAAACCTATAATTTTTTTTATACAAAATTTTTTCTTTTTGATGACCGGCTTGTGCTGATGACGGCCGGCGCAGTGGTCGGTATTTTTGCAGGTGTTGCAGCCGTGGCATTACGGCTTTCCTTGGCTTCGGTTCTTGAATTTCTTGCACCGTACCGCCAATACGCCTGGGCGTTTATTTTGCCCGGCATCGGCGCACTTTTCTCTTTTCTATTTCTTGATAAAGTCATGCGGGAAGGCGCCGGACATGGTGTGCCCGAAGTCATTTATGCCGTATCCAGACGGGGCGGACTTTTACGGCTTCGTTCCGCCTATTCCAGGCTTATATCCAGTTTTTTAACCATTGCCAGCGGCGGCTCTGCAGGTCCCGAAGCCCCGGTTGTCATGAGCGGGTCTGCCATAGGATCCAATATCGCAAAATTTTTAGGCCTCAATGACCGGCAACGCATGACGTTGGTGGGCTGTGGTACAGCCGGTGCCATTTCCGCCATTTTTCACGCCCCTGTGGCCGGTCTTATTTTTTCCGTTGAGATCATTCTTGGGGAATGGAAATTTGTCAATATCATTCCCATTACCATTGCTGCTGTGGCCGGCGCCCAGATCAGTGAAGCCATCATACCTGCAAAAGAGCTCTTCCAACACCACCCCTTTGATATTTTTGCAGGAGATATTCTGGGCAGTATCGGACTTGCCTTGTTCACCGCTTTGATATCCGTAATATTCACGCGGACCCTTCGAAAAGTTGGTGGCCTGGCCAAGCGAACACCAGTATCTCCCTGGCTGCGGGCATTGATCGGCGGTTGCACGGTGGGTACCATAGGAATTTTCATGCCCATGGTACTGGGTGAGGGATATCATCCGATCATGGAAATGGTAAGTGGTAATTTTCCCATGGCATTCTGGCTCATATTCCTCGGTCTTTTTCTAAAAATATTTGTCACGTCCATCACCCTTGGCTGGGGAGGTTCCGGCGGTATCTTTGCGCCCTGCCTGGTCATCGGAAGCCTTACCGGCGTGGTGTTTTACAAGGCCATGATGTTTGTTTTTCCCAATGCTGCCGTGACTTCGGAAGGCGCTTATGCCCTTCTAGGCATGACCGGTATCATGGCCGGGGTGATGCAGGCCCCATTGAGCAGTATTTTTCTGATTGCGGAAATTACCGGCGGCTACGAAGCCATTTTGCTTTTACTGCTGGTTTCTTCCATCTCTTCTACCTTGAGCCATATTATCGAACCATCTTCCTTTTATTTTAAAGACCTTATTGAACGCGGCGAATTCATGCGGCCCGGAACGGATGCACGAATTTTATCGGATTTAAGCTTAAACGAGATCATTGATACCAACTACACCCCTGTATCTGAAAATATGGTTTTCAGAGAGTTTATCCACATCATCAGCAATTCAAACCGAAACCATTACCCGGTCATCTCAGATGAGACCGGCAACTACCTGGGGATGGTCCGGGTTTCACGTATCAGAAAATACGCCCTGGATCCGGCCTTTTATGACATGATCTTTCTTAACCAGATCATGGATACGGATATGGTTACCGTATCCTTTGACGACGATCTTCATGATGTACTGGAATTCATGGAGACCTTTAACATTGATCACATCCCGGTGGTGGATCACCACAGATTTTCCGGAATGATTTCCAAAGCACGAATACTTGATCTGTACCGCAGGGAACTGATCATGCAGACCAATATACAATGACCCCTGTTCATGGTCCCAAGGAGACTTCCAATGAATTATAAACTGCTTCATATTTTCAGGAATACCCCCTTTGGCAGGGAAACCTTTTTGCAGTCCCTCTATTTTTGTAAAACCATTAAAGCCTATCCTGTTGTGTATATCCCCAAAACGGATAAGTTCTTAATGTATTTTGCCAATGATGTGGTTCAGGTGAACCTGGACAACTCTTTTTTAGCCTCTCCGGATACAGCCCATGAACATGTCATTGAACTTTTCGATGAGGCCGGAATGCCGCCCAGGTTTTATGAACCCAAAGACTTTACGGCTTCAACCCTGCCCGATATATCCAGTCAATTCGACTATATGTGCTCTCCGCGTTCGATCAGCGACCTGTCATCCAAAATAGGACTGGGCCATCTGGGTCCCAAGGTTCGGCGAATGATAAAGCAGGCCACTTTTCCCATTCTAATTGCAAGCCCGGTATTCAAGGCATGGAACAGTATATCCGTATTTTTCGGCGGTTCCTCCAATGCCATGAATGCCCTTGTTTTGGGGCTGAAAATTGCCATTGCCTCCGGGTTTCCCCTAAAAATTTATACCGTGCTTGAAAATAACAGCGAGGACGTTTACCGGGACATGGTCCGGGGTACGGACCTTGAGGAGCTTGTGGACCAGTATGTGAACGAATGGTGTTTCTATGAATCCTCCGGATTTGACCGGATGCTGTATGAAGTACCCCACGACTCTCTGATCGTTCTTGGCGCCTATGGGCACGGCATAATTAAAGAAATTCTTTTAGGAAGCAAAATGGAGCATATCCAGTCCACAGTCACCAACAATTTGCTGGTTACGGGCCCCAACTGCCGTATTTCTCTTAAATAGTATCGGAACATTTTTTACAAAGAAGGTAATATGGAATCAACATCTTATTGGCTGGTATTCTTTACAACCGTTTTTGTTATCAACATTTCGCCCGGACCGGACGTTATCTATATTGTTTCCAGAACCATAGCACAGGGCCGGAAAGTGGGTATTGCTTCATCTCTGGGTATCTGGTCCGGCGCATTGGTGCATGTGGCAGCCGCAGCTCTCGGTCTGTCTGCAGTGCTTGCCGCTTCGGCAACCGCGTTTGCTATTGTAAAGTATATCGGTGCGGCCTATCTGGTATATCTGGGAATACGCAGCCTGATGTCCGACGGTGAGACGTTTAACATGCATGAAAGCACAGAAGACAAAACAACCGTTTGGAAGGCATTTAGGCAGGGGGTGCTGGTGGATATCCTCAATCCCAAGGTTGCAATTTTTTTTATGGCTTTTTTGCCCCAGTTCATCCGTCCTGAATTGGGGCATCATTCCGCCCAGATTGCTGTTTTGGGATTTCTTGTCATCCTGGTGGCTGTGCCCATAGAATTTTTCTTTGTTATAACAGCAGATCGGACAACTTCCTTTTTCCGTAAGAATCGGCGTTGCTCCTTCTGGCTTGAAAGGATTTCAGGTTCTATTCTTGTCAGTCTGGGAATCCGTCTGGCCTTTACGGAAAATAGCAATGCCTAGTGCAAAAAATTTCAGTCGCTGTGTGCCACCCTTTGCGCCGGAGAACGTGTTCTTAGGGTTCCGACCGTATCTACAATCCGGACGGCGTTCTGATTTCTCCGGCAAACGTGCAACAGCAGTTAAACCTATGCCCGGCAATTCCCATGGACAGAGCTCAGGCAGCGTCCGCCTTTAAGGCTTATAATGTTTATTCCCTCACCGTCCCCCGCATCCCCGGAAGAGGCTGCGGCATGGATTTTTCTCTTTGACGGCACCGCGTTGGTCGTTGACCCTGAAACGGGTCAGGTACCTTTTTTCGAACCGAACCGGGCAAAGCCCTTGGTCCGCACCGGCCTCCATGTTTTCGGTACCCTGCACGGCATCCCCTGCTGCTGCGGCATCCTGGTGGAGCCCCTGCCGGAATCCGGGCTTTCCATACTCGACCTTAGAACATTTTACCAGGGCGCCGGCGAAGACTTTCGCCTGGCCGTGGCCTGCGGCCGTTTTATCGCGGACCTCCACACCAACAACCATTTTTGCGGCCGGTGCGGCACCTTGACCCGAATTATGGAGGAAAACCACGGGAGGATCTGCCCGGCCTGCGGTCTCCATACCTATCCAAGAATATCTCCTGCCGTCATCATGGGCGTGACCCGGGGAGATGAAATTCTCCTGGCCCGGGGGATGCGGTTTCCCAAAAGAAAGTTATTTTCCGTCCTGGCAGGATTTCTTTCCCCCGGGGAAACCTTGGAGGAGTGTGTGGCCCGGGAGGTTTATGAGGAAACCCGGATTCGTGTTAAGAATGTCCGGTATGTGAAAAGCCAGCCCTGGCCCTTTCCGGACAGCCTGATGATTGGATTCACCGCGGAGTATAAGAGTGGAGAAATTGAGATTGATCCCAAGGAGATTATAGAAGCTGAATGGTTCAAGGCAAACAGCCTGCCCTTGATTCCAGACGCCTATACCCTGTCTGGGCAGCTGATCAGAGAGTTTGTGTTAAGATCAAACAAATAGAAAAAATATGTTATAGGATTTCACCCGAGTTCAATCCAGGCAAAATGTCGTTCGCAAATTGATTTTTCTCTTAGGAACCTGTATTTTCACCTAACCTTTAATTTGGGAATATTTAGAAACAATAAATTTGATTTGCAAGGACATTAAATGAAATATCTTTGGTGGGCGGTTCAGGTATTATGTCTTTTAATCTCCCTTTTTTTCGTTGTTTTCGGCATTGATCTTATCCGGGGGGCTTATGGCTTAAATGATCCTTTCAGCTTTATCATGACCTTTTTTGCCGCGAGTTTTATTATTCTGATCAGCCTGACCTTAGCCCTGGTGTTCATCATTAAAATGATCCGGGTATACCGCCACCTCAGAGTACCCCAGGCACAGGAGGACAAATCCTGATGGCGGTGTTAGTGTCTGTAAAGGAACTTTGCAAAGCATACGGCGATGATACCCTGTTCACAGGGCTAAGCTTTGATGTGAAACCGGGAGAAAAGCTGGGCTTGATCGGGATGAACGGTTCGGGCAAGTCCACCCTTTTAAAAATCATCTGTGGTTTGAGTTCCCCGGACGACGGAGAGATAAATGTTCAGACAGGCCTTTGTCCGGTCTATCTTGCCCAGGAAGACGAATTTGACACGGACCTTTCCATTGAGCAGGTTTTGTTCAACAGTCTGTCATCCCTGGACCTGCAGGAAAAAGAACGCCATCGCAGGGTGAACCGGGCCCTAGGGTTAGGCGGTTTTACCAACGCAGTCATCAAGACAAAAGAACTGTCCGGAGGCTGGCGCAAGCGACTTGCCATCACCCGGGCCTTTTGCCTGGAACCGGACCTGCTTTTGCTGGATGAGCCCACCAACCATCTGGACATTGCCGGAATTTTATGGCTTGAACAGATGCTTTTAACAGCCCGGTTTTCTTTTGTGGCCGTATCCCATGACCGGGCATTTCTGGAAACCGTATGCTCCCACACCATGGAAATTGCCCGGTACTACCAGGGCGGGGTTTTTAAAATACAGGGCAACTATCTCAAATTTGAACAGGAGCGCGACAAATACCTTGCGGCCCAGGAAAAAAAACAGTCCTCCCTGGCATCGAAAATGCGCAGAGAAGACCAATGGCTGCGTCAAGGCCCCAAGGCCAGAAGCACCAAGGCCAAATACAGGCTTGACCAGGCAGAAGAACTGCGCAAAGAACTGTCCGAGGTCAAGGCCCGAAACCGGCAAACCGCCCGGATGGACATTGATTTTTCAGGCACAGGACGCCAGACCAGAAAACTGCTCAGGGTGCATAACCTGACCAAGGGGTTTAAAGGCAAAACACTGTTTTCCAACATTACCTTTGAACTGGGGCCGGGTTTCTGTCTTGGCATTGTCGGGGATAACGGCTCCGGCAAATCCACTTTTTTGTCCCTGATCGAACAAAGTATGGAACCTGACCAGGGAACTGTAAAATGGGCGGAAAACCTTAAAACAGCCGTTTACCACCAGGAACGCACCCAACTGGACCCGGAGATGACCCTGCGGGAGGCGCTGAATCCGGCCGGCGGCGATTCCATAAATTACAAAGGCCGCCCCATTCACGTAGTCTCCTGGGCCAAACGGTTTCTTTTCATGCCTGACCAGCTGGACATGCCGGTAGGACGGCTATCCGGCGGGGAAAAGGCAAGAATCGTTCTGGCTGAAATCATGCGCCAACCCTGTGACCTGCTGCTTTTGGACGAACCCACCAATGATCTTGACATCCTCTCCCTAGAGGTATTGGAGACCTCCATCAAAGAGTTTGAAGGCGCAGTGATCATTGTCTCCCATGACCGGTATCTCATGGACCGGGTCTGCCACCGCATGCTCTACCTGGACAACACTGAAACACCGAAATTTTACAGGGATTTCGGTCAGATTCTAAAGGCCCGGACCGCCCGGGAAAACGCCCAGCGGCCCGGGGCGGAAAAAAACAAAAAGGAGACAACCAAACCTGCCCCGGCCAAAAAACGGTTGTTTTCCTTTAAAGACAAATACGAACTGGAACATATAGAAGAAAAAATTATGGATGCTGAACAACATGTTGAAGACTTTTCCGAACAAGTCCAGCACCCTGACGTTATCCAGGACCCTGCCCTTCTGGCAGACACCTGTGCCAAACTGGAGCAGGCCCAGTCCCTGGTCCAATCACTTTATTCACGCTGGGAAGAACTGGAAGAAAAAAAAGCGGCCGCTGATAAGAATTGAGTCTGATTATTAAAGATGCCCTTTGTGCTGTAAATACATGACCACCTTTACGAGCAGCGGAATGACGATAAAAAGCGTAAATATTCTCACCAGATGAAAAAATGCCACAAAAGCCCCGTTATGATTTTCGGATTGGGCTAAAATGGCCATGCCCGTCATTCCCCCGGGAGAAAAGCCGAACAGGGCCGTACCAAAATCCACCAACCCAAGCTTGTTGGCCAAAAACGCCATGCACACAGCCACCGTCAACAGAACAATGGTGCTCAAAATTGCCATGGGCATTATCTTGACCCCCAGCGTCAAAAGGGAACGGTCAACGCTGACCCCAAGGGTAATGCCCAACATAATTTGTATACCTGTACGCACAGATGACGGCAAAACAATCCCCTTGGGTAAAAACAGAACCGTCATTCCACTGAACAACATACTCCCGACAACGGCCCCACCTGGAACATTAAATCGTTGTGCCAAAAGGCCCCCAACAGTCCCCACCACAATAACCAGCAAATATCTTTCCATAACATTTTATCCTGCTAAAAATATAACAATAATTGATGGCCCAATGGATAGTCACCACAGGGCCATAAAGGACGCCTCCCATAAAACATACTCAAATCTTATTTGAGATTTTCTCATACCTATATCATGCGTAACGCTAAATCAAGTCATTGAACAGGGCAAAATGCGGAAAGTTCATTCGGGGAGACTAAAACAAAAAGAGATGATTTATTTGGGAATCAACACGCTTTCCAATCTTTGAAAAATCCTGAAACCGCAACGAAGGACATGGGTTTTGCATGAATTAATACCCGACCTGGCTGCAAAGCGTCTGGGTAAGGGTTCACTCAAACCCGAATGTCGTACTTTTTAACCAGGGCGTAAAAATGGGATTTGGACAGGCCCGACAGGTTAACCCAAGTTTTCGATTGCAAATTATAACTTATTGTAATCACGCGGATTGTTGTTTTTAAGTTCCTGGTTATGGCACTACTTTTGTCTAAAAATGTTTTTAATCACCGGCCCTGGATATAAACCTATCTCCAAAGCTTTATAAATTTTTTGTTGTCTGGGTTCTGGTCGTGTGCTTTTTCTGATATGAACGGTTTGACCATCCTTGCATTGCATTGAAACTGTCACCCGGCTTTGGCCTTCGAGCTGATTTCTCAATTGAGACCAACTACTTTTAAT
>NZ_KB893131.1 GCF_000373985.1 Desulfobacter curvatus DSM 3379
CCTTCTGACTTAAATTCGAAAATGTCTTTACCGTCTCGCGAATCTGTTCAAGTTCTGCGTTTTTAATCTGCCGACCACACTGGCTTATCACAGCGTTTTCTCCTCAAATGTAACGTTTCGATTGGTGGGTGAACTCACACACATCCACGTTACATTATCAAAAGACCTGCAGAGTGTCTATTATAATTTTGCGACAAAATAATTTTAGATGTCGCTCCGCCCCCCTGATATCATTGATAATAAATTTTGATGCGTCAGCGCTGAATATTTGGTTGGTAGAAAGCAAGTTCTTATCAGTCGCACCGTCATCGGGTTTATCCTCCAAAACCAGGGTGTTAATCCCAAGCCGGGCCAATTTCCGGGAAACCAGGCCCCCGCTGTTACTCTCTTTGATGCCGCCGGTCAACATAACCTATGTAAAACTTTTGTCAATATCATTGCCGGTGGATGATCCGAGCCCCTTTGCCATATATATAGATGCTGTAAAATTATTTTAAACCAGCAACCATAACTATTTTTCATATATGACAACACCCAAAGCCGCAGCCCAAAAACAGACGCCTGATTCTCCTAAAACGCCCATTGCCATCATCGGCATGGGCTGTATTTTTCCTGAATCCAGAAACCTCAAAGAATTCTGGAAATTGGTATTCAACGGCATTGATGCCATCACACAAGTACCTGAAGACTCACACTGGCGTCTGAAAGATTATTTTAATGAAAACCCTGACTGTCCTGACCATGTCTATTGCAGCAGAGGTGGTTTTTTACCGGACATTGCCTTTGACCCCCTAACCTATGGTATGCCCCCCAAAAATATTGACGCCACGGACACCTCCCAGCTTCTCGGCCTGGAAGTGGTTCGCATGGCGCTTGCCGATGCAGGCTACCCTGTGGGTCATAGTCATCTCAAAGAAAAACGGGTAAATGTCATTCTCGGGGTAACCGGCACACAGGAACTTGTGATCCCCCTGGGCGCAAGACTGGGACATCCGTTCTGGAAAAACGCTCTGGATGCGGCCGGCATCGCCCCTGATAAAAAGGAACGGGTATTAAAACAGATCAGCGATTCCTATATCGGCTGGCAGGAAAATTCATTTCCAGGCCTTCTGGGCAATGTGGTGGCCGGAAGAATCGCCAACCGTCTGGACCTGTCCGGCACCAACACGGTGTGTGATGCGGCATGTGCAAGCTCCCTGTCCGCCATTCATACCGCCATGATGGAGCTGGAAACCGGACAGTGCGATATGTCCATCACCGGCGGGGTGGATACCCTCAATGACATATTCATGCACATGTGTTTTGCCAAAACCGGTGTATTGTCTCACAGCAGTGACGCCCGGCCCTTTTCAGAAAATGCCGACGGTACCGTGCTTGGCGAAGGTGTCGGCCTGCTGGTGCTCAAGCGCCTTGAAGACGCCCAACGTGACCAGGACCGGATTTATGCGGTCATAAAAGGCATGGGCACCTCCAGTGACGGACGCACCTCGGCCGTATATGCCCCGGAGGCCAAAGGACAAATCAAGGCGCTGAAAAACGCCTATACCAATGCAGGTGTTCTGCCTGAATCCGTGGGGCTGATTGAAGCCCACGGCACAGGAACCCGGGTGGGAGACAAGGTTGAATTCACGGCACTGAAACAATTTTTCAAAGACAACACCACCGAATCCACAGCCATAGGTTCCGTGAAATCCATGATCGGACACACTAAGGCGGCAGCAGGCGCTGCGGGCATTATTAAGGCAGCCCTGGCGTTGCACCACAAGGTCATCCCCCCCACACTCAAGGCCCAAACGCCTGACCCTGACCTGGACATACACAACTCCCCGTTCTATCTCAACCAGGTCTCAAGGCCCTGGATCGGTAACGGCACAGTGAGTTCTTTGCGGCGTTCCGGCGTCTCCGCCTTTGGGTTCGGCGGGTCAAACTTTCATGCGGTGCTTGAAGAGTACGCACCCCAAAAAGCAGATATCTCATGGGACGGTACAACCCAAATCCTGGCGCTTTCAGGCAAGACCCAAAAAGATATTATTGGAAAGCTTGACAGCATACGTGACACCATAAAATCCTATGACAGCAGAGACAAGGCTGCCGTTTCCCAGGCCATTGCCTGGCAGGCTGCCCAATCCAGAAAAGCATTTTTATCCAAACATAAAATGCGGTTATTGATTTTGCTGTCTGACCAGGATGATGTTTTTGAACGGATGGACCAGGCGAAGCGTGTGATCAATGGGGATCAACCGGCCAACCCGCCGATATTTTTCGGCAAAGGCGCGGCCTCAGGCAAGCTTGGGTTTGTATTCCCGGGCCAGGGCAGTCAGTACACAGGGATGGGCGGTCAGATTATGTCTGTTTTTCCCGAAAGCCTTGACGTGCTGGATATGGCCCAGGCCTGTGTCGGTAACACGGATGCAGGAGATGATGGACTGCTGTCCGCCTATATGTATCCGCCGCCGGAATATGCCATGGATAAAAAGTCGGCCGAGGCAGCCCTGCGCCAGACCCGCATCGCCCAACCAGCCATTGGAGCGGTCTCCTTGTCCATGCTGAGCATTCTTTCCCGGTTCAAGGTAGCCCCTGAAATGACCTGCGGCCACAGTTACGGAGAGTTGTGCGCACTCTATGCTGCCGGCTGGATTGATGCACAAACCTGTCTTGAATTGTCGGCTGCCCGGGGCAATTTCATGGCCAAGGCCGGCCGGAGTGCAGGAGATCCCGGCAGCATGCTCGCCATCCAGGCCCCCATTGAAAAGATCGAAGCCCTCCTTAAAGAGGAAAAGCTTGACCTTGTCCTGGCCAATAAAAACAGCCCGTTACAGGGCGTATTATCCGGGGAGACCCAGCACATCCTCAAGGCTGAAAAACTTTGCAAAAAACGCAAAATGCGGGCGATCAAACTGCCGGTGGCCGCGGCGTTTCACAGCCGCCTGGTATCAGATGCCGCAACCCCGTTCAATGCGTTGACCAGGAAAGCCGCCATCACGCCGACACCAATTAAGGTATTATCCAATACCACCGGATCACCCTACCCTGAAGATTCCGCCCAGGCCCAGGAGCTATTGGGGCAGCAGTTGATGTATCCGGTGGATTTTATCGGTAATATCAAACAAATGCACGACCACGGCGTTGACACCTTTGTGGAGATCGGACCCAAGTCTGTTCTGTGCGGTCTGATTAACTCCATTTTAAAAGACAAGGATGTACAGACCATTGCCCTTGATAAATCAGCCGGAAAAAATTCAGGTATCCGGGATTTAGGCATGGGATTGTGCGCCCTTGCAGCCTCAGGTCATACAGTGGATCTTTCTGCCTGGGAAGAAGATATGGCGCCGCCTGAGTCTAAAAAACTTGTTATCATGATCAACGGGGCCAATTCAAAACCCGCAGAACCTGAAACACCCCAGCCCGAAATGGTTCAGACTAAAGAGGCACCCATTGACGCCCCTGGCCAGCCGTCACAGAACCAGGCATCCCAAGCCCATAAAAACAAACACATTGTACCGGATTCATCTGTGTATACAACGGGTTCAACCCAACAGACATCCACCACACAAGGACATACCATGACATCTTTTCCACACCCTGAATTTAACGATTTTCAAGTCCGGCCAACGTCAAATTCACCCCAACATGTGACTGCAAATCAGGTTCCGGCAAACCCGGATATCCTTATCCAGGGGCTCAATGCCATGCAACAGCTCCAGGCCCAGACGGCCCGGGCCCATGAAAAGTTTCTGGAAACCCAGACCCAAGCCAGCCAGGCCTTGGCAGCGCTGATGTCACAAACCCGTGGACAGATGTCTGTCCCGGTCCCGGCCGCCCCTGTAATGCAACAGCCCCCGGCTCCGGCACAGGCCGTGCCTGCGTATCAGCCCCAAATACCAGAACCGGTTCCAACGCCACCAGTTCAGCAGACCGCATCAACGCCGACGCGCTCCAAGACCCAGCCGCCCCAACCATCAGCCCTTGCGATGCCTGCCCCGGCTGCTGCAGCCCCGGCCCCGGCAGTTAAAAATGTCCTGTTTGAAATTGTCAGTCGCTTAACAGGATTCCCGGTGGAGATGTTGGAACCTGAAATGGATATTGAATCAGACCTTGGCGTTGATTCCATTAAAAAGGTTGAGATCATTTCAGAGCTTGAAAAAGCATTTCCCGATAGTGAAGATCTATCAGCCCAGCGCCTGGGATCGGTCAAAACCCTTGGAGATATCTGTACGGCTGTTGAAACAGACCAGAGCGCATCCCCGGCACCGGAACACACCCCAGCACCCATTGCCAAGGAACAAAACGAGCCGAAAAACAACCCGCCGGCCCAATCCCAAGATGGTACCCTCGGTATTCTGGTCAACATCATCAGTGAATTAACAGGGTTCCCCCGGGAGATGCTTGAACCTGGAATGAATCTGGAATCGGATCTTGGTATTGACTCCATAAAACGGGTTGAAATTTTGTCACGGCTTGAACAAGAGCAACCGGACTCCAGGGCATTATCTCCGGATGACATGGGCAGTTTGAAGACCATAGCCGACATCATAAACTACTTAACGCCTGAACAAACAACGGTTTCCAAAGAAACCCCTAAAAAAAAACTTCGCATGACCACATAAGCGACCCGGACTTGGCCGAACAGGCCGAAGAAACAGAATTAAAAGTACTTGGCAGGCAGGAGATCGCGCTCACGGCGTTTCCTGCCCATCAGGTCCGTTTTTACAACGGAGCAAAAATTCACATTCCTGCAGGTAAAACCATTTACCTGACAAGGGATAGTGAAGGCGTTGCCAAGGCATTTGCAAAAGAATTTCAAAAACTTAAGCTTGCCGCACAGATTATCGATGCCACCCCGGAAAACATTCCGGATCTGCCCGATGCAGCAGGGCTTGTCCTTATACCGGACACATTTTCCCAACCTATGGACGACGCGTTGGCCGGCCGGTTTCTTTTAACGGCGTTCAGCATGGCATCAAAAAACGGGCCATATCTCACAGCAAGTGCCAAGGCAGGCGGCAGCTTCATGGCCTGCGTCAGTTTTCTTGGCGGTGGGTTCGGGTTTAAAAATTTTGAACCACAAATCAGTCCTGTGTACGGCGGAATGGCAGGCCTTGCCAAAACAGCCGCCCTTGAATGGAAACCGGTTCTTTGCCGGGCTCTTGATCTGCCGTTTGACCCCAAAGCCGTAAAAGAGAACGCCGAAGCTGCCGTTGCCATGATGATGACCCGTGGAGCTGTAGAGATGGGGCTTGACGGTGAGCACTGTTACATTCCCGAACTTATATCCAAACCTGTGGGCGAACCTTTGGCAATCGGCCTGGACCAATCCGATGTTGTGATGATTTCCGGCGGTGCCAGGGGGGTTACGGCAGCCTGTGCCATCGCCCTTGCCAAGCAATGCGGGTCTAAAATAGCGCTTTTGGGCAGATCTAAACCGCCCTTTGAGGAACCAGCATGGCTTAAAGGAATGGATACCCCCGCCCAGATGAAAAAAGCCATTTTTGCCAATGCCTTTGAAAAAGAAAAACCCACGCCTGCCCGGGTGGAGGCTGAATATCGCCATTTTGCCTCAAACCGCGACATTAAAGCCAATCTGGCACGGATACAAAAATGGGGCAATGACGTTGTCTACTACTGCGTGGACATCCGGGATAAAGACCTTGTCAGCGCGACCATGGAACAGGTAACCCGACAGTTAGGTCCGGTAACGGCCTTGATCCATGGGGCCGGCGTCCTTGAAGATAAATTGATCTGCGAAAAAACACCCGGCCAATTCAAAACTGTGTTTGAAACCAAAATCAACGGGCTTTTTGCGCTTCTTTCATCCATGGATCAAGATAAACTCAAGTATCTGGTGATGTTTTCATCGGTGGCGGCAAGATTCGGAAATACCGGCCAATGCGACTACGCCATGGCTAACGAAGTGCTCAATAAAATCGCCCAGGCCAAACAATCCACCCTTCCCCATTGCAGGGCAATCGCCATCAATTGGGGGCCATGGGACGGCGGCATGGTCACAGACGCCTTGAAACGGGAATTTGAAAAACGCCGGATTGAGCTGATCCCCATCCAGGCGGGCGCCCGGCAGATGGTGGCGGAAATGGGCAATACCGATGGGGCCTGCGTTGAGGTCGTTGTGGGGGGCACCATACCCTCAGACTTACCGGAACCCTCTGCTGTGATGAATAAAGTGCTGACCCAGACCTTCAGCAGCCAGGACAGTTGCATCATTGAAGCGCATAAAATTGACAATGCACCGGTTGTCCCCCTGGCCCTAATGGTGGATCTGCTGGCCTGCGGTGCGGAAAAGAACAATCCGGGCCTTCAATTCGCCGGCATGGAACAGGTACAACTGCTCAAAGGAATTGTACCCGGCGATGGCCAAATAACTGTTCAGGTGGACATTGGAAAGTGTACGACCATAGATCATCAACAAATTACATCCGGTCGTATTATCTCTTCAGGAAAAAACGAACTATCCATCCAGCATGCCAGAGCCCAGGTGATATTGGCAGATACACTGCCGCAACCACCGGTTTTACCCAAATCAGCATCCATGGACCTTGCCCCCTGGGACATCCGTATGGACCAGGCCTATGACACCATCCTTTTCCATGAAGGTGAACTCCAGTGCATTTCCGACATCGGCGGGGTGTCGCCCAAGGGAATTGAGGTGATGACCACCACAGCACCGGACATCAGCACCTGGTATAAAGCCCCCCATGCACGGCAATGGGCCATGGACCCCATGGTGTTGGATGCGGCCTTCCAGGCGGCAATTTTATGGGCCTTCCATAATTGCGGACAGGTATGCCTGCCTGCAAGCTTTGCCAATTTGCGGCTTTTTCACGATTTTCCCAGACAAAGCGGGCATAAGGTTCGGATTATATTTACGGTCAACCACCAGGACCGGCATAAAATAAAAGGATATTTCACATTCCTTGATGAAAACGACACAGTCATCGCAAGTATGATGGGGTTTGAAGCCGTCATGGATCCGGGGTTGCTTGATAAATTTAAATCTCCCCCGCTGTTTGACCGGGACAAAATTTTAGCCTTTGCCCAGGGAAATCCATCCGAAGCATTTGGAGAGCCTTATAAAGTTTTCGATGAAGAACGTGAAATTGCAAGGCTGCCAAGACCACCCTACTTTTTCATGGACGCGGTGATAAAAGCAGACCACCCGGCCTGGCAAACCGCACCCGGCGGGTGGATAGAAACCACGTACAAAATTGATAAAAATGCCTGGTATTTTACAGCCAATCATAGCGACACCATGCCGTTTTGTATCCTTCTTGAAGTGGCCCTTCAACCCTGTGGATGGCTTGCCGCCTATGGAGGTGCCGCCCTGATCAGCGAGGAACGCCTCCATTTCAGAAATCTTGGGGGAAAAGCCAAACTGGTCAAAAACCTGACCCGGGCGTCCGGGTCAGTCAAAATACGAGTCAGAATGACCGACGTGTCCAAGGCCGGTGGCATGATCATCCAAAACTTTGATATGGATGTGCAGAACAGGGGAGAATCTGTTTACACAGGGACTACCAATTTCGGATTCTTTACGGCTGATGCGTTATCCAAACAGGTGGGAATCAGGGAACCCCAGGCGTTCTCGCCCCTTGAAAACAATACTCAACAGTCTGTAACTATATTTGAAGATCATGCCCCCTTGACCCCGGAAGACAAAAATATTGCCCCCAATACGGGGATGCCGGGAAAAGCATTGAGAATGATAGACAAAATTACGTTCCTTGATTTCAAAGCAGGAGTGCACGGCCAGGGGCTGATCCAGGGTGAAAAACAAGTGGACCCTGATGAATGGTTCTTCCATGCCCATTTTTATCAGGACCCGGTCTGCCCGGGGTCTTTAGGCGTAGAGTCATTCCTCCAGTTGATCAGATTTTTCATGGTCAAAAAATTCGATCTTAACCCGGAACAATTTGCCCCTGCAATTGCGGAAAACCATGAACATGAATGGACATACCGGGGACAGATCATCCGCTCGAACGTAAACATTGTTGTCCAGGCCCACATAAGTGCGTGCACCATGGATGAGACGGGTTGCAGAGCAACGGCTGACGGCACTCTGAGTGTGGATGGAATCTGCATATATGAAATGAAAAATTTTTGTTTTTCTCTGCAAGCCATAAGCATCGCAGCGGATTTGAAAAAAATCAAAAAAATATCTAATCCGTCCTGACAGGATTGTGGTGGAATTTATATCCAGTTTAAGGAACGCGTCAACCTGACCAGTGATTTCAAAGTCGGAAGGTTATGGGCCTTTTGCCTTAAATTCATCACACCGGCGATTCTTGGTTATATGATTATATCCTGAAAAAACAACTCTAAGGCAGATTTGAACCGTTCAAACACTATAGAAACATCCCGGCTACGGTGCCGGTCATACATGTAGCCAAAGTGCCGGCAACGATGGAACGTAACCCCAAGGCTACGATTTCATCCCTTCTTTCCGGCACCATTCCGCCCATGCCGCCGATCATAATACCCATGCTGCCGGGATTGGCAAAACCGCACATGGCATATGAAATGATGATGCGGCTGCGTTCACTGATTTCTCCGGCTGGAATGCGGGTCAAATCAAGGTATGCGATGAATTCGTTAAGAATTGTTTTGGTACCCATCAAAGCCCCGGTGGTAGGGGCTTCGGACCAGGGAATGCCCATCAGCCATGTTGCAGGTGCCATGATCCAGCCTAAAATCCGCTGCAACGAGAACGGCTCCCCGTTGAACAGCGGCATCAGTCCAAGTGTCATGTTGACCAGGCTCACCATAGCCACAAGAACGATGATCATGGCCACAATATTGATCATAAGATCAATGCCGGACACAGTGCCCTTGGTAACGGCATCCATGACGCTTTTATAAACCGTTGGCGTGGACAGCTTGCCTTCCGTCACATCCTGGGTTTCAGGAATCATTACTTTTGAAATTAAAATGGCAGCCGGTGCACTGATAATAGAGGCGGTAAGAATATGACCTAAAATACCGGGGATCACAGGCTTAAGAATTGTGGCGTAAAGCACCATAACCGTGCCTGCAATGGTGGCCATACCGCAAGTCATTAATGTGAACAACTCACTGCGGGTCATGTCGGATAAATACGGCTTGACCAGCAAAGGTGCCTCCACCATGCCCACAAAAATATTAGCTGAAATCCCTATGCCTTCAGCTCCCCCGGTGCCCAGTGTTTTATTGAGAATTACACTGAAAGAACGCACCGCTGCAGGGATAATTTTCCAATAAAATAACAACGCAGACAACGCGCTCATCACCAAAATCAAAGGCAAGGATTGAAACGCAAGGATAAACGACGCCCCGGGATAGGATTCCTTGAACGGAAGTGTGCCGCCGCCAATGTATCCGAACACCATGGCCGTACCCTCTCCGGTTGCCTTTGAAAGCGCTGTCACCAACCCGTTTAAATAAAAAAAGCCCTGGCGTATCCACGCAAATTTCAGTGTCACGACGCCAAGAACAAGTTGCAATGCGATTGCTGAAACAATCAGCCGGACAGAGATCTTTTCTTTATTCTCGCTGAGTAAAACAGCAACACCTAAAAAGGCAAACAGCCCTAGAATACATTGAAACATATCAACTCCTTGGCAACAGATTTAAAAATCTTCATATGAAAATCTCCAGCAAGTAACTGGATTCTTTCTATCTTTGTTGTGGGCCGAAGCATAGGTGTAGATAGACCAAGGACGGCCCATGGCTGTTTATAAGAAAGTCTGTGTAAGTTACTCAGATCTTTCAAGCTTTGTTGTGGGCTATGCCTGGCAGTTGATATGTCAGGTCAGCCCATGGCTGTTATATGAACATGGTATCTGCCATTGTTCAAGTTTTTCTTTTAAAGATAAATATCGTGGCCGGATTCCATAAAGGCTTGACTTATATATCATGCTTGTTTCTTAATTGATTAAATCGACGGTTGCGTTTTTTGGGCAGGGAATGTTTAATCTCCAATACAGTCAAATTAAAAAGGGAAGGCAATCATGCCGGATTTATTGATAAAATTGTATGAGTTGCAGTTTGAGCAGTATCCAAAGGAACATTTTGATTGTGACTTTAAAATTGTCCGGCCTCTATCCGGTGACAAAAGCAAAGTAATTGAATTTGTGCGAAAGGAATTTAGTGAAAGCTGGGCAAATGAGTGTGAAAGAAGTTTTTCAAACGCGCCGGTTTCTTGTTTTATTGGTGTAAAAGAACAAAAAATCATCGGATTCGCTTGTTACGATGCAACAGCAAAAGGATTCTTTGGGCCCATTGGTATTAAACCGGAAGCAAGGAAAAAGGGCATTGGCACCCAACTTCTTTTTTCTTGCTTAAGTGACATGTGGGATAATGAATACGGATATGCCGTTGTAGGATGGGTGGGTGAAGATCAAATCGATTTTTACAAGAAAAACACCTTCGCCACGGTGATTCCCGGATCTAATCCCGGAATCTATAAAAAAATGGTCGAGATAACAGCCATGGGCTGATCCGGTCTATCACCATTTCTTGCTCTATCCGGGAGCGCGGGCGGAACGTCCGCGCTCCCGGATAGGTTATTTCGGACTCATTCCTAAAAAGTTTTTCGAACCAGGGTCGACGTCAAGCAATTGGCATCATCTTTTTCCGGATACCACAAATTGTAATGCAGCCCGCGGCTCTCCTTGCGCATTAATGCGGACTTAATGATCAGTTCCGCCACCGTGGCAAGGTTGCGCAGCTCAATGAGATCCGCCGTAATCTTAAAGTCCCAATAGTACTCTTCAATCTCATGCTGGATCATTTCAATGCGGCGCTGGGCACGGTGAAGACGCTTGTCCGAACGGACAATGCCCACATAATTCCACATCATACGCCGGATCTCATCCCAGTTGTGGGTCACCATAATGGCTTCATCCCCATCCAGGGTATTGGTCTCATCCCAGGGCTCCAGATCAACAGTAGCTTTCTTGGCGGCCTGTTCAAACTCTTTTAATGAGGACTGGGCGGCATTATGGGCATAGACCAACGCTTCAAGAAGCGAATTGGAGGCCAGACGGTTGGCCCCATGCAGGCCGGTGCATGCGGTTTCCCCTACGGCATAAAGGCACTGGATGTCGGTGCGCCCGTTAAGATCCGTGGCTACGCCACCGCACATATAATGAGCGGCCGGCACCACCGGAATGGGCTGCTTGGTGATATCAATGCCATACTCCAAACATTTGGCATAAATATTGGGAAACCGTTTACGGACAAAATCGGAATCCTTGTGGGTGATATCCAGAAATACGGAATCTGCACCGGTTTTTTTCAATTCATTGTCAATGGCCCGGGCCACAACATCCCGGCAGGCAAGTTCCAGGTCTGGTGAGTATTTGCCCATGAACCGTTCGCCCTTTTCATCAATGAGATAAGCGCCCTCCCCTCTCACAGCCTCGGAGATCAAAAAGTTCTTGGCCTCGGGGTGGAACAGACAGGTGGGATGGAACTGGACAAACTCCATGTTCGCCACAGTGGCTCCGGCCCGGTATGCCATGGCAATGCCGTCCCCGGTGGCCGTGTCGGGGTTTGAGGTATACAGATAAACCTTTGAACCGCCACCTGTGGCAAGCAGGGTCACTTTAGCGGCAACGGTCTCCACTTTTCCACTCTTATTATCCAAAACATAGGCCCCGCAGCAAATGTTTTCATGCTGGGTTCTGACCAGACCGCTGCGGACACTTGTGGAATAGGTAATCAGGTTGACAGCCACACGGTTTTCCAGAATGGTTATATTCTCATGCTGTTCAACATTTGAGACCAGGACATCTTCAATTTCCTTGCCGGTGAGATCCCGGGCATGGATGATTCTGTTCTGGGAATGTCCGCCCTCCCGGCCCAGGGCAAAATCATATTTGCCGTCACCGTCAAGGTTGAAGTGGGCCCCTAAATCCACCAGTTCCCGAATCCTTTCCGGACCGTTTGTCACTACCATGTTGACCACATCTTCAGCACAAAGCCCGTCCCCTGCAGCCAAAGTATCCGCCACATGATTTTTAAAGGAATCTGTTTTGCTGAATACGGCAGCAACACCACCCTGGGCCAGTGCCGTATTGGTCTTATAAATTTTTTTCTTGGTGATAATGGTCACCCGACCAAACTGTGCAACCTTCAATGCATAGCTTAAACCGGCGACACCGCTGCCAATGACCAAAAAATCGGTTTCAATCATTTCTCAATACTTCTTATTAGCTAAATAGCGGGTTAAAAAATAGTAAGGATAAATCAGGATAACAGAGAACTTCTTTTTCTTTTGCGGGTGCTCATTCCAAAAATCAATCCCACAATAAAAACACCGGCCCCGGAAAGCAGACCCAGTTTCACCTCACTTTTGATGCTTCGTTCAAGACTTTGAATGCGCTTTTCCTGCTCCTGGGACTGTACCAGAAGCGCTTTATGTTCGGTTTCCAGTTTCAGGTAACTTGCGGAAGCATCTTTGAGTTGCTTATATTTCTGGGCAATTTCCGTTAAGGCCTTGTTCTGAGTATTCAGAGTGTTTACTGTTTCTTCTGCTGCGGAAAGCTTTGAAGCCAGGCGCTCGTTTTCCTTTTTGTACCGCTCAACCATTAAGGCTTTAGGTACTTCTTCAGTGAGAAAACGGGTCAGCACCCAGCCGGTTTTCCCGGCGGAATTTCTAACCATGGACCAATCCTTACGGTATTCCAAAATCTGCAGTTTGACCCCGGACGTAACCATCGCTACAATTTTATGGTCAACCCCCGGACCCGTGCGCATGGTGATCTTAGTTACCCCGGATACATAAATATCCTTTGCATAAGCGCAGGTTGCCATAGAAAAAAAGAAAAAACAGGTAAGAATCAAATGCTTTGCTCTCATTTTTTATCCTCTTTCGTTAAGTTAGGTACCATTACCATTGCAACGGGCAATTATCAAGGGAAACCCTCGTGCAGTCCCGGGAATTCCTTATGCTCCCGGAATACAGGGTACAGAATACCCGATTTATCAACACCCAGGTACCCTCCGTTACAAAAGTAAATGGTAATTTAACAACTTGTTGAGACACAATAACAACAGGGATCAGGGAAAAGTCATTTCTTTTGATTTCAAGGAAATTGAAAACATACGGGCTGGCTGGCCTATTCCGGGAGCGGCGCTTGTCTATGTACGGCACGCTTGGGAAGCTTGACGGTGAAATAAATTTGAAGTGATGGAATCTGCCAAGCCTTTACCCGGCCGCGCTAGGGTAAAGGCGTGGTGCTTTTTCAATCCATTGCTCTATGCAGTTCCTAATTTTCAAATGCTCAAATCGACAACTGAACTGCCATTCTCTCGAATTTTTTCGTCAATAGCTTCTAAGCTTTTTGCCAGGGTTTCATATGATATTTCCGGCAGTTTGCCTCCCCAGACTTTTTCCGCGTCTTTAAACCCTTGAAGGACGCCTTCCCGGCCGGATTTTAATTTCTCTATATCATCGCCGGCACCTTTTAGGACAAAATCAGCGATGCGTTGGGATGTTTGATCCACGCCAAAATATCCGTCTTCCCCGACAAGCTTGTCAGCCTGCTCGGGGGACAATTCGGAAATAGGTTTATCGTTATAGATCAAAGAAGATTTAAGATCCTGATCCAGGCTGCTGAACTGAGTAAGCGCATGCTGGGTCTCAAGGTTGTATTGGGTAGGGGTTCTAACTTGCAGACTGAATTGTACTATTTCAGTCTGCATTGAATACTGTGAAACCGATTTATTTTCTCCAACGCGATTCCTTGATTGAAATAATGAGGCATCAATCCCGGTGGCGTTATATATACTGCCTGGCACATTTATCATCGTCCATTCTCCCTGCTTGGTGTTTCTATTTAATATCGGTCTTTAAAAGAAATTTCTAAACTTTAAAAGAGCATTTAAATTGACTGTACCGATATTTTCGTTACCTCCCGGAAAAATTCTCCCAATGCTATGTCGCTTACCCAGAATATCTGAAAGCACATCTCCCACAATGGCGAAAAAATGGGTGACTCTGCCATTTAATGGGCGAATCCATTTCTCCATTGCCACATTTCTATCCCCCCATTTTCTTCGTTTCATATCCTTTTCTTTGGATAAAAATATGAAACTTGTGCTATATCTAAAAAAATTGGAATTGGCATTTAAGGAGAACTAATGAAAATTTTAATTGTCGACGATACGAAATTATCGAGAGCAATGATTTTAAAACGCATCCCTGACAATGTGAAAAACAGTTCAAAAATTTTCCAGGGAACGAATGGCCGTGAAGCTGTGGAATTGTACAAGGAAATAAAACCCGATATCACCTTTTTAGATTTGACCATGCCGGAGATGGACGGTTTCACAGCCCTTGAAATCATCCGTGCCCACGACCCGGAGGCCCGGGTGTATGTTATCACGGCCGATATCCAGGCTAAGGCCAAGGAGCGAATTTTGGCTCTGGGCGCAAAAGGTATCGAAGAAAAACCCATAGACGAAAATCGTATAGCACAAATCCTGGCCACTATTTAATAAGGGCTTCCTGAAAAATGATTGACAGCGACATCAAAGAAGCATTAGGAGAGTTGATCAATATTTCATACGGGTCCGCCACTGCGGCAATTGCAGATTTGTTTGACAGTTTTGCTCAGCTGAAAGTTCCCGGGATTCAGATCATTTCTGTCGGAGACGTGGAACACGCAGTTCTTGGTAAAATAAACCATGAACCCGACCTCTACATCACCACACAGATGTTTAAGGGAACTTTTGAAGGCGAAATCCTGTTCGTCATAGATAAGCAAAGTGCTTACAATATACAGAACCTGATTTGTCTGCTGGAAGAAGTATGTACAGACCAGGAAGAAGACGATTCAGAAACCCGGCAGAGCATCTTGGAAATAGCCAATATACTGGGTGCCTCGTGCATTGGCAAATTAGCCGAACTTTTGGATTCGGTCGTATCGTTTTTACCGCCCAGTATCGAATTGAACAACCAGCTGCTTATGGGCCGGGAAAAAGCCGGCTACAGTAAAGTGCTTATTATCTCCACGGTCCTGGAGTTCGAGGAGGAGCAGATCACCGGTCATCTGTTCATCCTGTTCGATGATGAAATGTTTGTCTGGTTGGAAAAAAGCTTGTACGCATTCATAGAGGAGAATACGTGAGCTTTGTGAAAACTGACATTCTTGATGCCCTGGAAAATGGGGTTATCATTACCGATAAAGACTTGAATATACTGTTCTGGAACAGATGGCTGTCCGTACATACAGGGATTAGTCAGGAAAAAGCCCATAGACAACGCTTGCCAAAATTATTTCCAGATACTTCATTTTCCATCCTAAAGCGGAAAATCCGTATTGCATTTACTCTAAAAACCCCGTCCTTCATGAACGCATCCGTGGAAAAATACGTTATTCCGATTAAACTGAACAAAATTACAAAATCCATTTTTCGTTTCATGCGCCAGGATTCCGTAATCACGCCCCTGGATGACACTCAGGTTGCCGTCCTGATATATGATGCAACCCAGTTACTGGAAGCAAATGCGGTTATTGAGACTCAACTCAAGCTGGAGGAAAAACAGGCTCGAATCGACGGTCTTACCCAATGCTACAACAAAACAATGTTTAATAAACTTTTGGCTATAGAAATAAAAAAAGCAAACCGTCACGACTATGCTTTTTCCATGATTATATTAGATATTGATAATTTCAAATCAGTGAATGATACGTTTGGACATTTGGTGGGGGATTATGTTCTCAAGCAGATAGCAACCATTTGCTCCCAAAACATCAGGGAAAGCGATGTCTTTGCCAGATGGGGAGGAGAAGAATTTTGTATTCTGCTACCCCAAGCCACGTTAGAAAATACGATTGCCGTGGCAGACAAACTCAGGCGTATTGTGGCTGCCCACAATTTTGGAGAGGCAGGCCCCCAGCAGTGTAGTTTCGGTGTGGCTGAATATTCCAAGGATAACCAGCAAGCAAATCTGGTGCGCCAGGCGGATGAAGCTTTATATTATGCCAAACACAACGGAAAAAATAGGGTGGCCGCATACCTGGACAACCAGAAATTTATCCTATCGCCTTAATCTTTGCTAAAAATTTAGCCGTTATTCCAGTGATAGCTCAACAATCATTGGATCTAATTTTTTGCCCGTCTTGACAATGCACTTTTTTACAAAGGGTTTGTAGCCTTGTGCACGGATAGTTAGATCGAATTCACCATCTGGTACGCCAAAGAAAACGAAATTCCCTTTGTAGTAGCAATCCGAACGTGGAATAACATAGTCTAATGAGAATATTGATATATAACGGCCACGGGCCGTCCTTGGTCTATCTACACCAAGACTTCGGCCCACAACAAAGCTTGAAAGATCTGAGTAACTTACCCAGACTTTCTTATAA
>NZ_KB893132.1 GCF_000373985.1 Desulfobacter curvatus DSM 3379
TGATTTCCCCACTGTAAAAGCGTTGAATTTACCTATTGGCAGCGGTGCTATTGAAAGTTCAATTCGTAGGGTGGTGAATTTACGTCTGAAAGGTCCATGCACTTTTTGGTATCGGGAAAATGCAGAAAAAATGATTATGCTACGATCATACTTTAAAGCAGGGCGTTGGGATTGTTTGAAACTCATGGCAACCACGCACAATCCAATGCCGGCGGCATGACCGGGAAAATGGGAATGCGCCCACTGGATTCTTTCTATCTTTGTTGTGGGCCGAAGTCTGGGTGTAGATAGACCAAGGACGGCCCGTGGCCGTTATTTAAAATAAATTAAAATTATATTTGACACAAAGACTGACATTGTGCTATTTAATCCTGGTTTTTGTGGCGACGTAGCTCAGATGGTCAGAGCATGCGGCTCATATCCGCAGTGTCCGGGGTTCAATTCCCTGCGTCGCTACCAGCATCTACAATGGCCCCTGTCTTCAGGGGCTTTTTGGGTTTCCCTCCTATGATTTCAGAGCCTGGGCAAGCTGGCGAATATCGTCAGGTCTTGTATGGCAGCATCCTCCGATGAGTCTGGCCCCGTATTTTTTCCATTGACTTGCCATTTCAGCAAAGGAGGGCAGGCCCGGCTTTGGGGCCCAGGATTTGGTTAAATTGTCATACACCTCGCCCTTATTGGGATATACCACCACAGGTTTATCGGTCACGGACCGGATCTCTTTCACAAGGGACGCCACATGGACCGGATCCGTGCAGTTGATACCCATGGCTGTCACACAAGGTTTGTCATTCAGCCATTGGGCGCAATCCCGGACGGCCTCTCCACTGTTGATGTGCTGCCCGTCCCTTGCACTGAAGCTGAACCAGGCAGGAATCATATCCAGATCCGACTCCAAATCCTCCAGTATCCGGACAAGGGCTCTGGCTTCGGCAAAACAGGGCAGGGTCTCACAGGCCAGAAGATCGGGGCCGGCTGAAACCAGTGTTTTCAATCTCTCTTCGTGAAACTCAACCAGTGCATCTTCACTTATGCCGTAATTGCCGGTATATTCCGACCTGTCTGCCATAAAGGCACCGTAGGGCCCTATGGAGGCGGCCACCAGGGGTTTAAGCCGGTTGATCCGGTTGGCTTGATCAGCCCAGAAAGCATCCACGACGGTTTTTGCCAGCGTTACAGCAGACCGGATAAGCTTTTGGGACTGTTCCGGGGTATACCCCTGACGCGCCAGGCCCTGGAAAGAGGCCTGGTAACTTGCCGTAATCAAACAATCCGCACCCGCATGAAGATAGTCGGCATGAACTGCCGCAATCATGTCAGGATTGTCTGCCAGAAGCCGGGCCGACCAAAGCGGATCATCAAGGTTGCAGCCCCGGCGCTCAAGCTCCGTGCCAAGCGCCCCGTCAATGATCAAATATTTCTGCTGTTCAAGATACGCACGGATAACATCGGCCATAGTAATCTCCCCCCTGCCCTTTTTATATTTCGAATTCCACACCCAAAGCGTATCAAATCCATAGATAAAATTGAAAAGTAAAAAATTAATCACCTTGACATTTTTGATTCAGAGCCAAATTTATGATAGATTTTTCAAGTCACCGGGCTATGTTATATGAAAGTACCTAAGTTACTTTCATGTTTTATTGTGGGTTGAGCCTGGGTGTTGATAGACCAGGTCGGCCCATGGCCGTTATTAATAAGGGAGTACCTACTTTATGCCAGGCGTATATGACATTTGCGTCCAAGACCATTTTGCAGCGGCCCATTCCCTGAGGGGCTATGACGGCAACTGCTCAAATCTGCACGGCCATAATTGGATTGTTGAAGCGCACATACGATGCAGCAAGCTCAACAAATTAGGCATGGGTATAGATTTTAGAGATGTCAAAAGTGTGGTTAAAGATGTTTTAAGCAGGCTGGACCACACCAATCTTAATGAGGTTGCCGAATTCGGATCAATCAATCCCACGGCTGAAAATCTGGCTAAATTTCTCTACTCGGAACTGTCCAGGCGTCTGAACACCGAATTCATCAAGATCAAAAAAATCATGGTATTTGAAAGCCCGGGCTGCGGATCATCCTACCAGGAGATATAAGTGCCCCTGGACATCTGCGAAATTTTTTACAGCCTGCAGGGAGAATCCACCCGGGCAGGCCTTGCCTGCGTGTTTGTCCGGTTGTCCGGTTGCAATCTGTCCTGTTCCTGGTGCGACACCACCTATGCCGCTGCACAACCCACTTCCATGACCATAAATCAGATCGTAGATCAGGTAGCGGCCTTTGAATGCCCCATGGTTGAAATTACCGGCGGAGAACCGTTGATTCAGGCCCAGACACCGGCATTGATATCCGCACTTCTGGAAAAGGGATTTCAGGTGCTGCTGGAAACCAATGGGAGTTTAAGCATTGCGTCTGTGGATCCCGCCTGCACCCGTATTATGGATGTCAAGTGCCCCCTGTCCGGGGAAGCCGGGTCATTTCTTTTAGACAACTTCAATCACATGACAGCCCGGGATGAAATCAAATTTGTCGTGGGATCAAGGCAGGATTATGAATATGCCGCATCCATTATTCAGACACACCTGGGGAACCATCCCAGGGAGAAAATCCACATCTGCCCGGTTTTTGGCCGTATTGCGCTTTCGGACCTGGCGGCATGGATACTCAAAGACAGGCTGGGGGCAAGACTGTCCCTTCAACAACACAAAATCATCTGGGATCCGGATTTAAGAGGAGTATAACCCATGACAAAAAAAGCTGTCGTCCTTTCATCTGGCGGTATTGACTCCACCACGGCCATGGCCATCGCCAGGGATAGAGGGTTCGATATTTACAGTTTAAGCTTCAGGTACGGCCAGCGCCACAGCGTGGAGTTGGAATGTGCAAAAAAAGTGGCCGGCCATCTGGGCGCCATTGACCATAAAATCGTGACCATTGATCTGCGCCAGTTCGGCGGTTCCGCACTCACCGACGACATTGCCGTTCCCAAACACGATAGCGTGACCCAGATTGATCAAACCCAAATTCCTGTCACCTATGTACCGGCCAGAAACACCATCTTTTTATCCTATGCCATGGCCTGGGCCGAAGTGCTTAAGGCTGAAGCCATTTTCATCGGCGTCACCGCCGTGGATTATTCAGGATACCCGGACTGCAGGCCCCAATTTATTGAAGCCTTCCAGACCATGGCCAACCTGGCCACAAAAACCGGGGTAACAAAAGAAACGGTTTTAACCATTGAAACCCCTTTGATCCAAATGTCAAAATCCGAAATCATCACCACCGGGCATGGTTTAGGCGTAGACTACAGCTTGACCATCTCCTGTTATGACCCCGACGATCAAGGCCGCTCCTGTGGAAAATGCGACTCCTGCCTGCACCGCAAAAAAGGATTTACTGAAGCCGGTCTCCCTGATCCAACCCCCTACACATAGAATTTGAAGGGCTCGTTGAAAAAAGGCTTATTTTTAAAAACGATAGCTCAATGCAACCCCGAAAGTGGCACCGACATCCTGGAGAACACCCCATGACGCTCTGGCCGGGTACCCCTTATTATTGGTTGTATATTCATCATCCAGCAGATTTTGCCCGAAAAGGGTTAGCTTGAGATTCTCGGAATAGTTCCAGCTAATGCTCATATTAATTACGGTGAAATCTCCCACGGTGTAGCCATAGCTTAAGTACGGTGAAACATAGAGCACCGTCACGTTACTGTCCCAGTCGCCATAGCGCCAGTTGAGGCGGCCTGAATACTTGTTTTCAGGAAATTCATTGCCCGTTTCACCGTCTTCGTCACTGTCAACAAAGTGCGTCCATCCCAATTCATACCCCAGCATGCCATGTAAAAACCGGCCGTTCACGCTCATCTCAAACCCATAAAGTTCCCGGTTATCGGCATCATATATTGTCAGGGTAGTCTCTTCTCCGGTAGCGGGGTCAATGATAGGATCCCCGTTGGCATCAGTGGAAATGGACCCGGCAGAGACCTTGGAATTTTTTATGTTATAATAAAAAGGCGTTGCTATGATCCGGAAGGCGTCGTTGAAAAAAGCCTCAATACCGACTTCATAACGGTGCCGTTCTTCATCGGGGAGCTCTTTGTCATCAAGGGTTGTCAGCACGTCCGGTGTGGGCGTCAGGTTAAACGAATAACGGGCCGTCAATTTCCATACGGAATTGACCTGCCAGGCATTCCCCAGGGAAAGGACGTAGGCTTCATCCGTCCACTCCCCGTCCGATAGTTTCACTGTGGTTCCGCTGGACAGGTATTTGTCTCCCCCCTGAATAATTTTCTTTTTATCCATCCGGATTGCCGCATCAACAGACCAGTCCGGCGTGATTTTATAGGCATCGGTTGCATACACCCCATAGATTCTTTCCTCATCCGGATTGGAACTCATCTCGGATCTCTGGTACCAGGTGACAACCTGCGCACCGAATTTCAGGGTATTTTTTTCACCGGCAACTGCATGGGACAGATTCCACTCCTCGGATCGATCCTCTCCTTCATCGCTAATCACCGTATCTTTATCAGTCGTCGTGGTGTAGCCATAGCGCGTGGATTCGGTTCTGTTCCAGCCATAGGTAAGCGACGTGGTCTGGTGTTCATTCCAAGGGCGGGTCAGGTTGAATGTCATAAGCAAGGTTTCGATGGGATCATATTTCCAGATATTATTATTCAGCACCCCGGCAGGCGTAGGGCCGCTTTCCGGATAATCGGTATCTCCTGTATAGATGCCCATGTGACGCTGAACTTCCCTTGAAGCACTGTTATAATAGAACGATGCGCCCACCTGCAGTTCATCGCTGTTAAGCCCACCGTTCAGCAGGAAGGTGTCACCTTCATAGCCATTGTTCCAGTGCTCTCTTCCCTGGCTCTGGGTTCGCTGATATCCGCCGCTGAAGGTAAAACGATCATCCAGCCATGAATGACCAGTGAAGCCCGAGGCCTTCCAGGTGTCATAAGAGGCATAACTTGCGCGAAGTTCTGTACCGTATGGCGTGTCCGGCCCTTTTTTCCGGGTTTCAATGATGATGAATCCCTGATTGGGGGAGCCTGCAGATGCCGAACCAAAGGACATCAGCGGCCCGACCGTGATAACCGAAGCATCACGCACGAATTTGATGGAATCGATCATTTCTACCGGAATGTCGCCAATCATACGGCTCGCCTCGGTACTGGTCAGATAAACACCGTTCAGGATAACGCTGACACTGTCACCACGGCTGAAAGAAAAATTATGCACCCGTGCGCCCTGGCGACGGATGCTCATGCCAAGGGAAGTCTCAATCAGGTCGCTGACATCGTGGGGCTGAATGGCTTCAATATCCTCTCTGGTCAGGGTCAGGGTCGCCTGCACACTTTCCGGCAGATAGTAGCGGCTTGTAACCGGCACCTCGTAGGGGACTTCTTTTTTTCCGGAAATTGTAATGGGTTCAAGTTCCTGAGCAGTATTTTCTTCAACTTCCTGCCCCTGGGCTGACATGCCCAGGCTCTGCCAGAGTACAAGTAAAATGACCATTATTTTTATCCTGCTTCTCACCTTAATCTCCTTTCCTTTCAGCTTGTCATTTAAGTCTGATGTAACGCTTGACGGGTTATCAACTACTAAGAAGCATGATGGCAAAAAGCATGCCTGAAAAAGAGATGTAGTTTTTTCATAAAATTACAGGTAGATACAACAAAGAATTCGTTTGTGGGTGATGCTGCTTGCGTAGATAAAATGTACCGGTACGTACAATCAGAAGAAAAAACGTACCTTTGCTTCAGTATTTTCAATCTAAACCGGCATAATCCAAAATTGACGATGCAACGTCTTCAAGTAAGGTCAAGCCCCCGTTGTATCCGGCATACGAACGGTTAAGTACCAGCCTGTTTGATACCGGAAATGCGATTTCAACAAAAGCGGCATCAAGTTTTGACGCAAGCTGTTGTTCACAACCGCTTGCCAGTACCAGAGGTCTCCTGTTTGCGGCACATTGCCCGATGTCGGCCTCGATATCGAATGAATCGTCAACAAAAACAATTGCCGCAGAAGGAAAGTATTGAACAAACAGTGCGTTAATCCTTTCACGGTACTTTTCCGGTACCGGATCGGTAATATATTGTTTCCCCGGCGTTATTCCCATGTCAGCATACAAAAACCGGAAAAAACTTAATGCCCGGGTTGAATCGGCAATGATGTAAAACCGGTCGGGGAACCCGGTATTATAAACAGACAAAAAATCAGATGCTTTTTTGAAAAAATGGTAAAAACGCTTTTCTTCCCGCTTGAGATATTCAAGCGGTTTGTCCGGGTTCCGTTTCATAAAGGAAGACAATCCCAGTAAAAACGCCTCGCATTCTACCGCACCGACCGGCAAAACCGGGTAATGAAAGCAAGGCGTACCGAACAGGTTTTCCATCATCTCCATCGTTGAAAGGCCAACCCAGGCCGAGAGAAGAATATTGCACTCTGCCCGGGGAATTTCTTTCCAGTTCTCAATATCCGAGCCATATCCGAATAAACGGTTAACACGCAGGCCGGATTGTTCCAGCATTTGAATAACTGCGTCCTGATTTCCTTCCCAAAAACTGTCGTAGCATGGTGTGGGAATCCAGAGATTCACCACTCCCCGTTGGGCAGGTGCCTCTCCCCGGGGAACAAACTGTTGTATGATAGATTGAATTACCCACTCATACCCCTGATGAATATCTCCTTTAAACCCGGCGGTCTTTGATAAAATAATAGAGACGCTTTTTTTTCTGTATTCACGTACAACGGCTGCCACATCGTCACCGGTCAATTCGACAATACAGCCCGTCATAATCACCAGAAGCCGGGTATCCAACACGGCAAGGCTGCCCTCAATCAGGCTTCGCAGCGAATCTTCACTGCCCGGCACACAAGCGTTCCTGTGGATATTATCGTCAGGAATGGTGCAGTCAATACTTTGCATCCCGTTACACGAATAAAGCCCTTTTTGCAGACGAAGGCAGCATTCCGCCCCGCTATGCAATATGGGTACAGCCCCGTTAATGCTTGAAACAAGGCTAAAACACGCCAACGGGCATAACTGTTTTATTCCCATGTTCGCGTTTTTCCGGGTAATCATTTGTCCGCTCCTTTTTGTAGGGATGAACCGGGTATCGGGCCATGCGTTTAAAAAAATACGGATTGCTTATTTTTTCGAGTATGGTTTCACCCAGCCTGATGGTCCCCGGGTAGCCGACAATATCGCAATCATCACCCAACCAGATTGAAGGGCAATGGGTTATGGCGTTTTGTGCAGCATAACTGTGGTGGCGGGAAATGATCAGCTCCGGTTTCAGTTTGTTTGCCAGTTTAACCAGTTTAAAATGAGACATTCGTCTCAGGGTTAATTTCAACGCGTCAATATCAGGGAGCGCAACCCCAAGCGTTGACAGTAAAGGGATGAGTTTATTCCAGTCGTTTCTGTTTGACAGGATAGGCAATACCTCTAATTGACGCAGTTGCCTTTGCAGTTTTGTTAAGGTGTCGTTGTATTCCGCATGATATTTTTTTATCAGGTTTGCAAAAGTATCTTCGGCCGACAGCCATTTCCCAAAGGTATTCAGGCATTGATCGGATTGCGTAAACCCGTAAAATCCCGGGAGTTTTACATACGGCACACCATGGTTCAAAACCACATGTTCGGCAATAAACAAGGACAAATGATCTGTTGAGACACAGAACGTAAGGTCGGCGTTTGCCATTGCCGACCAATTATCAATGGGTTCGTATTGAGCTATAAAATTCCAGTTAAAACCGGTTTCGTTCAATATCTTTTTTACCGTCCCACTACCGCTGAAATCAATGACATTGAAAAAAGGCGTGTTTTTAACAGAATTCTCCGTGTGGAAGAGATGCTGGAAGTTGCCATACTTCTTAAAATTGAGGCCGGAGCCCCATTTTTTGGTTACAAACACCTCACAGACCATTGGGATTACAGGAATATTAAACTCCTGTGTCGCCTGCCAGGCAATCTGTTGAATGTCACAGCCGTTAATGCCGGAGCCGCAACTGGCAGCCACAAACAGTGCCTTGGGGCTGTGCTGCTTTATTGTATCAACGATTGTTGTATATAATTTTTGTTCAGCACCGTAGATATGATCCATCTCATTGAGCCGGGTATTGACCAGAATCGCCTTCTTCAACGGCTTTCCCCTGCGCTTTAACCCGAACCTGAAACTGCGGTCAATATCGGCAAAAGACGCTGCACATCCCGAGGCGGAATGAATAATGATTCCAACGCCGCTGATCGTCGATAGTATTTTCAATACAGGGGGAATGGAACAAACAGAACATTGTCTGAACTTAGCGCTGTCAGCAGGTGTGGTCGCGTTGGCATCAAGAACATGGGTCTTCATTTTTTACGCCCCGATAATTTAATGTTGATATGAAAAAAATTAACCTTGGGAGTCAGGCGGCAATGCAAGCAACATCCTGCCCGCCTCGTCAGCGGTCAGATCATACTTGTAAAACTTTTTGTGGAATTTGCGTACTTCCGCCACCATATCCAGATCTGCAAACAGCTCGGGATGAATCACCTTTGCCGCCCACAATATCTGAAGCGCTTCTTCCGCGCTGCGGACCGACCACAGGTAGATCCCCCGGGGATTTACATAAACCCGTCCGTTTTTCACTGCGTTGATGTCTCTCCAGCGCCCGCTTTTCAGAACCTCCTCCTTTGCGGCCCTTTCCGTCAGGATGATAACGTCCACTTGATAACAACTTCCCCTTTTCCTTAAAACTTTATGGAAGTGGAGAAGGCAAAGGTTCGGGGCGCACCCAGCGACAAAGAACTGCCCGTTGTGGTCCAGTAATCTTCATCGGTAACATTGGCCACGTTAAACCGTAAGGTGAGATCGCGGCCATACAGTTTTATCTGGTAACGGGCGCCCACATCTCCGGTAACAACGCTCGGAATGGAGAGGGTGTTCATGCTGTTCACGTATTGCGAACCGATGTACGACGCGCCACCTGTTATCGTCAGGCCTTTAACCCAAGGCAGTGCGTATTCGGCGTAAACGCGCGCCATTTTTTCTGGGACCCCCGTGGGCGTCTTGTCCTCCAAATCAGCGGTGGCGATTTTATCCACGTAGGCCCGGAGAATGGTAAAGCCACCGCCCAGGGTAAGATTTTCCGTGACCTTGCCGAAAACGGAAAACTCTCCACCGATATGAATCTCCCGGCCGTCTTCGCTGTAAATATTGGTAACGGCATCAGTATAGGCGTTGGCCTGTTCGATCCTGAAAACCGCCGCACTCAGATTTACCCTGCCAAGTTCGGCTTTGGCGCCCACCTCCACCTGGGTGCCGACATAGGGTTCCAGCGTCTCGTTGGCGTTGGCGGCGGTGTCCGGCGCGGTATCGCCTTTCTGAAAGGCTTCGATATAGTTATGTAAAAGGATAGGCATATTTAATTTCCGAATATTCTTCAGTCAGTCCGACAGTCACCTTATGCCCGACAAGGCCGGTATCAAAATCCGCATCAAAGAACAGATACCCTTCGCTGACCAACCTGTCGGTATCGTAGTAATTCCTGGTCATTGTATAATCGCCGGCATTATTGATGATAATGACTTTTGCCCGGTGCCGGTATCTGTTCGTATCGCTGTAGGCAAAGGCCGAGCGCAGGGAAAACACCTCGCTGAGCTTGGAAGTCAGCTTGATCCCGAACCTGCTGTAACGGTCTTCGGCAAAGCTGTAGTCCGGCATGTAATTCTTTGCCGCGTCCGGCGCGTCAGGAATGGTAGTGACATCAAAGCCGATCTTGAATATATCGTCGCCATGGTTGATCTGTATATCGAACAGTGAATAATCCATGGATAACAGCGTGTCCGGACTGATATGCCAGTCAAACGCGCCGCTAATCAGGTATCGTTCATGGGTCTGGTCGTCAATGCCCGTGTCGCCATTGTCCACGTAAAGAAGATTGAGCCGGTAACCGAACTTTCCGGCAGAATCGATGGGACCGCCCAGATCACCGTGGATATAGCCCTGTTCGCCGCTGTAATTGCCGATGGTGGCATTCAGCAACGGCGTGTCGGTGGGACGCTTCAGCACGTAATTGATGACACCGGCGCTATTGGCGATACCGTACAAAAAGCCCGCCGGTCCGTTTATGACCTCTATCCGTTCCTTATCTTCAACCGGTGTGCGGGAGTATATGCGCAGACCGTCAATGAATGACTCGTTGGTCTGGGTGTGAAATCCCCTGATCTGAAAACCGGCGCCACCTCCGACGCCGTTCGCCCCGCTTCCAGAGCTGACCGTGGGATTGTATTTGAGGGCATCGGCAACGGATTGCGCTTGGAGATTTTCCATAAAATCGGACGAAATCACATTAATGGAATAGGGGGTATCCAGTAAGGACTTTTCGCCCAGCGCTCCCATTGATGCGCTTTTCACACGGTAGCCGTTTTCCGTGCTTCCGTCTTTGGAAGACGGCTCGATCTCTTTAGTTCCGGTAACCTCCAGTTCGGACAATTTCGTAAGCGGAAGCTCACCATCCGGGGTGGTTGAGCCCTCGTCCGGCGCCGTTTGCTGTTCCGAATGGGAAGTCAGAGGCTCAACGGACCAAACGGGAACCGGCCAACCCAACAATAAGAGCAATACCCAAAAAACAACGTAGTGTTCGTATCCGATAAAGCGGCAAATCAATGGTTTCCTCATCTCTTTTCTCTGCTCATAATGTCCATAAAAAAGCCTCCCTGAACTGTTATTAACTTGCAAACAGCAATTGCCATGCCATGTTAAATTCAGCTCAAAAACGTGGCTTTTCGTTAAAAAATAGAGATCCACAACTTCATGCCGTACGAAACCGAACAAAATATATGTTGTTTCGAACCCAATCGAACATTCACCGCATCGGCATACATGCGGACAACCCAGGCCACACTGTACCCGCTGTGGTTATGGGCTTGGGAACGGGTGCGAACGGAGAATAGTTGCCATCCATTGTGGTAATGGATTTTTGAAATAATGATGAAGTTCAGAAAGTGATTGAACAAGTTCATTAAAAAAACTAAATTCAGACACATAATAATAAAACCCAATCGGGATAGGACTTCGAATCACTGAGTGCGAATAGGATCAGGTCTTGAAAATAAGAATTCAAGACCCCGGCTTCTTGAGAGAAGGAGATGATGAGTTCTGGTATGGGGAGTACAATCTTGCCTTGACTCAATACAAATCTGCAAAAAGTGCTTTAAGGCAATTACAAATTGAATATCCAAAACGCTCTCAAAAATACCGGGATGCAGAGAAAGTTGTCCAGAACCGTATATATTTAGCGCAAGCAGCAAATCTCGATTTGTTTTTGACTAACAAAGGTAAAGCAGAAGGCCCAAAAAGCCGTGCGGCTGATTAGCAGCATTATAAATCCATTCAGCACAGGATAAATGATGAACCAAATTCCAGACCATGATTGGAGCGAAATTGAAATCTACAAGTTTGAATTTGAATATATAAAATATATCTCTACACTATGTACCGGTTCAATTCTCCTTGTAGTCACTTTCATAGAGAAATTGTTTAAAAAACCAGAATGGAAAATCTGTATCGCGGTTGCCTTATGTAGTTTTCTTTTATCCACTATCATCTGTGCCTTCTCTCAAGCTTGTATAATAGAGAAAGCTTCTGAAAGAGAAAGTATAGAACGAAGGGATAAAGTCCAAAATTTAACCATAGGTTTAATTTTTTCTTCCTTGCTTTCGTATTTAATTGGCGTCTCAAGCTTAGTTGTTTTTGGGCTCAAAAATCTATTTTAGTTGGGGAATTATATGGAAAAATTTACTTCCAAAATCCGAATTCATTACGATGGAGACATTACAGATAATCATCAGATACCCATGCGAGTGCTTGGCCAAACCTTTCTTTACATACAAAAAGCGGTAGATAGAGCGTATTTGGACCTGAAATATAAAGGTGTATGGAAATACGCCCGCATGTCCAAAGACGATTATGATGTCACAAAATATTTAGTGCAGGCTCCCAAAGAGGGAGGATACATTGTAAATTTCTTTTCAAGAAACAAAAAATCTCCCGAAATTGCGGATCGTGTTTCTAATGCTATTGATCAAGCAGTTAACCAAGCCGATGAGTACAAAGACTCATTAAACAACCAAGTTGAAGATAGAAAGCGGCAAGTTCGCAACAAAATTATCAGACCCAGACAATTTCAAGATGTTGTAGATCAACCGACACAAGAAATTAAGAGGAAATATGGGGATAGATCAATTGCTAAAGAAATTGATCAAGTCCTATCTATAATTAGAGCTGAATATTCAGGAGATAGCTCTCTTGAGCTTAGTTTAACTGGGTCTTCAACTCAGACTTTCAATTTCGACAAACCCAAAAGTGAAAGATTCCACAAAGCTGTTGCTGGTCGCCAGGTTGGACCACCAGTCATATACAGGGGTAAAATGTTAGCTTTAGATAAAAGGAATCGGACAGGAAAATTTGAAAATACAGAAAATAAAAGGGTTTCGGTTATATATTTCAACAACGAAAATGATTTTTTAAAAGCGCACCCTTATTTAGGAAATGAAGATGAAATGAAGTTTATTGGGGCGCCTTTAGTCGAATTTGGGGCTTTAGAGCCAAACAGTGGAGATATTTATTTTCTTTACCTTGTGAATGAGTGCGATGTAGGTTAAAAACGTAATTGATATTTAAACCCCATCTACCGCCACGCCCAGCGGGGCCATATAATACCTCCAAACTTAAAGGAGGCATTATATGCCAAGATCAAGGAAAAAAATAAAACACGAGCAGGGTTAGGTCTTGAAAAATAAAAAAATGATAGTTCAAGACCCCAGATTTTTCAATAGATGGAGACAATCTATGACAGGTTTCAACCCCATATTCTCTATCAACAACCGCATGACATCCGCCATTACACAGATTGAGCGTGCGCGGGGATTTTTGGAAGCCGCAAAGTTATCCGATGACTGGGTAAGGGATATGGGAAACCAGGCGCTAATTAAAGAGGCCCATCATACCACCCTAAAATGGTAAAATGGCTGAATTCGGATCTTGAAATCCATCCGGCTTTAATCAGTGGGATTGCCCAATTCCAACTGGTCCATATCCATCCGTTCCTTGACGGTAACGGGCGAACCTCAAGGTTATTATCAACGCTATGTCTTTACAAGGCCGGGTATGATTTTAAACGATTGTCCACCATTAGTGAATATTATGACCGTGACAGACAGACTTTTTATAAAACAATTCAAAGTGTTCGTGAAAACGACATGGATATGACCGGATGGCTGGATTATTTTATCACCGGTTTGGAAACTCAAATGATTGAGGTTAAAGCGCGTGGCGAACGGTAATCCGCAGAGACGTTATGACTCAAAAACATGGGCTAAATGAGCGGCAAGGGAAGGCTATAGAATTTTTATTAGCCCATGGGAAACTCACTATAAAAAACTTTGAAGAACTTTGCCCTGAAGTTAACCGGCGCAGTCTGCAGCGAGATTTAAAATCATTTTTGGAAAAAGGTTTGATCTAAGAAGCTGGGGCCGGGCCTATAGACCCAACACGCCATTATGTTTTATCATAGCTATGACAAACTATGACACAGAGCTGTGACATAGCTATGACAAATACTGTGACATTTGGAATTTAATATAGCAAATCAATACTATTCGATACATATCAAACGGCTGTAGCAACAGCATCTACCCTTGTGGGAACTTTGGCAACTTTAGGAAAGGGAGCCACAATCGGAGAGTTAATTGGTGCAACTGTCGGTTTAGAACAATTAGCTGTTGCCGCTTCATTTGGCGCAGCGGCATATACAGGCGCTGTTATTGGTAGTATTGCAGTCGCAATTGGTCGGGTGTTAGGGCGAGGCTCACGCATATCAGATTTATTCGCATTTATACATCAAAACAACCTACAATTTGAGGGGATAGCTTCATTCTACACACACAATTCTCAAATTTTAAATAAGAAACATACGGTTAGAAACAGCTTTGGAATTCGAGCCAAAATTTCACCCTCAAGTTTCGAGTACGCATAATGTTAAAAAATATATTTTTTTTATTCGCATGCGTTGTACTTACAGCGCTGGCATGGGGAGTCTTTCAAATTTTTGGGCAATACACTTTTTTAATAATGCTGATCATTACCATAGCTGCACTTTTATCCAAGGTGGGCAAAGCCAAGTTTGGTAACAAAAAATAGTCTAACGAATAAGTGATGCTTGTTATTGATCGTGTTGGCCATTCCTGTTATTCCCGCCCGATTTAAAACTTGGTGCAACGAGCCTGAATATCAGGATGGATCGTCTTTTTTCATTGGTTATTCCAATTTTTTTTGATATGGGTCAAAAATGATTTTCAGAGTTTTACAAAAGAAAAGCTGTATGATTGATTGTTGGGAAAATTGAGTGATGACATGGGAAAAATCAAAATCATAGATTCGGATCTGCTTGATCTGCTCGAAGATCACAGCGGATTCCGAACCGGCCATATTGACAAGCAAACCGGTGAGATACTCGTGACCTTCGAAGATTATGACGAACCGGAGCAAGAGGAGATATTTGAGAAGCTTGAGCAAGATCCGGATAGATACCTCCGGATAGAGCCGATTGATTCACATGAGGGATTCCGGATTATGGAAAACTTCGTGGCAGGACTGCCGGAAGGCGAAGATCGCGACCTTCTCTGGAAGCTCTTGTCATGGAAAAAACCATTCAGCAATTTTAGGAGTGCACTTGCAGACATGGGTGACCTCCGCCGGCAGTGGTTTGATTTTCACGACAAAGAACTCCGCAGGCTTGCCGCAGAATGGCTCAAGGTTGAAAAACTTGATGCAGAATTGGTACCGTTCAAGGGCGACCCTTTGGCCTCCCAGTCATGACCCCAATTTTATGGTAAATCCTCAGGGAATATATCATGATAAAACCTTGTGCAATTGACCACACGTGCCTGTTGGTGAAATCCATTAAAGAAACGAAAAAATATCTGGAGAGACTTTTCGGATTTACGTGCTGGTTTCGAGATGACGCACAAACCACGCTCGTTGTGGAATCTGAACACGTTCATTTTTTCGTGATGGAACATAAAGCCGAATCTGAATTCCTTGAAAAACAACACATTTCATTTCAGGTTGATTCTGTTTCCCTGGTTGTGGATGAATTAAGACGAATGGGGATTAACGATTTAGAGACGGGGGAAGTCTCGTTTTTCAAAACAAGAAATTACAAGTGGTGCGAATGGCGTGATTCGAATAGAATAAGGTTCGAATGCGTAGAAATTACAAATGGGGATTGCTGACCTCTCTCTTGCAGCGGAGCGCTAAAAACTGCGCCCGCGGCAAGAGCCCGTTGGCGCATTAAAATTGATTATCCAAGCTTTTTAAAAGCTTGCTTTCTATGCTTGTTGGTGATACATGCAAAAGTATCATAGGAGGTACAATATGGGCAAGCTATCAAATATTATTCCAATAAGCGATTTAAGGCAAGATGCGGCAAAGCTGCTAAAACGATTACAAAAAAGTAAGGACCCTTTAATAATTACACAAAGAGGTAGGGCATCAGCGGTAATTATCGGAGTTGATGCCTATGAGGAAGGGCGCATTCCCATTTTCACGGTTATGCAGCTAACAATGAAATATGTGAATTGGCCATTTGTTTCAGACAGTTCCATCGTCCCGATTTATAGTATGAGCGCAGCATGAGCATTTTCTCCGCATTTTCTTTTTTATATGAAACACTCCCCTCAAAAAAGGGAATAGCGTTCCATTGGTTGTATGGCTTTTTGTTCCACAACACTTTTATT
>NZ_KB893133.1 GCF_000373985.1 Desulfobacter curvatus DSM 3379
GGAATGAAAATCTTCGGTACAGGCCATGGTTTGTGTAGGAAGAACTACCTTTCCGATGCCTTCTGAAAGAAGGAAAGGCGGAATTTTCCCAAAAAGGAGTGGGCGGAACAACTTCGGCCGACCTTTTATTATTTATGCGTCAGCACTGACGCGTCATGTTTCCACTTGTGCCTAAAACAAAATTTATGATAACTTTCTAAGTTAATGTTTTCGAATTCGTTTTTTATCATTTTTAACCCCGCCGGGATGTGCCGCAGCGGCAGATCCTTATGAATTTAAAAAGTTAGAGAGAAAATATTATGACCTATTTTAGATATAAAAATCCAATTGTATTATTATTCGCCATTTTTCTTTTTTTTAGTTTCGTTTTAATTTCATGCTCCGATCAAACACAAAGTGCCCAAAGATATATGGCTTCCGTCGATGCATACATGAAAAACAAAGAATATAAAAAGGCTGAAATCGAATTGAGAAATGTTTTGCAAATAGATCCGCTCAATGAAGATGCATATATAAAGTTAAGTGAAATTTACCGGATTTTAGCCAAACCTGAAAAAGAGATTAAGGTATTATTACAGGTGACCTCCTTGAATCCCGATAATCTGGAGGCCCAGCACAAACTATGTCAGGTCTTTCTTCTGGGTAAACAAACCAAACAGGCTAGAGAAACAGCGCAATTTATACTTGCCAAAGACCCGAACAGCATTCGGGCATATCATATGCTGGCCACAGTACAGGTACAGGAAAGAAACGTTGATGCAGCAATAAAAACCCTGAATAAAGCCATTGTCCTGTCCCCTGACAATCCTCATCTATACCTGTTTCTCGGATATGTACAATATTATAATAACAGGGACTTTCCAAGTGCAGAGGCCTCATATTTAAAAGCCATCTCCATCGACGACACAATCCTTGAGTCATATCAAGAACTTGCAAATATCTATGTTAATGAGAAAAAAATAGATAAGGCAGAAGCCTTGCTGATCAATTTAACTAAGACCTCAAAAAACAGAGTCGGAAATCTTGCCGTGCTGGCCGATTTTTATGAAATGCAAAATATGTTGAAGAAGGCTGAAAATACGCATAAAACAATCATCAACGAGTCTGACCCCAAAGACTATAAACCGGTATTTAATTTAGCTCTTTTTTTCGCCCGTCATCGGAACTTTGAAGAGGCCGTCGAATATTTTAACCAGGCATTGGCGATAGATAACATTTTAAAAATAAGAGAAAAGCTTGCGACTGCGTACTTCGACCTGGACAGATACAAGGATGCTCGTGAACAGGCCGATTTAATATTAAAAACACAGCCGAATAATGCCGTGGCCCGGTTGGTGCTCGCCCAGCTTTTGATGGTGGATAAAAAGTATGCCGCTGCTTTGGAAATGCTTGAGCAGGTTATTGTCGTAGACAATAAAAATGTCACTGCATATTATTTAAAAGCAGCATGCCTTTTGGAGAAAGATCTTAAAAAGTTACCGGCCCAGCAGATCCGGATGGCGGCAGCCGGTAATGTGAGTGCGGAAGACTGGAAAAGAGACCTTGCAGTAGAGAGCCTTAAAACGGCCATCAATCTTTCGCCGGAGCACTTTATGGCCAGACTGATGCTGGCAGACATATATATCCAAACTAACCAACTGTCACTTGCAGATCAACAAATCGCTTCCGTATTAGAACTATCTGAAAATAATTTTATCGCATCTTTGATGCTCGGAGATGTAAAAATACTTCAAAAAGACTGGCGTTCTGCTGAAACTATATTTAAAGAAATTATCGAAAAAGCTCCCACATATTCATGGGCCTATATCAAATTGGGTACTGTATATGATGCCCAAAAAAAATCCAAGCAAGCGCTTGCAGAATTTAAAAAAGCCCTGGATATTGATCCTTTGAATATGGATGCCATGAGAAATATCATAAATGCCTATATGAGCCATGGACAAAAGGAGGATGCCGTCAAAATTTTGGATGCTCATTCACGGCATCCGAAACTGACCTCATATGAAAAAGGATATATTGAATTTTTGCTGGGGAAAATTGCATTATCTCAAAATCTATTGCCCCAGGCCAAAGAACACTTTAATCAATCAATTCAAATCAACAATAAAACGACGCCTTCGTATGAAGCTTTGGCAAAAATTTCCGAAGTAAACGGCGATAAACCCATGGCTATTAATTACTATGAGGCTATTCTTGCATATAATCCGGAATACATTCCCGCCCATATGAATTTGGCCCGTATTTATAAGTCTGAAAGGAATATGGAGAAAACCAAAGAATCTTTGGAAAAAGTGCTTGAGATAAAAGATGATCATGCAACAGCGGCCAACGAAATGGCGTATATCCTGGCAGATGAAGGTAAAGATTTACAAAAAGCGCTGCACCTGGCAAGGATTGCAGAATCGCAAGTCCCAAATAATCCCAACATATTGGATACCCTTGGATGGATTTATTATAAACAAAAATCCTATGAACTGGCGATTACTAAACTGCTTGACAGTTTAAATATCAATCCTGACAATCCGGTTACAAATTACCATCTCGGATGGGCATATTACGATACCGGCAGATATGAAAAAGCAAGAGAATATATGAGAATTGCCTTAAAATTAAATCCAAATTTTGAGGGGGCTGAAAAAGCCAGAAACTTAATTGGTGGATAGAAGGCTTTCTTGGGAAAAAAACCCTATAAGTGTGAAAAAAATTTCTTATAGATAGTGATAAATTTTCATAATTAATTCGATAATTCTCTTTTCATAATGCTTGCTTTGATGCATATAAAAATATTTTTTGTTGGAGATTAGTGATAAAAAGTTGATGATTAACATGTGGTTACGGGAAACTATAACCACATGTTATGTGAGGCATAAAACTAAAAACGATATGACGTCCTTATTGGTATTATAGTTGCATTTATACAATTCCATACTATAGAAACGCTTTTTAGGTAAAAAATGGAAAAGGCAATAAGGGGTTGTCAATGAAGAAAAGTTTTAAGTTTGCAAATAATTGTTTGATGAGTATATGTCTGACAGGAGCCTGCGTCTTTATGTTTGCTTCAAGTGCCTATGCCGACGGAAGCATGCTAAGTGATTATGGGGGTGGGACCTATCACACAAGCCGTGGATACAATTCCCAAGCTACCATTGCTCAAGAAGGGCTATGGTATGCAGACCATAATACTACAGAATGGCAGGAATTGGGGGCGCCTAATGGGTATGGTGTATCCTGGAGTAGTAATGGAGGTGAATTCGGCCATGATGACCTTTATGTCGGGGACACCGTTACATTCAGATTTAATATGCACTCTGAAAATGTCGGAAATCATTATGCCAATATTTTGAAAGGCTGGATTGATTGGGGTACTGATGCCAATAGTTATACGTTTGGTGACGACAATGATGTAGTTTCCGGGTTTAAAACACTCCGGGACTATAAAGGAGATACAGCACAAGATCATTATACCTTTGATTATGGATATAATGATTATTATAATCATAATGATGAAGGTTATGGTAATGACAATTACGAGGTTACTACTGCTGCGATTACGATAACAGAAGACATGGTCGGAACAGCATACCTGAGGGCCAGGGTGACATGCAGTGATTCATTAAGTCAGTCCGTATTGGGGTATTATAGCTGGGATCGGCAGTGGTATATTAGCGCAGACGACTACTTAACGGCTTTTAATGCTTACGCTGATTATGGTCAGGGTGAAATAGAAGACTGGAAAATTAACGTTCTCAATGGTGGCGGTGGCGGTGGCGATCCAGTTCCCGAGCCCGCTACATTGGTATTGTTTGGCATGGGATTGATTGGGCTTGCCAGAGTCGGCAGAAAAAAAGCCAAGCATTAAACCCCTTACGTATATAAAACCTATTAAAAACAAGGCAGGTGTGTTAGTCTCCTGCCTTGTTTTGTATTTTAATAGGGTAGAAAAACGTCGTCTTTATCAGGCTATACATCGGTGACATAAAAATGAAAAAAATATGTGTGTACTGCGGTTCAAGTGACGGGGCTCGCCCTGAATACGGACAGGCCGCCGAAGCTCTTGGCCGGGCCATGGTGGCAAACGATATAGATTTGGTTTACGGCGGGGCCAGTGTAGGGCTCATGGGTAAACTGGCTAACACCGTTCTCAGCGGCGGAGGCAGGGTTTCGGGCGTCATACCCGAATCCCTTGTAAACAGGGAAATCAGCCATCCCGGCTTAACAGAACTTGTGGTTGTAGGTTCCATGCATGAAAGAAAGTCCATGATGGCCGAACTGTCGGACGCATTTATTGCACTTCCCGGCGGTATCGGCACCATGGATGAACTGTTTGAAATACTGACCTGGGCTCACCTTGGGATTCATAAAAAACCTTGTGCGTTGCTCAACGTGGCCGGGTATTATGATCATTTGAATGCGTTTATGCAGCATGGCGCCGGCCAGGGATTCATCAAAAAAGAGACCACGGCAAAACTCATTATCAAGAAAGATCCCAAGGTGCTGCTGGATCTGTTTCTTGAGCGCTAAAGAGGCTTTGTCTTATGTTCAAGCCATTGCCGGACCGGGGCTTCAAGACCCGGTGCAAGCCGCTCATAAACCATCTGGTGATAGTCATTAACCCAGTTGATCTCCGTTAAACTCAGCATGACTTTATCTATAAGGCTGCGCTCAAAATGACAAAAAGTCATGTTCTCAAATTTTAAGAATTTGCCGAATTGCGTTTTTTCGCCTTCAATAACAAGAACCATATTTTCGAGACGGATTCCGTATCGGCCTTCCCGGTAAAGCCCCGGTTCGTTGGTCAAAAGCATGCCGGGAGCAAGGGAGATATCCACGGGAAGCGTGCTTAAGCGTGCCGGACCTTCGTGTACACACAGGAAAAATCCCACCCCATGGCCTGTACCGTGCCCAAAGTCTAATCCCTGCTGCCATAAATGCCGGCGGGCCATGGCGTCGATCTGGTACCCCCTGGCTGTGGCGGGAAAACGTGCCGTTGCAACGGCAATATGGGCCTTGAGCACCAGGGTGTAATCCCGGATCTCCTGACTTGTCGGTGAGCCTAAGTGCACGGTGCGTGTGATGTCCGTGGTGCCGGTCAAATAATTGCCCCCGGAGTCGGTGAGAAACATGGCGTCCGGGCTTAGGGACAGATCCGTATCCGGGTCGGCACTGTAATGGCAGATGGCTGAATGTTCCTTAAACGCCATAATGGAGTCAAAGGAGGGGTGGATAAAGGCGTCCTGTTCTTTACGAAAATTCAAAAGTTGTTCTGCCGCTGACATTTCAGTTTTAGGCGCATCGCTTGTGTCAAGCCAGTGCAGAAAATTGACCACAGCCCGGCCGTCTTTGACCGCAGTATCACGGATATGGGAGATTTCAACTTTGTTTTTAAGACATTTAAACATGACCGTTGGGTTTGGCATCTCAATAATATCCGAGCGCACTTCTATGGCCTGGTAAATAAAATCTGAAACTTTTTCGGGATCAAGTAATATCCGGAATTTTTCGTCCAGATCCTGAATCATTTCGTAAAAATCGTCGTAGTCACATATTGTAACGCCATCCTTCTTAAGGGCTGTCCCAAGTGCCGGACTGACCTTGGCAGGATCAATGAATAAACGGATTGTATCCTTGGTGATCAAAGCAAAGGCAAGGTTCACCGGATTGGTGTGAATATCTTCACCCCTTAGATTAAAAGTCCAGGCAATATCATCCAAGGCGGCCAGCACATGGCAGTCTGCATTGCAATCTGCCATTTTTTTACGTATGCGGGAGAATTTCTTTTTCCGGGTCTCTCCGGCATAGATGACATCCAGCTCAAAGGCCGGAGTCCGGGGTTTAAGCGGCCGATCCTGCCACAGATCGGAAATAAGGTCTGTGGTAGTGTCCAAAAAAATTCCCTTTTGTGCCAGTTTTTTTTTCAAACTGCCGGCCTGGGCCGCAGACATCATTTTTCCATCCAGGGCAACGCGGCCATTAGCGGACAACGTCTGGGTCAGCCATTCGTCAAAGTACGGGATATCCGTATCGCCCTGCCTGAAAAGTTCAAAGCCGTCCATCTGGGCAGCAGCCTGGATCCAATAGCGAAAATCCGTCCACATTCCGGCATGGGTTTTTGTGACCACAGCCGTACCGGCGGAACCGGAAAATCCGGTCAGCCATTTCAGGGCCTGCCAGTGTTCGGCCAGGTATTCGCTTTGATGGGGGTCCCCATTGGGAACGATCACGGCACTGACCCCGGCCTCATCCATTTTCTGTCTCAGGAGGTAAATTTTATCGTGTGTATTCAATTATTCATTCCTTATGTTACATGCCAAGATATGCTTTTTTGATCTCTTCGTTGGCCAGAAGTTTTTTCCCTGTGTCGGTCATGGTGATGGTACCGGTCTCCATAACATATCCCCGGTCCGCCACTTTTAGGGCGAGATTGGCGTTCTGCTCCACCAGGAATATGGTGGTTTTATATTCCTGATTGATTTTTGTTATAATATTGAAAATCTGCTTGGTGATGATGGGCGCAAGCCCCAGGGACGGTTCGTCGAGCAGCAGCAGCTTAGGCTTGCTCATGATGGCCCGGGAAATGGCAAGCATCTGCTGTTCTCCACCGCTTAAGGTGCCGCCTTGCTGATTCCTTCGATCAGCCAGAATGGGAAACAGTTGAAAAACGTTATCTATATCTTTTTTAATTTGATCTTTATCTTTTCTAAGAAAGGTGCCCATATCCAGATTCTCCATGACCGTGAGATAGGGAAAAATCCTGCGGCCTTCCGGCACCTGGCTGATGCCCAACCCTGCGATTTGATCCGCCGGCATGCCGGTGATATCCCGGCCCTGGAATTCAATGGTACCGCAGGTGGCAGGCACTACCCCGCACAAGGTCATCAGGGTTGTGGATTTGCCCGCGCCGTTGGCACCAATGAGCGTGATGATCTCACCTTCCCGGACATCCATGCTGATATTCTTTAGGGCCTGAATATTGCCGTAATAGGTTTCTACGTTTCTGATCTTAAGCATCTATCTCTTCTCCCAGGTAGGCCTTGATCACCACCGGATTATTCAGTATCTGGTCAGGGGTGCCTTCACCGATTTTTTTTCCGTAATCCACCACAAAGATGTTTTCAGACAGAGTCATGACCAGTTTCATGTCGTGTTCGATTAAAAGGATGGAGATTTGTTCTTCGTCTCTTAACTTCAGAATCAATTCGTTCAGCGCCTCGGTCTCTTTGGGGTTCATTCCGGCCGCAGGTTCGTCCAGAAGAAGCAGAAACGGATCCGTGGCCATGGCCCTGGCAATTTCCAGACGCCGTTGGGCACCATACGGCAGGTTGAGTGCCAATTCATCCACATATGTTTCAAGACCGATTTTTTTTAGGATATCGTAGCTTTTATCCACGATAAATTGTTCTTCGGTCCGGGTGGCGGGGCCTCTGAAAATGGCGCCAAGGATACCGGCCTTTGTAACCGGATAGCAGCCGATCATGACATTTTCCAGAACTGTCATGGACGCAAACAGCCGGATGTTCTGAAATGTCCGGGCCAGTCCCCTGCGAGTCACCAGGTTGGGTTTGAGCCCGTTGATTCTTTCTTTGGTGGCATCCGTTCCATTCGGCCTGATAAAAATATCTCCCTGGGTGGGGGTATAAATGCCTGTGATACAGTTGAAAAAAGTGGTTTTTCCGGCTCCGTTGGGACCGATCAGTGCGGCAATCTCCCCTTGGTTGATACTCAGGTCCAGGCCGTTGATGGCCCGCAGCCCTCCGAAATCCATGGTCAGATTTTTAACTTCCAAAATGGGTTTATTCATAACTATTGCCCAATGGTGTGTTCGTGTTCTCTGTAGTGATAGGTCTTTCTTACGTTTTCGATCAGGCCGCCGGGTTTGAAAACCATCATCAACACCAGGACAGCGCCAAAAACGATCATCCGGTATTCAGATACGGCTCGAAGATATTCAGGCAGAAGAATCAGCATCAAGGCACCGGAAATGACACCGGCAATGGAGCCCATGCCGCCCAACACGACAGTACACAAAATGATGACCGATTCCCAGATGGTGAAACTGGCCGGATTCACAAATGTGGTCTTGGCAGCAAAAACAACCCCGGCCATGCCGGCCCAGGTGGCCCCCAAGGCAAAGGCGCGCAGTTTGGTTGCGGCTTTATCAATACCCATGGCTTGGCAGGCGATTTCATCATCTTTCAGGGCAATCCAGGCCCGTCCGATCCGGGAGTCCTGGAGACGGTTGATCACAAAGATGGTAAAAATAACCAAGGCCACAATAATATAATATAGATAGACAGAGTGCTGTTGGAGTGTCAGATCAAGCCCGAACAGACCGGGTTTGGGGATATTGGCAATGCCGCTGGGACCTTTGGAAAATTCATTCCAGTTTTCAAGGACCAGACGGATGATTTCACCAAAGCCTAACGTAACAATGGCCAGATAGTCGCCTCTCAGGCGGAGCACAGGGTAGCCCAGGATAATGCCCATAATGGTTCCCAGAAGGCCTCCTATGGGGAGTACCATCCAGAAGGTCAAACCAAAATGCAAATTCAAAAGTGCATAGGCATAGGCACCCACGGCAAAAAAGGCCACATATCCCAGATCCAGAAGGCCTGCCAGCCCGATGACGATGTTAAGTCCTAATCCCAGCATCACATAAATCAATGCTGAAATCATGATGTTGGTCTGGTACATGGAAAAGGCGTGGGGAAACACCAGGGTGGCAATTGCCAACAAAACCATGGCGGGAATAAAGAATCGTTTTTCTGCCAAATGTTTTCTGATCGCAGATATTTTTTTACCTGGACTAAATTTACCTGTATTTTTTTGTTTGCGCTTCAGCATGTAGCGCCACAGTGCGGACAGGAAAAAAAAGGCAATACCGATAAAGGCCATATTCCACCAGCGCCATTCAATGGTTTGGGTTACGGTATTGACCTTGATCACCATGATAGGGAAGGTCAGGAACATAAACCAGACCGCTGCTATGGTGGAATGTTTGAGTTCTTGTAACAGATTCATAATTTCTATCTTTACTTTAGACTTTTTGGGTTTCCGCCCGGCCCAGAATTCCGGATGGTCTGAAAATCAGGATCAGAACCAGGAATAAAAAGGCAAACACATCTTCATAATCACTGGAGATATAACCGGTGAAAAAACTTTCCGTCCACCCCAGGACAAGGGAACCTAAAACAGCGCCGGGAATACTGCCGATGCCGCCTAAAACGGCTGCCACAAAGGCCTTGATGCCGGCAATGAACCCCATATAAAAATTGATTTGGCCGATGTGCGAGGCAATGAGCATGCCCCCGATGGCAGCCGTGCCGGACCCGATAATAAAGGTTGAGGAGATGATCCGGTTGACATTGACCCCGAGCAGCATGGCCATGGTCTTATCCTGGGACGTGGCCCGCATGGCCTTGCCGATCCGGGTAAACTTGATCAGAAAGGTTAACCCAACCATGACGATGATCGTGGTGACAATAATGGCAAGCTCCGGGGCGGACATGATGTGTGCATAGGGTTCCCAGAATTCAAAATCAGGAATCAGGCTGGGAAACGGCAAAAAATCCGATGTCTGGGCAAGCAATACATAATTTTGAAGAAATAAAGACATGCCGATGGCGCTGATCAGAGCGGACAGACGGGGGGCCGTTCGCAGGGGCTTGTAGGCGATTTTTTCCATGGTATACCCGTAGCAGCATGCATAACATACTGCTGCTGCCGCTGCAATCAGCGTAACAGCCAGGGCAGGAAAGCCTGACATGGTTAAAACCGTGGAGATGATCAGCGCGGTAAAGGCCCCAATCATATAGATTTCTCCATGGGCAAAGTTAATCAGTTCAATAATGCCGTACACCATGGTGTAACCCAGGGCGATCAAGGCATAGATGCTGCCCCGGGTCAATCCGCCCAGAAACAGCTTTAAAAAAAATTCATAATCCATGTGTAACCTGTTTTCTCAAGGGAAATAGAAAGGCCGATATCCGGCAAGACACAAGGGGGCAGGCATATGCTGCCGGCCCCCTCCTGTATCATTAGGTTAATCAACCTTACTTACTAATTACTTTTCTTCAACAAATTTGCCATCGGTGACTTTGTATACGGAAAAGCCAATGCCTGTGGCATCACCATTTTCATCAAAACGGATTTTCCCCAAGGGTGTTTCAACATATTCAGTTCTCAAAGTCTGAACCACCTTGTCATAGTCAGCGGAGCCGGCTTTTTCAATGGCATTGAGCAAGGCTTGGGTGGCGGCATATGCCGCGTCAAAAAAAGCACCCGGATCAGAACCGAATTCTGTCTGGTGTTCCTCTTTTGCCATTTTGGCCATGGGGTTGTTGGAAATATCCATGGGACCTGTGGCATAGACGCCTTCAGCATACTCACCGGCGACCTTAATAAAGGTATCATCCTTTACGCCGTCAGCGCCCATGAACAGCGTATCCATTCTCTGTTTTCTCATCAACGTAACGATCTTGGAGGCTTCAGGATGGTAGCCCCCCCAGACAACCAGGTCCGGCTGTTGTTTTTCCACTTTCGTAACAATGGCTGAATAGTCCACGGCACCCGGCGTAACCCCTTCAAACAGCAGAACATTCACACCGGCGTCCTCAAAGTATTTTTTTGCAAGTTCTGCCTGGCCCTTTCCGTAATCCCCTTTGTCGTGCAGGATAACGACATTTTTAACATTAAGGGTATGGGTGGCAAATTCAACCTGAAGTTGGGCCTGTTTGGCGTCATGGGGGATGGTTCTGAAAAAGTTGGGATAATCACCGGACAAAGTCAGATCCGGATTGGTGGCAGACGGAGACATGGCAACAACCTTGGCTTCCTTGTAAATACCTAAAGCCGCTTTGGTTGCTCCGGAGCAGATATGACCCATGACAACGTCGACACCGTCTGAAATCAATTTGGTTGCGGTGTTTCCGGCAACTTCGGGTTTACAGGCATCGTCTTCCACCAGCAGCTCCACCTGTTTGCCCAAAATACCGCCGTTGGCATTGATTTTTTTGACGACCAGCTTGGCTGCATTCACCGATGGGAGTCCATAGGATGCAAGATCACCTGAATGTGCGCCGGCGACCCCAAGTTTAATGGTCTGCGCCTCTTCTTCTTTTTTTCCACAGGAAAAGATAAGGCAAACAGCCAATAGACAACCCATTGCAAATAAAATTTTTTTCATTTCTTCTTTCCTTTTTCTATTTGGTTAAGGGATCTCATCATGATCTTTATTATACCTATACCAATAGTAGTGTCAATTAGGTGATGGCGGTAGGCTATGTATGAAGATAATATCCAGGTGCCGCTAAAAAGGAACTTTTTAGCGGCACCTGGATATTCGGAAGAAGAATCTTTAGAAGAGAGAATAGGAAATTAGGCTTTCTCTTTAATTTCCGTTTCGGACTGGATAACGGAATCTAACTGATCTAACTGATGGATGCCACGCAAGCTGAAGTTCGCACCTAAACCGATCTCCTCGGTCCCTTTAAGTCTTAAAATGTTATTGTCGATGATTCTAAGAAAATCAAAGATGTCACTTTGTACTTGGGTTTCAGTTGCTTCAATCATTCGCCTTCCTCCCTGTTTCAATCTTTAAGGGTTTTATTTAGAGAAAATTGATTATTTTTTCCTCTTTTACGTACGTGCGAAATATAATATCAACAGCAGATAGGGCAAATCAATCAGGGAATCCCTGATTTTTTATGACTTTTTTTACCATATCAACCTAATATTTTGCGATAATTATGACTTTTTTTTCTCTTGACCCCATGCAGGGACCCCCTTATGGTAAGACTATGATATTATTTTAAGTCATTGTAAAATTATCATTAGTCAACAGAATTTGTGCAGTGCAGGTTTAACTTTTTTTAATTTGGGAGCAAAAAAATAAATATGGACTTCACAATTGATCATTTCAATATCAATGTACTGGACCTGGAAAAGAGTCTGGCTTTTTATGAAAAAGCACTCGGCCTTACGGAGCTGAGAAGAAAAACGGCTACAGACGGGTCCTATGTTATTGTATTTTTAACGGATAATCAGTCCGCCAACAAGGTGGAATTAACCTGGCTCAAAGACAGGAAGGTGCCTTACGATCTCGGCGATGAAGAATTTCACATTGCATTCAAAACAGATGATTTCCACGCAGCCCATGCCTTGCATGAGAAGATGGGGTGTATCTGTTATGAAAATAAGGAGATGGGGATCTATTTCATCAATGACCCGGACGGGTATTGGCTTGAAATTGTGCCTGCAAGATAATGACACATTAAGGCACTGAAGCAGGGCCTGCAAAAAGAATATAACAGCCGTGGGCTGATCTGGTCTATCAGTACCCAGGCTCAGCCCACAACGAAAGTTGAAAGATCTGTGTTAGTTACACAGACTTTCTTATAAATAATGCCTGAATATTTCGGCCCGGCACGTCATTTTAGGTAAAAACAGGTTGTGGTCAACCTTCATTTCGTATCGACATTGTAAGCTAAAGGCAGCATTCAATAAAATATTTAAAATATCGATCTGATCTGTACCTGAAATCATAAAAGACATTTAGAAGAAGGTGTTGATTTTATCTTGAAGCTGATCTGCCGTAAACGGTTTTTTTATAAAATCGTTGGCCCCCATTTTTTTTGCTAATTGCTCTTGTGACTGCTCTGATTCCGTGGTGGCAATTACAATGGGAATACTATCCACAGAGTGATTTGCCCTGACTTTTTGGGTTAACTCTATTCCTGTCATTACCGGCATGTTAAGATCCGTTAAAATCAGATCAAATGAATTGTCGGATTCGAGTATATCCAATGCTTGCTGACCGTTTTCAGCCGCTGTGACTGCGATCTGCATCGCTGAAGCAACAGTGCGGTAAAATGCCAACATGGATTTTGAATCATCAACAATAAGTATTCTTTTTTTGAGTTTGCCTGAAGAAATCGATTCGATTTTAATTGCATCAGATTCAGCCCTTTTGTTTTCCATTGATTTTAGCTTGTTAGAAAATGCACTGCAAAGCCCCTTGTCGTTTGATTTAAGAATCGCTTCAATCATTTTGTTGCCGATTTTCTCATCTTCATAAAGAGATTCGAACAAGGCCAGCGCTCTTGATGCAACAACTGCATTGATTAATCGGGAACTATGGTCGTCTTCTTTTTCGATAATCCCCTTTAATTTCTTTGCCACACCAGGGTTGATTTGATTGTTGAGTGAAGTGATCACAGCGATAAGTATTGATGGGTCCTGCTCCAAAAGTCCGTCGGTAAGGAGAATAAGGCTCTTCATTGAGAATATTTGACCCAAAGCTTCATAAACGGCAAACTTGACATTGGGATGGTCGGCAACCCCTTTATCAACGGCGTCTACAATCAAGTCCGCCCCTTTTTTATCACCAATGGCCCCAAGAATGTTTACTGCCATGATTTTCAAATCCGTATCGGCATCTAATAGAAAAGGTGCGATATAGTGGATGGTTTCCGGGCCGAGTCTTGGAAATACTGCATGAATGATTCTTCTGGCCACCGGATTACGATGATGAATTTTTGACGCCAGAAAGGATATTGCCCTGTCGGTATTTATCATTGCCAGTGCATCAATTGCGCCGGCAACAACTATATCGCATTCTTCATAACGGTCATCAGCCTCTGATTCCTCCACTATTTTGCACAGCGCATCAACAGAATCAATATCTTTATAATTTCCAATGGCTTCAATGGATAAGGACGCGATTAAAGCGTCGCTATGATGTAAATATTGCCGAAATATGTCAAGTGCTTCAGGCGGCTGGATTAATGAGAGTGCAGACAGGATTTCAAACCCTTCGTTATAATGCGGATGCCCGGGTATCAATTCAGATGATTGTTCTGAAATAAGATCCGAAAACAGCTTGATCAGAGTAGAAGTAGCAGACGAACACTTTTTTCGGCAACAAACCTGCAAGCTTATTTTTTTAATATTCGCATTATCGGACATAAGGCCTTTTACGGTTTGCTCCTCGTTTCCCAATAAAAGGGATCTGAGCGTATTTTCAGCCATGGCCGTTGCTTGATCAAACGGATCACTTTTTTTGCATAACTCGACAAGCTTAGGGATTGCAGCATAGATTTTCTTTTTTTCAATATCCTTTAGTAGCTTGACTTGTTCAGTGAAATTTTTTGATGCAAAATTTTTAAGCGCGTCCATTAAGTTCTCCTTCCCCGGTTTTTATTCCCAGAAACTTGAAAAAAATAAATGCCACAGATTTTGCGCCCAAGCTGTATTCCTATTCAAGGCGAGCCTTAAGGTCCAACAAATAATGCGGATAAAAAGGCAAACAGAATAGAAGGCTTTATTTTTATCCGATTCCCTTACACGGGAGCGCCAGCCACAAGCGACAATACATTGAAAAGCGGGTCAGATTTGCTCTATATGGTAAAAGGTTACGATTATAAAGGTGGTGGACGAAATAACCTGCCTTACTTATTGGATACTCTATCGAAAAACGGCATGATTGGCAACCCATCACGCCAAGATCTGCGCAAGTAAATATTTTACGTCATTTATAATTTCGACGCAAAATTATTTGTTGCTTTTTGCCTAACGTTTGATATCAAAGATAACAGGCTCAATACCAGTCATTTGAGAACGCCTATCAAAACAAGGCAATTTGCTGGCGCAGATTGATTTCTCAACGTCCCCACTACTTGGTCTTGCCTTTAATCCGGCTGACAAGAAGGTCTACATCTGCAACACCGGTGATCTGGTTGGTGATACATTAGGATCACGAATTCAACGTGTTGACGCTGAATTTGAAGGCGAAGTGGAAGACGTAATTGCTGTCCCTCACCCAGGTGCGCCAGGAGAGAGAACAGTTGTTAATCCCGACATCAGTGAGGACAAGATCGTTTTCGGTAACTACGCTGCAGCTCCCAACGCCATGGTCTTTGACAGCGCCGGTAATCTCTACTTTTCTGATTCCTTTCAGGGCGCAATTTTCGAGATAGAAAATGTCGCCAACGCGGAGATACCTGAGATAAAGACCATCGCCCACGACTCGCTGCTTGCCACTGCCGGCTTTCCTCCCTTTGGTGCCAACGGCCTGGCTATTGATGAGGAGAGCAATATCCTCTATATTGCGTGTCCCTTCGGTAAACATGCACAAAGGATTTTTTTAGGATAGCTCAGCTGAACTCGTCACAAGAGAGGGGGGCTGCGATTATATTACGCTGACGAGGTTTTGTAATTCCAAGGCATCCACCGGGAAGGATCAGTTCTCAGCTCAGTTGCGTTATTCAGCAATGTGATCAAATAATCAAATGGATTGACCTTCATCAGATTGCAGGTCTGGATCAGGCTCATGAACATATCACCAACAAAGGCACCATGTTCTGTTTTATAAAATAGTGA